>DATDNF010000038.1:0-40849 GCA_036518435.1 Geobacteraceae bacterium
GGCCAGGGCGCAGCATGCTGCGCCCCAACACCACCCAAAGGATCGTATATGTCCAATCTGCTGCAATTCGGCGTCCCGAAGGGGAGCCTGGAAAACGCTACGGTCGAACTGTTCAGGAAAGCGGGATGGCAGATCAGCATCTCGTCGCGCAGCTACTTCCCCGGCGTGGACGACGAGGAGATGAACTGCAAGCTGATCCGTCCCCAGGAAATGGGGAAATACGTGGAGCGCGGCACCATCGACGCCGGGATCGCCGGACGCGACTGGGTGCGGGAGAACGACTCGGACGTGGTCGAGGTGTGCGAAATGGTCTACTCCAAGGTCTCGCGCCGCCCCGCCCGCTGGGTGCTGGTAGTGACGCGGGACTCGAAGGTGCAACGGCCGGAGGACCTGCACGGCGCCACCATCTCCACCGAGCTGGTCGGCTTCACCAAGCGTTATTTCGCCGAGCGGAACATCCCGGTGAACGTGGAGTTCTCCTGGGGGGCGACCGAGGCGAAGGTGGTGGATGGGCTGTGCGACGCCATCGTCGAGGTGACCGAGACCGGCTCCACCATCAAAGCGAACGGCCTCCGGATCGTCTGCGACCTGATGGAGTCGGTGCCGGTGCTGATCGCCAACAAGGCATCCTGGAACGACCCGTGGAAGCGGGCCAAGATCGAAACCATCGCCACCCTGTTGAACGCGGCGCTGGACGCGGAAAACATGGTGGGGCTGAAGATGAATGCCCCGGCAGACCGGATCGAAGCGATCACCAGGGTCCTGCCGAGCCTCAAGAACCCGACCGTCTCCCACCTCTACAACTCGGACTGGGTATCCATCGAGAGCGTGCTGAACGAGAAGGATGTCCGGAGAATAATCCCCGAATTGATGAGACTCGGGGCGGAGGGGATCATCGAATACCCCCTCAGCAAGATCATTTAGGCTGATTTTTCAGCTTGTCGAACAAAAGGACCAACCGGCAAGCAAAAAAAATGGCCGCTCAGTGAGAAGCGGCCATTTCAGCATTGCGTTTGCAGGGATGTCGCTCCCGGCGCCACCGTTAGCTATCTGAGCCCCAGCCTGCTCAGGATGATCCCCAGGTACTTGTTGACCGGGTGATTCCGGCCGAGGCTCGGGATGACCGGCTGTTTTCTCGTCCCGATCTCGTTCAGAAGGTCGGCAATCTCCTGGTTCGCCCCATGGGCCAGCCCTTCCCGAAAAACCCTGATCGCCTCCTGCTTGTTTCCCGCCACCAGATGAATCCGGCCGAGATTGAGATAATGAACCGTGTTGTCGGGCTCCTGCTCCAGCGCCTCCCGGCAGAGGTGCAACCCCTTCCGGACCTGCCCGCGCTCCTTGGCGATGCAAAAGCCGAGACAGGAGAAATACGAGGGTTTGCCCCGCAGCACCGACGCCCTCTCGAAAAAGGTGAGCGCCGCCAGGGAATTCCCTTCCCGGAACAGCTTCAGCCCCCGTAAAAACTCTTTTTCCGCTTCCGCATCAATCACGACAGATCATCCGTTTTCGGTAAATACCGGGCAGCCCTGTCCGACCGCCTGCCCGGAGTTATCCCTGCGTCCCCTTCCCCACTTCCTCCTTCAAGCCTTCCACCACCGCCTTCACCTCGGCCACCATCTCGGCCGCCTGTGGCGATTTTTCCATCTTCAGATAGATCTCCAGGTACTTGATGGCATCGGCGACATGCTCCCGGTCCATGTAGAGGCTCCCGAGGGTCAGGTAGGAGAGCGTGAAAGCCGGGTCGAGCCGGATCGCCTCCAGGCACTCCTTCTCGGCCTCGTCGAATTCCCCCAGGTCGTAGTAAAGCTCACCCAGGTTGAAATGGGCCGCCGCGTCATGGGGCTCGATCTCGATCCCCTTCCGGTAGGCGGCGATCGCCTTGTCCCGCTCGCCGAGGCCGTACAGGGCATCGCCCAGCGCATTGTAGGCAAAGATATTTTCCGGCTCGATCTCCAGCGCCGTATTGTAGGCCTTGATCGCATCCTCGGCCCGCTCCAGGCTGTTGTAGACGAGCCCGATGCTGACGAAGCCGTCCGCGTTTTTCGGCTCCAGCTCGGTGACCTTCCGGTAGTTCTTCAGGGCATCCTTGTGGCGCCCCATCTCGAAATAGATGTCCCCCAGGGCGGTCAGCGCCTCCGTATCCTCCGGTGCCAGATTGAGCCCCTTGAGATAGACTTTGACGGCCTCGTCCAACTGCTCGTCGCCGGCCAGTGCCTCGCCGAGGTTGAAGTACCCCTCCGGGTTGTTCGGCTCGATCTCCAGGCAGCGGTGGAATTCGGCGGCAGCTTTCCTGGTCTCCCCGGCCTCCAGAAGCGATATCCCCTTCGCCAGATGATCATCGAACGTTGCGCTCATTGTCCCCTCCCCGGTTGTAATCGGTTTCACTATATCAGAAAGCACCGGCGAAGACCAGAAATTGCACGCACGGTATAAAAAAAGACCGTGGAAATGTTTCCATTTGCCGCTCAATGTACTATACTTCGGGGAAAATTCTCTTCAGCGGGTATCGACCATGGGTGAAGAAAAACGGGAAGGCCTGGGGCTCAGGACCCTGGAGGACATCAGCGCCCTGATACTCCACTCCCACGACCTCCAGGAAACACTGGACAATATCGTCAATCTGGTGGCGAAGCGGATGGGCTCCGATGTCTGCTCCATCTATCTCCTGGAAGACGACGGCGAAACCCTCACTCTCAAAGCAACCAAGGGTCTTTCCAAGTCTTCCGTCGGCAAGATCACCATGAAGACTTCGGAAGGTCTGACCGGTCTGGTCGTCGAGCAGAAAGGGGTGGTCAACATTGAGGACGCCCCGGGCCACCCCCGCTTCAAATACTTCCGCGAAACCAGGGAGGAGAAATTCCACTCATTCCTCGGCATCCCCCTGTTCGAGCGGAAATGCCCCGTAGGGGTCATCGTCGTCCAGACCAGGGAAACGCGGGTCTTCACCCCCGCCGAAATCAGCACCCTCTCCACCATCGCCTACCAGATCTCGAGCATCGTTATCAACGCCAAGCTCCTCGATTCCATCCGGAAGAAAGAGGAAGAGCGGGCCTTTTTCGAACAGGAACTGGAAAAGATCAGGGCCGGCAGCGCCAGGGATGAACAGGCGGCCGGCGGGAGGAAAAAGGGAAAGGGGCAGGCAGTGCTGGTCGGCACCGCCGCCTCCCCCGGCTTCTGCTGGGGAAAGGTCTATTTCCTCAACAACCGGATCAACCGGGAGGGGAGCGGTTTCGAAGAAGTCCTGCCGGTCGAGGAAGAGCGGAAAAGATTTCTGCTCGCCCTGGAGAAGGCGAAGATCCAGACCCTCTACATGGAGAAACGGGTGGCGGAAACCCTTTCCAAGGAAGACGCCGCCATCTTCCACTCCCACCTGATGATCCTGGAGGACCGGGGCTTCAGCGGCAGGATCATGGAGCTGATCGACGGCGATTACGGCGCGGTGCGGGCCGTCCGGGAGGTGGTGGACCACTACGTGCTCGCCTTTTCCCGGATGGAGGACCCGTACCTGCGGCAGCGCTCGGTGGACATGGAGGATATCGGCCGCAGGATCATAGATTCCCTTGAGGGGACCGACCGCCCCCGGACAAAACTGCGGGAGAAGCGGATCATCGTCGCCGAGGAGATCCTCCCCTCCGACATGGCGACCCTCGACCACGAGAAGATTCTCGGCATCATCACCGAGAAGGGGGACGTGAACTCCCACGCCGCCATCATGGCCAAATCCCTCGGCATCCCGGCGGTGCTCGGCATCCAGGGGCTCCTGAAAAACATCGGCCTGCGGGACGAGGTGATCATCGACGGCACCTCGGGGCATATCTACATCAGGCCGGATGACCGGGTGAAGGTGGAATACGGACGGCTCCAGCGGGACTACAGCCTGAAGCAGCGGGAGATGGAGGGTCTGCGCGACCTCCCGGCAGTGACCACCGATGGCTGCGACATTCACCTGCGCGCCAACATCGGCCTTCTCTCCGATGTCCGGGTGGCGCTCGCCAACGGCGCCGAGGGGGTCGGCCTGTACCGCACCGAATTCCCCTACATGACCCGCAAGTCGTTCCCCAGCCGCCACGAGCAGTACCGGCTCTACCGGAAGATCCTGGAGGGGTTCGCCCCTTTGCCGGTCAACATCCGCACCCTCGACATAGGCGGGGACAAGGGGCTCCCCTACTTCACCTACCCGAAGGAGGACAACCCGTTCATGGGGTGGCGCTCCATCCGGGTGTCGCTGGAGCGGCGGGACATATTCATCGAGCAGCTCGCTGCCGTCCTGATGGCCTCTCCCCACGGGAACGCGAGCCTCATGTTCCCCATGGTCTCGGGGGTGGACGAGATCAGGGCCGTCAAGGAGATCCTGGCGGAGATCCGGGAAGAACTGACCCGGGACGGGCACCCGTTCAACCCGGAGATGCGCCTCGGGATCATGGTGGAGCTCCCGGCCGCGGTCCAGACCGCCGATATCCTGATCCGCGAGGTGGACTACTTCAGCATCGGCACCAACGACCTGATCCAGTACACCCTGGCCGCCGACCGGAACAACCCGAAAGTAAAGAAGTACTACGACCCCTACCACCCGGCGGTCCTCCACTCCATAAAACAGGTGGCGGACGCGGCGAACCGCGCCGGCAAGCAGGTTTCCATCTGCGGCGAGATGGCGGCCGATCCGGTAGCCGCGGTGCTCCTGCTCGGGATGGGTATCAGCGACTTCAGCCTCTCCGCCCCCTCCATCCCGGTCATCAAGCAGACCATCCGGCGGATCGGCAGGGCTCAAGCCGTCGAGATAGCGGCGAACGCACTTGCCCTGGAGAGCAGCGGCGAGGTCCGGAGGTACCTGGAGGGGGTCGGGAAGGAATTGGGACTGTAGGGGCGCCGCTTGCTGCGCCCGATATTATAACGGACGTTGAATGGGCGCAGCATGCTGCGCCCCTACATGATAATCAAACGGAATCTCCGGCAACGAGCGCAACAGGGGAAGATACCCCTCCCCGGCCAGCTCCCGCAGCTCGGCCAGGAACCCCGCCGGCAGCGGCGCAAAAACGGTCAGCGCCTCACCGGTGGCCGGATGGGTGAGCGAGGTCCGGAAGGAATGGAGGAGGATTCCCTCGTACCCCGACAGCGCTCTCCCGCCGTAGCGTTTGTCGCCGACCACCGGATGGCCGATGGCCTGGAAGTGCTGCCTGATCTGGTGCATCCGGCCGGTCACCGGATAGGCGGCCACCAGCGCCATCCTCTCACCCCGGAACAGACAACGGAAGCCGGTTTCCGCCTCCTTACCCTCCAGCGGCACCGTGATCCTCCCCTCTTCGGGCACCCTCCCCTGCACCACCGCCAGGTAGACCTTGGCCAGCCCTTCCTCCTTCACGAACCTCCCGAACATCCCCGCCGCAGTCGGGCTCTTCGCCAGCACCACCGCGCCGGAGGTCCCCCGGTCGAGCCGGTTCACCGGCCGAAGCTTTCCCGCAAAACCGTCCCGCTCCGCCAGAAGCTTGCCGCCGAGCTCCACCAGGTTTCGCTCGTCCACCTCCGCGGCCCGGTGCATCGGGAGCCCGGGCGCCTTGTTGAAGACGATGATCCAGCTGTCCTCGTGGAGGATGTCGAGCCGCGCCCTGCGCCCGGCGAGGAGCGCCCTGGTCTTGCCGCTCTCCTTGAGGGCAACGGTGTCGTCCAGGCGCAGCAGCGCGTCGGCGGAGAGCTGCACGCCGTTCAGGGCCAGGTGGCCGGACTTTACGAGCTTGCGCAGATAGGCTAGAGGCGCGGTCGGGAGAAGGTTGCGGAGAAAGCTCTCCACGCTGCGGCAATGGTCTGTTTCCGATATCGTATAAGTGAGCATGAGGGGAGTATACCCGCCTCGGCGGAATGGCGCAAGCGCCATCTGCCTCGCCCCTGCGCCGGCATCCCGACCGGCATGCATGAGTGGGCAATGAATTCGTTCACGTTTCGGGTATACTTTCGGTATGATCCCGCAGAACGAGACAAAAAAAGAGACCCTCCTGGTCGCCCTGGGCGGCAACGCCCTGATCCGCGCCGGGGAAGAAGGGACCATCGCGGAGCAGTTCGCCAACCTCCGGGTGCCGATGCGCCAGATCGCCCGCCTTGCCGGGCGTTACCGGGTCGTCATCACCCACGGCAACGGCCCCCAGGTGGGAAACCTCCTCCTCCAGCAGGAGTGCTGCGACACGGTCCCCAAGCTCCCCCTGGAGATCCTGGTCGCCCAGACACAGGGGCAGATCGGCTACATGATCGAGTCGACCCTCGACACGGAACTCTCGGCGCAGGGTCTCGGCAAGCGGCACCTGGTAAGCCTGATCAGCTACGTGGTGGTGGACGGGCGCGACCCCGCTTTCCGCGAGCCGTCCAAGCCGGTCGGCCCCTTTTACACGGAGGAACAGGCTCAAGGGCTGCCCTGGCCGGTCCGTAAAACCCCCAAGGGGTACCGGCGGGTGGTAGCCTCGCCTGAACCGCTCACCATCGTCGAAAAAGGAGAGATACGCGAACTGTTGGGAATGGATTTCATCGTCATCTGCTGCGGCGGCGGGGGCATCCCGGTGGTCCGCGAAGGACGCGCCTTCCACGGCATCGACGCGGTGATCGACAAGGACCTGGCGAGCGCGCGCCTCGCCGGGGAGGTCGGAGCGGAGATATTAGTCATGGCCACGGACGTGCCGGGGGTTGCCCTCGACTTCGGCACGCCGCAAGAGCGGTTCCTCGACCGGATGACCACTGCCGAGGCCCGCGACTGCCTAGCGGAGGGACAGTTCCCGCCGGGCTCCATGGGACCGAAGGTAGAAGCGGCGGTGCGGTTCCTGGAAAGCGGCGGCAGGCGGGCCGCCATCTGCGGAATCGGCGAGATCGAGGCGGCGGTTGAAGGAAGGGCCGGCACGGAGATAACGTGCGCATCGCGGGCCGCTTCGTGAAGGAGTCCATCGGCAGCCATGGCGGGAGGAACGATCGCCCCCTTTCAGGCAACGATCGCCTATGGCAGAGGAAAAGGCATCCGGCCCGGACAGGGACCGGATGCCTGCGAATCAGCAGCCCGAGCCTCTAGCCGGGCATGGTCGGAAGCCACATGCTGACCGACGGTTCGGTCCTCCCCCCGGGCCCCTGGAAATGCTCGAAATTCAGCGTGAACATGGAGCGCCACATATCCACCACCAGCTTCCCGCCGTTTATGCCGGTGGCTTTGGGGTCCTTGCTCGCGTCCGGGGTCCGCGTCAGCCATTCTCCGGTGGGCTTGTAGATGTCCAGCCTGTAATCGCCGACATTGCTGCCGTCCCCTGTGTACGACAGGAGGTAAATGTATCCCTTCATCTCCACCGCCAGGTCAAGGTACTGTACGGTCGCAGAGGGGTCCGGCTCGTGCAGGTCCGTGACGGGATTCAGGTAGAGCGACTTCAGGCGTGCGGTGTCCGACGGGTCCTTGAATACCCTGTACGCCTGCGCTGTCACGCTGTCCATGATCTTCCACTCCGCCCCTAGCTCGATGACCGTTACGTTCACATCGGAGGACAATGTCGCGGCAGGCGAAAGCGTGATGTCCCGGGTGGCCAACGCCTGTTTCACCGCATCGGGTATTGTCCCTCTGTTCAGTTCTTCCTCGCATGATGACGAAACGCAGAGGCCGTTGCCGGTCACGGTGGCCTGCTGCGACAGCGTAATGCCGTTCTCCTTGAACGCGGCGATGATCGTCGACTCCACCGAGCCGCAGTCCAGATACATCCGGTCGGCCAGCGGCAATGTGAACCCGGCCGCCCCCTCCACCTTGACCGTGAGATGGTCGCCATCCACCTTTACGCCGTAACTTCCTCCCGAGTCCGTAATCGCCCACAGGTCGGAAACCGACGCGCCGTTCTTCTTGACAGTCACCGTCTCGGCAGTGTCCCCCTTGAGACCATACTTGTCGCTGCCGTCCGCGATGCACCACTGGCGGCTCAATTCAGCGCCATGGGCCGCAAATTCCCCCCGCAGCGCCACCGTGACAAAACCTTCATCCAGGTCTGCGGCGAATGAGGACGCATCAAGCGCGACAATGTCGTTGCCGTTGAAACATGGGACGGGGTTGCCATTGATGTCGAACGCCTGAATGCGTTTGTTCAGGGTTTCCAGCACGAGAATCCGGCCGTCCGCCGATACCGCTATGGCTTTCGGCCCCAGCATCAGCCCCTGCCTTATCCCGGCGCCGGATGCCACGATCGCGGGCTGCGCCAGGTCGTCCGGCACCCCCTGTTCCGGAATCCGGATGATCTCCATTTTGCAATTCTTCCAGTTGACCCCCACCACGTAGCCGGCCGGGTGCACCTTCACCGAATCCAGGTGCGGCTGCGTGAAATAGCCGTAACTGAGGGAAGGGGTCATGTCGAACGGCGTCTGGTCGTCCAGCGTCACGCGGCGCAGATGATATTTGTCGGTGCTGGTGTCGATATAAAAGTTGTTCGGACTGAAAAGGGGCGTCGGATACTGGAATACGTTGATCGACCCGTCCGGATCGCGCCGCAGATCGTAAGCGGGATCGCCGCCCCCTGTAGTAATCAGGTACCACCGAGCCGTGGGGGTCGCCACCCTGACGGTCGTGCCGTCGGGGAGAGGATACATGCGGGAGCTGAAGGCCTCCTTCAGGGCGTCCGTGACCTTCCCCGCGTCCAGGTCGGCTTCGAAGCTGCCGGCCAGGGAGAAGAGCGGGGCCGGACCGAACTGGTCGTAGGAGAGATAGGTCTGGGAGGAAAATCCGCAGCACGGGAACTTCAGCGCCGAGTCGGGGTCCGACAGGGTACATATGTTCTGGAACGAGTAAATCTGCCCCTCCGTCGGCTCCGTGCTGCCGTGGAACGGCAGATCCTGACCCGAAGCCTGCCAGCAATAGCCGAGCATATACGCCCTGTTGTTGATGGTGACGTCCACCAGCTCCGCCAGGTTGTTGCCGGTCGGACTGCTGTTCAGGTCCGTGACGACAGCGGTCGGCTGAGCGCCCTTCACCCATATGTGTTTCTTGCATCCCGCGTCGTAGCAGAGTTTGCTGTCGTACAGGTATTGGGTTTGCGCCGTGAGCGGCACGAGGCTTTCCTGGATCGCGCCCGCCACTTTCAGCGGGCCCCGGGCTCCGGCGGGGAGAACCGCATCCATCCAGGAGCTGGTCCACTGGCCTGCCAGCCATTGATCGTCGGAATAGACGCCGCAGCTGATCTGCAGGCGCCCGCCGGAAGGGAGGTCGGGGAAGGTCGCGACAATGGGGTCCGCCCGCTTCGACTGGTCCGTCGGCAGCTTTCCGGTACTAGTGAAATTCGTGCCGTTCTTGTATTGCACGATCACCACGTAATTGGTCGCCACCTGGGGCCAGACCGCCGGATCTGTTTCCGTGCCGTGCAGCGGATCGGGTTTGATGGTCGCCTCAAGGGCCAGTTTGCGCTTGATCTCGATATTGTAAGTGGCCGGGGATATCAGCACTTCCACCGTTGTTTCCGTTATCTCGATGCCGGTCACGACCATGCTGGCGATCCGGCACGCCCACCCCACGAAGGGAATGCTGTCGGCCGCCTCCGCGGCGGTTATCTTCGCAAAGACATACGCGGCCAGCCGGCCCAGCAGCTGGCTCGCGAGGATGCCCGCCATGGCGTCGCCGAAGGAGAACAGCACGCGCTTGGTGTTGAACACCGCGCTTGCCGTGGCGACTCCCCCCCCAACTATGGGAAAGGCTACGCCCAGTACCGCCATGCGCATATCCTTGTCCTGCATGAAGGCCTTGTACCAGCCGGTGTTTTCTATCATTGCGCCGGCGGCAAGAAACAGGACCGGTATGCCGTACTGGAATACCCCGGTGAGAATCGCCCCCACCGTGTCCACGTCGCCATCCCAGTTGCTGGTGCCCAGCCCGCCGAGGAGAAGATGGCACGACTCCGCGGTCGCGGGCCAGGTAAAGTCGAGATTGATGGGATCAGAGGGCATGGGAATCCCGAGGATCACGTTGACCGCCCAGAGAATATCGACGTACTGCTTGTCGCTGCTCACACCCATCTCCCGAAGTACGTCGGGGGGGAGGGCCAGCAGGCCGACCGCGGCATCCTTGGCCGCCGCGACACTGTTGCCGTTCATGTCGAAGAACTGCACATAGGCCGCCAGGGTCCGGAGATAATAATTCTTGGTGTCGATGGAGAACTCCCCTTTGCCGGGGGTTGAGGTGTCCGGTTTGAAGTCTATGGAGGATTGATACGCTTCCACTCCGTACCCCGGCGTCAGGAAATTCAAGGTAAACTGGTACCCGCCGGTCCCTTCCGCCGAACAGAGCCGGTTCATCCTGCTCAAGCATGTATCCCGCTCTTCTTTCCGGTCGGACGTCCCTTGCTGGACGGTCCATTTGTCGTTCTGCAGCCGGTTGTCGTCCTGAGAAGTCCGCAGCGCCTCTTTCGTCACGCTGGGACAGGACACATCGGTCGGGCCCTTGTCAAGGGTGCCGGCTATTTCGTCGGAAAGCCGGTACTGGTAGACCGGCGTCCCCTCGGGATGGTCCGGGAAGCCCGGTCCCCACGTGAGGACATTGCCGTCCTTGTCCACCGACGGCGAGATGGTGGCCCACCCCCCGTGCTCCGTGGCCGGTCCGAGCTTGGAGACCAACAGGGCCAGGTTCATCAGGTCCGCGGTGGTGTCGATGTGGTCCTGAACGATGATGGCCGCGGAATCGGGGTTCCTTGTCGCCAGTTGGGGATGCTGGAATACGATTGCCCTGGCCGTGTCCAGCGGGGTATCGAACACCATGTCGGCGTCGGCGTACAACTGTGCCTGGTCCACATTGGAGGGGACAGCTCCCCCCATCGCCAGGCGCCTCAAGAGCGGGTGCGCCCCTTTTGCGACAGCGCCCCCCCTGGTCAGCCGGTTTGCCCGGGCCGCTTTCTCGGGGATGTGGATCTTCACCCCGGCCAGGGCCGGGAGCTTCTCCGCCCCCTTCGCTCCCGAGCTGTAAGTCAGCCGCAAAAGACGCGCCACGTCGGAAGGGAGAACAACGTCCTCGGCGTAGTGGGTGATTTTCTGCAGCTCCTGTGCGCTCATCAGCCCCAGCACCAGGTTCCCTCCCTTATGCAGGGCGAGGGTCTGGGGGGTGTGCCGCTTCAGCACGAACGTTCCCTCCCCCGTCGCCAGGGTATACTCATGGTTCGCGTTGCTGAGGGGGCTGAGCCCCAGGTTGAAGTGGAAGGTCGCCTTTTCCGTCCGGTTCTTCACGAATCTCATCGTTGTACCTCCTTGAGGATTTCCTTCAGGATGATCGCGGCCTCAGGGCCGCCTCTCCGGAAGCCGTATGTCAATCGGATGGCCGTCTCAGTTACCGCACCATTTGAACGGGCTCGGAATGCACGTGGGCGGCCTTGGGGGGGTGACCGCCGTCATCATCTCCTCCCAGGTGGCTCCCGCATCCTTGTTGGCCTTGTACGATCTCTGGTTCGGGCAGGTGGTGTTGTCGTCGAAGTTGTCCGCGGAGAGCATTGTTTTCTGGACGGCGAAGAGCGCGAGGGAGAGTTGCCCCTGGCTGTCCTCCTGAATCACGAGGATTTCGGAGCCATAACACTTGATCGCCGGCTCGTTTTTCATCAGGGTGAACGCCGAATATCCCAGCCCCGCGGAATTCACGGAGGTGGCGATGCGCTTCACGGACCACTGCTGACCCACGCGGTTTACGGTGACATACGGATTGGAGCACGGGGGCAGGGAGTAGCCGTTGCCTGCGAAGTCATTCAGAAGAGCAGAAGGCGGGAGTTGCCTGTCGAGCATGTCGGCATAATCCCCGCTCACCGTAAACAGGACCGGGTCGCCGGTTTGCATGCCTTGCTCCGTGCTGATCCCGGTCACGTTGATCCTGTTGCCCGTTGCGGTCTTGGTCAGGGCGAACTGCCTATACCTTCCCGGGCCGATCATGCTGTTCAGCAGTATCTGCCACCGCCCGCCGGGCAGGAGCACCACGATTCTCGGATTCTCGCAGGCAGGGAGCTCGTAGCCGTGCCCCGAAAAGAGAGTGGCCACTTCGGCGGTCAGCAGCTTCTTGTCAAGGTCCGGCGTCAACCCCTGCGCGTCGCCCCCGGCAAAGAGAAGGACCCCGTTGTCGAGGGCGACCGCCGCGCTGGAGAGGTTCGCGCCAACAAGTTTCGCGCCGCTGAAATCGGCCCCCTGAAGGTTCGCCCTGACCAGCGAGGAAGCGAGATAGCCGCTCACGGGGGTGAGATCGGCGCCGGCGAGATTGGCGTTCACCAGGTTGGCGGCGTCGAGCCTTGCCCCCTTCATTTTGCCCTGGGAGAGATTTGTCCCGCCGAGGTTGGCGTTTGTCCAGTCGACCTGCTGCAGGGTCGCGCCGTCAGCCTTCGCGGAGCCGCCGTAAAAGTTGGCGTGGGACATGTTGACCCCCGACATCTCGGCGCTTGTCAGCACGGCATTGGGCATGAACGCCAGCGAGAGGTCCGCCGCGGGGAGACCGTCGGCGCCCTGAAGCACAGCACTCGTGAGGTCGGCCCCGGTCAGGTCGATCCCCGACAGGTGAGCCCCCGACAACTGTGCCTGGCTGTCGAACCTGGCGTTTTTCGCCTTTGCCTGGCTGAACTGGCTCTGTTTCAGGTTTGCCCCGGTGAAGACCGCGTTTTCCAGGTTCGCATTGATGAAATAAGCCCCCTGCAACTGGGCGCCCGTCCATTTGGTGTTTTTCAGATTAAGGCCGGAAAAAACCACTCGGCTCATGCGGCTGTCGGAGAAATCACGGTCTGAAACCGAATCCGCGCAACCCTGGACTTGGCTGCTGTTCATGGCGAGGTCCTTCCATTGGGGGATGAATTCGCAGTTCATGATGGCATTCTGAAAGCTGGTCCGGCAGGGACCGCTGGTGGCGGCCGCCTTTATTGCCGGGCCGAACCTGGCGTTGGAAATGTCGGTGCTGTCGAACACGGCGCACGGGATATTGGCGAATTGGAATTCCGCCGTGGAGATATTCGCCCCCGCGAAACAAGCGTTTTCAAGGTTTGCCTGCGTAAAGCTCGTCGTGAACGGGCTGGCAGGGGAAGGGCCGAATTGCGCCAGGGAAAAATCGGCGCCGTTCAGGACCGCTCCCTTGAATACGGCCCCCTTGAGGTTTGCGCCGGTGAAGTTGGCCCCCGCCAGGTTCTGGTTGGAAAAATTGCGGTCGTGCAGGTCCTGGTTCGAATAGTCAGGCCCGGTGTGGAGGGCCCCGGGGCAGATTTCCGACGCCGATGCGGCGCCTCCGGCAACCGCAGACAGAATCACGGTCAATGCCGCAACGACGGGACACTGTCGGAATGATCTCCGTAAGCCGACGATGAACATATTCGTGCGCGCTCCTTTCATGGTGGTCAATACGGGTAGGTGTCGGCTACCAGCCCGGACACGCCGGTATCGCCGTCCGGCCCCGTGCATGCGCCGGACACTACCGCGCCGCCCCCCTGGCCCTTGTCCCCCGGCACGCCGGAGGCGCCCGCATAATACACGATGGGCTCGCCGGAGATCGCGGAACCGCCAACCAAGGCAATCCCGACGGCAGGTCCGCCATTGCCGCCGGCCCCGCCGCCGCTGGCGCCCCCGGCGCCTCCGGCTCCGCCATTGCCACCGTAGCCCCCCGGCTGGTTGCCGGCGCCGCCGGCTCCCTTGCCGCCGGCGCCGCCTCTCGCCCCGTTGCCGCCCTTGCCGCCGGCGCCGCCTTTCCCGGCTATTACGTCCGATCCCCGGACAATGACCGAAGAATTTACCGCCACCATCGCGAACGAGGCGCCTCCCTGCCGTCCGCCTCCTCCGCCTGACGCCGTGCATCCTCCCGCACCGCCACCTCCCCCGCTATTACCCTTGTCAGCCGTGGGCACCCAGAAGCAGGCGCCGGCCTTGTATCCGCCGGCCCCGCCGCCGCCGCCACCGCCGCCGTTGCCTCCGCCCGTGCCGGCCCCGCCGGTGCCGCCGACCCAGGTAGCCCCGCCAAACCTTCCCGCCTTATCCGCAGAAGCATACCCTTTATTGCCGCATCCGGCATTGGTGCCCCCATCGCCGTAATGCCCCGTGTCACCTCTACTGACCGGGCACTCGGCGCAGTTGCCGTTGCCCCATTGCCCGCCGTGCGGCCAGTTACCGGTTGTGCCGGGTGACCCGTTATATCCCCAGCAACTGTTTTCGCTGCACGAGGGGTTGCAATCAACGGAGGCGAAATGGACGTCTACCGATATATCCATCTGACACGCCCCTTTCCCCCCACCCGTGGAGCCGCAGCCGCCGTTCGTGCCGCCGTCGCGGCCGTTGGCGTCTCCTCCCCGCTGGCCATCCGCGCCATACGCTCCGGCGGCCCCTTGTCCCGCGGAATTGGCCACAAGCTGCGCATTGACGACGGAGAGCCTGCTGCTGTCGGTGGCCAGCATGGCCATGCTCACCGCGCCGTTTGTGCCACCCGCGGCGGAGGCGTTGACCTGAAACCCCTGGAGGAGCGCGCCGCTGTTGATACCCGTGGCACTTACCGCGGGAAGTCCGCCTGCCGGGGCCGTGATCACTGAAAAATATTCCGGTTTTGCCTGGTCTTGCGGCAGGCATCCGCCGTACACGTTCACGCCGTCGCGCAATGCTATCGTCGCCGCCGGAGCATATTCGTCATAGCTGACCAGGACGCCGCAGCCGGGTCCGCCACAGCGGCCTATTCCGTATGCTATGCTCTTGCAGGGCGCGTCTTGGGTTGCGCCGCAACTGTCGTTGTCGGCCCCCCCGGTGGAAACGTATATCCGGCTCGTCAACCCCGACAGGTCCGCATTGCCGCACGCGATGTTCCCGTTTCCCGGTGCGGCATCGCTCTTCTCTTCGAACCATTTCACACCCGTAACATCCATGACTTTTTCGTCAACGGCGAATTCCCTGCGCAACGTCGCATGCCTGAATGACGTTTTCCGCCCCTTGGACGTTTTTGCCTTGATCCGCGGTCCGAATTTAACCTTGCGGAGGTCTGCGCCGGTGAAATCAGTGCCGCCGAGTTCGGCGAACTGCAGGTCGGTCCCGTCCATCGTCGCCCCCGACAGAGACGCCCCTGTCAGATTCGTCCGCGAGAGGTTGGCCGGCCCCTTGGCGGAATCGTTCAGTCGGGCGTTCTGAAGATTGGCATCGGAAAGATCGGCCCCGATGAGAATGACGCCATCCATAACAGCCCCCTTCAGATTGGCGCCGGAGAGGTCCGCCCCGGCCAGATTGGCGTTGGTCAGGTCCTTCCCGGAGAGGTCGGTTCCCGCCAGATTGCAGAATGGGCAGGAGTAAGGGGCCTCGGCGCCACCGACGCGGCTTGCCATGGCGCGTTTCGCTTCAGGGGGCGGCAGCGGGGAGAGGACTTCCGCTTTTTCCGTCATCCCGGCCGATTGGGCGCAATGCGGCACCGGCAGGGAAAAAAGTGTTGTCGCCAACGCCACCGCGGCCAGGCGATCCACAAGCCGTATAAACCCTCTCCTGCTGCTTTGCTCTGCCATGACACCCTCCTTGAAATATGCCGATATCCGGGGGCATAAAAGCCCCGGCAACATAAGCTTTCGTTAACTAAGCAACACTAACAAACAATACTTTGTTCTTTTTGGATGTCAACAAACATCGGCAATATCCGGTCGGCATTATGGGGGTGAAGGGAGAAAAACAGCGGCGCGTTCTTGAATTGCGGCATAACGAAAGTACACTTTGTGAAGAGGCAAAGAACCCTGCACGCATCACCATAGAGGCCCGCGTGCGTGCCGTAGCGCTACGCGAAGCCCGCCTGACGCCCGGCCGTTCACCATCGCAAGGCAAACGACCGGGGCAAAAGTTGTTCTGCTGTAACACGGAGGAGTTTCATGCCCGTCCTGCGCCAGATCGCCCAACTGGGGCATCCGGTCCTGCGGGAGCCGGTCCGTAGCGTCACCGACCCCCGCGATCCGGCCATCCGCTCTCTCATCGACGACATGCTCGCCACCGTCGCCGACGTGGACGGCGTCGGGATTGCCGCCCCCCAGGTCTACGAACCGCTCGCCCTCTTCATCGTCGCCTCCCGCCCCACCCCCCGCTATCCCCACGCCCCGGAGACGAAGCCTACAGCAATGATCAATCCCGAGCTCCTCTGGGCCTCTGACGAGACCGACGCGGGATGGGAGGGATGCCTGAGCGTCCCCGGCATCCGCGGGTCCGTGCAGCGGCACCGGCGGGTCCGGGTACGCTACCTCACCCTCGAAGGGGATATCCGCGAGGAAGAGTACGAGGGATTCCTCGCCCGCATCTTTCAGCACGAATTCGACCACATCAACGGCCTCGTCTTCCTCGACCGGGTTCCGGACAGCCGCGACTTCGTCAGCGAAAAGGAGTACGCGCGGATCGCTTCGCAAGGCAGCGTCCACGGCGGATCGGATCGCTAGGAGGGTGCATTGGGCTCCACGTGGGGCGCTGAACGGGATTTGATTGACGGACATCCCCACCGGGCGATGTCCGCGGACGGGAGATACGCATGGTACGGGCTTTGGCAATCGCAATCGTGGCAATGGCCGTTTCCTTCCCCTGCCGGGCAGGAACCCCCTCCATCCGGGTAATGACCGTAGACGGCCCGATCAATCCGGTGACCGCGGATTACCTGCGAAAGGGTATCCGCGAAGCGGCCCTGAAACAGGACAGGCTGGTGCTGATCGAGATGGACACACCCGGCGGGCTCGATACGGCCATGCGGGAGATCGTCAAGGAAGAGCTGGCCAGCCCCGTCCCGGTGGCGGTATTCGTTACCCCCGCCGGAGCGCGCGCCGCTTCCGCCGGCGCGGTGATCGGCCTTGCCGCGGATATCCTCGCCATGTCCCCCGGCACCAACATCGGGGCCGCCCACCCGGTCTCCATGGGGGAGAAGCCGGACGCCGTGATGCAGGAAAAGATACTCAACGATGCGGAAGCATACCTGGACGGGATTGCCCGAAAACGGGGGAGAAATGTCGCGGCGGCCCGGAGCATGGTGCGCTCGAGCGCGTCCCTTTCGGCGGAGAAGGCGCTGGAGGAGCAGGTCGTCGATCTGCTTGCGGCGGACCGTACGGAACTGCTGCGAAGGCTGGACGGCCGCGTCATCCGGCGTGACGGCACGGGTGCCGCATTGCGGCTGGCCGGGGCGCAGGTCGCAGCCGTCGACATGAGCGCGCGGCAGCGGGTTCTGAACGCCGTCAGCAACCCGAACGTGGCCTATGTGTTGTTGATGCTCGGTTTGCTCGGCCTCTTCTTCGAGCTGTCCAATCCCGGCGTCATCCTCCCCGGGGTGATCGGCGGGATTTCGCTGATCCTCGCCTTCTTCGCCTTTCAGACCCTGCCGGTCAACTACGCGGGGGTCCTTCTCATCATCTTCGCCCTGATCCTCTTCATCGCCGAGATCAAGATCGTCTCCCACGGGATGCTGGCGGTGGGCGGCATCGCCTCGATGGTTTTCGGGTCGATGCTCCTGTTCGAGTCGACCGAGCCCTATCTGCGGGTTTCCCGGGGGGTCATCGTCACGACCGTTCTCGCCACCACCCTGTTTTTCCTGGTGGCGGTCACCAAGGCCGTGCAGGTGCACCGGCGCAAGCCGGTCACCGGCGGCGAAGGGCTGGTCGGGGAAGCCGGAAAGGCCGAATCAGACCTGGCGCCGGAGGGGAAGGTGTTCGTGCGGGGGGAATACTGGGAGGCCGTGAGCGACGAGCCGGTTGCCAAGGGGGAGAAGGTGACGGTGGTCGCGGTGGAGGGGATGCGGGTGCGGGTTAAAAGGTTGTCGTAGGGGCGACGCATGCGTCGCCCTGATTTGGCATCGTGCGTTTCACCCAAGGGCGAGGCATGCCTCGCCCCTACATAAATACCGGAGGTTGCAAATGTTCGACATCTTCAACTACGTACCGCTCATCTTCGTGCTGATTCTTCTCGTCATGTTCGCCGCCAGCGCCGTCAGGATACTGCCCGAGTACGAGCGGGGCGTACTGTTCCGCCTCGGGCGGCTGGCCGGCGTGCGGGGGCCGGGGCTCTTCTTCATCATCCCGGGGGTCGACCGGCTGGTCCGGGTGTCGCTGCGCACCGTCGCCTTCGACGTCCCCCCCCAGGACGTCATCACCCACGACAACGTGACGGTCAAGGTTTCCGCCGTCATCTACTTCCGGGTCATGGCGCCGGACAAGGCGATCGTGGAGGTGGAAAACTTTTTGTACGCCACCAGCCAGCTTTCCCAGACCACGTTGCGGAGCGTGCTGGGGCAGGTGGAACTGGACGAGCTCCTGGCCAACCGGGATAAGATCAACAAGGAGCTCCAGGAGATCCTCGACCGCCATACCGGGCCGTGGGGGGTGAAGGTGTCCAACGTGGAGGTGAAGAACATCGACCTTCCCCAGGAGATGCTCCGGGCAATCGCCAAACAGGCCGAGGCGGAGCGGGAGCGCCGCGCCAAGGTGATCCACGCGGAGGGTGAGCTGCAGGCCTCGGAGAAGCTGTCCCAGGCGGCGCAGGTCCTGGCGACCCAACCGATGTCGCTGCAGCTCCGCTACCTCCAGGCCCTGACCGAAATCGCCGCGGAGAAGAACTCCACCACCATCTTCCCGGTGCCGATCGACCTGATCAAGATGTTCCTGGAAAAGCGTGACGAGAAGTGAACGTTGCCCGACAGCCGGGCTTTTGATGCTCTACGATGAGCTGGCTGCGCGGGTGCTTGTGCCGCCGCAGACCGCTCCTGCATAGGGGGGAGGGGACTTCATCCTGCATAACAAAAGGGAAAAGCCGGCAGTGCGCTTTCCCCTTTTGTTGTGCAGTGAATGAAGGATTGAATTATTTCGCGCTCTTCTCCGGAGCCGCTGCAGCAGCCTTCTCGATGGTCGCCTTCGTCTTCAGCTGGGCGATGTAGTCGGCAATGGCCTTCTGGGTTTTGGTCTGCTTCAGGTACTTCTCGATGTTTTCCTTGGCCTCGTCGAACTTGACGACTCCCCCATCAGTCTTTTCAATAAGCTTGATGACGTGGTAACCGAACTGGGTTTCCACTACGTCGCTGATCTCGCCCGGCTTGAGGGCTGCGGCGGCCTTCTCGAAGGAGGGGACCATCTCGCCCTTTCCGAAGGTGCCGAGATCGCCGCCTTTCTCCTTGCTCGGGCAGGTCGATTCGGCTTTGGCAAGGGTCGCGAAATCTTCGCCCGCGAGGATCTTTTTCCGCACGGCTTCGGCTTTTTCCCTGGCCTTCTGCTTCTCTTCGGCGGTGGCTTTCGGCTCGACGCCGATCAGGATGTGGCTGGCGTGATAGCTTTCGGGTTTCTTGAACTTGTCCTGGTTTTCGTCGTAGAACTTTTTCACGTCGGCTTCGGAAACGGTGAGCTTGCTGACGATCTCTTTCTCGAACAGGTTGTTGATCACGACATCCTTGCGGACGATGTCCACCAGCTCTTTTTCGGTGAGATCATTGGCCTTCAGGGCCGCCTCGAACTCGGCGGGTGATTTGAACCGCGACTTCCCCTGGTTTACCTTGTCCGTAATCTGCTTGTCCAGGTCCTTGATTTCGAGCTTGCTGCCGGCCTGGTACAGCAGTTCCGCACCGACCAGCTGCTCAAGGGCGGCATCCTCCGCCTGTTTCCTCATGTCGGCTGAGAGATTCTGCGGTGCCCGGCTCTGCGCGAGGAGTATCTTGGTGGCGCGCTCCACTTCCGAGCGGGTGATGTTCGTGCCGTTCACTTTGACGAGGACGTCGGCAGGGGACTTCTGGGGAGCGGCTTCGGTTTTGGCCGGCGCAGCAGCGGGCTTCGCTTCGGCGGCTTTGGCCTCTTCGCCGAAGGCGACGGCTGCCTGGATGCTCAGGATTGAAACAGCGGTCAGGAGCAAGGCGGTGATGTTCTTTCTGTTCATCAATCAGTCTCCTTGTGGGGCAGTAATTAATTTTTACATACTACCATTATTTGCCTGATTTATCAAAGCCTAAACTTGAACAGCAAAACAATATAACAAGATTTTATAGTTGACAACGATTTGCATATCTGGTTTTATGTGAAAATCCCTAAGTGGCTATAACTATTTAAAATATCTAAATAAATTTAGGGAAACTAAACTTTGTCGAGATTGTAATCGTTTTGTTTTACTTAAAAATATCCCGGAGGCTGGTTAATGGAGAAGAGGAAATTCAGGAAAATCATGGCGGCCAACCGCGGCGAGATCGCGATTCGCATCTTCCGCGCCTGCACGGAGCTGGAGATCAGCACGGTGGCGGTCTATTCGGAAGAGGACAAGCTTTCCCTCCATCGCTACAAGGCCGATGAGGCCTACCTGATCGGCAAGGGGAAAAGCCCCATCGACGCCTATCTCGGGATCGATGAGATCATCGCCCTGGCGGTGCGGATCGACGTTGACGCCATTCACCCCGGCTACGGCTTTCTTGCGGAAAACGCGGAATTCGCCGAGAAGTGCGAGGCGGCCGGGATTGCCTTTATCGGACCCACCGCCGAGATGCAGCGCGCGCTGGGCGACAAGGTGGCGGCCCGCAAGGTCGCCGTGGCGGCGGGGGTGCCGGTGGTTCCCGGCACCGAGGAACCGGTGGAGCACGAGGAGGAGGCCCTCATCTTCGCCAAGCAATACGGCTACCCGATCATCATCAAGGCGGCGGCCGGCGGCGGCGGGCGCGGCATGCGAGTGGCGCGCAACAAGAAGGAGCTCCTGGAGGGGCTCTCGTCGGCCCGGAGCGAGGCGAAGGCGGCCTTCGGCAACCCGGCGGTCTTCCTGGAGCGGTACATCGAGAACCCGAAGCATATCGAGGTGCAGGTCCTGGGGGACATGCACGGCAACCTGGTCCATTTCTACGAGCGGGACTGCTCCATCCAGCGCCGCCACCAGAAGGTGGTGGAGTTCGCCCCGGCGCTCTGCCTCGCCCCGAGCCAGCGCCAGGAGCTCTGCGCCGCGGCGCTCAAGATCGCCGGCCAGGTGAGCTACCGCAACGCCGGCACCGTGGAGTTCCTCCTCGACCAGGAGGATAATTTCTACTTCATCGAGATGAACCCCCGCATCCAGGTGGAGCACACCGTCACCGAGATGATCACCGGCCGCAACCTGGTGCAGGCCCAGATCCTGGTGGCGGAGGGGAAGAAGCTCTCCGACCCGGCGATCGGCATCCCCGACCAGGCCGCCATCGACATGCGGGGATACGCCATCCAGTGCCGCATCACCACCGAGGACCCGGCCAACAACTTTGCCCCCGACTTCGGCACCATCACCACCTACCGCTCCTCGGCCGGCTTCGGCGTCCGTCTCGATGCGGGGAACGCCTTCACCGGCTCGGTGATCACGCCGCACTACGACTCGCTCCTGGTCAAGGTGACCAGCTTCGGGCTCTCCTTTCCGGAGGCGGCCCACATCATGAACCGGTCGCTCCAGGAGTTCCGGGTCCGGGGGGTCAAGACCAACATCGGCTTCCTGGAAAACGTCATCACCCACCCGGTCTTCCTGGCCGGCAAGTGCGACACCTCGTTCATCGACAAGCACCCGGAGCTTCTCCGGATCGTGGAGAAGAAGGACCGGGCCACCAAGGTCCTCACCTTCCTCGGCGACGTCATCGTCAACGGCTCGCCGGGGATCGCCAGGCCCCTGAAATCCGCGGAGCTCATCGAGGCGCACGTGCCGGAGGTGGATTACACCAAGCCCCGGCCGGCCGGGACCCGCGACATCTTCATGGAAAAGGGCGCCGAGGGGCTTTCCCAATGGATACTGGAGCAGAAACGGCTCCTGATCACCGACACCACCATGCGGGACGCCCACCAATCGCTCCTCGCCACCCGAGTCAGGACGCACGACCTCCTGAAGGTCGCCGCGCCGACTTCGTACCTGGGGGCCGACCTCTTCTCCCTGGAGATGTGGGGCGGGGCCACCTTCGACGTCTCCATGCG
Source organism: Geobacteraceae bacterium (assembly GCA_036518435.1). Classification (GTDB taxonomy): domain Bacteria; phylum Desulfobacterota; class Desulfuromonadia; order Geobacterales; family Geobacteraceae; genus JAMPXD01. The sequence goes on from DATDNF010000038.1 coordinate 21,849, forward strand.
CTTCCTGAAGGAATGCCCGTGGGACCGGCTCCACAAGCTGTCCGAGGCGATCCCCAACATCCTCTTCCAGATGCTCCTGCGGGGTTCCAACGCGGTCGGCTACACCAACTACCCGGACAACGTGGTGCAGCGCTTCGTGGAGGAGGCGGCCTCCTCGGGGGTGGATATCTTCCGGGTGTTCGACTCCCTCAACTGGACCAAGGGGATGGCGGTGGCCATGGAGGCGGTGCGCAAGACCGGCAAGATCTGCGAGGCCTCCATCTGCTACACCGGCGACATCACCGATCCGCGGCGGGACAAGTACCCCCTCTCCTACTACGTGAACATGGCGAAGGAGCTGGAGGGGATGGGCGCCCACATCCTCGCCATCAAGGACATGGCGGGGCTCCTGAAGCCTATGGCCGGCTACAAGCTGGTCAAGGCCCTGAAGGAGGAGATCGGCATCCCGGTACACCTCCACACCCACGACACTTCCAGCAACGGCGGCGCCATGCTCATGATGGCCTGCCAGGCCGGGGTGGACATCGTCGACGCCGCCCTCTCCTCCTTGTCGGGCCTCACCTCCCAGCCGAACCTGAACGCCCTGGTGGCGGGCCTCAAGGGGACCGAGTGGGACCCGCGGGTGAACGAAGAGGGGCTCCAGCAGCTCGCCAACTACTGGGAGACGGTGCGCGACTATTATGCTCCGTTCGAGTCGGGGTTGAAGAGCGGCACCGCCGAGGTCTACCACCACGAGATACCGGGGGGGCAGTACTCCAACTACAAGCCGCAGGTGGCCGGTCTCGGCCTCCTCGACCGCTGGGAGGAGTGCAAGGAGATGTACCACAAGGTGAACCTCCTGTTCGGCGACATCGTCAAGGTCACCCCCTCCTCCAAGGTGGTGGGGGACATGTCCATGTTCCTGGTCAAGAACAACCTCCAGCCCGAGGACGTCTTCACCAAGGGGGACGATCTCACCTTCCCCGAATCGGTGGTCGGGATGTTCAAGGGGATGATCGGCCAGCCCTACCAGGGGTTCCCGGAGGAGTTGCAGAACATCATCCTGAAGGGGGAGGAGCCGATCACCTGCCGTCCCGGCGAGCTCCTGGAGCCCGCCGACTTCGACCTGGAGCGGGACAAGGTGGAGATGAAGGTGGGGCACCCGGTGGACGACAAGCGGCTCATGAGCTACATCCTCTACCCCCACGTCTACCCCGAGTTCGACCGGCACCGCCAGGAGTACTCGGACACCTCGGTGATCCCGACCCCGATCTTCTTCTACGGCCTTGAGCCGGGACAGGAGACCTCCATCGACATCGAGCCGGGCAAGACCCTGATCATCAAGCTGAACGCCGTCGGCCGGGTCCATCCCGACGGCACCCGCCACATCTACTTCGAGCTGAACGGCAACGCCCGGAGCGTGGTGGTGCGCGACCAGTCGGTGGTGACCGAGCAGGTGGCGCGGGAGAAGGCGGACAAGGGGAACCCGAAGCATATCGGCGCCCCGATGCCGGGCAAGGTTCTGAAGCTCAACGTGAAGAACGGCGACGAGGTGAAGGCGGGGGACATCCTGATGGTCACCGAGGCGATGAAGATGGAGACCAACATCAAGGCAAAGGAAGACGGCAAGGTGGCCGAGGTGAAGTTCAAGGAAGGGGATAAGGTGGAGAAGGAGGACCTGGTCATCGTCCTCGCGTAACGGCTTCGCCAAAGGTCCATCTGCGGCGTTGCATCTGGAGCCTTTTTTGCTGTGCCGTGGAGGGTTAATTCAAAGTCCTGCATATAAAAACGCCCCGCTTTCTTCATGAAGGCGGGGCGTTTTGTTGTGCGCAGGCATGGCGCGTGGCGCGGTTTACCACGCCGGCGCGAACCATGTTGAGAGCGATATAAACAAGGCAGCGGATCAGGTGTTCTTTTCGCTCAACAGCAGTAGCGTGATAGCGGTCTGCCCCGGAATATGATGTCGGTTTGCACTCGCCATTCTTAGAAGCCCTTTTTTACCGGCAAAAACGTGGCTATAAGGCCATAAATAGGGCCAATTTAGGCCCATTAGTTGTGATATTTCAAATTCTTAGCTTGGTCCGACCCCAAGTGCTCGCACGCCGCAGGGGAATGACCGTTGGCCTTGCTGACTGCTTCGTCGCTGTGTCCGCTACCGAAGCCGGGGCTCAGCTTTTTTCCCTTGATAGTCACTTCGAGACAATTCGCAGCGCATCAAAGCTATCCCTCCTTAAGATTTAAATCTTTCTATTCTTGTCTCGATCAACGTGGGAGAGCGCGACCGACCGTCTGCCGCGCTTGGTTGATGCTCTAGTTTGTCTGCGTCTTGGTATTCAGCTGCTTTCTAATGCAATATTGACACCCGCGGTTTTCCCATCGGCTCACTCTTTGCGGGGTCCCATAGGATGTAGACTTTGCCGTACGTCTCTTCCAGACTTTTTACGATCTTTGCCGCTTCCTCGAAAGAGACATCATGAAGCGTCGCATCCACCCTGGGGATCTCGAACTTGTGATAATGCCAGAGTGCCTTCTCTTTCTCGGGAAACTTTTTCCAGGTTTCTTTGTCCACAATTACCTCTACCGCTACAAGTCTGGCATCGGGCTTGTCGCTGTCGTAGATCTGGCATTCAGTGAGTCCTCCCGATACCGCCTTGCAGTAATGATGGGCTACCATCTCTGGCAGGTTGGGAAAGTGCCTTTTGGCATCGATATGGAGCGTCCAGCCTTCCGTCGGCTTTGCTGGCTGGGGAGGAGAAGCCTTCTCGTCGGCAAAAGAGGGACCGGCAATCAATGCCAAAAAAGCGGAGAACAGGATGGACATGACTAGTTTCTTTTTCATGTTTAGATACCTCCTCTTGATGGTGATTGTAATTTAATTATAGCAAAAAAAAAGAGAAGGGTTGCGTATCCAAATTTCCATATTGGAATTTGGATACGCAACCCTTAGCTTACGCCGCCGTCGATGAGGTCCCTCTTCAGCTCCCTTTCCTCCTGTACACGTACACGTAAGCCTCCGACCTGGGCGCATATCCGGCACATTCATCATCCCAGAGATACATCGTCTTGTCCGCGAAGATATCGATGACACCGACCCGCTCGTAATGCAGGCCAATATAGCTTTTTGCCCAGTCGAAGATCATTCTGTCCGCGTCGGGATCGGTGAGCCACGAGGACTCCACGTTGCTGGCGACAATGAATTTCGGCTCGGCCGATTCTATCTCTTTCGTCAGTTCCTGCTGCATGGCGGAGGCGTACTTCTGCTTTTCCACCAGGCCGTACATGTAGATGTGGCCGGTGGCGGAGATGCGGTCGGCATACACGAATATCTGCGGCTCCGAACCCAGCACGGCGATGCGGTCGTTCCTGGAAGTTTTCCCCTTGATGTACTCCGCGATCTGCAATGACTCGGGGAAAGGGTTTCCCTTGAAGAGCATCCGGCTTACCTGCTCCCCGTTCTGCACGAAGAAGTATTCCCGCTCGCGATAGATGGCGTGGCCGGCCGGAATCGCCAGCATCAGCGCGGGGAGGAGACAAGAGGCGACTCCCCCCATCCGGCGTGACAGCTTGTTCCGGGCGGAGGATACGGCAAGCCCTGCGAGCAGGGCAGCCGCCGGGAGGAGCAGCACGAAGTAGTGAGTGCGGAAGTAGAGACCGGGACAAACGGCGAGGAATGAAAAGAGAAAGAAACCGGCGGCAAACTGCCTCGACGCTTTCGCTGCCCCGCCGACAAACAGAAAGATGATGCCTGTCCCCGAGAGAACCCACAGCAGGACGGTTTTTGCAGCTACCTCCCGGCATGCCTCCGCGAAAAAGACGGCTCCCATGCCGAGTGTCGCTTCGGATGCGTACTCGCGGGCATACCTGTAGGTCCAGAACCAGAATTTATCGAATACGCCGCACGCCGACATGATGAGACAGCAGATACCGAAGGGAAGCGCCACTCCCGTGAGAAACGGGACGAGCCCACGATAGCGGCTGTCGCCGTTCCGCTTGCCTGTCCACACCAGGTAGAGGAGGGCGAACACGCCAAAGAATATTCCGTGCTGCTTCATGAGGAAAGCCGCTCCGAAGGAGAGACCGCTCAGGAAGAAAAAGCCGGTTTTCCCCCCGTCGAGAGCCTTCAGCAACAGCAAATAGCCGGCAAGTGCGAAGAGTATGACGAAGTTCGTCGCATGGGCGAAAACCCCCATGACTCCGTCGCCGAGAGAAAGGAGCGCAAAGACCGCGGAGGCGCACACAGCGGCGGTTTCGTCGAAGAGCCTTCTCGCCAGGGAGTAGACCATGACGGTGCTCAGCGCATTGACGATGAGCAGGCCGACATGAACGGCGATAACCGGCGGGCCGAAGGCTGCCATGAACAGCGCGTACATCGCCGCGACGCCGGGGAGCTTCATGCTGTAGGCATGGAGATAGGGAGGAACGCCATGAAGAATCAGCTGGGCGAAGTAGGCATATTCCCCTTCGTCTCGTTCGAACGGAACTTCCAGCAGGCGTATTCTGACCACCGCGACGAACAGCAGCACCACCACAAGTGCCGCGTAGCCGAAGTATCTCCTGCCGGATGCGCTTTCTTTAAAGGGGAGACGGTTATCTATTTTTCTATTCATATTGGGTAATAAGAGCAATTTACGGCATTAGGGTAAACCAGATGCCGCAATAGAGTAGAATCCCGAAGCGATATTTCAAATACCAGATTGCCATATCCTGCGGCATCTGCGGTGGTTCAAGTGAGAATGCGAGTGGCAACTAAAATGGAAACCGTGGCGTATAATGCAAGAAACAGCTTCACGTAAAAGTCCGCGGATCGGGCAATGGAATGGCGGGCTCCATGGCACAGCTCGTACCCAGCCCGGCGTAGAGGTAACGATCGCCGAACGCCTTCTTGAGCGCAGTAAACGTGGGCTCGCCGGTGCAGTGGCCAGGCGCGACGTATGCCACTTTGAAGGTGTCGCGCAGGGCGGTGACGATCTTCTCGATCTCTTCGTCCTTGGACACCACGAGGTGGAACCCGCCGGCGACAAAATGGATGCGCGGGTTGATCTTCGCCGCGGCTTCCACGATCTTGTCGATGCCGGGATGCGAGCAGCCCACCACGATCGCCATGCCCTCGGGCGTATTAATGGCCAGCGACAACTCGCGCAGTTCCAGCGTGCCCGGTTTATCGGAGACCAGCGCGATCAGATGGATGCCGGGCGCGATCTCCGTGGTCTTGTCGATTAACTCGAAGTTGGCAGTGGGCCAGGCGGCTCCGAACCGCATGACTGCCGGCGGCGCGCCGTCATAGTAGCGCTGCTCCGGTGGCAGGGAATCGTCCTTGCGATAGAAGGTGCTCGGCAAGTCGGCGCCGTAGACGCCGAACCCCTCCTTGGGCGCGTAGATTTTTACCTTCGGGTTCACGCTCAGCAGATAAGCCATGCCCCCCATGTGATCGCCATGGCGGTGCGACATGACCACAAAGTCAAGCTTGGATAGGTCGATACCCTTGGCCTTCGCGTTCTGCGCCAGGATGTCGGGATTGTTGCCGGTGTCGAACAGAATGCGCTTGCCGCCGTACTCGATGAGGGCGGCATAGCCCCAGTCCTTTTGCATGGCCGAGGCCTTGCCGAAGGCGTCATAGAGAACGGTGATCTGCGCCTTGGTTCTGGCTTTCATTTCTGCCTCCTCCACTTACTTGCGGCTTCACACGCCTCGCCGCGAGGCGGAGCGATCACGATACGCTCCGTGGAGTGGCTGCGATGTGCATACCATACCGCTCAACGTCACAAGGCTGACCGGCCTGCTTTTGAGGCCGGTCGTGCCGCTTGTTAAACGTCATGTTCTGTCTTTGCTTGAATTATGGCTAGATGGTCTTATCGCCCTCGGGTTTCTTCCTCGGAGATTCTTCCCCATCCCGCGACAAGAACGTCGACAGATCAATCGGGGCGGGCTGAAGCCCCGACATTTGCAGTGCAATTTGCGCCTTTACAGCACTTCGGACTCTAATGTCCTCAATCGAGGAAACCAAACTAACAGATTCAGATACTAGCTTATCTTTCCGCAAGCGGTCGTATAGCTCGGTTGCCCTTTGTCTTGTTTCAGAAGCCTGTTTGAAGAAAAGGAACGCGACTGCGTCCATTACGACTCCAGGCAACGTCTTGGATACCGTTACAAAGTTATCTGGCTTAATGTCACCGCCAGCGAACAGTATCCACGCGAATCCGATACTCGCAGCAACTACACTAAACCAGAATTGCGCTTTAGCCTGACTAAGTGCCTGTTCATGATAGTTATTTATCAGGTTCTCAACGGCACTGTCGGCCACTGCCACACTAGCTTGACCTGTTGGAATCCTGGTTGCTATTTCGTTGAGGAGAGTCGCAAATTGCTCCTGAGACAGTCCCACCGGAATACGTTCTATAACACGCTCAATAACGGATGCTTTGCGTGCAGCCTCTTCAGAGCCAACCACCTCTGCGATTGTTTCAGCCTCTTTTCTAAATTTCTCCTTATCGCGGCGCCACCGTTGAGCCATGTACTGAGAAGTGACTGCGGCAAGCAGTGACGCGATCCCTGCAATCAAACTCGCTATGAAGTTCCAGCCAACTTCCTGTATATACATTCATCTCCTCCTCTGCCTTCTTTCGTTTAACAACTTATTAGTAGGTCCCCGGCCAACCGCCCATTTGGAACAAAAAAATTCTTAATAATCAGAAGTTGCCAAACAAGCTGATAATATGCAATAATTTTTTATGATAATATCCCAAATGGCATAAAAGTCTGGAATATCCACCCGGCAATTCCAGGGACACAATAAATGATTTCCTGTCAAAAAAAAAACAATGCCGCCCAGTCGGTAAAACCCCGGCAAAAGCGGCTTCTTTTCGAAGCGGCAAGCCATCACCCCTCCTTGATTAACTATCTTTAAACGCCCCTAAACTACCGCCATCCCCTTGTCATGTCAAGGAAATCATCCCAGATTCCCGTCAATTACCAAGGTTGTGATGCGGGGCGAATGGGAAGCCCGAGCCGCCCGCAAGGTGCGTCCTGTGCAAGAAGAAAGGCCCGCATTGCGCGGGCCTTTCTGTTACCGGGACGAGGAACTGCCTAGTCGCCGCCGTGGGGCGCGATGCGGCTACCGGCCGAAGTGGGCCGCCACGATCTCCCGGGCCAGGTCCATGGAGGAGGTGAAGGCGGGGGAAATCGGGTTGAGGATGTGCAGGGACGGGCCGGCCGTCACCACCATGAAGTCCATCACCAGCTGCTTCGTTTCCCAGTCCACCAGCTGCGGCCGGATGCCGACCTTGCTCGACGGCTCCACGTCGGATGGCTTCAGCTCCTTCACCAGCCGGGCCGCGTCCCGGTAGAAGACCGAGGGGAGGTACTTGCGCGGCTCGGTCAGCGCCACGCTCCGGAACTGGGGGTTCGCCAGGAACATGACCAGGTCTTCCAGGAGAATGCCGAACCCTTCCGCGTCGATGCCGGCCAGGATGCCGTAGTTTTCCCGGCCGAAGGCGGGGATGGCGGTGGGACCCAGGTAGACGCGGCCGTGGACGCTCCGGGTGAAGTGGACCCCGAGAAAGGGGTTCCTGATGTCCGGCACCGGGTAGATGTTGCCGTTCACCGTGCAGGGGGCGTCCTGGCGAAGCTGCCGGTAGATCCCCTTGAACGGGATCAGCCGGTAGCGACCGCCGACCCCGAACAGCCCCGCCACCCGGTCGCACCAGGCCCCCGCCGCGTTGACGAGGCGGGCAAAGCCGATCTCTCCCCGGCTGGTCACCGCGGTGCCGCTCCCCTTCAGCCCGGTCAGCCGGCAGTCGAAGACGATCCTCACCCGGCCGCTCCCCTCCAGCTCCTGCCTCAGGCTCTCCAGCACCATCTTCGGGTCGACCACCGCCGTGAAGTGGGAGAAGAGGGCCTTTTCCACGGTCCGCGCGTTCGGCTCGATCGCCGCCAGCTCCTTTTCGTCGATGACGTCCACCCTGGCGCCGTTGGCCAGGGCGCGGCGGTGGAGATCCTCCAGCGCCGGCAGTTCCTCCGCCGTGCGGGCGACGATCACCTTGCCGCTCTCCAGGATGGGAAGCCCCTTTTCCCGGCACCAGGCGCGCATGAGGCGATTGCCGTTCAGGCACGACCGCGCCTTCAGGCTGTCGGGGGCGTAGTAAATCCCGGCGTGGAGCACGCCGCTGTTCCGCCCCGAGGCGTGCCGCCCCAGCTCCGGCTCCTTCTCGATGATCACGATGTCGCCGTGCCCCGCCTTCACCAGTTCCCGGGCGATGGCGAGGCCGATGATCCCGGCGCCGACGATCAGGATTTCGGCTTTGTCCGGCTGCATGATAGCCCTTCCCGACCCTTCATCCTTCATTCCCGCACATAGGTGTCCATGTCCGACTCGTGCACCATCGCCATCACCCGGGCGTACTCCGACTCTATCACCTCGTAGTGGTTATGGGTCTCCCGCGCATTGAGCTCGAACACGGCGCGCACGTCCGGGTCGGCGATCCGCTCCGCCGTGGCCCGCAGGGTCTTTTCCAGGTTCTCTTCCTTCTCCAGGGCGAGCTCCAGCGCCTTCTGCTCGTTGAACCCCTCGTCGATGGTCTTGGCCATGGCGCGCAGCCAATCCGACTCGTGCTCCGGCGGCGTATTCATGAAATCGTCGAAGGAATCGATGTCGCTGCCGTCGTAGGCCTTGAAAAAGTGGCCGGCGTGCCCCCGCTCTTCGCCGGCCAAGAGCTCGAAGACCCGCTTGGCGTCGGGGTCTTTCATGAGGCGTGCCCCCAGTTCGTAAAAATTCATGGCGTTCTTTTCCGTTTCGATCGCTTTTCTCACGGCCTTCTGCACATCGGTGGCATCGAACATACGCTCCTCCTTTTTCATGGTCATGGTCCGGCCGCACGAGCCTGCTCTGTGAAGTGAAAACGTACCGCAGCAGGGGAAAATGTCAAGCCTGCAGATTAATCCGTTTAATTTCCCCGGTTCTTTTGGTATAGTACATCCGGAGGCTCCACCAATCTCCCCCGCACCACAAGGAGGATATCATGACCATCTTCGACGGCATCAGGCGGCAACTGCGGACCGTGATCGAATGGCGGGACCCCGCGCCTGAGGCGCTTTTCTCTCAATGGAGCGATAACGGCGACGAGATCAAGAACGCCTCGAAGCTGATCGTCAACCCCGGCCAGGGATGCATCTTCGTCTACGAGGGGCAGATCCGCTCGGTGCTCGCCGAGCCCTGCATGGTGGAGCTCACGACCGCCAACATCCCCTTCTGGACCACCATCACGCGATCCATGCAGTCCTTCCAGAGCGAGCACAAGGTCGGCATCTACTTCTTCCGCACCACGAAGGTGCTGAACCAGAAATGGGGGACCCTCTCGCCCATCAAGTACGAGGACCCCAAATACGGCATCCCGGTGAGCGTGAAGGCCTTCGGCAATTTCAGCTACCGCATCGTCGACCCGCGCGATTTCTTCGTCAACGTCGTCGGGGGGCACGCCGACTACACCACCGCCGACTTCCGGGCCGTCATGGCAGAGCGGCTGGTCCAGTCGATCACCGACCACATCGCCGAGTGCCGGCTGTCCTACACGGAAATCGACGGCCAGCGGGAAGAAATCGCCGCGGGGATGAGCGGGAGGCTCGCGGCCGACTTCGGCAAGCTCGGCTTCGCCGTGGACGACTTCCGGATAGAGGGGATCAATTTCGACGAGGATACCGTCCGGCGCATCGGCCGCATCGCCGACATGACCGCCGAGGCGCAGGCGGTGAAGGCGGTGGGGATGGACTTCGCATCGGTGCAGAAGCTGGAAGCGCTGCGGGAAGCGGCCAGGAACGAAGGTGGCGGAGCCGGTGCGGGGATGGGGCTGGGCGCCGGGATCGGCATGGGACAGACCCTGGCGCAGACAATCGGACAGACGGCCGCTGCTGCGCCGCAGCCCGCACCTGCCGGGGGGGAAGCCGCGACGCGGCTCGCGCAGCTCAAGCAGATGTTCGACCAGGCGCTGATCACGGCGGAGGAGTATGCAGCCAAGAAAAAACAGATCCTCGACTCGCTGTAGTCTCTTACGATTTGAAACGCCACGATTAACGAGCAAAATCCGAACTGCCTTTGACTTTGCCGGCTCAGGAACTACATTATGGCACTCTGCAAATCCTGTTCAGCGCCCCTTCCCGCCAACACCTGCCAGTGCGGTTATTGCGGCACCCGCAACGACATGGACTTCGCCGCCGTCGACCGCTACACCGTTGCCCGCGAACCGTCCCGGCGGCAGTGTCCCGACTGTGCGATTCAGTTGCAGACGGTCCGCGTCGATACCGGCGCCGGTCTTTTCGCCATCGAGCGCTGTGAGCGTTGCTACGGCCTCTTCTTCGACGTGGGGGAGGTCCAGGCGTTCCTCGATGCCTCGGTTTCGCCCGCCTTCGCCGTCAATCTCCGCGAGATAGCCACCATAAACGAGGAACGGTCCTCGTTCAGCCGCCCGGTCCGCTACATCAAATGCCCCGAGTGCGGCGTCCTGATGAACCGGGTCAACTACGGCTCCATGAGCGGCGTCGTGGTCGACCAGTGCAAGGAACACGGCATGTGGCTGGACAACGGGGAACTCGTACACCTGATGGAATGGAAAAAGACGGGGGGACAGCTCCTGGCGCAGAAGGAAAGCGCACCCCGGCAGGAACAACGGGACTATCACCGTTCCATCCCTTCCTATACGGAGACGGGATACCTGGAGACAAGCACCGCGGGGGACCTGCTTTCGGTGGCCTGTACGGTGCTCATCGACACGCTGTTGCGCTGAAGCGCCTGACGACAGGCGGTCACGCGGGAATTCCGGGGCTCCGGGGAGCGGGACCCCGCATAAAAGAAAGCCACTCGTCTCCGGGTGGCTTTTTACTACAGGCACGTAATGCGACGGAAACAACGTCATTATATTATTCCGTGTCGAATGCCTTGTTGATGCTGCTCGTTACCGACTTCGCCGCAGCCCTCAGTTCGTGACAGCTGTTACGACTCACTGCCGAGTCCAGGCAGGCTTTTGCATTGGCAGGTATCTGGCTTCCCTTGATGGTAAAGTCGACACCGTCACCTTTCGTGATGTGCAGCGATCCGGAATAGTCAACCTTGAAATCGTCCTTGTAGTCGCATCTCATACAACTCACCTCTTTTCACGATCCCATTATCGCATATTTTGAAATGATAATCAATATCAATGCCGCGGAGCCGCGGGACGAGGTTTGCCCTCTCCCTGCCGGCTATTTCAGCCGCCGCGCCCAGACAATCAGCGCCTCGACCAGCTCCGCGATTTTCTCCCGCGTCTTCGGGTCGGCCAGGCGCCCCTGATCGTCGATCTTGTCCTGCGCAAAGGGTACCATCACCTCCGGACGGTTCAGGGGGTACATGTTCAGGAAGACGCAGCTCTGGCGCAGGTGGTACTGGGCCCGCGCCGTGCCGAGCATGCCGGCCGAAGCACCCATGATCGCCACGGGTTTCCCGTCCAGGGCGTTGTCGCCATAGGGTCTGGACGCGCAGTCCAGGGCATTCTTCAAGACCCCGGGCATGGAGTAGTTGTACTCGGGGGTGGCGATCAACAGGGCATCGGCGGCGCGGATCGCCGTCTTGAACGCCGTGAGCTTCTCTGCAGGCTGCGTTTCCAGGTCCTGGTCGAACAGGGGAATCCCCGCCAGGTCGAAAATCTCCAGTTGCGCCCCGGACGGGACCATTTCCTGCGCGGCCCTCAGGATAGCCTTGTTGCAGGAGCCCTGGCGCAGGCTGCCGGCAAAGCCGAGAATCGACAGTTTGGAACTCATGGTTCTCTCCTTTTGTGCGTTCAGGTATGGGAGGGAGCCGTCTCGTTCGGGCTATTTGTGCTTGATGAACGTCCCCTTCTGGTATTCCTCGAAGGCGACCTGCAGCTCCTCCTGGCTGTTCATGACGATCGGCCCGTACCAGGCGACCGGCTCGCCGATCGGCTGCCCCGACACGAGGATAAACCGGACCGGACGATCCTGGGTGGTGATGGCCACCGCATCGCCGTCCCCGTAGAGGATGAGGCTCTCCGGGCCGCAGGCGCACTCCCGCTTCATGTCGAAGTAGTTCACCCCCACCACCTCGTGGGCGAAGGCGTTCCGTTCCGGGTCGAAATACCCCTCCCCGTCCACCACGTAGGCAAAGGCCGTGTATCCCCGTTTGATCGGATGGGTGAAGGTGGTTTCCGGCGGCACCGTCACGTCCAGGTACTCCGGATCGACCACCACGTCCCGCACCGGCCCCTGCACCCCGTCCACCCTGCCGCAGATGACCTTCACCCGGATGTCCCCCTTGAGGGTCGCCTCCGGGATGTCTGCGGCGACAAGGCCTCGGTAGCGGGGGTCCATCATCTTGCGGGAGGCGGGGAGGTTCGCCCAGAGCTGGAACCCCCACATGAGCCCCTCGTCGTCGCCGCGCGGCATCTCCTGGTGGATGATGCCGCTCCCCGCGGTCATCCACTGCACGTCCCCCGACTCGATCACCCCCTTGTTCCCCATGCTGTCGCCGTGCTCCACCCGGCCGTGGATGACGTAGGTGATCGTCTCGATCCCCCGGTGCGGGTGCCACGGGAACCCCTTCAGGTAGAACGGGGGATAGTTGGAATGGAAGTCGTCCAGGAGGAGGAACGGGTCGAACTGCGGCACCTGGCTGTTGCCGAAGGCCCGTTTCAGGTGGACCCCGGCCCCCTCGATGGTCGGCTTGCTCTTCCAGACTTTGGCTATCGTGCGTACTGATGTCATAATCACCTCCGGTAGGGGCGGCCCTGTGTGGCCGCCCGAATAGAGGGCACCCACACAGGGGTGCCCCTACAGACATTTTGAATGCATCTCGGGTTCAGAAAGCGAAGCAGTCGCAGCCGATCCCCCAGAACCGGGAATCCTTCGGCGACCAGACCCGCCGGTGCGCGTGGCAGGCGCACCCCGTGTGGCTTGCCGCGTGAGCCACTGCCCCATGGTGATAGCCGCCGTAGACACCCACCGGCGACCAGTCGGGGCTGACGGGCAGAGGGGGCGGCGCGAGGCCGCCGAACTCCTGCGCACCGTAGACCACCTTGCCGCCAACCAGGGTGAGAAGCGACTCGATCCCCCTGATCTCCTCTTCCGGACAGGTCATGTAGTCGGCGGAGAGGACCGCCAGGTCGGCGAGCTGACCCGGCGCGAGCGTCCCCTTCTTCTCTTCCTCGGCCGAGAACCAGCTGCTCCCGGCCGTGTAGAGGCGCAGCGCCTCCTCGCGCCCGAGACGGTTCGCCTCCGGGTAGAGCTGTATCCCGCCGACGGTCCGCCCGGTCACGAGCCAATAGAGGGAGACCCACGGGTTGTAGCTCGCCACCCGGGTCGCATCGGTGCCGGCGCCGACCGGTATCCCCATCTCCAGCATCCGCCGGATGGGAGGTGTATGCTCGGCCGCCCCCTTCCCGTACCGCTCCCGGAAATATTCCCCCTGGAAGGCCATCCGGTCCTGGATGGCGATGCCCCCCCCGAGCGCCCGCACCCGCTCCAGGTTCCGCGGCGTGATGGTCTCGGCGTGGTCGAAGAACCAGCGCAGGCCCGCAAAGGGGACCTCGCGGTCGACCCCCTCGAAGACGTCGAGGAAACGGGAGATCGACTCGTCGTAGGTGGCATGGAGGCGAAACGGCCAGCGCTTCTCCGCCAGGAGCCGGACGACCCCGGCGAGCTCCTGCTCCATCACCGGCACGAGGTCGGGGCGAGGCTCCAGGAAGTCCTCGAAGTCGGCGGCGGAGAAGACGAGCATCTCGCCGGCGCCGTTCATCCGGAGGAAGTCGTCCCCCTTTCCCGGCGAGGTCATGCCGACCCACTGGGTGAAGTCCGCCAGCTCCCCCTTCGGGTGCTGGGTGAAGAGGTTGTAGGCGATCCGCAGGGTGAGCTCCCCCCTTTCCGCCAGCTCGCCGATCACCTTGTAGTCGTCCGGGTAGTTCTGGAAGCCGCCCCCCGCGTCGATGGCGCTCGTAAGCCCCAGCCGGTTCAGCTCGCGCATGAACTGGCGGGTCGAGTTGACCTGGTCCCCGTAGGGAAGCTTCGGTCCCTTGGCGAGGCTTGCGTAGAGGATCATGGCGTTCGGCCGGGCGATGAGGAGGCCGGTCGGATTCCCCGCCTTGTCGCGCTGGATCTCCCCGCCGGGGGGATCGGGGGTCTCCCGCGTATAGCCGAGGACGCGGAGCGCCGCCGCGTTGACGATGGCGCGGTCGTACAGGTGCAGGATGAACACCGGCGTGTCGGGGGCGGCTGCATTGATCTCCTCCAGGGTCGGCATCCGCCGTTCCGCGAACTGGAACTCGGTCCAGCCGCCGATCACCCGCACCCACTGGGGCGGCGGGGTGCGCCGCGCCTGCTCGCGGAGCATGGCGAGCGCGTCCGCCAGTGACGGCACCCCGTCCCAGCGCAGCTCCATGTTGAAGTTGAGCCCTCCCCGGATCACGTGGATATGGGAATCGTTGAGCCCCGGAATGACCCGGCGCCCCTTGAGGTCGATCCGCGCCGTCGTGTCACTGGCGGTGGCGAGGAGTTCTTCCCCGCCGGCGGCCGTTATCCGTCCGCCGCTGATGGCAACGGCCGAGGCCTGCGGCCGGGCGGGATCGAGGGTGGTGATTGCTCCGTTATGCAGAATCATATCGAGTGCGTTCATCATGGACCTCCTTGCCTGTTCCGCACGCGCCGGCTTCGCAGGCTTTCGATAAAAGTGTACTTTCATTGTCAGCTAATTCAACGAAAGATTTTTACGACGGCGACCGGAATCCCCGCCCGTATTTTGATATTGAATTTCACTTTCCGCTATGACATAATACTACCATGAAAAGAGGTGAAATGTATGAAATGCGAATATAAGGACGGTTTCAATGTCGACTACTCCGGATCTCTCCATATTACGAAGGGTGACAACGTCGACTTGGTAGTGAAGGGAAGCCAGATACCTTCCAATTTCAGAAGCGAGCTGGACGCGGCTCAGCGTCACAACAGCTGCAGCGAATTGAGGTCTGCGGCACAGGCGGTAACCGACACCATAAACGCGGAATGGAAACAGTAAATGGCACCATGCCATGAATCCACCGCGTTGAAGCGTAGAAGCCACTCCGGAAGGAGTGGCTTTTTCGTTTATTCCACTTTCGCGACTCTCCCAAGAGCCGGGCGTGATTGCCCATCTCAAAAAAAAGGGGGTGCCGGCCGGCTTCCCCGGCGACAAGGAGGAGATACGTTGTGTGCCCCCTTCCGCGTCTGCTCTAGCGCGCGGTGGAGAGAACGGCGCGAAACCGCACCTTGCCACGTATCATCGAGTCGTAGGCCTCTGCTGCGCGCTCCAGGGGGAAGACCTCGATCATGGCCCGCACACCGGTGAGCTGGCTGAACGAGAGCGCCTCTTGGGTAGTGATCGGGGTGCCGGAGGGCCACCCCATGATCGACCGCCTCCCCATGATGAGCGGGATGGATGGCACCTGCATCGGTTCGTCGGAAACCCCCACGATCATTAACCTCCCGTTGACGCCGAGACCTCCCAGGACCGCGCTGATCGCCTTGTTGTCCGGCGCGGTCGCCAGGATCGCCCGGGCGCCCCCCAGTTTCGTCAGTTCCGCGGCGGGGTCCTGTGCCTGGTTGTCGATGTAGTGGCTGGCGCCGAGTTTCCGCGTAAACGGTTCCTTGTCGCCCCCGCGCGCGATGGCAACGGTCCTGAAGCCCATCTTCGCGGCGAACTGAATGCCCAGGTGGCCAAGGCCGCCTACCCCGAGTATGGCGACGAGATCACCTGGCCCTGCGCCGCTGTTCCGGAGCGCATTGAAGGTGGTAACCCCCGCGTCCATGAGAGGTGCTGCCTCCACGGCTGTCAGGCCTTCCGGGATCGCCACCAGCGCCGCGGCGGGAGCGATCATGTATTCGGCGTAACCGCCGTCGTATGAGATGCCTGTTACCTGGAAGGCGATCTGACACGTCACAAAGTCACCGCGGCGGCACGAAGCGCAGTAACCGCAGTGGCCGCCGTGCCAGCCGACGCCGGCACGCTGGCCTTGGGTCCATCCGGCAACGGCTGCGCCGACCGCGTCAATAATGCCGGCGACTTCATGTCCCGGGACCCGCGGGTACTGGATGCCCGGCCACGTCCCCTCCTTGACCATGGCATCGCTGTGACAGATGCCGCACGCCTCTACCTTTATCCGCACCTGACCGGCGCCGGGTTCCGGGATCTCTCTTTCAACGATTTCGAAGGGGCCGCCGGGACGAGTGACTTGTGCGACTCGCATCTTTTGCATAACGTTTCTCCTTTCGATGTGCGGGGCGGGGAATTGGCCACCCCGCCTTTACCCCGCCACCTCGAAAATAGCCTCACATTTCGGAGCGGAGCAGCCCATCGCCCCGGAGCCTTATTTCCTACCCCTTGATGAACGAGATCAGATCCGCGTTGACCTGGTCCTTGTGGGTCGTGCAGAGACCGTGGGGCGCCCCCGGATAGACATTCAGCTTGTTGGCCTTGACGAGCTTGGCTGCGAGCAGGGCCGAGTCGGTGATCGGCACGATCTGGTCGTCGTCTCCATGGATGATCAGAGTCGGCACGTCGATTTTCTTCAGATCCTCGGTCTGATCCGTCTCCGAGAACGCCTTGATGCACAAATAGCAGGCCGGGAAGCCGGCCATCATCCCCTGGAACCAGAAGGAGTCGCGCACACCTTCCGATACCTTGACCCCCGGCCGGTTGTAGCCGTAGAACGGCATGGTCAGGTCCTTGAAGAACTGGGAGCGGTCGGCGAGAACGCCAGCGCGAATCTGGTCGAAAACATCCATCGGCAGTCCGCCGGGATTGGCGGCAGTCTTCAGCATCAGCGGCGGCACCGCGCCGATCAGCACGGCCTTTGCAACGCGTTTCGTGCCGTGGCGGCCGATGTAGCGGGCGACTTCGCCCCCCCCCTGTGGAGTGGCCCACATGGATCGCGTTAGTCAGGTCGAGCGCCGCGACGAGCGCCGCGAGGTCGTCGGCGTAGGTATCCATGTCGTTGCCGTTCCAGGGCTGGCCCGACCGGCCGTGACCGCGGCGGTCATGGGCGATGCAGCGGTAGCCGTTGGAGGCCAGAAAAAACATCTGGTCCTCAAACGCATCCGCGCTGAGAGGCCAGCCATGGCTGAAGACCACGGGCTGTCCGCGCCCCCAGTCCTTGTAGTAGATCTCCGTCCCGTCTCTGGTCGTGAACGTAGGCATGGGATTCTCCTTTCCGTGACGAAATTGCGATGCGTAGAGGTTGATCAACGCCTGTACCTGGATCGGACGTCAGCAGTGCCGGGATGCACCATAATCCATTCCTCCTCCGCCGGGTTATTGTTTCTGTTCGAGCCAGGGCCTGAGAACCCGCACCAGCACCGGCATGACCACCCAGGTGAGCACGATGACTATGCCCACGGCTATGAACAGGGCCTGCAGCGCCAGAGGCTGTCCGCCGATGAGTGGCATCAGCAGCCACGGGACCAGCATGCTGACCGGCCAGACGCCGAGGACCGTGACTATGGCCATCTTCCAGCGCGGAGGGGACACCGGAATGCCTGATGGGGCAAACCAGTACTCCAGGCCGCTCTCCATACGGTAGGCCGGTTCGCTTTCCCTGAACGGCTCGGCCTTTTTCAGCAGTTCACGACGGATGTCCGATTCCTGCCAGGCGCGCAGGTGCTGGTAGGTGTCGAAGCGGAAGACCACCACGTACTCGCCCGGGGTGGCACCCGGAACGATCACGTCGATCCCCATGTGACCGGGAAATTTCAACGCGGCCGCTGAAATTTCCCGGCGCCACGCCTCGAATTCCTCCTCGCGACCCTGCCGGACCCGCCAGGTAACGACGACCGTCAAGGGGCCGCTCTGGTTCACCGGGTCTGCCATGGGTCAGTGTCCCGCGCCGCTCCGGCTGGGCGGTGCGCCATGCACCATGGTGTATGCGTATTCCACGCCTTGGCCGTATGCGCCGCAGTGCTCCTTCACTATCGCCATGACGTCGTTGTAGGTCTCCTTGTGTGCCCAGTCGCGCTGGTATTCGAGGAGGACCTGCAGGGCAGTCATCGGCACCGCGCCCGCCTGTTCGACGCGGCGCATGGCGGCATTGTGGGCGGTAACGGTGGTGCCTCCCGAGGCATCCTCGACGGCATACACTTCGAAGCCCGCCTTTATCGCTTCCAGCGCCGGGAAGGTCAGGCATACCTCTGTCCAGAGGGCGGCCATAACCAGCTTCTTCCTCCCCGTGGCCTTCACCGCTGCTACGAATTTCTCGTCTTCCCACGAGTTCATCGAGCTGCGCTCGACCGGCTGCTGGTCCGGGAAGATGTCCAGCAGCTGGGGCCACATGTTGCCGGAGAAACCTTTCGACTCCACCGTGGTGAGAATGGTCGGCACCTTGAAGGTCCTGGCCGCCTTGGCCAGGAGAAGGACGTTGTTGACGAGGGTCTGCCGGTCGATGTTGGCCACACCGAAGACCATCTGGGGCTGGAAGTCGATGAAGATGACGGCTGAGTTCTGAGGATTGAGCAGTTCGGTATTCATGATGAGTCTCCTTTGCTGGGGTTACGTTGGTTGTCAGCTCAGTTGAGAAATTCGATGATCGCAGGTATCACCGTCTTGGGCGCCTGTTCGAAGAGAAAGGTGCCGCTCGGTGTCAATTTTTATTGTAGCCGGTTTATGGGATGGAGCAACCTTCTCATCATTAGCAGATTTAAACGTTGGCTTGAGGTCGGGAAGAGGGTAATAAATGACGTATTATCAGGTTGTTTTGTTGCTTCGGGGAGGGGGGGATGGTAGCCACTTTGAGCCATGCCGCCCCCTATTCCAGACCAGGGGGGAATAAAGGGGGCAAAGCTCCACGGCCTGTTGCCCAAATAACTGTGGAACATAGCACTGAAGGAGGATAGACATAATGGTTGTCAGTTGAAAAAATAAGACCTGCCATCCTTGCAACGTGGGTTATGCTCTGGGACGGAAATCACCAAGGCACAGAGCCAAAACCAAGGAGGCAGGTCATGAAGAAGTCTATCACATTTGTCGG
>DATDNF010000039.1:0-6285 GCA_036518435.1 Geobacteraceae bacterium
CGCTACTCCGGCGACCGGGAACTGGAGAATCCCCTCGCCGCCGTGCAGATGGGGCTGATCTACGTCAATCCGGAAGGGCCGAACGGCAACCCGGATCCGATCGCGGCGGCCAAGGACATTCGCGAGATATTCGCGCGCATGGCGATGAACGACGAAGAGACGGTTGCGCTCATCGCCGGCGGTCACGCCTTCGGCAAAACCCACGGCGCCGGCCCTGCGACCCATGTCGGGCCCGAGCCCGAAGCCGCCGGCATCGAAGAGCAGGGCCTTGGTTGGAAGAGCAGCTTCGGCAGCGGCAAAGGCGACGATACGATCACCAGCGGCCTGGAGGTCACCTGGACCGCCACGCCAACGACGTGGAGCAACACCTTCTTCAGGAACCTGTTCGGCTACGAATGGGAATTGACGAAGAGCCCGGCCGGTGCGCATCAGTGGCAACCGAAAAACGGCGCAGGCGCCGGAACGGTGCCGGATGCCCACGACCCGGCCAAGTTTCACGCGCCAGGCATGCTGACCACGGACCTCGCCCTGCGGTTCGACCCTGCTTACGAAAAGATTTCAAGGCGCTTCCTGGAGAATCCGGATCAGTTCGCTGACGCGTTCGCCCGGGCATGGTTCAAGCTGACCCACCGCGACATGGGCCCCCGCGCACGCTATCTTGGCCCGGAGGTTCCCGCCGAAGACCTCATCTGGCAAGACCCCATCCCAGCGGTCAATCACAAGTTGATTGATGCGGAGGATATCACCTTCCTCAAGGGCGATATCCTGGCTTCGGGGCTGTCCGTCTCCCAACTGGTCTCGACTGCTTGGGCGTCGGCGTCCACGTTCCGCGGCTCCGACAAGCGCGGCGGTGCAAATGGGGCGCGCATCCGTCTCGCCCCGCAGAAGGATTGGGAAGTCAACCAGCCGGCCCGACTGAAGAATGTGCTGCAGACCCTTGAGGGAATCCAGAAGCAGTTCAACAGCGCGCAGTCCGGCGGGAAGATGGTTTCGCTCGCTGACGTGATCGTTCTGGGCGGATGTGCAGGTGTCGAGCAAGCCGCGAAGAATGCCGGCTTTGAGGTGAAGGTTCCGTTCTCGCCGGGACGCATGGATGCCTTGCAGGAGCAGACCGATGTGGTCTCCTTCGCCGTACTCGAACCGGCTGCAGACGGGTTCCGAAACTACCTCAAAACCAGATACGCCGTATCGGCAGAGGAGCTGCTGGTTGATCGGGCGCAACTGCTGACGCTGACTGCTCCCGAGATGACGGTCCTCGTTGGCGGCATGCGCGTCTTGAATGCCAACTTCGGACAGTCCCGGCACGGCGTCTTCACCACGCGGCCTGAGGCCCTTACCAATGACTTCTTCGTGAATCTGCTCGACATGGGCACCACGTGGAAGGCGGCCTCCGAAGCCGACGATGTGTTCGAGGGCCGTGATCGCGCAACGGGCGAGCTCAAGTGGACCGGCACCCGCGTCGACCTCATCTTCGGTTCGAACTCCCAGCTCCGGGCCGTCGCGGAAGTCTATGGTTGCGAGGACTCCCGGGAGAAGTTCCTGCATGACTTTGTAGCGGCGTGGAACAAGGTTATGAACCTTGACCGCTTCGACCTTGCATGATCTTGGGAAGAACGTCACCGAGGGTTTCTGAAATGTCGTGGCCGATCACTTTGATACCGAACGGAGGTTGCCAGCATGGACAAGCGAACAGAGTATGTCGAAAAACTCTCCGCGCAGATGGTCGAATGGGATGCGCAGATCGACCGGCTCAAGGACAAGGCGGAAAGCGCCACGCCCGGAAAGCGGTTTGAATATGCAAATGCAATCGCAGCCTTGCAGCTCAAGCGGGATGAGGCCGCGGAAAAGCTGCAAGGGATATCGGCTGCCAGCGATGATGAATGGGAAGGCCTCAAAGCAGAAACGGAGCACGTCTGGGACAACGTCAGGACGATCTTGCATGACACCATCATGAAGGTTAAATGAGTTTGCGCTTTTGCTGACCAACCCGCTGTGTGCTTGTTATTGAATTAGTCGGGTTTGGACAAGCAAAAGTAGCCTGCCCCATTTTTCCCTCCCAAGTGAAGCGTTGTCAGTATACCGGTACCGACGAATATCCTTGAGCTCCGTACCCTATCAGGGAGACATAGCCGTTACCAACCTTATGGAGCTCCGGCAGGACTGAGGCGGGATCTATACCGAACACACCGAGGGCTATCTGGCAGACCTCCAGCCTGATCCCCTCTTTTGCCATTGCGTCCAGCTTGTTGGCAATTTCGTCAAGTGTCTTTGCGTCGTCAGCCGCGACGCCGTCCCTCTTTGTAGAGAGAAGCTTGACTGACGACCCGCTGAACACGACCGCAAATGACGGTTTCTTCTTTCCCATCTGTAGCGCCTTGTCTTTGCACGTCTGGTGGATCACATCGAGGTGCAGGGCGGCGCTCTTCGGATCGCCTATCCTGAAGTCGAACACTGCGTTCACATGCTTTACCCCCCGCAGTGATGTGTAGCCTTCCGCTTTCGTTTCCGTGGCGTGAACGGGGGTAGCCGTCCCTGCAAACAGGCAGACCGACAAAAACAGTCCAAGGACGACCGGCAACGAATTCGTTCTCATGGTTCATACCTCCCTTTCTCGCGGGTGAACAGCACATTGTCCGGCAGTCCGTGAATCCTCTCGATCATGGCACACTAGGGGCTCGCCGACACTTACGTACGACCTGCTTAAGTATACAAGCAAACCGGCGAATGACAAATCGTCAGGAACCGATTCGCCACCACCCACCAGACACTGCTCATCTTCTCCCCTCGTCCTCAGGAAGCCGGGCCAGTATCCGTTCGAGCTTCCCGTCCAGACTCTCCACCGCCACGCTGTTCTTGTAAGCCATGACGATGAGCTTCACCGAAACGAGGAAAACCCCCACTTCGAGGAACAGGTCGTGGGACAACCCCTTGGTGAAGAGGGCAGCCACGAACAGGCCGAGGGTGATGAACGCAATGACGAACGACCCGGCATCCATATGCTTCACCATGGCATCCTCCCAGCCTGACTATACCAGACGAAAGGCGAAAGACAAGGGCCGGCAAACAGGAAAGCCCGCTTTGCGGCGACTCCTCGCCTTTCCGCATCTTTCGTCAACCTAAAAAGTGCTGAAACGTTTATAGTAAGTAAAGGAGATCAATGCGCCTCACGGGAGGTGCCTTATGAAAAAACTTCTGTTACTCATGGGAATTATCCTGACGTTGAGCGGATGCGTCGCCTATCCGGGGTATTACGATTACGGCTACTATGACGGTTATTATGAACCGTACTATTACCCCTATTATTACCCCTATCCGTACGTATACGGACCGGACGTCTTCATAGGCTTCGATGGCGGTCGTGGCTTCCACCACGGCGGGTTCCGCGGCGGAGGATTTCGTAGGTAGGCTGACGGACTGAGGTTCGCCACGCGCGCATGACAGGGGGATATACCTGGGAGCTAAGGAGTTATCCCCGGGGACGTCCCTCCCCTTAACTAAGGGGAGGACAGGAGGGGTTAAGCTTTATTTGATCGCCGCGAGCTTGCCCGTAATGTTGTTCATCACCCAGTGCGGATCCCACCATTCGACCGGATTGACCGACTCCCCGGCGATTACCGTTTCAAAATGAAGATGGTCCCCCCCTGCCATGCCGGTCGCTCCGCTCGCGCCGATGACCTGTCCTTTCGCCACGTTTTCCCCCGGCTTCACGCCGATCCGGCTCAGGTGCCCGTAGATGCTCTGCAGCCCGAGGCCGTGGTCGATGATGACGCACTGGCCGTAGATGCCGAAGTCGCCGGCAAAGACGACGGTGCCGCGGTTGGCGGCCGGCACGTCGGCGTGGGCCACCGAGGCTAGGTCGAATCCGAGGTGCGTCTGCCGGTCGACCTCTTTCCCCTGGTACAGGTAGGTGCGGGCCTGGGCGAAACCGCCGAGAGGGGCGGTCTTCGGCATGCGGAGAAAGGGGCCCTGCCAGAGCGGCGTCGGAGAGGTCTTCCGGCCGTAGTCGGCGATCGCCTTCCGGTCCCGCTGGCGCTCATCCCTGTTTGCCTTGAGGAATATCTCCAGGTTTGTTCCCCCCTGCGGGAACTTCCCCTTGAACTCCGCGGCGATCTTGTCGAGGAAGGGATCCGTCAGAACGATCCGGTCCGTCGAAAAGGACGTGGCGGTCAGGTGATAGGGGAACCCCACGAGACGCTCGTTCCCTGCCCGGTCGACCGCCAGCACCTTCGGCACGAACTTGCCGGGGTCCGTATCAAAGGGGCACGGGAAGAGACAGGCGTATTGATTTCCCCCCTGCCGGTACCCCGGATAAAGCCGGTCGCCTGCCACGATGCCAGTCTTTTCGACCTCCTTCGACACGGTGTAGACGACCAGTCCCGCGCCCCCCTGGTTGATGTTCGTGGCACTGCTCACCACCGCCACGTCCAGCGGCTTGGTATCCAGGGTGAAGGCATGGGCCTCGGTTGTGGTCCTGGCGGCGCCGAAACGGGATGGGGAGCTCGTCGCAGCGACATGCAGGGTGACTGCCCCGTCCTTCAGGCCGGCTTTCGCCAGATTGAACGTCTCCGCGGCCTGATGGCTGCCGGCCGGATAATCCTTCGCCAGGATCGTGACCGTCTTCTCCCCTTGCACAGCGGTGACGGCCAGCTTTTTCAGGCTCCCTCCCCGTGCGTCCAGCTTCAGGGCAAGTGCCCGCCCGGCGCCGACCAGGCCGGCATCAGGGCTTAATGAAACCTTGGGTGCGGGAGACCCGAAGAAATAGAACAGAATCGTTCCGAGCACGAGGACGGCCACAAGTACTATTATTTTTTTCATACGCACCTTCTTGAGCGGTGTTTGGACTATGAACAGGTTGTCCCTTTCGGAAGTGAAAGGACGTATTACTGTACCAGATATTTGGGGGATGATAAAGGTGAATGAGGCGGGGCTTTAATACCTTGCGGAATTCTGGGACACCATAAGTATGATACCCCAGGAATTCCGGCCTGGTTGGAATACATAGACAATCACCGAGGGCCTGTTAGACTGAAATTACAGACTAAAGGAGGTTTATCATGAAACCTGCCATTTGGTTTATTGTTGTACTGTTGCTGCTCGGGGTATCATCCACCATTCTTGCCGATGATCAATCGGCCAAAGGCCCGGAAGTCATCAAATTCCAGATGGGCGACCGAACGCTTCCCTTCAAGCACTGGCTACATCAAAAGAAAATCAAAGGCAACAACTGCCTCATCTGCCACCCGGACAAGATTGGGAAGATACCTGACTTGGGCAAAGACAAGGCGCACGCTCTTTGCCTACCCTGTCATGAAGTTATGAACAAAGGGCCCGCTGCATGTAAATTTTGCCACTACGGTGTGATCAGCAGGAATTGATGTAGCGGGTCCAACATTAATAGTCAAATATGGGGTCTGCCTTTCTGCTATTCCTGCAACTCCTCTCTGCTCTTTTGCACCAACTCCCGGAGCCGGACATCGCGAGCAGAAAGTCAAGCCTACCTCCTACCTCCTTCCAGCAGCGGAGTTTCCAGCCCGCAGCCGTGCAGGTACCTTTCCAGTCCGAGCATAGCCTGGTAGATGCCCGGTGCGACTTTAGTTTGCGCGATCCTCGCTGACATGCATGTGCCTCCTTCCGTATCTGCCTTCAAACGGTTTAGTATGTCGCTGAGGAAATTATATCAGCCGGAGGACATTATCCCCCTGTACCTTTTGGCAAATAAGGGATGGTGCCCGCGATATCAGTGTCGTCAATCACATGGAACCTGCTGATACTGCCATCCTGGCGGGCCTGACGGTATTCCGCATAGGCAGGATCGTTATAAAACGCTTGCACTGCCACCATTGAAGGGAACTCCAACAATGCAAGCACCGTAGTATCGAGCCCCTCTCCTTCAATGGTGGTAATATTACCGCTTCGGGAAAGGTATCTCCCTCCATGACGAGCTACAATCTCGTGAACATTTGCGGCGTACTCCGGTATCGATGTCTCCTGCGCTATCACCGTATTCGCTGCCGGATTTTGGCTCATTACTTTGCCAGCGGGAACTGTGTTGCTATATGCGGTGGAGACACCTCCTACCTGCAGGTTTATGGCGATAATTGCCGACTCCGCATTCGCCTGGGTCATGCCGACAACATTCGGCAAAGTAACTGTGGCAGGCCCCTTAGATACTACGAGGTCAACGGCAGACCCCGGCAATATCAAGGCGCTTGCCGCAGGGTTCTGACTGATTATATCGCCTGCGGGAACCGTATCGCTGTAAACCAAAGTCACGCTTCCTACTGC
>DATDNF010000040.1:0-144048 GCA_036518435.1 Geobacteraceae bacterium
ATATCAGGATGATCAAACGTCGCTTAACAGGTTCCGCCTCTGCTTATGCCCTGGAATATAGGAATGCAGCATAACCGCTTAAAAAAGTTGGTAGGGGCGTCTTTTTCCCTCTTGACAACTGACAACCATATCAAGGGTCAGACCTACAGAATTCAAATTCTTATCTCTGTGTCCCAACTTTGAAATTTGTAGGTTTGACCCTTAGCCTTTCTCGGACCCGCATGCCGGGTGGTGTGGGGAGGGGGGGAGAAAAGCTCCCCCTTACCCGATTGGGCATTTCATCGCGAATTATTTTGTCAGAACGGAAATGGGGATAATCCTCCGCCGCTTCCCATCAGGAATCGGTACACAATAATCCAAGTCACAAACGCAATCAGAATCTGGGCATATGACCTTCGTAGCCATGCTGCTAATATCGCACTCAAAACCAAGCCTGCTCCCCACAATACATCTAAATAAACGTCCGATGAGGTGAAGTCATGTGCGAAATGACCCCTTCGACAGATATGGTGGTGATAGCACCAGATCGAACCTGCCATGCCTGCGGCAAAGGAAATAACGAGAAGGCTGTCGGTGACAATCCGTACCAGAGACGAGCATGAAGATAAGCCTGCAAGAAAGGTTTTCCCCTCCCGGTAACGATCCTTTGCAAGTACGAAGAAAAGGGGGATGAAGACAGCATAGGCAAAAACTTGTCGTGTCCACCAATGCCCCCCGCCCAGCATACTTACTATGAAGATTGTCCCTATACCAACGATGAAGGAAAAAAAAGGGAAAACGAAAGTCAGGAGAATGCCAATTCCGAAAGATTTGGTGCATGCACCGCCATAACTCTTAAAGAAGGGCTGTTTCGCCTCATGTGTCGGGGACGTTTCATCTTGTGAGTCCGCTTCGGGCAATTGTGTGACTTCATGTACCGGTGCCTTTTCAGAAATCGTCTTTGAATCAACCTCGTTGGCGGCATGCCTTAGTCCCTTTGTTATCAACCGATCTTCTCTCTTTCTGAAACAGAATACGACAACATAAGCTATTACTAAGAGAAGCAAGGGATACATTGCTAAGGTTATTTTGAGTATACCTGACAAATTTCGCCAGTACGTCAGATCTTCGTATGACAGAGCTATACCTTCTTTTATCTTTATTTCCCATACTCTGATAGTTTTACCCTTGATGTCTGGATACTTGTCTATCAATAGGTGAACTTCGTGGTTGTTCAAAAGCTGGGCCGCTTCCGATTTGACCGGAGCGTCAACTAAGTATTTTAGGCCATACTGATCGCCGTTCAAGGTCAGATACTTAAGCATCCTTGACTCAACAGCGACGTTTTTGACAGTCGCCTTTATTTCGACAAGGTTCTGCTTTGCAGGAATGTGTTCGATGTACCACATG
This sequence comes from Geobacteraceae bacterium, assembly GCA_036518435.1. Lineage (GTDB taxonomy): Bacteria > Desulfobacterota > Desulfuromonadia > Geobacterales > Geobacteraceae > JAMPXD01. Next base: position 1,390 of record DATDNF010000040.1, read on the forward strand.
AACCCCAGATAAATGGCTGTTGATGCAGTTAAGATGAAAAGCACGTACTCGATAAGATGGATACTGCTTTTCCGAATTGCATGAACTGCGCAGGGGCGTGGGGACAGCCGGAGGCTTGCGAAGGCGATGCCTATTGTCGCTAGGATAATGTACCCAGGGAGGGCGAACGAGAACCTCATTTGGAAATATCCAATTATAGAAAGGCCTATAAGCGCGATTATCGTTCCGAGAATAACAATAATGCTGCTGATATTAAGGTATAAATGGCTTGAGCAGTTAGGACATGGTAATTCGAGCATTTTATGGCCAGAGTTCTTTCCTCTTGAAGCTCGAAAAAACGAACTTAGTGTAATGAATGCTTTACAGTGGGGGCATTTCATTCAAGTAAGACCTCATGTTCGGGAAATTTTTGCTCTCTATCAAACAGGCTTAATGGCAAATGTAATACTATCTTCGTCCATTCTTTTCTTCTGCCCAACGTCGTGGGGGCGCAGCCGCGGAGCGAAGCGGAGACGGTCTGTCGCCACCTTGTTGAGCATCGTCTTTCAGGCCTATTTCGCCTGGGCCTTGATTCACCTTTTCTTGAAAGGATTTTTCAGCTCCTGAATTAGCTCATGCCGCAGATATAGAGCACCAACTGGCACCGGAAGAAAGAGGGCGATTAAAAAGGCTGCTCCGGTTATTATGCCTTCGGTTACTGCATAAGTTATTACTGCGAGGGACAAGGTGTAACCGATGCAGGTCAAAATGAACCTTGGGTAGCCTATCTTTTTCGGGAGCTCTCCAATGACGAAATAAGTTAGGCCAGTGCCGACTGCTGACAGGAGTATCAGTGGTATCATGTAAAGTTTTTCGATAGTAACCACCTTACTTGCTCAACTCGTTATTGACCGGTTTCCGTATATACGTAACATGTTGCTTATATAGTGAACCTGTTGCCTATATAATGAACCTTGCGGTTACCGATATACTAAAGGGTGCATAAGTATTCCGACATTGGTTCCCTGGAACCCTTGGAATCAGGCCGTGTACCGGATTCCTATGTCGAGTTGGAAATGTACTCTTTAGTAAGTAACATTTGCTTGTTTATCAAGCTTCCGGCAGTTACCCGATTGTTTTCCAGAGGGAATCCATCCGGCTTTATTCGTTCACTATCCTCTGCTTGCTCTGCCCAATCAGGGCGCGGCAAGCAGCGCCCCTACAGACAGGGTTGTCATGTTTAATTGCCGGAGTAATAACCGTTTGGTTCCCCTCTTGCCCAGGTTTAGAGTCAACCGCGTCTTCATTCGACACCCCAATTATGTTCCGCGGATTCGTCTAGCTTATACCATAGCCATTGGCAACAAAAAACATTTTTTATTAAAATTGTCAGTTGATAGAGTCGTGATCTTACGTTAAAGGTCGTCACATGGTAACCTTAACAAGTAAGCTACACCCGCTGGAGTTATGACGCCACCCCGCTTTTTTGCAAATATGCAAAAAAGCGCTGGCTTTTTCCATGCCGTTTACATAATATTCTTCCATGCACCGGTACCTGTTCCGTTTCATGAACAACCTCAAGCTCCGCTGGAAGATGCTGGTGGTGGTCCTCCCCCTGGTGACCGTCCCGATCTTCATCGTCGGCGGGGTGATCGGCTACATCTCCTACCGCCAGGCCTATCTGGGGATCACCCAGACCAGCAAGGACGACCTGGAGCACATGACCAGCTTCACCCTCGACCTCCTCAACTCCCACTACCAGCAGTTCCAGGTCTACAAGCAGGACAAGGCGAAGAGCTTCAACAACGAGCTGGCGACCCTGACCAACATCTCCTACAGCATCGTCGAATCGGAGCAGCGCCAGTACGCCAGCGGCCGTGTGGACCTCGCCACTGCCAAGAACGAGGCGCGCAAGGCCCTGAAAAAGGTGAACGTCGGCGAAACCGGCTACGTTTACGCCATGACGAGCCAAGGGGACCTGAAGGTCCACATCGCCCGGGAAGGGGAGAACGTCTATAACGAGCGGGACGAGAACGGCAGGCAGTTCATCCGGGAGATGTGCGAGAAGGCGGTAAAAGCAAAGCCGGGGGAGGTCCTGTACATCATCTATCCCTGGCGCAACGCGGTCCTGGGAGACAAATACCCCCGCAACAAGGTGGTGGCCTATCGCTATTTCAAGGAGTGGGACTGGATCATTGCCGCCGGCGGCTACCTTAACGAGACCTACGACGACGTGGCGTTCGAGCGCCGCTCCTTCGCCGAGCTGAAGGAGAAGATCCGGAGCAAGAAGGTGGGGAAGACCGGATACATCTTCTGCATGGACGGCAAGGGCACCTTCACGGTCCACCCCACCAGCGAGGGGAAGAACTTTTACGACGCCAAGGATTCGGACGGCTTCCCCTTCATCAAGGAGATGTGCGAGCGGAAACGGGGGTGGATTCGCTACCCCTGGCGCAACCCGGGGGAGAGCGAGCCCCGGATGAAGATCGTCCGCTACGAGTATTTCCCGCCGTGGGACTGGATCGTGGCGGTCGGCTCCTACGAGGACGAGTTCTACCAGGAGGCGGACGAGATCAAGGGGCGCATTCTGGAGAGCATGGTGGTGCTCACCATCTTCGTCTGCATCATTGCGGCGGCGCTGGTGTTCGTCGCCGCCAAGGTGCTGACCGGCCCGATCAATCACATGATGGAGGTGATCCGCAAGGTCAAGCGGGGGCGGTTCGACGAGCGGATGGAGGTGGATTCCGGGGACGAGCTGGGAGAGCTGGCCGCCGCCTTCAACCGGATGACCCGGATCATCAAGCATAACAAGGAGATGGAGGCGAACCTCGCCCAGCAGGGGAAGATGGCCTCTCTCGGGGTCCTCTCCTCCGGCGTGGCCCACGAGATCAATAACCCCCTCGGCGTGATCCTCGGCTATGCCAGCTACATCGAGGGGAAGCTCTCCCCCGACGACCCGAACTACACCTTCATCCACGAGATCAAGCGGGAGAGCAAGCGGTGCAAGAAGATCGTCCAGGACCTCCTCTCTTATGCCCGGACACCCCAGCCGGCCCTGGAGGAGACCGACGTCAACGGGCTCCTGTCGCAGATCGTCGATTTCGCCGCCAACCACACCGACATGCACCACGTCTCCGTGGTTAAGGATCTCTCGCCCGGGCTCCCCCGGATCATGGTGGACGGCGACCAGATGCGCCAGGTGGCGATCAACCTGATCCTCAACGCGGGGGCGGCCATGGGGGAGGGGGGGAAGCTGGTGGTGAGCACCTCCTTGGGCTCTGACGGCTTCGTGGACCTCCGGTTCAGTGACGACGGCGCCGGCATCCCGCCGGAGAACCTGGAGAAGATTTTCGAGCCGTTCTTCACTACCAGGGCGAAAGGGACCGGCTTGGGGCTCGCCATCACCAGGCAGATCGTCGAGCAGCACCACGGCAAGATCGGCATCGAGAGCGAGGTGGGGAAGGGGACCACCGTGGTGATCCGGCTCCCCATCGAGCGGGAGGAGCTGTGAGCGGGCCGCTTTTGGCTGCCTGATTATCAGCCTGGTGTTGCCCCCCTTTGGCAAAGGGGGGCTTGACTGTTTTTACATTGGTAGCTGAAGATCAGTGATAATCAAGTTTGTCATGAACCAAAATAGAAGCTGTGTATACGATGTTGCCGACATGAGAATGTGGGCTAGAGTTATTATCGTAACGTGACTATATCGGTCAAGGGGGGCATCATGAAGAGATTGTTCGTGTTTGTGACGGTACTTGCCGCAACCCTGTGTTGTGTGCCGCAGCTCTGGGCGAAGACCTTCTACCTGAAAAACGGAGAGCAGATCGAGTACAAGCGGTACTGGCAGAAGGAGGGGAGGGTCTACGTCCTGATCAACCGGGACACCCTGGTGGACTTCGCGCCCGGCGAGGTGGACCTGGCGAAGACCGCCACGGCCGCCAAAGCCACTAAGGCCGTGCACGTGAAGAAAAAGGCACGGCACCACAAAAAAAGGGTGAAATCCCCGGCCGCGCCGAAAGCGGCCGCTCCGCAGGCTTCCAAGGTCCAGGGAAAACAGCCTGCCCCCGCCGCCAAGCCTGCCCCCGCCGCCAAGCCTGCCCCCGCTGTCAAGCCTCCCCCCGCCCCGGCGGCAGCGGCAAAGTCTGCGCCTGCTCCAGCGGCGGCGGCCAAGCCCGTGCCTGCTCCTGCCCCACTCAAGCAACAGGCGGCTGCCGCCAAGACGCCGGTGCAGGGGGCCGCGACCTCGGCGACAAAACCTTACGGTGCGGCCGTGGTGAAACCGGGCCAGCCGCCGCGGCCCGATCTCCCCCTTGCCAAGCCGGCGCCTTCCGTGCAGGCGGCCCGCACCCTCGCGATGGAGGGAATCTTCGCCAATGGTGCGTACGTGCTCGTGCTGATGGTCGTCATGATCGTCTCCATGTGCAAGGTGTTCGCCAAGGCGGGTGAAGCGTGGTGGAAAGCCCTGATCCCCATCTACAGCCTGTTCGTTTTCGTCTCCATCGCGGGAAAACCGTGGTGGTGGGGACTTTTGATGTTCGTCCCGCTCGTGAACATCTTCTTCTACTTCATGGTCCACATCGCCCTCGCCAAGCGGTTCGGACAGGAGGCCGTGTATGGCTTCGGGCTCGCCCTGGTCGGCTTTGTCTTCTTCCCGCTGCTTGCCTTCGGCAAGGCGGAATATCAATGAACGGGCATGGAAGGGTTTGTTTGAGCGAATAGGCAGGGAAAAGCGTATGCGGTATCTTTTGATGGGCGCGGTGGCGATAACGAGCATGATGTGCGCTGTCCCATTCGCGAGAGCCGAGGATGCGGCGGTCTTCGCCGCAGTGGATCAATACTCGGAAGCGATCGGTAAGTTTCAGGCCGACACCGCAATGAGAGGTTCGCTGGAAAACGTGTACCATAAAGGGCAGGCGGCGGCATCCGGGCTGGTATCGGTACTTGAATCCCTCAGCCCGGAAGGCTACGATTCCATCGTGAAGAAAATGCGGGGGTATGTCCTGAATCGGGACGAAGGCATTTTCGTGCTCCCCGATTTTAAGTTCTATTATGGGTTGGCAAAGAAACAGGGGACTGACGCGGACATCGCCTTTTTCTCTTTCATGTCGGATTTCAGGCCGGACAACGTCTGGCCGGCATTCATAGAACAGCAGACCGACTATGGCGGATGCACCAATTTTGGCGCTGGTGTGCTCACCGATCTTTACGGAAAAGGGATTAATCGCAGCAAAAAGTATCCGTCGGTGTATAAACGTGACATTGACGAAGCTATCGAGCAAATCAGGGATGAGTTGACGGTAAGCAACTGCGCTTGCGGCGATATGGATTCTGTCATCAAGGAGTTAGAGCTGTTCATAGCCACCTTCCCCGCCGATGGGCTCACTCCCGTTGTCAGGCAGCGGTTGTCGGATGTCAAGAGCAGGAAGTCGACCATGAGATTCAATTGCATATCGGGGTGAGAGTTGGTGCAGCAGGGGGAAAAAACATCATGACCGACACGTGCGGAACATGCAAACACGGACACGACACACGGCCCGGCGGGGTGAAGGTTTCGCCGGGGACCGTCTGGTGCGCTCAGCGCAACATGCAGATGGGGCGGAGCAGGCAGATGCCCTGCTTCATCGCCGCAGGCGGCAGGAAGGCCAGGCACTGTGTCGATTGCAAGCGGGCGAAGATGCTGGGGCCGTTGGGGGAAATCCCGCGCCCCGGCAATATCTGGTGCGATAAGAGGCGCGTTGAGATGAACAAGCAACGCGGCATGGAGTGTTTTGAATAGGCCGGAAAAGAGGTAAGGACGTGCCGGACAAAAAACGTATCATGCTGATCGACAACGAGGAAGGGCTCTGTCGGATGATGGAGGCGGTGCTGCGGGATAACGGCTTCGCCGTCAAGGCCCACACCCGTTCGTTCGAGGCTGTGGAGGAGTTCAGGGCGGGAGAGTGGGACCTGGTGGTGACCGACATCAAGATGCCGGGGATGGATGGCCTGGAGGTGTTGCAAAAGGTGAAGGAGAAGGACTTGCAGGTGCCGGTGATCATGATCACCGCCTACGCAACGGTGGAGATGTCGATCCAGGCCTTGCGCAAGGGTGCCTACGACATGCTGACCAAGCCGTTCGAGCCGGAGGAGCTTCTCTACCGGGTGAAGAACGCCCTCTCCCACACCATGCTTCTGGAGGAGAACAAGGAACTGCGGGAGGAACTGGTCGGCAAGTTCCGTTTCGACAACATCATCGGCGCCTCGGAGGAGCTGAAGCGCGTACTGGAGCGGGTGGAGAAGGTGGCGGTGCGCGATACTTCGGTCCTGATCACCGGCGAGTCCGGGACCGGCAAGGAGCTGATCGCCCACGCCATCCACTACAACTCTCCGCGCAAGGAGAAGAAGTTTCTCGCCATCAACTGCGGCGCTCTGCCGGAATCGCTCCTGGAGTCCGAGCTGTTCGGCTACCGGAAGGGGGCCTTCACCGGTGCCGGGGAAAACCGCCAGGGGCTCCTGGAGGCGGCCGACGGGGGGACCCTGTTCCTCGACGAGGTGGGAAACCTCCCCATGAACGTGCAGAAGACCCTGCTCCGTTTTCTCCAGGAGCAGGAGTTCCTCCGGCTCGGCGATACCACCCCCACCCGGGTGGACGTGCGGATACTTTCCGCCACCAACAGCGACCTGCGGAGCGCCGTGAAGGGTGGGCAGTTTCGCGACGACCTCTACTACCGGCTGAACGTGGTCAACATCCACTTGCCTTCGCTGCGGGAGCGGCAGAGCGACATCCCGCTGCTGGCTGCCCATTTCATCGCCCTCCAGAACAGGAAGTTCGGCACCCGCGTGAAGGGGCTCTCTCCCGGCGCTCTGGAGGCGGCCTGCGGCTACGCCTGGCCCGGCAACGTACGGGAGCTGAAGAACGTGATCGAGGCGTCCCTGGCGATGGAGAGCGGAGACTACCTGAGCCTTCCGGTGCTCGCCCAGTTCATCGAGATCCCCCACGCATCCGCCTCCGAAACCCTCATCGGCGACGAGGGGGAATACGCCCTGGCCCTCTCCCGCTTCGAGATGGACTACCTGAAGGGGCTTCTGCGCAAGAACCGCGGCAACATCGAGGCGGCGGCCCGCGAGGCGGGTATGAACATGGCCACCATATACCGGAAGATCAAGAAGTACAACATCAGGAAAGAGGATTATTCCTGATGCCGCTGGGCGGGCGCGGTCTTCCGCCCATCTCGCCGCCGTGTCCTCGAAACCCTGCCTCAACGTAGCGCAGTTTATGCCCTGTGGGTACTACGCCTCAGCGAGGCTTCTTGCGGGCCGGCGACGATCTGGCCACAATTTGCAGAGCAAATTGGACAGCGCAGGCTGCCCGGAGGGCGAGGCCGCAGGCCGAGTCAAAATCTCGCGCCCGATTGGCAAAACCTTGATTCGCTCCCATTCGCCTGTCACCTTTTGCATTTTTGCAAAATTGCCGAAAACCCTTTGCATAACCGCGAAACATTCCGCCATGTTCCCCCTGCCTTCCCGTAATATCCCAAATTTGCTGATAAAAGTCATCTAATGAGGCCCCGTTCGATGCGCAGGACTACCCCGCGGGACCACTTTTGCTCGCTCCGGTTTTGCATCCGTGCGAAATCAGTTCTTCTCCCCTGTCGGGATGAATGTCGGCCCTAATCGCGTAACTTGCCGTTATAACGGGATAAAATAAAAAAATTTCTGAATTGGTACGGTGGTTGCTTTTACCGTATACAGTTACTCTTTTCTGCATGGGTCGAAGTCTGGGGAATGGTGACGATCATTCCCTGCGACTTCACCGTGTGTACGGCAAACCTTACGGTTTTCACATACGGGGTGGTCATGGCGCCGGATTCAGTCTGTCCGTTCTACGGCAAAAACGATGACTACTGTGACGTCGGGTGCGGGTATATTTCGCCCTACGATGTCAATCTGATTATCAGGTACTGCAGCCGCTGCTACCGGAATTGCCACAAGTACCAGGAACTGGCCGACCGGTTTCCCGGCGAAGCGTTGAACATGGTGAACTGCTGAAACTCAAAGGAGGATGTCATGCTCTACAATCTTTGTCTCCATCTGAATGGAATCTGCGTTACTTCCGCGCTGTCCGCGGCAACTATTTTCGTATTTATCTTACTTGCAAAGGAGAAAAAAGATGAGCGAAAGAGAGCTTGAGCTTCTGGCACGGATTGAAGAGCTGGAGCGGCACACCTGGCGCAACAGCGCCATCCTCCGCGCGGTTGCCATGGTCGCCTTTACCGCGATGATCGGCATCGTTATCGCCTCCGGTGTGGTCGGCGGCGGCAGGGGGAGCCACTGGTCCGGCCCGGCATGGAACACCATGTGGCTGTACGGGCTGTTCGCGGCCAATGCGGTTTCCATGTTCTGGACAACTCATAAAGAATAAGGAGGACACGACAATGCCGATGAAAATATCCCACGCAATACTGCTTCTGGTGGTGGTGTCGCTCTGCGCTGCCTTCAGCATGCGGATTTTCCAGGGGCTCGACGAGATGATGGGGGACCAGTACTGGGTTGTCGATCATACCCAGGGGGACCACGGCTGGTACGCCATGGGGCTGCTCCCCTATGTGAAGAACATGCCGAAGGACGTGGTTAAGGCCGCCAACACCGACCCGAACAGCAAGGAAAAGTACATCATCTACGCCCAGGCGGGGGACTTCGCCGGCAACTCGGTGTACGGCATAACCTACGGCATCCCGCTCATCATGTTCCTGATCTGGTTCGCCTTCATTCTCGGCTTCCCAGACCGGGTCGATCCCTACCTCCTCCCCCGGAGGATCTTCACCCTGGCCGTCATTACCGCCTGTTCCGTGGTCTGCAACCTGTTCCTGATGCGGATCGCCGCCGACTTCGCCCGCGACCCGATGTCCAGGATCGCCAACGTGGCGGGGAATCATTCCTCGCTGTTGTTCCATAACGCCGGCATCTGGTTCGCCATCCTCTTCTCGGCGCTCGGCACCCACAGCCATTCCTCCAAGGAGGCCCCCGCTCCGGACAGCCGCAACTGGCAGACCCAGGCCACCGAGAAGTTCAACTGGATGTTCACCCTGCTCGCCGCCGTAACCATCCTCGAAGTGGCCCTGGTCAAGAACAAGCTGGCCCTTCCCGACGCCGCGGTCGATTACTCGGTCTGGATCATCTGGGTGGTGATCTTCATGCGGATGTACGGCTTCTCCCCGAAATACTGGATGAAGCGGGGCAAGGGGATTGCCATCATGGTGATCGGCACCGCCCTCACCCTGCCGGTCTTCTACCTCCTGGAGCGGGCGACCGGCAACCTGGGCGCCGGCTTTGCCTCGCCGATTCTCGCCAAGGCGCTCGGGCCCGACAACCAGAACATCGGCCTGTCGCTGATGGTCTCCATCTACCTCATCTTCTGGATGGAATTCTCCGCGGCGATCCGGATGAACGGCCCGGCCAAGGCGGTAGCGGAAAAGCACTAAATAAAGAGTTCAGTACCCGTTCACGAAAAAATCGATGCGATTGGGGGGCCTGCCGGCTCCCCTTTTTTTGTGGAAAATAATCAAGTCCCCCTTTGAAAAAGGGGGATTTAGGGGGATTAGGTTGCTGTCTGGGAAATCCACCTGGCCCCCCTTTCTCAAAGGGGGGTAACTTTATCTTGCCAATGACAGGCGTATTTGCTCTAATTGGCGAATTCCGCGTCATGCGGCGAAGGAGGAGTCATGAACAAGGTCGATCTCGGCAACACCGGCCTGCGCATCAACCCGCTGGTCTTCGGGACCCTCCCGCTCGGCCCCCTCCAGGCCGGCCTTTCCCCCGCCGAAGGGGGGCGGCTGATCCGCCATGCCCTGGAGCTGGGGGTGAACATGCTGGACACGGCCGAGCTGTACGAGACCTATCCCCACATCCGCGCCGGCATCGAGGGGTATGGGGGTGAAGTCCTCATCGTCAGCAAGACCCACGCGCCGGACGGGCCGCTTGCCCGCGCCCACGTGGAGCGGGCGCTCAGGGAACTGGGGCGGGAACGGCTCGACATCGTCCATCTCCACGGCGCCCGGATAGCCGATCCCTTCGCGGACCGGGCGGAGGTGCTGGAGGTGCTGCTGCGGATGAAGCAGGAGGGGAAGATCGGCCACGTCGGGCTCTCCTCCCACTACATCTGCGCCATACGGAAGGCAGCCGGGCACCCGGAGATCGAGGTGATCCACCCCCTGATCAACCGGACCGGTATGGGGATACTGGACGGGACGTCCGAGGAGATGGCCGGGGCGATCCTCGCCTGCTCCCGGAGCGGCAAGGGGGTGTATGCCATGAAGGCGCTGGCGGGTGGGAACCTCATTGCCGAGGCGCGCGCGAGCATCCGCTACGTGCTGGCAGTCCCCGGGGTGGACGGCCTGGCGCTCGGGATGCTCTCCGAGGCGGAGATCGAGGCGAACCTGGCACTGGTAGCCGGCGGTGAGGAGGACGCGGCGGTCTGGCAGGTCCTGGAGAAGAGGCGGAGAAAGCTCAGGATCATGGATCGGTTCTGCAAGGGGTGCGGGATGTGCGTCCCCGCCTGCACCAACAACGCCCTCGCCGTGGCGGACGGCAAGGCGCGGGTGGACGAGGCGGCGTGCATCCTCTGCGGCTACTGCGGGGCGGCGTGCCCGGAGTTCATCATCCGGGTGGTATGATACGTCAGCTGGGCCGGTCTTCCCCGTCCTCGCCGTACTTGTCCTGGAGGAAGGTGATGAATTCGATGTGCCGGTTGATGAACTTCAGGTTGTAGCGGCTCTCGTAGATGAGGATGGCGCTGGCGGCGAACAGAAAGAGGCCGCCCAGCAGCGCGATGGCGGTGGCGATCCAGCTCGTATCGGGGCTTCCGAAGGCGACGTTGAGGGCGATGGCGAGGCTTGCGGCGATGAACAGGGCGGTGGCGGTATAGAGGGCGGCCAGGGCCTTCTGCATGAGGGCGGCCCTGATCCGCTGCTTGTCCACCTGGATCTTCAGGAAGGCCATCCGCTCTTCGGGGAAGGTCGCCTTGCCCGCGAGGACCGCCTCGACCTCCGTTTTCAGGGAGCTGACCCGGTCGTAGATCCGCCCGAGACGCGCCGAGGTGGAGAAGAGGAGGGTGCCGCAGGCGGAGATCAGCACCGCCGGCGTGATCATGGAGGTGAGGATGCGGTTGCCGGAGAGCGCTTCCAGGAGCTCTTTTTCGTGAATAGCCATGTCAGTACCTCACAACCATGTGTCCACGAACGGCACGAACGAACACGAACAAAGCAAAGACTTCATAACATAAAATCCCAATCCCATTTCATTTGTTCCCGAATCGGCGAGTCATGGTTGTTCGCAGTTTTTCGCGGACAAGATTTAATCCCGATAGCGCCTCAGCAGGTCCTGGTACGCGTCGATCCGCCGGTCGCGCAGGAAGGGCCATATCCGGCGCACGTCCTCGCTCCGCTTCATGTCGATCTCCGCGACCAGCACCTCTTCCGCGGTGCTCTCCCCGCGCGCCAGGAACTCCCCCTGGGGCCCGGCGGCGAAGCTGTTCCCCCAGAACTGCTGGCCGCTCCCCGGGCCGTCGGGGGAGGGCTCGAAGCCGACCCGGTTGACGCTCAGGAGCGGCAGCCCGTTGGCGATGGCGTGCCCCCGCTGGACCGTGACCCATGCGTCGAGCTGGCGCGCCTGCTCTTCCCGCGTGTCGTTCGGGTCCCAGCCGATGGCGGTCGGGTAGATCAGCAGGTCCGCGCCGGCGAGCGCCATGAGGCGGGCCGCCTCCGGATACCACTGGTCCCAGCAGACCAGCACCCCGAGCTTTCCCGCCGAGGTCCGGATCGGCTCGAAGCCCAGGTCGCCGGGGGTGAAGTAGAATTTCTCGTAGTAGGCGGGGTCGTCAGGGATGTGCATCTTGCGGTGCTTCCCGGCGATTGAGCCGTCCTTCTCCAGCACCACGGCGGTGTTGTGGTATACCCCAGGCGCTCGCCGCTCGAACAGGGAGGTGACGATCACCACGCCCAGCTCCCGCGCAACGGCGCCGAACTCCTCCGTGGAGGGGCCGGGAATCGGCTCGGCCAGGTCGAAGCAGTTCGTGTCCTCGCGCTGGCAGAAGTAGAGCCCGGTGTGGAGCTCCTGCAGGACTACCAGCCGGGCACCTCTGGCCGCGGCCTCCCTGATCCCCGCGATGCTCTTCGCGATGTTCGCGTCCCGGTCCGCCATGCAGCCCTGCTGGATGAGACCGACTTTCATGATGTTCAAAGATAGTCTCCTTAAGGAAAATCTCGATGAAGCAAAAATCAAATCTACCACGAAGGCACGAAGGACACGAAGAAAATCGTTTTTGCCTCAAGATTGCCTCCAGATTACCCGCAGAATCTTGAAGCAATCTTGAGGTAATCACGAGGCTAACAGATTATTTGTTTTGCCTTCGTGTCCTTCGTGACCTTCGTGACTTCGTGGTGAAAAAGGTTTATTGCGGCCATAAACCTCGCAACACGCCTTTCGGCAGCTGCATGGTCACGCAGTGCAGCGACCCGTGCTGCAGGATGAGCGGCAGGCAGTCGATGCCGACGATCTCCCGCCCGGGGAAGGCCTCCCCTATCGCCTTCAGTGCGGCCGCGTCGTTTCGGTCCCGGTAGGTGGGGACCAGCACCGCGCCGTTGATCGCCAGGAAGTTGGCGTAGGTGGCCGGGAGCCGCTCCCCCCCATCATCGAAGCGGGGGGCGGGCCAGGGGAGGGGTATCAGCCGGTAGGGGGTGTCGTCCCCGGTCCTGAACCGCGTGAGTTCCTTTTCCATTGCGAACAGGGCGGGGTAATGCTCGTCGTCGGCGTCGTCGCAGCGGACGTAGGCGATCGTGTCGTTCGGGCAGAGCCGGGCCAGGGTGTCCACGTGGGAATCGGTGTCGTCCCCCGCCAGAAAGCCGTTCTCCAGCCAGAGGCAGCGCTCGCTCCCCACCTGTGCCGCCAGCACCCGCTCGATCTCTTCGCGGGAGAGGTGGGGGTTGCGGTTGAGCCCGAGAAGGCATTCGGCGGTGGTGAGGATGGTCCCCTGGCCGTCGCTCTCGATGCTCCCCCCCTCCAGGATGAGTCCGACGGTCCTGAGCGGGATGGGGCCGAATGCCCCGGCCCGGTGGAGGCGGCGGGTCACCAGGTTGTCCAGGTCGGCGGGGAACTTGAGCCCCCAGCCGTTGAAGCCGAAATCGAGGAGGACCGGCGCGCCCTCCTCGAGGACGGTGATCGGTCCGAAGTCCCGGGCCCAGGTGTCGTTGGTGTCGAGCCGGAAGGTGCGGAGGTTGTCCATTACCCCGCCGGCGCCGGCCACCAGCTCCCGCACCCGCACAGGGTCGGGCGCCGCCACCAGGGCGGTTTCGAACCGGCTGATCGTTGCTGCGATCTCGGCGAACACCGGCTCGACGATGTCCAGGTGGGGGTGCCAGTCGGTCGATTCGTGGGGCCAGGCGACCAGTATGCCGTCCTGCTCCTCCCATTCGGCGGGGAGTCTTCTCGTCATAATTTTACCTTCCACTCTTCCTTCCACGCTTTGTTGCACCATACCATTGCCGGGGGAGGAATTCAAGGGGAACGGGGTTGACGCACGAAGCTTCCCATTGCCATTGCGTGCCGAAAGCGGTACTATCTGCGGGAAACATCCAACCTGAAAAAACAAGATTTTGTCGCACGAAGCCACAAAGAACACAAAGGAAGATCAAATACGCACAAAAACGTCACTACTCGCCGCATCATGCCGTCGGGAGGTACCCCGCATGCTCGTCGTCATCCAGAACGACCCTGAAGTTCCCCTGGGCGCCTTTGCCGGCCAGGTGGCCGAGGAGGGGGTCCCGCACCGGACCGTCCGGCCCTATGCGGGGGAATCTCTCCCGCCGCTCTCCGGAGTGACGGCCGCCCTGGTTCTCGGCGGGGCGATGGGGGTGCATGACGAAGACCGGCACCCCTTTCTCGCGGGGGTGAAGGGGTTCGTCCGGGAATGTATGGCGCGGGCCATTCCCTTTCTCGGCATCTGTCTCGGCGGCCAGCTCCTGGCGGATGTGCTCGGCGCGCCCGTCACTCCCAACGCCTGCGGCGAGAGGGGGAGCCTGACCGTCCGGCTTTCCCCGGAGGGAAGAATGGACCCCCTGTTCGCAGGGGTGCCGGAGGAGTTCGTCACCTTCCAGTGGCACAACGACTGCTTTGCCCTGCCGCAAGGGGCGGTGCTCCTCGCCTCATCCCCCGCCTGCCCCGGCCAGGCCTTCCGCTTCGGCGGGAACGCCTACGGACTCCAGTTTCATCCCGAGGTGGACCGGGCCATCGTCCGTCTCTGGGCCAGGGAAACCGCGGAGACGGCACCGGCCGCCGGGCGGTTCCTGGCGGATTTCATTGTCCGGGAAGACGACTACCGGCGCGCTTCCCGCCGGCTCTTCGACAATTTTCTGCAGATTGCCCGTCTCCGGCAAGTTCCCGGCAACTAACCTGACTACCTCCCTCCCTCCTCTTGGGGGAGAACTCCTTGCCCTCTCCCAGCGTGGAAGGATGGGTGGAGGAAAAGAGCAGGTTGTTTTTCCGGGCTGGAGTGATACCTTTTAGTCAGGCAGGCGTGTCGCCTGCCGTCCGGAAAGGAGGTGCATCATGCGGAAGTCCGTGTTCAAGGGGCTTTTTACCATGGCACTGGTGACCCTGAGCAGCATTGCTTCCCATGCCCTGGAGGTGGGTGAGAAGGCGCCGTCGTTCGAGGCCCCGTCGACCCTGGGGACCATAAGGCTGGCCGACTACCTGGGGAAGAAGGATGTGCTGCTCGCCTTTTATCTTGCCGATTTCACCCCGGTCTGAACGGGGGAGGTGACGGCTTTTCAAAGGGACCTGAAGAACTTTGAAAAGCTCAACACCCAGGTCCTGGGTGTCAGCTCCGACAGCGTCGCAACGCACCAGGAGTTCAGTGAAAAATACGGCCTCCGTTTTCCCCTGATCGCCGATGAGAAGGGTAAACTCGCCACCCTGTACGGCAGACCGGGCCGCGCCGCCTTCATCATCGACAAGAAGGGCATCGTGCGGTTCGTTCATAAAGGGGTGCCTGATAACAGGGTGCTCCTCGACGAACTGGAGAAGCTGCGGGAGTGATGCTCCTTCAGATCCGCACCCGTATCGGCAGGATCACCGTGGTGATCCCGTCCCACTGGAGGCGGCGCTGGATGGCGAAGGCGGTTTCGTTGTGGAGCATTCTGTGGTAGAACTTCTCCAGGCGGAAGGTGAGCTGGCCGGTGAATACCGTGGACCGCGGGCACTCCTCGGCGATTTCCTTGCAGATGTTCATGGCCCCCTCCACCACGTCGGTTGTCACCGCCATGCGGCAGTCCGCTGCAAACCCCAGCCGGCGCGCCAGATCGACGTATTTCTCCAGCCCTTCCCTGACCGATTTTTCCAGCGCCTCGATCTCCTCCGCACCCTTGAACGACCCCGAGTCGATCACCGCCACCGAGACGAAGACGATGTTCCTGTACAGTCTCGGGAAGGTGGTGACAATGGAGAGGAGGGTGTGGATGCCGAAGCCGTTGTAGCCGGAGACCAGTTGGACGGCGGTCGGCTCGTCCGGGTCGATTGGATCGGTGTTGACCGGTCCGCTGGTGGGGAAGTCGAGGAGGGTTTCGTCAAGCTGGGCCATCCCCTTGCGCACCTTGAGGTAATGCCCCTTGATCAGGTAGCAGGCGGCGATGACCACCGAGGTAATGAGGAGCGTCATCCACCCCCCCTCCGTGAACTTCTCCACGGTGGTGATGATCAGGATCGTCACGCAGAGGACGAGCCCGAGGAGGTGAACCGAAAGGTGGCGCAGCCACTGCGGGTCATGGCGGCGGCGCCGGATGAAAAAGCGGGACATCCCCAGCTGGGAGAGGGAGAAGGTGATGAAGACGTTGATGGAGTACATGACCACCAGGGCGTCGACCGATCCGCGGGTATAGAGGAGGAGGGCGAGCGAGGCGACCCCCATCATGACCACGCCGTTGCGCATGGAGAGCCGTTCCGAGAGGGCGGCGAAACGGTGGGGGAACCAGGAGTCGATTGCCATGTTGGCCATGACCCGCGGCCCGTCCACGAAGCCGGTCTGGGCTGCGACCAGCAGGAGCGCACCCTCGGAGAAGATGGTGATGAAGGCGACCCAGTTCCCCATGGGCCAGTCGGCGAACAGGCCGTCGGCGAGGACCGCGTTGAGGGTCTTCCCTTCCACCGGCTTGACACCGAGGAGCGCGTAGCAGAGAAACAGGACACCGGCAGTGAAGGCAAGCGAGGTGGCCATGTAGGCCATGGTCCGCTTGCCGGTCTGTACCCGCGGCTCCCGCATGATCTGGATGCCGTTGGAGACCGCCTCGATCCCGGTATAGGTGCCGCCCCCGAGGGAATAGGCGCGCAGGAACAACAGCATGATGCCGAATGCCCCGATCGTGGAGAGGTCGTGGTGGATGCCGGTACGGAAATCGCCCGCCAGGGGGGCGAAACGGTCGGTATGCGTGAAGATCCCGTCCAGCAGCATGAGGATGTGGGTGACGACGAAGGTGGCGAAGATCGGCGCCAGCACGGCGATCGATTCCTTCACCCCCCTGATGTTGAGGACGATCAGGAGAATGGTCAGGAGGCAGGCTGTCGGGATTTTGTAGTGGTGGAGCTGGATCGGGAGAAAGCTGAAGACCGCATCCACGCAGGAGGCGATGGAGATGGTGATGGTCAGGACGTAGTCCACCAGGAGCGCGCTGCCGGAGACGACCCCCGCTTTTTCGCCGATCAGGTGGGTGGCGACGATGTAGCCGCCGCCGCCGTGGGGGAAGTGCTCGATGATCCGCGAATAGGCGTAGGAGATGATGAAGACCGTGAGCGCCGTGGCCAGACCGAGCATTACCGCCAGGTAGGAGTGGCTTCCCAGCGCCCGGAACGCCTCTTCGGGACCGTAGGCCGAGGAGGAGAGGCCGTCAGAGCCGAGCCCGACCCAGGCCAGGATCGGGATGAGGGACATCTTGTGGAAGAGATGCGGGTCCTTGATCTGCTTCGGGGCGCCGACGATGGCGCGCCAGATTTTGACCAACAGGTTTTCCCGGGGCTGTTCCGTTTCGTTGGGGGGCATGGTTCCTCCCGTGGCCTGGTACTGCTACGTTAACTATACCCCGACTTGCCCCCGTTGCAATGGCCGCTCTGCCGGGATGACAGGGAGCGGCGCCGGCTGCGCGGTGGAGAGAACCGGAAAGAGCCGCTCCGGCGACGCCGGGGAAAAGCGGCGGCAGTGGCAACAAAAAAGGCGGAGCCGCCGGCCCCGCCTTTTGTTGCGCTATGTCGGCCACCTTACATCTTGTGGCACTTTTCGCAGTTTTCCTTGACCGTGAAGGCGTCCTTGCCGTTGTGGCAGGCGCCGCACGCTTTCCCCTGCTCCATGCCGCCCATTGCCACGTGCTGTACCCCTGTCTTGAAGGGGAAGAGCTTGGTGTGGCAGTCTTCGCATTTGTACATGCCGAGGTGGAACTCGTGGCTGAACTTGACCTCGCCCCCTTCGTTCTTGAAGGTGATGACCCCCGGCTTGAACCCCTTGTGGCAACGGCCGCAGTTGCCGGCCACGGAGGCGGCCTCCTTGCCGTTATGGCAGGCGCCGCACGATTTGCCCTTTTCCATGTCGGCCATGGTGAACCGGCCGGCCACCTCTTTGTAGGGGAAGATCGCGGTGTGGCAGTTGTTGCATTTAAAGTCCATGCCGAGATGGAACGTGTGGCTGAACACCGCGTCGTTGATCCCCTTGATCTTGAAGGTTATCTCACGGGGCTTCATCCCCCGGTGGCACCTGCTGCAGTTCTCGGCCACGGTGAACACCTTCTTGCCGTTGTGGCAGGCGCCGCAGGTTTTCCCTTTTTCCATCTGGGCCATGGTCACGTTCCTGTCTCTGCCGGTGATGACCTTGCCGTTGTGGCAGCTCCTGCACTTGCCGCCGGTTGCGGAAATGTGGAACTCGTGGCTGAATTGAACCTCGGTGGCCCCCTTCGGCTTGAACGCGACGGGGCGGGGAGTCCCCTTGTGGCAGCGAACGCAGTCCTTGTCGCTGGCGACGCTGAAGGCCTTTATGCCGGAGTGGCAGGCGCCGCACGATTTGGTCTTCTCCATCTCGGCCATGGTGTAGTGGCGGCGGGCCTTGAGGTTGAAGATGGCGTTGTGGCAGACCTTGCAGTTGTTGTTGTATTTGCCCAGATGGATGTCGTGACTGAATACGACCGAATCGCCGTTCTTTAACTTGAAAACGACCTCTTTCGTTTCCTTGCCGTACGACGCAAGGGGGATCAAGAGCCCGGTGAGAAGCAAAAGCAGGGTAAAACGTGACTTCATGGCGCACTCCTTTGGTATTAATGGCACTAAATAATTGCAACCGCCGTACTATACACATCCGACTTCGCGCCGTCAATTTAAAATATTGCCAGTTTCATATAAATGGTGCAAAGTTATGTCCGTATGACACCGGACTGTGACCGGAAGGAGGATATCATGAGGTTGCTGATTGCGCTGTTCGTAACCACGCTGGCTTGCACCGCTGCCCGGGCCGATGTTTACGAGTGGGTGGACGGACAGGGGGTCGTTCACTTCACCGACAATCCGGACAAGGTCCCGGCCGGGTCACGGACGAAAGTGAAAATGAAGGGACCGGCCGCGGCAAGAGAAGAAGCCATGCCCCCCGCGCAGGAGAAGCCTCCCGTTGCCACGCCCCCCCCGCCGGAGAAAAAGGCGGAGCTCTACGGCGGCCATGACGGGAACTGGTGGCGCGCGAGTTTCCGGCAGGTGCGGGACGATCTCAAGAGCCTGCAGGACCAGCTCCCCGCCAAGAAAGAGGCGCTGGCCGCCCTCCATCGCAAGCGGGTGATCTACCAGAGGGCGCGGGACAGGGTCGCCTCCAACGATCTGGCGGCCGGGATCGCCGGGGACGAGGAGAAGATCAAAACGCTCCAGGAGCAGCTGGCGACTCTGGAGGCGGATGCGGACAAGGCCGGGGTCCCGCCCGAGTGGAGAAAATAAGCGCAACCGGGGCTTGATTAGCGGTTGCGGCAGTGCTGAACCTGTGGTATAAAATGGCGATCCGATCAAGCTTGAGGAGGCCGCGTGACCGGCATCGACAGGATCATAGAACACGCGCTGGCGGAGGATATCCATACCGGCGACATCACCACCATGGCGGTGGTACGGCAGGGTGGCGCGGCCCGTGCCATCCTGAAGGCCAAGGAAGAGATGGTGCTGGCCGGCATCCAGGTGGCGGGCCGGGTGTTCCACCTCCTCGACGCCACGATCGCCTTCACCCCCCGTTTTGCCGACGGCGACCGGCTGGCTGCCGGGGACATCATCGCCGAGCTCTCCGGCGACGCCGCGTATCTCCTGCAGGGAGAGCGGGTTGCCCTGAACCTGCTGCAGAGGATGAGCGGCATCGCGACCCTGACGGCGCAGTACGTGGCGGCGGTCCGGGGGACCGGGGCGCGCGTGGTGGATACCCGCAAGACCACCCCCGGCCTGCGGGTCCTGGAGAAGTACGCGGTCCGGGCCGGCGGCGGCATCAATCACCGGACCGGCCTCTACGACGGCGTGCTGATCAAGGAGAACCACATCGCCGCGGCTGGCGGGATCACCGAGGCGGTGCAGCGGGCGCGGGACTACATCCCCCACACCCTGAAAGTGGAGATCGAGACCGAGACGCTCAGCCAGGTGGCCGAGGCCCTTGCCGCCGGCGCCGACATCATCATGCTCGACAATATGGACCTGGATGCCATGCGCGAGGCGGTTCGCCTGATCGATGGAAAGGCCCTGGTGGAGGCCTCCGGAGGGGTAAACCTGGAGACGATCCGGAGGATCGCGGAGGCCGGCGTCGACATCATCTCGGTCGGCGCCCTCACCCATTCGGCGCGGGCCATGGACATTTCCATGCTGCTGGAGGGTTGTTGAGAGATCTTTTCACCCAGAGCGTCCAGGGGCGGGATGACGGGACGAAGAGCCTTGACCAGCGGATACTCGCCCTTTTCCGGGCAAAACCGGGCTGGGTGGTTTCCGGCGAGGAGTTGAGCACGCTCCTGAATGTCTCCCGCACCGCGGTCTGGAAGCGCATCAAGTCGCTGAAGGACCTGGGCTACCGGATCGAGGCGGTCCCTTCCCAGGGATACCGTCTGGTGGCGGTCCCCGACCTTCTCATCCCTGAGGAGATTACCGCCGGGCTCACGACCCGGCGCATCGGCCGGAGGGTCATCTCCTTCAGGGAAACCGATTCCACCAACGAAGTCGCCTTCAGGCTGGCCGAGGAAGGTGCGGAGGAGGGGACCGTGGTGGTCGCCGAGGCGCAGCGCCGCGGCAAGGGGCGGCTGGGGCGGCAATGGGTATCGCCGGCCGGGGTGAACCTCTACTGCTCGGTCATTCTCCGCCCGCCGGTCCTGCCGGTACGGGCACCGCAGCTCACCTTCCTTTCCGCCGTGGCGGTCGCCAGGGCAGTGGCGGCCACCACCACCCTCCATCCCTTCATCAAGTGGCCGAACGACCTGCTGATCAACGGCGGGAAGGTGGCGGGGCTTCTCAACGAGATGAGCGCCGAGACCGAGAAGGTGAACTTCCTCGTCCTCGGCATCGGTGTCAACATCAACATGAGGCGGGGGCAGTTCCCCGCCGACCTGCGTCACCCCGCCACCTCGCTTTGCCTGGAAGAAGGGGCGGAGGTGAGCCGTCTCGCCTTTGTCCGCGCCCTCCTGGAGGCGCTCGATGCGCTCTACGCCGACTATCTCCTCCATGGCTACGAGCCGGTCAGGCGGGAATGGCTGGCGCTCAGCAATGTGCTGGGCAGGAGAGTCAGGGTGGCTTTCCAGGAGAGTGAGACAGTGGGGGTGGCTGAAGGGATCGACGAAGACGGCGCGCTCCTGCTGCAGCTCGCCGACGGGAGGGTGGAGCGGGTGCTGGCGGGGGATGTGACGATAATCTAGCTGCTAGCTGCTAGCTGCTGCTTTTCGGAGGTTTTCTTGCTTTTAGTCATCGACGTGGGGAACAGCAACATCGTTTTCGGCATCTACGAAAACGCGCGGCTCGTCAGGGACTGGCGGATTTCCACGGACAAATCCAAGACCACCGATGAGTACGGCATCATCATCCACGACCTGTTCCGCCTCTCCGGCATCGAACTCGCCGACGTGAAGGACCTGATCATCTCCTCGGTGGTGCCGACCCTGACCGGCGTCCTGGAGAAGCTCTCCCGCGACTATTTCGGCCGCAAGCCGTATGTCGTGGGGCCCGGCGTCAAGACCGGCATGCCGATCCACTACGACAACCCGAAGGAGGTCGGGGCGGACCGGATCGTGAACGCGGTCGCCGGCTACGAGAAGTTCAGGACCTCCCTGATCATCGTGGACTTCGGCACCGCCACCACCTTCGATTACGTCAACCGGAAGGGGGAATACTGCGGCGGCGCCATTGCCCCCGGCTTGGTGGTTTCCATGGAGGCCCTGTTCCAGAAGGCGAGCAAGCTGCCTCGGGTGGAGATCCTCAAGCCGCCGTCGATCATCGCGAAAAACACGGTGAATTCCATGCAGGCGGGGATATTCTACGGCTACGTGGGGCTGGTGGACGGCATCGTCGCCAGGATGAAGGCAGAGAGCAAGGACAACGCGAAGGTCATCGCCACCGGCGGCCTGGCGGGGCTGATCGCCCCGGAATCGAAGACCGTCGAGGCGGTCGAGGAATTTCTTACCCTGGAGGGATTGCGGATACTTTACGAGAGAAACCGGGAGTCATAATCAACAGGTTGCGGTCTTTGACCTGATTTAATCCAAGGGAGGCTCTATGGCAAAGTACGACACTGCAAAGCTGAGGAACCTGGGAATCATTGCGCACGGCGGGGCCGGGAAGACCTCGCTGGCGGAAGCCATCCTGTTCGACGCCGGCAGGATCGACCGTCTGGGCCGGGTCGACGACGGCACCTCTACGATGGACTACGAGCCCGAGGAGATCAAACGGAAGATTTCCATAACCTCCGCCCTTGACCATTGCGAGTGGAACGGCCACTTCATCCATATGGTGGACACCCCCGGCTACGGCAACTTCATCGCCGACACCCGCGCCTGCATGCGCGCCCTCGACGGCGCGGTGGTGATCCTCTCCGCCATCTCCGGTGTCAAGGCCCAGACCGAGGAGGTCTGGAGCTGGGCCAACGAGTTCGAGATCCCCCGGATCGCCTTCGTCAACAAGATGGACCGGGAGCGGGCCAGCTTCCTGCGTGCCATCGACGACATGGAGAAGACGCTCGGCGCGCGCGGGGTCGCCATCCAGCTCCCGCTAGGCAGTGAGGAAAACTTCGAAGGGGTGATCGACCTCGTCCGGATGAAGGCCTACCGGTACGCCATGGACCTCTCCGGAAAATTCAGCGAGATCGAGATCCCCGCCCAGTACCTGGACGAGGCCCGGCGCCTGCGGGAGCAGATGGTGGAGACGGTGGCCGAGGCGTACGACGCTCTGACCGAGAAATTCCTCGACACCGGCGAACTTACCGAGGAGGAGATCCTGGACGGCCTGCGGGTCGGGACGATGCGCAATACATTCACCGCCGTTCTGTGCGGCTCCGCGGCGATGAACATAGGCGTGCCGCAGCTCCTGGACGGGGTCTGCGCCTACCTGCCGTCTCCGCTGGACCGGACCAGGGCCGTCGGCACCGATCCCAGGAACAACGAACCCGTCGAGCGGGCGCCGTCGGAAGATGAGCCCTTCTCGGCCCTGGTGTTCAAGACCACCTCCGACCCCTACACCGGAAAGATCACCATCATGCGGATCTACTCCGGGGTGCTCAACTCCGACTCCACCGTCTGCAACGCCACCAGGGACGTGCAGGAGCGGATCGGCCAGGTCTACGAGCTGGAGGGGAAGAAGCAGAAGCCGATCAAGCAGGCGGTGGCAGGCGACATCGTGGCCGTATCCAAGCTGAAGGAGACGATAACCGGCGACACTCTCTGCGATGAGGCGAAGCCGGTCGTCTTTGAGCCGGCCAGGCTCCTCCAGCCGGTGATCTCCTACGCCATCGAGCCGAAGACCAAGGCGGACGAGGACAAGATCCACAACGCCCTCCACAAGATGATCGAGGAGGAACCGACCCTGGAGTCGCACCGCGACACCCAGACCAAGGAGCTGATCATATCCGGCATGGGGCAGGTCCACCTGGAGGTGATCGTCGAGAAGATGAAGCGGAAGTTCGGCGTGGACGTCCTCCTCAAGACCCCCAGGGTCCCCTACCTGGAGACCATCCGCGGCACCGCCAAGGTGCAGGGGAAATACAAGAAGCAGTCGGGGGGACGCGGCCAGTACGGCGACTGCTGGATCGAGATGTCCCCCAGGACACGCGGCGAGGGGTACCTGTTCGAGGACAAGATCGTCGGCGGCGTTATCCCCCGCCAGTACATCCCGGCCGTGGACAAGGGGATACAGGATGCGTCCCAGGAGGGGTTCCTGGCCGGCTACCCGGTGGTCGACTTCAGGGTCGCCCTCTACGACGGTTCGTTCCACACCGTCGACTCTTCGGAGATGGCGTTCAAGGTGGCTGGCTCCATGGCCTTCAAGAAGGCGATGGAGCTCTGCAAGCCGGTCCTCCTGGAGCCGATCGTCACCATGAAGATCACGGTGCCGGACGAAAACATGGGGGACGTGATCGGCGACCTGAACTCCAGGCGCGGCAAGGTGGTCGGGGTGGAGCCGAAGGCGAACTCCCAGATCATCAGGGCGGTGGTGCCGATGTCGGAGGTGCTCGCCTACTCCAACGACCTGAAGTCCATGACCAGCGACCGCGGCCTGTTCACCATGGAATTCTCCCACTACGAGGAAGTGCCGGGCCACATGTCGCAGAAGATCATTACCGAAGCCGCTGCCGGCAAGCACGGCTAGTATCTATGCAGAGACGCATGCAGAGACGCGGCCTAATGCGTCCCTCCATGCTCCTGAATGCTATGCATGACAATCTAACGTGGGAGGAATTAGCATGTCCGGACATATTTCCCCTGAAAACGCAACGAGAAACCCCGTACGCAACGAAAGGGGGAATACGACCCGTACCCTCCTCCTGGTGCTGCTCCTCGTGGTGGCCGCAGGCGGGTATCTCTACTACTTCACCGACCTGATCAGGCCCAAGGAGGCGGCCAAGCCCGCTCCGGTCCAGACCGCCCAGGTGAAGAAACCGCTCCCGCCACGCCCCGTGCAGCCGGAGGGAGCCGCCCCGGCCAAACCGGAGGCCGTAAAGCCTCCCCAGGGAGGTGCTCCTGCCGTGCCCTCTCCGGCTGTAGCGAAGCCGGCCGGCGAGAAAAAGCCCGCACCGGCCGCTCCACCCGCTGCACCGGCACCCGCCAAGGTTGCCAAGGTGGAGGCCCCGGCGAAACCCGCACCCGCACCCGCGGCAGCGCCCGCCAAAGCCCCGCCGGTGCCGGCAAAGCCCGCACCTGCGCCGGTGAAGAAGGAAGCTGCGCCGGCGCCTGCGGCGAAAAAGGGGGCGGCACCGGTCAAGATGGCCGCCAGGACGGAGACGCCCGCGGTGAAGGCGGAAAAGCCCGCGGTGAAGACCAAAAAAACCGCCGTGAAGCGGAAAGGGGGCGCCTATACGCTGCTGGTCGGCGATTTCGTTCCCGACCCGACGTTCCGGGCGGTCCAGGCGAAGCTGAAACGGAGCGGCATCGCACCGGTCAGGAAGAGCGTCCTCACGGTGCCGGAGCCGATGAACCGGCTCTTCGTGGCGCAGTTCACCGATCAGGACATGGCCGAGGCGGAGTTGCAGAAGCTGAAGAAGCTCACTGCCGATGCTTTTCTGGTTGCGGACAACGGCACCTACACCCTTTATGCCGGGTCGTACTTCACTGAAAGCCGGACGGCTTCCGAGCTGAAACGGCTCAATGCCAAGGGGATTGCCCCGGTGGTGAAAAAGGCCCGGATAGAGATCAAGGTGACGCGCGTAACGGCGGGGAGTTACGCGAATCAGGAGGATGCTCGCAAGGGCGCGCTGCGACTGAAAAAAGAGGGTATCGCCGGCAAGGTGATCAAGGCGGGCAAGTAATACAGAGGTGCAAATGGCTGAGAAAGTAACCCTGAAACTGTCGGCCGCTGCCGCTGCCTTTGTCCGGGGCGGAGCGCCGAAAGAGGAGAAGCTGAAGGCGGCCCGGGGCGAGGTTCCTTTCTCTGTCGCCGATCTCGGGACCCTCCTCCTTTTCCTCAGTGTCGATGCCGACCCCGAGGTGAAGGGGGCTGCCGTAAAATCCCTGCGGGAGATGCCGGACGATACCCTGACGGCCATTGCCGGAGATCCCGGGACCCATCCGAAGGTCCTCGACCTGCTCGCCCGCATTCATTTCGGCAACGAAGCGGTCGTCGAAAAGCTCATATCCCATCCCGCCGCCGATTTCCGGACCGTCGAGTTCCTGGCGGCAAAGGGGCTGCCGCTCCCCCCCGTTGCCGATGATTCCGATGCCGACCCGGACGATCTCGCGGCGGTCCCCCGGGGTGCAGGCGAAGGGGATGACAGCGAAGCGGAAGGCGAGATAGACGAGGAGGGGGAGGAGTACCTCTCCAAGTACAAGCTCTGCCAGCAGATGGGGGTTGCCGACAAGATCAAGATCGCCCTGACCGGCGACAAGGAATGGCGTTCGCTCTTGATCAAGGACAGCAACAAGCTCGTCTCCGGCGCCGCGGTCAAAAACCCCCGGATCACCGAGGCGGAGATCCTCACCATCGCCAAGTCGAAGATCCAGAACGATGAGATCGTGCGCGTCATCTGCATGAACAAGGATTGGCTCAAGAACTACCAGATCCGCAAGGCGATGGTCGAAAACAGCAAGACGCCGCTTCCCAACGCGCTCCGTTTCATGGCGACCCTGACCGAGAAGGACCTGGCCGCCCTGGCCAAGAGCAAGAACGTTTCGACGGTTGTCGCTACCCAGGCGCGCCGGCTGCTGCTGGCGAAGGACAAGCATTGACAAAGGGAGTACACCATGGCGCTCATCAATCATGCAAAAGGGGAGATCAACGCGAAGCTCGTCTATGTAGGCCCCGCATCGGCCGGCAAGGCGACAAACCTGAACCATATATACGGCAAGCTGAAGGAGTCGTTTCGCGGCTCGTTCAAATCGATGAACCTCCAGAACGACCGGATGCTCTTTTTCGATTTCCTGCCGTCCGGCCAGGGGAACGTGAACGGCTACAGCGTCCGCTTCCATGTCTACACCATCACCGGTGAGGTCACCCATCCCTCATCATGGAAAATGGTGCTGAAAGGTGCCGACGGCCTGGTGTTCGTTGCCGATTCCGGACCGGACAGGATGGCGGCCAACATGGAAAGCCTCAAGGGGGTAAAGGCCGCCATCGCCTCGTACGGGAAAGCCGTGAGCGACATCCCGTGCGTCATCCAATGCAACAAGCGGGACGTTACCCCGGCCCTCGACCTGGAGGTGCTGGGGCGCGCCCTCAACCCGGGGAATTGTCCCCAGGTCCCGGCCGTTGCCGGCAGGGGGGAGGGAGTACTGGACAGCCTCTTCACCCTGGTGAAGATGGTGCTGAAAAACCTCCGCGCCGCCGGCCTCGACCTGCAAGGGGAGCCGGAGCAGCTCCAGCGGACGGCGGAACCTGCCGCGCCGGCGCGCCCCGGGACGCTGCCGGTTGCGGAAACCCCTCATGGGGCGGGGCCCGGAGTTTCGGCAGGCGTGCCGGAACCGCTCATGGCGGCCCCGTCGGAACAGCTTTTGCCCGCCGTCGAAGAGGAGCTGCTGGTCGAGATAGTTGGCGGGGCGGAGCTGGCAGAAAAGGGGAGGGTACGGCTTCCCCTTTCCATACGGTATGGCGGGAAGGAGAAGAGGATGACCCTCGACATTTCCCTGACCGCGGTACCTGATTGAGCAGGCATGCGGCACTACTCGCGAGGTAGGGATCATTGACTGACAATGCGCTCGAAATACAGTTTCTGCTCCGCCTGGGGCTGGCGGGTTTATGCGGAGCGGTGCTCGGCTATGAGCGTGAAGTGCACGGCCGCAGCGCCGGCCTGCGGACAAATCTGCTGGTCTGCGTCGGCTCCGCGCTGATGACCATTGTTTCGGAGAATTTTTTCCTGGTCTACGGCGGCAATGCCAGTGCCACCTTGCGGATGGACCCGGCGCGGGTCGCTGCCCAGATCGTCGTGGGTATCGGCTTCATAGGCGCCGGGGTAATCATCAAGGAAACGGGGGGCATACGGGGGTTGACCACCGCGGCGACCCTCTGGCTCGTTGCCGGGGTCGGGATGGCCTGCGGCTCGGGGATGTTCTTCATTGCCGCGGCAACAACCATGATTGCCCTGATGGCTTTGACAGTTCTCAAAAGTATTGAAAAGAACATTCCGCGGGACAACTACAAGATCATTGAAATAGTCTGCAGCGAAAAAGAGGGGAGCTCGCTGCCGATACTGTCGGAGTTCTTCGCGGCGAAAAAAATGGACGTCCAGAAGGTCAGCTTCGACCACGATACGCGGAATTTCAAGACGATATACGAGTTTTCCATGAGTTGCAGATCGTGTGACGAAACCATCATCGACATAACACGGGAATTGACCCGGTTTGACTTTGTCAGCCAGGTCAAATTGACGTGATGGCCGTCGGCGGGTCGCCGGCCCGTCGGGACTCCCCGCGCATGATGAGCCGATACCGCACTATCCCCTTGTATACACAAAAATTCCATGCTACTATCCCCCCACTTTTTCATCCCCCAAGGAGGTACCGATGGCGATAATAACCATATCGCGTGAAATGGGCACCGGTGCGTACCAGATTGCCAGGGATCTGGCGAAGAAATTGCGCTACACCCTGGTCGATGGGACGAAGATAGCCGAGCTGGCCCCCCAGTACGGCTTGACCCCCGAGGCGCTGAAGAGGATCGACGAAAAACCGCCCGTTTTCATCACTGCCGAGGACAGGCTGCACGCCTCCTATCTCTATACCATCGAGCTCATTCTTCTTGAGTGCGTGAAGAAGGGCAATGTCATCATCTACGGCCGGGGGGGGCAGGACCTGCTGCCGGGGCTGCGCAACGTGCTGCGGGTCCGCTTCATCGGCCCCTTCGACGAACGGGTGGAGAGCTTTGCCGAACGGGAATGGATCGACCCCGACCTCGCCCGCGAACTGATACGCAGGAGCGATCACCAGCGGGGGGGCTTCATCCACTTTTATTTCAACCGGAACTGGAACGATCCGCTCGGCTACGACCTGATCTACAACACCTCCCGGTTTTCCCCGGGCGCCATAGTCGAGAGCATCGTGGCGGCTGCCAAGGACCCGAAGCTGAAGCAGGCTGAGGCCGAGGCCAACACGCTCCTGGAGGACATCATCCTCGCCAAGAGGGTCGAAACCGAACTCCTTAAATCGCCCGCCCTCCTCAACATGCATTTCAAGGTGGAGGCGCAGAACGGCGAGATCACCCTGTCCGGCCACGTCCATACCGATGCGGAACGGAAGGCCGCCGTCAAGACGAGCGGCAAGGTCAAGGGGGTCGGGCAGGTGGAGGACCGGCTGCTCGTGATGGACTACAAGGCTTACAAAGAATAACGGCAACTTATTCGAGAACTGACCGGGCCATAACTCCCCCTAGCTTAAGAGGGGGATTGTAATCCTCTTCCCCTTAAGTTAAGGGGACCCAAAGGGCCTAAAGAGGTTGGGAGGTGTTATGAAGTTCGCAATATCCGAGAAAGCCTGCATAATGAGCACCTGAATAGTTACGAATAATGTGTTTTGGCAGTGCATGAAACGAAAAGGCCCCGGTTGGGGCCTTTTTTTATGGCTGTGCTTCCCGCTCCGCCCGCCGTTTTTTCAGCTCCTCGACCCAGCGGTAGGCGACCGTAAGGGCGCCGCGGCCGCTTCCCATTTCGACGTCGTCCTCTATGCCGTGATAGTCGGACCCTCCCGTCTTGACCAGCCCCAGGCGGTTTGCCATGCTTTCCAGGAAGATCATGTCGTCGCCGTAGCAGCTGTTGTTGAATACCTCGACTCCGTCGAGCCCCATGGCCGCCAGTTCCGTGACCAGGGCCCTGAGCGCCGTCCTGTCGTCGGTGACGGTGGTGGGGTGGGCGAGCACGGAAAGCCCGCGGAGCCGCCTGATTTCCGCCAGGGCGTCGGCCATGGCGAAATAGCGTTTCGGGACGTTGCACGGCACAACGTACCGGTCGAAGGCGTCCTGGACATCGCGGGCGATACCGTGGGCAATCAGTACCTGGGCGATGTGGGGCCGGCCGAGCGCCCCCGCGGCCAGGGCATGGACTTCCTCGTAGGAGATGTTCCCATTCCCCTCCAGGCCGAGCTTCTCGTTGATCCGGGCGATAATGGCCCTTCCCCTTTCGTCGCGCCGGGCGCGGAACAGGGCGAGTCGCTCCCGGAAGATTGCGTCCCGGTAGTCGATGAAGTAGCCGAGCAGGTGGACGTCGCGGTACCCCCGGAACTCCACCGACAGCTCGACCGCCGGGATGACCTCCACCCCGTGCCGCTCACCCGCCGCCAATGCATCGTCGAGCCCTGACACGGAGTCGTGGTCGGCCAGGGCGATTGCCTGCAATCCCTTGCGTGCCGCCATTTTCACCAGTGCGGCAGGGGTGTGTACCCCGTCGGAATGGAGTGAGTGGACATGGAGGTCCACGTAGCGTTCCGTTTTCATTGCGGCTCCTTTGCGGGCTTTGCGGTCTGCCTGCAGCCGCTTTCCCCCGTTCAGTATAGCCGTTTCCCCTGCTCCCTTCAATCGTTAAAGAGTTTGCTGTTGCCTTGGCCCGCCCCATCGGCTACACTCGTGGACCTGAAGCGAGGAAGTCGGGAGCGTTTTCAACCATCCGAGCCAGGGGGGGAGATATGACGGACGCCGAGATCCATGAGGCAATGGCCATTCTGACGGCGGCGGTCCGGCAGTGGCAGACACCCGCCGTCACGATCGTTTCCCAGCGGGAGGGGGACCCGTTCAAGGTGCTGATCTCCTGCATTCTGTCACTCCGCACCCAGGACCGGACCACGGCCGCCGCTTCCGAGCGGCTGTTCGCCCTCGCCGGCAACCCCGCCACGATGGCGAATCTCCCGGTCGAAGCGGTGGAAAAGGCGATCTACCCGGTCGGCTTCTACCGCACCAAGGCGGTCCGGATCGGCGAGATCTGCCGGGCCCTCCTGGAACGGTACGGGGGGCGGGTCCCGGACGAGATCGACGAGCTCCTCACGCTCAAGGGGGTGGGGCGCAAGACTGCCAACCTGGTCGTCACCCTCGGCTTCGGCAAGCCGGGGATCTGCGTCGACACCCATGTCCACCGGATATGCAACCGGTGGGGGTATGTCCGCACCGGGGCCCCGGAGGAGACCGAATGCGCCTTGCGCGCCAAGCTTCCCCGGAAGTACTGGCTGGTGATCAACGACCTGCTGGTCACCTTCGGCCAGAACCAGTGCCACCCCGTCTCCCCGCGCTGCTCCACCTGCCCCCTCCGGCACCTGTGCGACCGGGTGGGGGTGGTTAAGTCGCGATGAAACTACCCGCAGCATGATTTTTTTTCATTATACTATTGTCTCTTCAGGCAAGAGGAGGTAATATTACAAACACTGTTATCAATGCGTTATTCTTCTATCGGGAGGCCTGACATGCTGAGAAATATCGGATTTTTGGGGCTGGGAACCGTCGGCAGGCACATGGCGGCAAATCTGCTCAAGGGGAACTATCGCGTCACCGTTTACGATTCCGAACCGAACGTGATTGCCGAGCTGGTCAAGCTGGGGGCTGCGGCCGCGGCCACTCCCCGGGAGGTTGCCAAGGGGCAGGACGTGGTCATCCAGATCCGCCCCGAGAAGGAGCGGCTTAAGCCGGACATCTACGGGCCCGACGGCGTCTTCGCCGGGATCGACCCCGGCACCATCCTGGTCGACATGGGGACCCACTCCCTGGAGAGCACCATGGAGATGGCCGAGGAGGCGGTGAACCGCCGGGTCCTGTTCCTCGACGCGCCGGTCTGGGGGACCAAGGAGCATGCGGCAAACGGCCTCCTCACCATCCTCGCCGGCGGCGACCCCTCCCTGGTCGGCCGCTGCCGCGAGCTCTTTTCCTACTTCGGCCTGAACATCATCCACGTCGGGAACATCGGCGACGCCACCAAGATGAAGTTCGTCGTCAACCTGGTCCAGGGGGAGCTGATGGCCGCTCTGGCCGAGGGGCTCGTGTTCGGCGAGAAGCTCGGCTTCAACGCCGACAAGATCCTCGAAGTGCTCGACTCCGGCGGGGTCGCCTCGCCCCTCTTCCACTCCAAGGGGCGGGCCATCGCCCGGGGGGACTTTTCCCGCAACCTGGCGCTCAAGTATGTCGCCGAGCAGCTGGAACTGGTGATGGAGAAGGCGGAGATGATCGAGCTCGACCTCCCGCTGGCCAAGACCGCCTGCAAGCTGTACGAGCAGGGGGTGAAGGACGGCCGGGGGGAAGAGGACTTCTCGTCGGTGGTCAAGGTGCTGCGCAAGTAGTTCGACCGCTCATGGCCGATAAAAAGGGCGTCCCCCGGCGGGAGACGCCCTTTTTACATGGGGCAATCGAGGGTACCCCTGCTAGAAATTCCAGAACTCGTCGATCTCTTCCCCCGTGAAGGTCCAGGTCACGTTGTGGGGGGGGCAGGGGTCTTCGGCGAAGAACTCGGGGAGCCGGTCGTCCTCCTTGGTGAAACCGGCTGCCAGGTTGAAGGCGTGCTCGGTCTTCAGCACCTGTTTGCCGAGGGCGACCACGTCGTCGCCGGTGAGGGCGATGCCGTACTTGGCGTTCAGCATGTCGACGATCGCCGCCAGGGTTTCCGGGATGTCCAGGGCCGGGAAGGCGACGAACAGGCAGAGGCCGGTCGAATCGATGGCGGCGGTGGCGATCTGGAGGTTGCGGGAGAGTTCCACCTGCCCTTCGTTCTTCAGGGGATCGATAAAGCCGCCGACCTTGAGGATGTTGGTGGCCACGGCATACCCCATGGTGTGGTCGGCCCCCTGGGTGGAGGTGGCATAGGTGATGCCGATCCCCTTCACCGACCGCGGGTCATAGGCCGGGATGCCCTGTCCCTTGACCACCGGCACCCGGGTGACGCCATAGGCCCTTCCGACCATTGCCGCGCCGTTGCCGAGAATGCGGCCGAGCGGGGTCCCCTGGCCGATCTCCTCCAGGAGCCTGAGGACGCCGGGGCCGTCGCCGAAGGGGATGATCCCCGCTTCCATGGCCACCCCCATGATGACCGCCGACTCGATGGAGTCGATGCCAATGTCGTCCATGATCCGGTCGGCCCGGGCAATCACGTCCAGGTCGTCGATACAGCAGTTGGCGCCGATCCCCCAGATGGTCTCGTATTCGAAGCCGGAGGTGACGTACTCCCCCTCCTCGTCGCAGTAGACCTGGGAGCACTGGATGATGCAGCCGGCGTGGCAGCCGTGCTTCGGCTTGCCGCCGCGCTTGATGATGGTCTCACGCATGGTCTCGCCGCTGATCTTGTCGTGCCCCTCGAACTGGCCGGTGCGGAAGTTCTTCGTGGGGAGTCCACCC
Organism: Geobacteraceae bacterium; assembly: GCA_036518435.1. Classification (GTDB taxonomy): domain Bacteria; phylum Desulfobacterota; class Desulfuromonadia; order Geobacterales; family Geobacteraceae; genus JAMPXD01. The sequence continues at coordinate 33,856 of DATDNF010000040.1, forward strand.
GCCTCGTTCAGGACGTTGACCAGGACGTTGGTGCCGAACATGGGGAGCCCCTCGCCGCTTACCGGGTGCTCCAGGATCGCCTTGGCAAAGACGCGGGCCGCGGTCTTGAACTTCTCCGGGTCTTTGATCGCCACCCCCGGCCCGCCCGTGTCGTCGATGGCGACAAATTTCACCTTCTTCGACCCCATCACCGCGCCCAACCCGCCGCGGCCGTGGCTGCGGATGTTGCCGTCAGGGTCGCGCACCGAAATGTTGGCGGCGGCCATCCGCATCTCCCCCACCGGGCCGATGGTGAGGACGCCGACCTTCTGGCCGACCCTCCCCATCAGGGTCTTGATGACCTCGTAGTTCCTTTTGCCGACCAGTTCGGTTTCTTCCGCGATCGTCACCCCGTCCTTGGTGACCTTGATGCCGTAGAACTTGTCCTCCGCGGGCATCCCCTCGATGATCAGCGCCTTGATCCCCAGCTTCGCCAGGTTCTGGGCCGCTGTGCCGCCGGCGTTGGACTCCTTGATGGTGCCGGTGAGCGGGCTCTTGGCGCCGGCAGACAGCCGTCCCGACTGGGCGGCCGGCGAGCCGGCCAGGAGCCCGGGCGCAAACACCAGTTTGTTGTGTTTCCCGAGGGGGTGGCAGTGGGGGGGGACCTCCTTCGCCACGATGGTCGAGGTGAGCGCCCTGCCGCCGAGCCCCTGCCACTCGGCCGGCACCTCCTCGAAGGCGCCGGAGAGGGTTGTCATGTTGATGCGCACGATCTTTTCCGTCATGATAATTTCTCCCTTTTCTTTGATTTCCTTTCCATTCCGGCTGTCGATTTCGTGCAAGGCCAAGGCGCCCGAGCGATGCCGCGGAGGTCTGCTTTCGATCTGCCGCAAACTTTCGCAAAGCGAAAGTTGACAGCTTCAGGCTGCCCGAAGGGCGAGGCCGCAGGCCGAGTCACAAGAGCATCGCGAAGGGCAACGCAGGGATTGCACGAAAGCGGCAGCCGTTACATCGCCGCCTTGAAGATGCCGATGACCTGCTCCAGTGTCGCCTTGCGCGGGTTGGTCAGCTGGCAGGCGTCCTTCTTGGCGTTTTCGGCCATGACCTTCAGGTCCTGTTCCTTGACGTTCAGTTCCTTGAGCCCGGAAGGGATGCCGATGGCCCTGGAGAGCTTGCGGATGCCGTCGATAGCCTTCTGGCCCGCATCGAACGCTGAAAGGCCGCTGATGGTGCCGGTGACGTTTTCCCCCAGGGCAATGGCGATCTCGGCGAAGCGCTGCGGGCAGGCGATGAGGTTGAACTCGCTGACGGCCGGCAGCAGGATGGCGTTGCAGACCCCGTGCGGCAGGTTGTAGAAGCCTCCGAGCTGATGGGCCATGGAGTGGACGTAGCCGAGGCTGGCGTTGTTGAAGGCCATCCCGGCGAGGTACTCTGCATAGGCCATCGCGTCGCGGGCTTCCAGGTTCTCGCCGTTGGCAACGGCCACGCTCAGGTATTTGGCGATGAGCTCGATTGCCTTGATGGCGCAGGCATCGGTGATCGGGGTGGCGATGGTGGAGACGTACGCCTCGACCGCGTGGGTGAGGGCATCCATGCCGGTGGCGGCGGTGAGCGACGACGGCATGGCGACCATCAGCAGCGGGTCGTTGATGGCGATGTTCGGGGTGCAGCGCCAGTCGACGATGGCCATCTTCACATGGGTGTCGGTGTTGGTGATGATGCAGAAGCGGGTCATCTCCGAGGCGGTGCCGGCGGTGGTGTTGATGGCGAGGAACGGGGGCATCGGCTTGGTGGACTTGTTGACCCCTTCGAAGTCGCGGATGTTGCCGCCGTTGCCGATCACCAGGCCTATCCCCTTGCCGCAGTCGTGGGAGCTGCCGCCGCCGAGCGAGACGATGCCGTCGCACTTGTTGTCCTGGTAGACTTTCACGCCGTCATGGACGTTCTTGTCGGTCGGGTTCGGCTCGGCGCCGCTGAAGATAACCGCCTTCACGCCGGCCTCCTGCAGCTGAGCCTTGATCTTGTCGGCGACCCCCATCTTCGCGAGCCCGGCGTCGGTAACGATCAGGAGGTTGCTGGCGCCGAGCGCCTTGGCCTGCGGCCCGGTTTCCTTGGCGCAGCCGACTCCCATCAGGGAGACGGTGGGAATGTAGAATCCGAAGGTTTGATCTGCGAGTGCCATGGGTACGTCCTCCTTTTCCAGCTGATGTCGCCGGTTTCGACCGGCGTGAAAACTCGTCTTATTCACCCTCTTCCGGCGGGGGTGATTGCGTGGACATGGGCAACTCCTTTGTTGACCGGGCCTTTATGGGCGGGAGATAACATGGCAGGGGGCACTTTTCGGCCCCGTGGAGGTGGTTGCGGGCAAAAAAACAAAAATCTCCGAGAGGTATGGGAGATTACTCAAGCTTATCGCTCCGTTGTGGGCTGTCAAGAGGGGGGAGAAAGAGTTTGCAACTGTTTGAAAGTGCGGCAATTGTTTGGATGCCGGTAAACTGGCTATCACCATGCGGAAGGGGGAATCCTTTCGACTGGCTGCTTTCGATGGGTGACCATTTAGCTGCTTGTCGCCAGGAGGGTATTGGAATAGTAAAAAAATATATTTTCATTATAATCCGTGGTATAACACGGATGTAAAGCGGGACCTCGGGCGGTTTCTGAGGTCGGAGAGTATTTGTCCAAGCCGGGAAAGGAATGGCTGCATAAAACGATGGAAGGCTGGCTCGGGTAGAGCAGGCAAAGGGGTTTCTCGGGTGACGGGGGGCACCCCACATGTCCGCTTCGCGCCCCGTGAGCCTTGAAGCCTTAGATTCTAAAAAGGAGAGTAAATGTTGAGGACAGTTTTGATCACAGGCGGGAACAAAGGCATCGGTTTGGAGACGACAAGGCTCTTTCAGCAACTGGGCTACAAAGTCATCATTGTGGCACGTGATTCCTATGATGGGGTTCTACAATCTGCGAACAATATCGTCATGAAACAATTCGATTTGACGGACACTGAACGGATACCCCAATTGATTTCAGAGCTAGGCCATATTGACGTTTTAATCAATAATGCCGGCGTCATGCATTCCTTGCCATATGACACGTATCCTCAGGAGAAAGTGGACAATATCCTGAAATTGAACATTGAGGCGCCAGTTGCACTGATACGTGAGGTTTCGAAATCCATGATCGCAAGAGGAAGCGGCAGGATTGTGAACAATGCCTCCATTGCCGGGCAAATTGGTCATCCCGATGTTTGGTACGGCATATCCAAGGCTGGTCTTATCAATGCTACCAAGAGTTTCGCAAAGATTCTCGGGCCAAAAGGAATTGTGATCAACGCGGTAGCAGCGGGGCCGGTCGAGACGGAGATGCTGAAGGTTATTCCCGAAGACAGGAAAAAAGCGATTAAAAGCTTGGTTTATACGAACAGGTTTGCAAAACCGGAGGAAGTTGCCAACGCGATTGTCTGGCTGGCAACGGAATGCCCCGAATATATAAATGGAACATGTTTGGATATCAACAATGGAGCTTTTCCCCGTTGAGGCAGTTGCCATCAAGGAGTAGATGCCGAAGAACGGGGCTGCGCCACTACCCCGCGAAACCGCAAAGGGAGCAAGGTCCGTTATGGAAGAGCCGAAACAGCATGAAATGAGGTATTACCCCAAAGAGCGCCTCCGCCTGGCCGACGATGTGCCCGGCACCCGACAGTGGGCCGTTTTCCTCGACCGGACCATGCTCACCTATTTCGAGGTCGATCCGCACAGCAGGTTCGAGAGCCACACCCACGAGAGCGAGCAGATCACCATGGTCCTGGAGGGGGTCCTCTACTTCGAGCAGGGGGAAAAGATCGTCGGGGTGAAGGCGGGGGAGGTGATCGCCATTCCCGCAAACGCGCCTCATGCGGTTTTTACCCAAGAGGCGGCGGTCAGGGCGGTGGACGCCTGGTCGCCGGTGATGGATACGTATCGGAAGTAGCCTGAACCGGCGTATGGCGGGGGCGGCGACACTTTTGCGAGAGAGGAGAGGGGCGAAGCATGGGACAGAGCTGTTTTACCCTGGAGATGGCGGTGCGCGACTACGAGTGCGACCTGCAGGGGGTGGTGAACAACGCGGTGTACCAGAACTACCTGGAGCACGCGCGGCATGAATACCTGAAGGCGATCGGCATCGATTTCGCCGCGCTGGCGGCGCAGGGGATCAACCTGGTGGTGACGCGGATCGAGATCGACTACAAGATATCACTTACCAGCGGCGACCGGTTCGTGGTCGAAGTGCGGCCGGAGCGGATATCCCCGGTGCGGATCGGTTTCCGCCAGGAGATCTACCGCCTGCCGGACCGGAAAGAGGCCGTCCGGGCACTGGTGGTCGGGACGGCGCTGAACGCCAAGGGACGGCCGCAGCTGCCGAAGGAGCTAAAGGAGATTCTGGACCGCGTCTGATAAACTTGGAAAACGGTTTTTCTCGCCCGCCAGAAGTTACCCCCCCTTTGAAAAGGGGGGAGGGGGGGTGCAGCGAAAATCAAAGGCAAATCCCCCTGAATCCCCCTTTGCCAAAGGGGGACTCGGGTTTTCGACAAAAAAAGGCCCCTCCATGTCCGGAGGGGCCTTTCGTGTTTCGGTAACTTCGGGCTAGCCGATCTGTCTGCCGCCGCACGCCTTGAGCCTGCCGTGCGCCTCCCAGAGCGCCCGCTCGGTGGTCTCCCAGTCGATGCACTTGTCGGTGATGGAGACGCCGTATTTCAGCTGGGAGAGGTCCTGCGGGACCGACTGGTTGCCCGCCTCCAGGAAGCTCTCGATCATCACCCCGGAGATGGAGCGGTTGCCCGCCACGATCTGGTCGATGACGCTTTCCAGGACGAGCGGCTGCTTCTCGTGGTTCTTCTCCGAGTTGCCGTGGCTGCAGTCGACCATGATGGTCGGCAGGAGGCCGTTCTTCTCCAGCATCTCCTCGGTTTTTTTGATGTCCTCCGGGTAGTAGTTGGGCTTCCTGCCGCCCCGCAGGACCACGTGGACGTCCGGGTTGCCGGTGGTCTGGATGATGGAGCTGAGCCCCTCGCGGTTGATGCCGAGGAAGGAGTGGGAGTGGCGGGCGGCGATCATGGCGTCGACGGCGATCTGGAGGTTGCCGTCGGTGCCGTTCTTGAAGCCGATCGGGAAGGAGAGGCCGCTCGCCAGCTCGCGGTGGGTCTGGGACTCGGTGGTGCGGGCGCCGATCGCCCCCCAGCAGAGCATGTCCGCCATGTACTCGGGGGTGATCGGGTCGAGCATCTCGGTCGCCACCGGCAGCTTCAGCTCGGTCATCTTGCAGAGGAGGCCGCGGGCGATCCCGAGCCCCTTGGAGATCAGGTGGCTGCCGTCCATGTCCGGGTCGTTGATCAGCCCCTTCCACCCCACGGTGGTGCGGGGTTTCTCGAAGTAGGTCCGCATGATCAGGAGGAGCTGGTCGGACACCTGCTTCGAAAGCCGGGCAAGGCGCTCCGCGTAATCGAGGGCGGCCTTCGGGTCGTGGATCGAGCAGGGGCCGACCACCACCATGAGGCGCGGGTCCTTGCCGTGGAGGATGTTCTTGATCTGGTCGCGGCTGGCGGAGACGAACCCGCTCCCCTCCTCGGGGAGGGGGAAGACCTGCCTCAGGTCGGCCGGGGCGATGATCGGGGTGATGCTCCTGATTTTCAGGTTGCTCGTTCTGATCATGGTCGTTTTGTTCCTCTGAATGGATGAAATTTTCTTCCGGCGCGCTACTGTAGCCTGTTTGTAGCGCAAAATCAATCATAAACAGCGGGGCGCGCCCCGTCCGGGGGTCAGCGTGTTCCCGGATACCAGTCGGCGCGGGTGAGGGGCTGCCCGCTCTTCCCCCGGTCCGGCTTGACCAGCAGAGTCTGATAGAGATTGACCCGGCCCCGGTCGAAGCCGTGGGCGGAACCCGCCAGGTAGAGGAGCCAGATGCGGAAAGTGGTCTCGCCGATGGCGGCGATTGCCGCCGGTGCCGCGGCCCGCAGGCGTTTCATCCAGTGGCGAAGCGTCAGGGCGTAGTGCTCCCGCAGGCTTTCCAGGTCGCGCACCTCGAAGCCGTTCGCCTCGGCGGCACGGAGCGTGACGCAGATCGGCAGGAGCTCGCCGTCCGGAAAAACGTAGACGTCGATGAACGTGGGGCCGTCATGGGCTGAGTAGCCCAGACCGGCGGCGATCCCGTGGTTCAGGAATACCCCTCCGGGCCTCAGGAGCCGGAAGGCACGGGCGAAGTAGTCCGCGAGGCGCGCTTCTCCCACGTGCTCGAACATCCCGACGCTCACGATCTTGTCGTAGCTTTCCGCGCCGTCCATATCCCGGTAGTCCTTCACCTCCGCACGGCAGCGGTCCGCCAGGCCGGCGGCACGGATGCGCTCGCCGGCCAGTTCCGCCTGGGGGGCGCTGAGGGTTATGCCGTGCGCCTCTACCCCGTAGTTGCGGGCGGCATGGAGCAGCAGCCCCCCCCAGCCGCAGCCGATGTCCAGCAGGCGCTCCCCCTGCTTCAGCCGCAGCTTGCGGCAGATGTAGTCCAGCTTCCGCTCCTGGGCGGCATCGAGGGAGTCGTCGGGGGAGGCAAAGTAGGCGCACGAATAGACCATCCGCTCGTCCAGCCAGAGGCGGTAGAAATCGTTGGAGACGTTGTAGTGGAATGCGACCGCCTGGCTGTCCCGCCTCTTGCTGTGCATTGCCCCGGTCAGGCGCGCGGCGCCGCGGCCGGGGGCCGCCGGACCGGCCGCGGGGAGGGTGAGGAGGTATCTGCCCAAGCGGAGCCGGTCGATAAGGCTCCAGCGAAGGCCCAGGAGATAGTCGCCCAGGGTGATGGCCGCGACCAGGTCCCCCTCGATGTCGTAATCCTTACGGATGAATGCCTCGCCGAGGGTTACCTGGTTCGGTCGCAGGAACATCCTGCGCAGGGCGCCCGGATGGTTGAGGACCATGGTGAAGCGGGCTCCGTACCCCTCCTCGGGGCGCAATACCGCACCGTTCCAGAGGCGTACCGCGAAATCGCGCGGATGGCACCCTGCCAGCGCACGCTCCAGAAAGGAGAGGGCTGTTTCGGCATCCCTGTTGGCATGTGGTGCTCTCTGCGGCAACATGGGTTCCTCCGGCAGCATTTACTCTGCACGGAAATTGTAGAAAATTTTACGGGGTTCGCAACCGCGCCGTTGCGAACCCCCCTTTGAAGCCCGGGGGAAAGGTTGCCACGGCGTCATGGTGTGTAATAATTGTTGTAAAGTTATTGTTGCTGCAGTCGCAAAAAACTTTCACCACGAAGGCGCGAAGAGCACGAAGAAAAACTATGATCTCTGCCTGATATGCGAGGCTTCCATATGATCGTCGTCGAAACGTACCGGGGAAAAGCGGTCACCGAGCACCGGGTGGAGATCGTCGAGCGGAAGGGGACCGGGCACCCGGACCAGATCTGCGACTCCCTCATGGAGGCGATTTCCGTTGCCCTTTCCCGGGAGTACCTGAGGGAATTCGGGACGATCCTCCACTACAACATCGACAAGGGGCTCCTGGCCGCGGGGAGCGTGGAGAAGCGCTTCGGCGGGGGGAGGGTGATCCGGCCGATGGAGCTGACCATCGGCGACCGGGCCACCTTCCGGGCGGGGGGGAAGGAGATACCGGTCGCGGACATCGCGGTCGATGCGGCCCGGCGCTGGATCGGGGAGAACCTCCGCTTCGTCGATCCGGACCGGCACCTGAATTTCCGGGTCGTCCTCGCCCCCGGCTCGGAGGAACTGGCCGACATCTTCTTCCGCCCCGGAGGGGTGCGGTCGGCCAATGACACATCGGCCGCGGTCGGCTACTATCCCCTGAGCCCCACGGAACGGGTGGTGCTGGCGCTGGAACGGTTTATCAACGGCACGGAGTTCAAAGAGAGATACCCGGAAACCGGCGAGGACGTCAAGGTAATGGGGGCGCGGCGCGGCCGGGAGCTCGACCTGACGGTCGCCATGCCGCTCCTTGCCCCGTTTGTGGCTTCGGAACAGGCCTATTTCGACCGGAAGGGGGCGATCCTCGGCGAGATGCGGGGCTTCCTGGCCCAGTTCAGCGATTTCGCGCGGATGGCGGTCCATTTTAACACCCTCGACGCTCCGGGGAGAGGGCTCGGCGGGGTCTACCTGAGTCTCCTCGGCACCTCGGCCGAGGACGCCGATTCGGGGCAGGTGGGGCGGGGGAACCGGGTGAACGGGCTGATCTCCCTGAACAGGCCGATGGGGACCGAGGCGGCCGCCGGGAAAAACCCGGTGAGCCACGTGGGGAAGATCTACAACATCCTCGCCCACAGGATGGCGCGGGAGATCTACCAGGAGATCGACGGGGTCAAGGAGGTCTACGTCCTGCTGCTCAGCCGGATCGGCGTTCCCATAGACCGGCCGCAGATGGCCTCAGCCCAACTCCTGCTGGAGAAGGGGCGGAGGATCGGCGACATCTCCCGGCAGGTGGAGGATATCCTTGCCCGGGAACTGGCTGATATCAATGCGTTCTGTGTTGATCTGGCAAAAGGGAAGTATCCGGTCTGCTGAGCCGCGCCCGACTTTTCGTGGCAGCCGTTTTTATGCCCCCCTTTGGAAAGGGGGGCAGGGGGGATTTGTAGCGGCAATAAAGGCAAATCCCCCTCAATCCCCCTTTGCCAAAGGGGGACGTGGTACAGTGGCAGATTGGCGCACATCAAGCTTTACAGAAAGCTCCAATTCTTGAGCCGTTCCTCAATAACCGCCATATCGGCCATCTCCGCTCCCGCCCTGGCCATCTCCTTCAAAGCCCGGGCGGAATCGCCCCGCTTGAGGTTCACCCCCTTGACGGCGTCCGTCAGGACGGTCACCGCGAAGCCCTGTTTTATCCCCTCCAGGGCTGAGGCGCGGACGCAATAATCGGTGGCGAGACCGCCAATGTAGAGCCGCTCTATCCCCAGCTCGAGCAGCAGCCCGGGAAACGGCGTTCCCTGCTCGGTCACCGCGTGGAAGGCCGAGTAGTCGTCCTTGGCCGGGTCCATCCCCTTGGAGACGACGGTCACGTCGTCGAGGAGCTGCAACGTCGGGTGGAAGCGCGCTCCCTCGCTCCCCTGCACGCAGTGGGGGGGCCACAGGCCCCCGTACTGCACGAAATGGCTTGTTGCGGGGGGGTGCCAGTCCCGGGAGGCAAAGAGGGGAAGCCCCGCCTTCCGGAACAGCTCGACGTACCGGTTGATCACCGGGATGATCGTGTCCCCGGCGGGAACCGCCAGGTTCCCGCCGGGACAGAAATCGACCTGCACGTCCACGATCAAAAATGCCGCGCGTTCTGCCATGCTGTTCTCCTTTGTACGGCTGGGAAGGCTGAAGCGCTGGAACGCGGAAGGAAAAGCTTTGACTTCCGCGCCTCCGCGCTATTCAACTTTTGAGAACTTCCTCCATCAGCCTGGTGCGGAGCTCGTTCAGGCCGCGGCTGATGGAAACCTTGTAGCGGTGCGGGTTGATGAAGCGAAGGCACCCCTGGGGCAGACTTTCCAGCTGGTTTGTGCAGCGGTCGGCCGCCTCGTCCAGCGAAGGGGGGACGGAAGTTCTCTGCCCTCCCGCCATCACCACCGAGCGGACCTCCTCGAAGCGCGCGTCTGACGGCAGCGCCACATGCTGCAGCGGGTTGGCCGGGTTGAACACGGTCTCCCCCGGCTGCACCTCTTCGCCGGACAGGGATATGACGTCCTGGATGAAGGCGCCGTCGGCCGATACGACCCGGAGCAGGCGCTTCCGGTCGGGGAGGGTCGCCTTGGCGAGGTCGCTGGTCACCTTCAACCTGGGGCGGTCGCCGATCCGCACCAGCTTGTATACCCCGCCCAGGGCGCCCCCCCCTTCTCCCATGCAGGTGGCGAGCTTGGTCCCCACCCCGTAGACGTCGACCCGCCCACCTTCGTCCCTCATGGATTCGATGATGTACTCGTCCAACTCGTTGGAGGCGACGATCTTCACCCCGGGAAAGCCGGCGGCGTCGAACGCGGCCCGCGCCTGCCGGGAGAGGTAGGCGAGGTCCCCGGAATCGATCCGCACCCCCGCCAGCTCGTGCCCCTGCGCGCGCAGCTCCCGCGCTACGGTGAGGGCGTTCGGGATGCCGCTCTTCAAGGTGTCGTAGGTGTCCACCAGCAGGACGCAGGAGTCGGGGAAGACCTCCGCATACTTGCGGAACGCGGCGAGTTCGTCCGGAAAGGCCATGATCCAGCTGTGGGCATGGGTCCCCTTGACCGGGATGCCGTAGGTCATTCCCGCCAGGACGTTGCTGGTCGCCCGCACCCCCCCCACATAGGCGGCCCTGGCTTCCGAGAGCCCACCGTCCGGTCCCTGGGCGCGGCGCAGGCCGAACTCGATCACGGTGCCGCCGGCTGCCGCATGGTTGATCCGGGCCGCCTTGGTGGCCACCAGAGTCTGGAAGTTAACGATGTTGAGGAGCGCGGTCTCGACGAACTGGGCCTCGGCCAGGTTCCCCTCGACGGTGAGGAGCGGTTCGTTGGCGAAGACCGCCGTTCCTTCCGGGGGGGCGGTCACGTTTCCCGTGAAGCGGAACTCGCGCAGAAAGTCGAGAAACGCCGGGCGGAACAGGCCGAGCCCTTTGAGGTAGTCCAGTTCGTCGTCCGAGAAGCGGAGTCCCTCCAGGTAGGCGAGGGCGGTCTCCAGCCCGGCGAACACGGCGTAGCCGCCCTGGAACGGGTTGTGGCGGAAGAAGAGGTCGAAAACCGCCGGCTGCGCGGCCATCCCCTCTTCCAGGTAGCCGGCGAGCATGGTCAGTTCGTAGAGGTCGGTGAGAAGGGGGGAGTAGCGCATGGGGGCTCCTGGCTCGATTTTCGTCTTAGTATAGCACAGGAGAATTTTCGTGCTGGATTCTCTCCGGTTTTTTGCCGGTCAGCGTGCCTGTCTCTCCGGTAAACTATGTTTACACTGTCAACTTTGTTTACATGTGGCGCAAAACCTTGCTGTGTCTTGTATTGCAGCCTTAGTGCCGCCATGTATGTAAACTTTGTTGACAATCCCCTCAGCCGGCCCCTCCCGTAACCCATGGAAAACACGGGCGCCTCTGTCTGGTACGGGTTGTGCTACAGGATGTATATAATGCATAAAGCTCTGCATCTGGCAATGACCCGGCATGTTATGCGTAAAAATTAATTTGCAGTTGCTTAGCTTTCGCGTTGACAAACATTATTTGGAATATACAGTATTTACATTGTTTTGCGTTCAGATTCGGGGGGCGGGTGGTTTTGCCGGAATGGGTGAAAAAAATGAGCGCGGGCGAAGGCCGCTCCGGTCAGCCTTTTGGGCTGAGGGGGCGGCCTTTTGCGTTTAAAGGCCGCTCGATGGTGCTTGCCGCTCTGGTGTGGGTTTCCCTTGCAGCGGGCTGCGCCTGTCCCGGCAGGGTAGGCCCGTCCGTTCCCGTTGCCGAAACCCGGCAGGGGCTCTCCCTGCGGGGGACGCCGCGCTGGGCGATGGCGGCCCGGGATGCTGTCCTGGCGTTCCCCGAGGCGGCCGGCACGTTCTCCTGTGCCGTGAACGCCCCGATCACCGAACAGGAGACGCCCCATCTCTATATGCTGCTTCTCAAGACGCGCAACGACGTCGTCACTGCCACCGGCAAGGCCAAGGAGTATTACCGCCGTTCCCGACCGTTCGCGGCGAACGGAGAACCATCCTGCACGCCGGACGCGGAGAAGGACTTGGCCGCCAACGGCTCGTATCCTTCGGGGCATACCGCCATCGGCTGGGCGTGGGCGCTCGTCCTGAGCGAGGTCGCCCCCGAGCGGGCGGACGCGGTCCTTGCCAGGGGGCGGGCTTTCGGGGAGAGCCGGATGGTGTGCAACGTCCATTGGGGGAGCGACGTGGCGGAGTGGCGCGTCGTTGGAGCGGCCACGGTGGCCCGGCTGCACGCCGATCCGGTTTTTCGCGCCGACATGGAGGCCGCCAGGGCGGAACTCGCGGCCGTGCGCGCCAAGGGGTTCGGGCCGCAGCTCGATTGTGCCGCGGAGGCGGCGGCAATGCGGAAATAACGTAAATTCGGTTTTTGTAACTGCCTAACGATGTCTCCATCACCTTTAGAGGAGGGGGAAAATTATGCGTCAAAGTATCCAGCTTCGCCAACAGATGCGTGATTCAATCAATCAGGAAATTGCAGACCGTACAAAAGCACACCAGAAAACCATTGCCAGGCTAAAGACCGCTGGAACTCAACTGAAGGCGATTGGCGCGCCGGCTGCGCCGAGTCCGCTCGTGATGCTCGCCCACGGCGATTCGTGGTTTGACTACCCGCTTGACGGCAACAGCGTTACCTTAGGCACAACCGATGTGATTGCCAAGTTGGGCGCAATGGGAAACTTCAATCCGGTTATCTTGAATCTGTCTCATCACGGGGACGCCACGACCGACGAAATGTCGCTTCCCAAACAGCAGCGCATGATCGAGGCGTTGCAGGATTCTGATAACTGGATGGGCAGCGGCAAGCCGGACGCGATCCTGTTTTCCGGGGGCGGCAACGATATAGCCGGTGACCAGTTCTGCATTTTTCTGGATTATGCCATGCCAGGTTCGACAGGGCTTGACGCCGCGCGTTTCCAAAGAGTCCTGGGGCTGGTCGAGGCCTCGTACCTCGATTTGTTCGCTTTCCGCGACAAGTATGCGCCAGGCGTTCCCGTTTACGGCCACTGCTACGACTTCCCCATCCCCAACGGCGTCCATCCCATCTGCGCCGGGCCGTGGCTCAAGCCTTCTCTTGACTTTACCGGATGGAATGTCACGCAGGGCACGGCAATTATAAAGCAGGCGTTGACGGAATTTAAGAACCTGCTCGTAAGGCTTGCGAGTGATCCTGCCAACAATTTCAAGCTGGTCGATACACAAGGCCTGCTTGCCCCTGATGATTGGGCAAACGAACTGCATCCTTATCCAAACGGTTTCAAGGCGATTGCAGAAAGATTCGTTGATACGTTGAGGATCAGTTTCCCTGGCAGGATCTAAAGCCATTAGCTAAAAATGACGGGGGTAGAGTAACATGCTGACTTGCGACACAATTTATTCAGACGCTCCTGTTCTGCCGTGAGTATTAACAACAAAGGAGGGAATACAAATGGATCGAGCTCTGCTGGTTGGAATCAATCGCTATCCGTACCCCAACGCACTGAACGGTTGTGTTAACGACATCAATGATATTGAAGCAGAATTGCTGAATGCACTGGGTTTTGCGCCGGAGAACATTGTTACATTGCTTGATGCCGATGCCACGGCTGATGCCATCCGTTCAGCGTTGAAAGATGCCGTATCAAAGCTTACAAAAGGGGACCGCTTTCTGTTCTGGTATAGCGGCCATGGTGCGCAGTTGGTCGATGGCGATGTGGCAACTGATGTCATTTGCCCTGTGAACTTTGACTTTACCCCTGAAACATCGGTTACTGTAAGTGATTTCCACAATGTATTCTCTCAAATTCCGACCAGCGTCACAGCAGATTGGGGATCGGACTCTTGTCATAGTGGTGACCTCGAGAGGGATTTTTACCGTAAAGGGGTGCCGAAGGTTTTCCGTCGCAATCCAGCTACCGTACATGTTGCTACTGCACCGACAAAATTTGCTCGTTTCAAGGACGTTTCTGCGACGTTGCCCAATATTGCTCTCATTTCCGGGTGCCGTAGCGACCAGACTAGCGCAGACGCCTTTATTGATGGGCGATACAACGGGGCATTCAGCTACTATTTTATTCAGACTCTTCGATCTCCGGCTGGGTTGAAAACTTCCTTGACAGAGTTGGTTCCAGAAGTGCAAGCCGCGTTACACAATGCAGGATACGATCAGATCCCGCAACTCAGCGGTCCGCCATCTCAAGTTGACCGTGCGTTCTTATAATGCTGATGTCAGATTTGAGTCATAGCTCAAAATTAGCTATCTGATAAAAGAAGAGGGTAAACGCTAACTACTAAAGAGTACATTTCCAACTCGACATAGGAATCCGGTACACGGCCTGATTCCAAGGGTTCCAGGGAACCAATGTCGGAATACTTATGCACCCTTTAGTAAGTATTCATTTACCCACCATGCCAAATTGCCATATTAAATTAACTTGAAAAGGAGTATTTATGAGCAGATCAGTAAAAGCTATTTTTTTAACCACGTTTCTATTAGCTACTGGATGTGCCCACATAGACTTTGGCGGTGACGGTATGACATATTTCGATCCAAAACCGTTCCTATTAGTTTCAACTACAAAGGATTGCACAACAAACGCAACGGTACTTATAATACCCGGAGACAAAAAGGTTATGAAGTTTGAGTCTGGATATGGTTCTGCGGAATTATCAGCGACTCTATCTAATGGCATGATAGCTTCGGTTGGCCAAAAAACTGATACTAAAATTCCAGAAACAATTACATCAATATCAGGCCTAGTAACAGCGGCCGCTGGAGTCAAGGCAATGGCAGCAGCCGGCAAGCAGGTCATTTGCACGCCCACGGCAAAACTTTATCCTATTGTATCCGGCATGCCAGACATGGATCACCCATTATTATTTACAGTTTCTAAAGAGATAGTTGATCTTGGGAAATAGCAAGCAGCCTGTCATATCAGGTAGTGACAAGGAGTCGTGTACACAAATTCCAATTTTAAAGAAGGTAGCCGCGCCCCCTTAAGTTGTCTCTGCTTGGTCTGTTTAACTTGATTGGTATATCTGCACGTCGGCGTAGTTAATCAACCCCGAAAGGGAGGCATCATGCATGCACGTCGCATCACATTCATTGCCGTCATTGCTGTGGTCATCTTCGCTGTAGCCGCTGTCGTTATGGGCGCGGACCAACCGCAGGCATCTTTCAGCCCCGATCACATTCTGAAAGGCACCGCGCCGACGATTACGATCACGCTGGATAAGAGTATCCCAAACCAGAAGCAGATCTCAAGTGTTCGCGTAGGTGGACAGGTCGCAGCCATGCAAAAGCCGAGGGAGGAGGGCAAACTGTCCGTCCTGCTTCCGAAGCTCAATATTTTGGGGCGGGCCGACGTTGAGGTCATCGGCAAGGGAGATAAACTGGTGGCCGTTGGACAGCTGAACTACGTCGAGTCTGCTGAGCAATCCTCCCAGGGAATCACCTTTCTCTGGCTATACGTAGGGCTCATCGTCGCGCTGCCCTTGATTTGCACGATTTACGACATCTATAAGAGCTACAAGGAGCGGTCCACAGTTCTCAGTAAACTACCGGCTAATGCAGATATTGCAGAGATCAAGGCTCTCCTCGTTGACATGGATCAGGGGCCATCCGGCCTTACTGGGCTCACGCGAGGCATTGTCACAGTTACGATCATCCTCATCCTGGGTTTTGCTGTCTTCCACCTCGTCGTGTTCGCGCCAACTGTCCCCCACGTCGCGGAGCAGTTGCTCACATTGCTGGGCGGCACGTTGACAGCGATCACCGGCTTCTACTTTGGTACCAAGGCAGCCACCGCAGCTACTCCGCCGACCAAGTCCGATGATGGGAAGCCCGTGAGCTGAACACGTTGATGGAGAAGTTGTCTCGACGCCTGAATCGGAGCACGAATCGGAGCCCGAACCGTAAATTGCAGTGAAGGGTCTAAACATTGACAAAAGTGGTCTGGTAAAGTCAAGGTTTAGACATGGCACCACTTTGTGATACCACTTTGTTTGTTTTCTTTATTTCTCCGGGAGGATGATCATGAAGCTTTTGTGTTGTTGTATTTGTGTTCTGTCTTTTATGTTGTCCGGGGTCGCGCGCGGGGAGTTTTACCGTTACACCGACAGCAAGGGGGAACTTCACTTTGTCGATGACATCGCCAAGGTGCCGAAGAAGTACCGCAAGCAGGTGAGCGACGCCGAGCCGCAGGGCAACGTGGGCGTCATGGACGCCACCCCCACCCCGCCGCCTGCGCAGAGACACACGGCAAAAAAGCAGCCGCACCAGCAGAGTATGTCCGCCAATAGCGCAAACGTAGAGGTCTTCATGACCTCGTGGTGCGGCTACTGCAAGAAGATGGTGCGGTTCCTGAACGAGAAGGGGATTCCGTACACCGCCTACGACATCGAGAAAGACGAAGGCGCCGCCCGAACCTACCGCGAACTGGGTGGGAGAGGGGTCCCGGTGGTCAGGGTCGGCTCCCACGTGGTCTTCGGCTACAGTCCAGAAGCGGTTATGGCGTATCTCAAGGAGTGAAAGGGGAGCAGGAAGCTAGATGATTGAGCTGCACGCACTGAGATCGGTATGAAAACGCGCTGACTAACGATTCAGTGATGCGGCGAACAGCAGGGTTCGATCCAGCCATAGCGCGCAATCGGCTCAAGGAGGAATTGCATGTCAAACGTTGCCGGCAAGGCTTACGGGATGAACGTCATCACGCCGATGAAGCCATGGAAAACCTGGTTCAACACGCTCATCTTCAGGGTCAGCCGGCTGCTGCCGGAAACACTGGGCGGTTTGCTGGGGTTGTCGCTGATTCACTTCGCGCGCTGGGTGATGATCCGGCGCAAGCAATGGCCGGACCTCGGCCAGGGCCCGCAGACGCTGCAAAACGACTACATGCTGTTTTGCTCAAACTTCAACGGCACCTGGGATCAGTACATAGACGCCTTTTCGGACGGCATCCCGAACGGCCTCGACATGTTCTGGTATGCGAGCACGAAGTATCCGCAGTCGATTCCGATCACGCCGTTCAAGGATTACATCCTCCATAACCAGATTGACACCACCTATTACTACAATGCCACACCGGGTTCGGCGCAACGCGACATAAAGTCCGCGCTCAAACTGTACCAGACCCTGCGGGCCCTGGCCGAACGGCACCCGAAACTGAGCCCGCAGTTGTTCGCCGAGGCGTACCGCGCCGCTCTGGTGGAGGTGCAGAACTGTCTCGGCTCGCCCGGTTACGCGCCGGTGGCCAGCAACGACACGCGGGAGGCGGACTGGAACCGCGGCCTGTTCGTCGACAGGACGCAGGATGCGCTCCAGGAGCAGCCGCTCTCTTTGCCGCCGACCGTTGCCGCACCGCCGGGCAAGGCCGAAGGTCGCAGCGACTTCACCACCAGCTTCGACGGCGGCCATTATTTCCTCACCGTCCTGGCGCCGGTCCGGAACACGCGGCTGACCGAGCGTTCGGGCGTGCGGTGTTCCGCTGTGCAGCGGCTGCGCGACGTGCTGGCTACGCTGCCGACGGCACTGCAATCGCAGGCCACCGAGGACATCGGCCTGAACAGCCCGTTCGCGCGCAACAAGCGCACACATCTGGCGCGTTTCGTGGTCATCGACGACGTGCCGTACAACGGCCGCGAATCGGACGATGCGCTGGTCACGGCTGCGTGCAAGATACGTCCGGTGACGCCGCAGCCGCAGGACCGGCTGAGCTGCCCCTATCTGCTGTTTGCCGCGGATTTTGACGCAAAGGACGGCAGCGCCGAGACGCTGCGCGGCTACCTGGGCGAGCTGTGGGCGACGATGGAGCCCGAGCTGCGGGCCATCTTCGGCAACTGTTTCGGCTTCGAGCGCGTGGGCAATGCCGCTTCATTCTGCGACTATGTCATGGCCTGCGAAGTGGAAACCACCATGCCGTTCAACGACTACTGGGTGGGCAAACCGCCGTTGAAGTCCAGGCTGTTGTCTGCGCTGCTGCCGGCGATCATTCTCTTAGTTCCTCTCGCTCTGTTCAGCATATTCTTAGTGTTTCTCTTAGTGTTCGGTAATTACCGGCTTTGCGACATGATAGGTAGGTTTTGGGCCATTTTGTCCGGAGTCACCGTGGCACTCTATGTTGCATACCGGCGCGTGATGGCAGTGGGTGCCGAGCCCTTTCCCGCCGCGCCGGATTCGGATCTGCCGGCGGTGCTGAAGGCGCTGTATCTGCAACGGCACTTCATCCGGCACTTCATCGCCACGCAGGGCGCGGACGATGCGACGCTGTACGACGCATTCGGCCGGTTCGCGGATGAGCACCAGCCGGGCAATATTCAGCAGCCCACACAAGCGCCAGGAGTGATCGGCCTGAGGGAGCAAACGCCATGACCAGAAGACTCGATCTTGCAGACATCCAGGGAAACATCCTCAGCGCTTACGGCCACCTGGGCTTTCCACGGGCGCGCTATCTGTTCCTGCACGTCGCGGAGAAGAAAGCCGGACGCGATTTCATCACCGCCCTCCTGCCGAGGATAACCACGGCGCTGCGCTGGAAATCGGCCAAGGACCATTCCGGCGAGGACATCCCGAAAAAGCCGCAGGTGGCCTACAACCTCGCCTTCAACTATCGCGGCCTGCAGGCGCTGGGCCTGCCCACCGAGACGTTGCGGGCCATGCCCACCGAGTTCATCGACGGTATGGCCGCGCGCGCTCATATCCTCGGCGACCAGCCGGAAATACTGAAGGAGGAGCGGCAGCCCCCGGTGCCCGCGCACTGGGACGCGATCTGGCGCGATTCCAAAGGCGACAGGCAGGTGCACATCCTGCTGAGCCTGAATGCGGGGCGCGATGCGCCTGACGACGCGCTGGATGTTGCCTTCGACTGGGTTGCGGACTTTTGCGCCCGGAGCGACGGCGGCATCGCCGTGTTGCCGGGGCACGGGCCGGACGGTCTGCCGTACCAGGATGCGTGCGTGCTGTTGCGGCCCAGTCCGCATGGCAAAGTAAAACCTTCACGCCAGGAACATTTCGGTTTTGCCGACGGCTTCGGCGACCCGGTGTTCGACGGCCAGTATCCGCCGGAAACCGAGGCGCAGGCGGCAATCGGCGGGGGCAAGCTCCTGCCCGATCAAACCTGGGCGCCGCTGGCCACGGGCGAATTCCTGCTTGGCTATCCGGACGAGGCGCAGGAAGTTCCCGGCGAAACCTACCCGTTCGAGTTCATCCGCAACGGCACGTTCATGGCGTATCGCAAACTGCACGAGAATGTTGCCAGCTTCCGGAACTACATCGCCGATGCCGCGAAGGCGTATGCGCAGGTCATGGGTCTTCCCGGCGACCAGGCAGGCCTGGAAGAAGCGCGGCAGACGATCATGGCCAAGATGGCGGGCCGCTGGCAAAACGGCGTGCCGCTGATGGTTGCGCCGACCTACGCCGACAGCCGGGCTTTCGAGGCCCGCAGGAATGCGGCGCACATCAACGACGATGCCGCGGCGATCTCGAAGTTCGAGCAGTCTTACGTCGATTTCACATACCGCAGCGACCCCCTCGGCGCGAAATGCCCGATGACCTCGCACATACGGCGCGTCAACCCGCGCGATGGGCTGGACCCCACCGGTGATTCCCCCAAATCGGAAAAGTGGAATGGGTCGGTGCTGAACAACCGGCGCCGCATCCTGCGCCGCGGCCTCCCCTACGGCGTGAGCGACCCCGCCAATCCGGACGACCGGGGGGAGCACGGGATCATCTTTCTTGCCGTCTGCGCCAGCCTGTTCCGCCAGTTCGAGTTCGTGCAGCAGCAGTGGATACAGTACGGTCTCGATGCCAAGGCGGGCAACGACACCTGTCCGCTGCTCGGCAACCACGACGCCGACGCCAAGTTCGTCATCCCCGTTGACCGCGCCGACAAGCCGCCATTTGTCTGCGCCAAGCTGCCACAGTTGGTGGAGGTGCGCGGCGGCGACTATTTCTTCATCCCGAGCATGACCGGGTTGCGCATGCTCGGCATGGGTATTGTCGACCCGACATAAAGTCGCGCAAGGGTTCGCACCTGGAGTGGCATCCGCCCCGGACGGCGGGTGACCGGAGAAGCCATATGCTGATCGTCAATCTGTTCACCGCACTCTATGCCCGGCTGTATGCCGTGGTTACGGCCCTGGCCGCGCTGGCCGGCCTGAGCGTTACGGTTGCGACCTGCCTGTTCGGCAAGGGGACGCGCAGGCAACGGATCGCGAGCGCACTTGCCCGGGCAGAGGTGCAGCGCCGGCTATTCAGTGTGCTGCGCGCGTTTCTGCCGAACATCGTACTCGGCAGGAAACTCGTCACCGCCTACGACAACGGCGGCAGCGCACTGGTTACCCGCAGCGCCGACGTGCGCGAAGTGCTGAGCCGCGACGACGACTTCGAAGTGGTCTACTCCCCTCGCATGGAAGTAATTACGGGCGGCGATAATTTCTTTCTCGGCATGCAGCCCTCGGGGCGTTATACGC
Source organism: Geobacteraceae bacterium (assembly GCA_036518435.1). GTDB lineage: Bacteria > Desulfobacterota > Desulfuromonadia > Geobacterales > Geobacteraceae > JAMPXD01. Next base: position 53,939 of record DATDNF010000040.1, read on the forward strand.
GGGATGTCTCAAACATGCGCCTCGTTGTGCGCCGCGACGATGTTGCCGAACGCGTGGTGCCGTTTGTTGCCGCGCGTGCCGCGGAACTCGTGGCCGGCGCGCCGGGGCGCATCGATGTGCCGCAGGCTTTGAGCCTGCGTGTGCCGGCGCAACTGCTCGGCGACTATTTCGGCCTGCCGGGCCCCAGCGAAGAGAAGATGATCGAATGGACCACGATCCTGTTCTGGTATCTCTTTGCCGATCTCACCGCCGAGCCGGAAGTCACCGCGCGCTCGACAGCGGCGGCGGCCGAGTTCCGCGCATACCTGGACGACGCAATCGCGGCGCGCAGGCGCCAGCAGGTCGCGCGTGACGACATTCTCGGCCGCTGTCTCCTGATGGATGGCGTTACGCCGGGCATGGACGATCTTGGCATCCGCAACAATCTCATCGGCCTGATGATCGGCGCGGTGCCTACCACCTCCAAATCAGCCGTACAGGCGCTGGATCAACTGCTGGATCGTCCGCGGGCACTGGTCGCCGCGCAGGCCGCCGCGCGAAGCGACGACGATGCGCTGCTTGCCCGCATCGTATTCGAAGCACTCCGATTCAACCCCGGCAACCCGGTGATCTACCGTCGCGCCGTGCGCGACACGGTAATAGCGCGCAACACGCTGCGGTCGCGCAAAATCCCGAAATCGACGATGGTTTTCGCCGCCAATTTTTCGGCAATGTTCGACCCGCTGCACCTGCCCATGCCGCACGCCTTCCGCACGGATCGCCCGTGGGAGCATTACATGCTCTGGGGCTACGGCCTGCACACCTGCTTTGGCGACTACATCAACCGCGCCATGATTCCGGGCCTGCTGAAACCGTTGCTGAAGAAGAACGGCCTGCGCCGCGCAAACGGCAGCGCCGGGCGGATAGATGCCGGCGGCACGCCGTTCCCGGTGCACTTCGTCGTCGAGTATGATCGGGGCTGAGCGAAACCAGGGGCGATGCGGCGCGGAATGGTTGGAGGATATTGATGAAAGCTTATGCTGCTGACAAGTCACTCAAGGGTCTTGTTTTGATTTTTATGCTCTTCGTCACAACCCCCGCGTTCGCGGCGCAGCCAGACACACCAGAAGTGTACGCACATGTGGAAGATACCGAAGGCTATACCCCATTTGCTTTCGCAATAAGCGGGGGAATCAGCCTCGGATCCTACGAAGCGGGAATTAACTGGGCGTTCCTCAAGTACCTGAAAGTACTCCGAGAGGATGCCCTCAGAGAGCATGTTCTTCCCCCCAAATTAATGGCTGTCACCGGTGCTTCCGCAGGAGGGATAAACGCCCTGATGACGGGAATCAACTGGTGTGTGGACAACACAAAAATCACAGGGACGGAATTTTCCGATTCGATCGACAGAAACCTTTTCAAAGACATCTGGCTCGATGTCGGATTTAACAGCTTGCTTCCCGATAATGGGAATCGGTGCAAAGATGGGAAGCCGTGCAATAAAGACGGAAAGCCGTATAGAGATGATGATGGGTTGCTTACGCGAAATGCCTTTAATCGGGTGCTGAACAAGCTCAGACGGATGATGGATTCAGACATTTTCGTCAATGGTTGTAACGTTCCCGTGGGTCTGATGGTTACCAGGACAAAGCCACTGATCGTGTCTGTAAGCGAACTGGAAGTCAAGAATGAACGCTTTATCATACCGTTATTGCTGTCGGTGGATGAAAAGGGCAAGATACAGTTCAAGTCAAATGTACTCAACTCCGACGTTGCCGGGCTTGGCAACACCATTTACCTGGCAGGTTCCGGCGAGCGCGACAAAGAAGGTCTTCCTGTCATCGAGAAAGAGTCCGTAATCGATGCCGTGCTGGCCTCAAGTGCTTTCCCCGTCGCTTTTGGCCGGAAGCAACTGAATTATTGCATAAATGACGTCAGTACAAACCATAGCGCAAGCAGTCTTCAAAAGGACCCTCTCTGTCCTCACGACTACCATTACGACTCGGCAGACTTCATTGACGGTGGCTTGTTCGACAATATACCGCTGGGTGCGGCAAAATCGCTGGGGGAGCCACATGAATTCGACTTCCGCTCGCGGAATGCATGGGTAAAGGCCGGCAGGCGCTTTAACTACCTGTATATCGACCCGGACAATCGCCGGGAAAATATGGCCACTATAGAAGAAAAACCTGCATCAGCGCCCGTTGAGCCGGATATGCAGGCCGAGAAAAAGACGTACGGCTTGCGGAGCCAGCTTGGCTTTCTTTCGGGCGCCATCACAACCGGCAGGAATTATGAATTGTACAAAACCCTCATAAGCGGCGACTGGACACGCCAGGCAACGCAGTTCGCCGCAAGAAAAGCGCTCCCCGCCATCGATAGCGAGATTCGTAACAAAGGTGGGACCATTGCCGGCCATAACGAGAAACCCCCGGCCTCACTGTGTTCTGAACTGTATGCGAAAATAAAGCGGGACAAAAGCGCGGATCTCGACACCGGAGAATTGCTTCTGGCCCGCGGGTGCCTGCGATTGGAAGCGCAGACGCTGGAAAACGAATACGCTTTGTTTCCCTATGCAGAAGCGAACCGCAGAGCAGGGATGCCCAGCCTTTCGAACGAGAGAGTTGCTGAACTTCGACGGACTCTCATTGCGCATATGTACCTTCTTGCACATAAAACCGATCCTCGATTAGACCTCTCCGTACAGCAGTTATATCAGGATAAGCTCGGAGATCGCCGAATCATGCTTTCCGACAGGGTCTTTCCCATCACCGGTGAATATATGGCTGCTTTTGGCGCTTTCATCGATGTGTCATTCCGGGAATTCGATTATTATGCGGGTACCTATGATGCTGTCAACAATATTGCAAGGTATACTTGCGAGGCTCAATTGTTGACAGGAGATAAGGGTTCAAAAAACGAATGCGAGGCAAATACGGCAAAAAGGGTCTATGAGCAGCTTGGAATTGGAGCCGACGATAGTGCCAGGACGGTATTTGCTTCGATTGCAAAGAAAGAGCACCCCGGCGAACGCTGGAAATGGGCGGATAGTTCCACTATGAGCCGGGAGGTAAACAATTTGGTGGCCGTGGGAGAGAGTCTTGATGATGCCGAGAATCATCCCGGCAAGAACGGTGAATCTGAATTTAGCCGCTTTATCAGGAAACTGGCATCGAGTGGTTATGATCGCTCACAAGCCAGTCCTGAACTGGCGAATATTCTGAGAAACTATCAAAAAGATGAAATCAATTGGTATTATCCATTGACCTCCCGCGCAAGCGAGCGGCTAGTGGCTCTGGAAAAGACGGAGAGTGAAAGCAAGGGAGGGGGAACAACCGTCAAAGCGCTTGTTAAGATCGGCGCGCTGGGAGTGAATACCTACATTCATGATGAAAAGAGGTTGACACTTAGTCCTTCTTCCGCCCCCAATGACAAATGGCAGAATTTTCTCCCCTATGAGGCATTTTTTGACATCAAGAATGGCGGGCTGGCCTTGTCCTGGGAACCACGGCTGCACCTGGGCAATGACTTGTTTTTGAGCTTTAAAGCCACTCCCATCGGCTACAACAAGTTCGGAAACGATTGGATATGGTTCAGCCAGGGTGATTTGTATGCAATGTACAACGAGCAAAACAATATGTATTCCGTTGGCGCCGGTCCCACTATTAACAGCACCTGGGATACCTGGCCGGGACATAAGCGGGTTAATTACGGGGCCGCGATATTCGGCGGATTGTTTAACAAGCTCAGATTGACTCTCGGATTGAGAAGCTTCGAAAGAGGCGGTTTCGGCGGGGATAACATGTACATACAGTTAGGGATTACCGACATTCCCGGCATTGGCTACTGGCTTTTCAAGTAACATCTGGCTGCCACGGAGAATTGTCTTGCACCGATAGCTGTCCCCCTCCGCAGAGGGTTAATTGGACCGATCGATATACGGCCTGTTCGCAGCACCAACATACGGAGAAAGGAGAATGTCATGTACAGAGGGAACAATTCACCTGTTCGATGCATCATCCCGCCCCACATGTTCGAGGAGATCGCCAAACGGGGCGCGGAACACCAGAAGGAGTGGGCACTCCACAACCTGTCGCTGTCCGGGTTCATCCGCGGACAGCGACAGGCCGTGGCGGCGTTCCCCACTGCCGCCGCGGCGGGGCACAAATACCGCACGGTGAGCGACTGCAAGCACGGGGGAGCGAATCCCCCCACGGGTACGCTCGTGCGCAAGGAAGGGCAGAAGGCCAGCAAGGACAAAGCCGTGAATGAGGCCTACGACGGCGCCGGCGCCACCTACGACCTCTACTTCGACGTGTATCAACGCAATTCCATCGACGACAAAGGGATGACCATCGCCTCTTTCGTCCATTACGACACCCACTACAACAACGCTTTCTGGGACGGGAGCGAAATGGTCTACGGCGACGGCGACGGCGAGATCTTCGACCGCTTCACGAAGTGCATCGACGTGATCGGCCACGAACTGACCCACGGCGTGACCCAGTACGAGGCGAACCTCGCCTATTCGGGGCAGCCGGGGGCGCTGAACGAATCGTTGTCGGACGTGTTCGGCTCCCTGGTGAAGCAGCGCTCCCTCGACCAGACCGCGGACAAGGCCGACTGGCTGATCGGCGCCGGGTTGTTCACGAAAAAGGTCAAGGGGGTGGCGCTCCGCTCCATGAAGGCGCCGGGGACCGCCTACGATGACCCGGTCCTGGGCAAGGACCCCCAGCCGGGCCACATGAAGGACTACGTGAACACCTCCAGCGACAACGGCGGGGTGCACACCAATTCCGGCATTCCCAACCACGCCTTCTTTCTGGCGGCAACCGCCATTGGCGGCCGCGCATGGGAAAAGGCCGGGAAGATCTGGTATGTCGCGTTGCGGGACCGGCTGCGAAGCACCGCCACTTTCAAGCAGGCGGCCAGTGCCACGATCAGCGTCGCCAAGGATCTCTTCGGCGACGGGAGCAAGGAGATGAAGGCCGTGCAGGCCGCCTGGAAGGGCGTGGGAGTAATTTGACCGGCTGCGGGCCGACAGGGAGGCCAAACCAGTGAAGATTACCTTTGAACAGAGCGGCGGCTTTGCGGGATTGCGGTTTTCAACCGCCATCGACACGGACGTACTCACTCCGGAAAAGGCGCAGGATCTGATTCGACTGGTTGAAGCCGCGGACTTCTTCAACCTGCCGGCCCGCATCGTTTCCATCCGCCCCCAGCCCGACCGGTTTCAATACAAGCTGACGGTAAGGGAAAAGGGGCGGCAGCATACCGTGGCGGTCAGTGAAGAAGCCATGCCGGTCAGCCTTGGCCCCCTGGTGAAATGGCTGGCTGAAGCTGCGCGGCAGGGGAGAGAAAAAGGAGGAAAGGCATGAACCTCCGGGTCTTCGATTGCCACTTCCACATCATCGACCGGCGCTTTCCGCTGGTCTCCAACCAGGGGTATCTCCCGGACGATTTTACCTGCGACGACTACCTGTTGCGCATGAAGGGGTGCCGCCTCGCCGGAGGGGCGATCGTCTCGGGATCGTTCCAGGCCTTTGACCGGGGTTATCTGCGCGCTGCCCTGGCCCGGCTCGGCCCCGGCTTTGTCGGCGTCGCCCAGCTGCCGGCGACGGTTACCGACGCGGAACTCCTCGATCTGAACGGGGCGGGGGTGCGGGCGGTCCGCTTCAACCTCAAGCGGGGGGGCTCGGAGGGGGTGGAGCATCTGGAAGCGATGGCGAGGAGGGTCCACGAGCTGGTGAACTGGCATGTGGAACTGTACGTGGACTCCCGCGATCTGGCCGGGCTCTATGATACCCTGGCGGCGCTTCCGGCCGTCAGCATCGACCACCTGGGCCTCTCCGGGGAAGGGTTCGGGGTGCTCCTCAGGCTGGCGGAGCGGGGTGTCCATGTCAAGGCGACCGGCTTCGGCAGGGTGAATTTCGACGTCCGCACCGCCCTCAGGGAGCTCTATGCGGCCAATCCCCGCGCCCTGATGTTCGGCACCGACCTTCCGTCCACCCGGGCGCCCCGGCCGTACGCGGACGAGGACCTCCTCCTGGTGGTGGAGGCCCTGGGGGAGGAGGGGGCGCAGCGGGTGCTGTACGACAACGCGGCCGCCTTCTACCGGCCTCAAAATAAGCTATGAAACGAAAAGCATTATTTCACACAAAGCCACAAAGGCACTGAAAGGCTCTTGCGAGGTAACCCCTTTGTGTCTTTGTGTGAGCCGGTTTTTTTGATCTTTTCTACTTGAGTGGATAGTCGGAGAGCCGCACGAAGCGGAAACCCCGGCGCTTCAGCTCCGGGACCGCGTCCATGACACCCGCGCCGGTGCCGCTCTCGGGGTGGTTCATGTGGAGGATGGCGATGTCGCCCGGTGAGGCGGCAAGGAGCGTCTTTTTCACCTGTTCGCGGCTGTAGGTGGCGCCGGCGTCGCCGAGGAGCGAGAACCCCGCGATCTCCTCCCCCAGCTCCGCGGCGATCTGCACCGCGACTTCGTCGTAGTAGGCTGTCCCCGCCCGGAAAAAGCGGGGTTTTCTGCCGGTGAGACGCTCGATCATCCGGGCGTTCAGCTCGATCTCGTCGACCAGTTCCTCCGCGGACCCGGTCCCGGCGATCCCGTAGGCCGATCTGCCGGTCACCGAGGCGGGCCGGTGCCGGTAGCCGTGGTTTTCGATCTCGAACAGGGGGTTTGCCGCCAGCCGGCCGAAGGCGGCCCGGTTCGGTTCGATCCAGCGGGCGTTGATGAAGAGCGTGGCGGGCACCCGCTCCTTCTCCAGGAACTCCACGAGCCGCATGTCGAGCCCCATCCCTTTCCCGCTTCCGCAGGCGTCGAAGGTGAGGGCGATCACCTTCTCCGTGGTCGCAATATGCGTCTTCACTCCGGCAACCCTCTCCCCCCACTCCAGAGGCCTTGCCTGCCGGTATCTCTCCCCGATCCGTTCCCTGACGGCTTTGTATGCGGCGTCTGCCGGCTGGTCGGCGGCACTGGCGTTATGCATGAAAAAAGAGATAAGAGCGGCAAGCAGGACCAGGAGATCAGCGGATCGTTTCATTGTTGGCTCCGAAGCACGGGATATGGATGATCAACTGTAAACCGGCAGCCGAGGTCTAGTCAAGCTGAGATACATCTGCTTGTCTCACGCAAAGCACGCAAAGTCGCAAAGGGTTCTCAAAAAATGCTTTTCTTTGTGCCTTCGTGTCTTCGGGTGAGGCGGGTTTTCCCTTGCGTTTTGGCGAATCAGATCAAATTGTGCCCAAATAATGGGCAGCAGTATGGCTGCCCTGGGGACGACACCCTGGAAATCCCTCGCTTTCCTGCTGGCATGCCTATTGCTTGAGCAGATAGGGAGAGCGAGATGCGGCAACGAGGCCCCGGACCACTTACGGTTCCGGGGCTTTTCCGCTTTTTCGGGAAGGAGGCGGTCATGGAGCATACGGTACACGGTCCTGTAATCATAGACGACACGACCCTGCGGGATGGTGAGCAGACTGCCGGGGTGGTCTTCAGCAGGCGGGAGAAGATCGCCATCGCCCGGATGCTGGACGCCATCGGCGTGCAGGAGCTGGAGTGCGGCATCCCTGCCATGGGTGAGGAGGAGCGGGATTCGGTCCGCGCCCTGGTGGAGCTGGGGCTTTCCGCCCGGCTGATCACCTGGAACCGGGCGGTGATTCCGGACATCCGGGCGAGCATCGACTGCGGCGTCACTGCGGTGGACATCTCCCTGTCCGTTTCCGACCAGATGATTGCAAACAAGCTCCGCAAGAGCAGGGAGTGGGTGAAGGAGCAGCTCAAAACCGCGCTCGGCTTCGCCAAGGAACACGGCCTGTACGTCTCCGTTGGGGGGGAGGATGCCAGCCGGGCGGACCTCAACTTCCTGGCCGAGCTGATGGAGATCACCCGCGAGTTGGGGGGGGACCGGTTCCGCTTCTGCGACACCCTCGGCATCCTCGACCCGTTCACCATGTACGCCAAGGTCAAGACGTTGCGTGACGCCGTCCCGGAGCTGGATATGGAGGTCCATACCCACAACGACCTGGGGATGGCGACCGCCAACGCCATCGCCGGGGTGAGGGCGGGGGCGCGCTTCGTCAACACCACGGTGAACGGACTTGGGGAGCGGGCAGGCAATGCCGCCCTGGAGGAGGTGGTGATGGGACTGAAGCTCGCCTGCGGCATCGATCCGGGGGTCGATACCCACCGCTTCCAGGAGTTGTCCCGGTTCGTTGCCAGGGCATCCCAGCGGCCGGTCCCTCCCTGGAAACCGGTGGTGGGGGAGCGGGTCTTCTCTCACGAGTCGGGGCTCCATGCGGACGGGGTGATCAAGGACCCCCACAACTACGAGGGGTTCGACCCGGCCGAGGTGGGGCTGAAGCGGCATTTCGTGCTCGGCAAGCATTCCGGCACCAGCGGCCTGGTGGAGCGCTACCGGGAGATGGGGATCGGCATCAGCAGGAAGGAGGCGGTCCAACTCCTGGAGCAGGTGCGCGTCATCGCCCAGCGGGTGAAGCGTCCGCTGAACGAAAAGGAGCTCCGCATGCTGCACCGGAAGGGGATGCTGAGGGCGGCGTAGGATATTCCCCCTCACCCCAGCCCTCTCCCACCAAGGGAGTGGGGGATTCATCAAATTCCCCCTCCATTTATGGGAGGGGGACGAGGGGGAGGGTGAAAGACTGCACCCTGGACAGTTGTGGAGACCGGAAATATCTGGTACTCTGTGCCTGACCGCGGAGAGAAAAGGAGCTGCTAGATGCTGAAACGACTGATGTTCACCGCACTCTTCCTGGCGTTTGCCTCACTGGCGCACGCCGGCGAGATCCGCCTGTCGGCCGCGGCGAGCCTCAGGGAGGCGGTTGACGAGATCTGCGACAGGTACGCGCGGGCTCATGGCGGGGTCACATTCGTCAGGAATTACGGCGGCTCCGGCACCCTGGCCAAGCAGATCGAGAACGGCGCTCCCGCCGACATCTTCATCTCTGCCAACAGCGAGTGGCTCGACTACCTGAAGGGGAAGCGGCATCTCGCACCGGGGAGTGTCGCTGAATTCGCCGCCAATACCCTGGTTTTTGCCGGGCGGGACGGCCGGAAGGCGACGGAGATGCGGGACCTGCCGGCGCTTGACCGGATCGCCATCGGCAGCCCGCGGAGCGTGCCGGCGGGAGAGTATGCCATGGCGGCACTGCAGCGGGCGGGTATCGCGAGCCGGCTGGAGAAGAAGCTGGTGCTCGCTCGGGACGTGCGCGATGCCCTGATGTACGCCGAGCGGGGGGAGGTGGACGGGGCGTTCGTCTACCGTACCGATGCGCTCCGGGGAAGGCGGGTGAAAATCCTGTTCACCGTGCCGCCGGAGCTCTACCCGCGGATTTCGTATCCCATGGCGCTGACTGCCGCGGGGGTGAGAAACGACGAGGCTGCAGCGTTTTACCGCTATCTCCTCTCCGGGGAGGCCCGCACCGTCCTGGGAAAATACGGTTTCGTCGTCAGGTAGGAGGAGTATGCCTTCGTTCACGCCGGCAGACTACAGCGCCATCTTCCTCTCCCTCAAAGTGGGGGTAACCGCCACCCTCCTGTCGCTCCCGTTCGGTTTCGCTGCCGCCTATCTCATGACCTTCAGGGAATTCCGGGGGAAGAGCGTGCTGGAGGGCGTCGTGAACCTGCCGCTGGTGCTGCCGCCGGTGGTGGTCGGCTATTTCCTGCTCCTTCTCCTGGGGGAGAACGGCTGGCTCGGGGGGCTCCTCCACGCCGCCGGCATCAGGGTCATCTTCACCTGGCGGGCGGCGGTGATCGCCTCGGCAGTGGTCGGCTTCCCGCTCCTGGTCAGGTCGATCAGGATCGGCATGGAGGCGATCGACGCCACGCTGATCCTGGCCTCCCGGACCCTCGGGGCGCGCTGGTACGACACCCTGTTCACCATCATCCTCCCCCTTTCTTTCAAGAGTATCATGGCGGGCTCATCACTGATGTTCGCCCGGGGCCTCGGCGAGTTCGGGGCGACCATCATCGTTGCCGGCAACATCCCGGGGGTGACCCGGACCATTCCTCTGGCGATCTACGACTATGCCGGTGCGCCGGGTGAGGACGCCATGGCCCTCGCCCTCTGCCTCGTTTCCGTGGTCGTCTCCCTGGCCGTGCTGGTACTCCACGAGGCGCTGGCCGTCCGCCTGGCGAGAAGGGGGGAGCCATGAAGCTGGACGTGGCGGTGACCAAGAGCTTCGGCGCGTTTACCCTCGAGGCCGCGTTCGCCGCGGAGGGGGACCGCCTCGGGATTTTCGGCGAGTCGGGGGGGGGAAGTCGACCCTGGTGAACCTCCTGGCGGGGACCATGGCTCCTGACGACGGCTCGATCCATCTGGACGGCGAATGCCTCTACAGCCGGGAGCGGGGAATCAACGTCTCCCCGGAAGGGCGGCGGATCGCCATCGTCTTCCAGCACCCCCATCTCTTTCCCCACCTGAGCGTCAAGGGGAACCTCCTGTACGGCTACAAGCGGTGCGCGCCGGAGAACCGGCGGGTAAGCCTCGATTCCGTGGCGGGGGTCCTGAAACTGGAGGAGCTCCTGGAGCGGGGGGTGAACAACCTGTCGGGGGGAGAGAAGCAGCGGGTCGCCATCGGCCGGGCGATCCTCGCCAACCCCCGGCTGCTCCTGATGGACGAGCCCCTTTCCGCCCTGGACGACCAGCTGAAATACCAGATCATCCCCTACCTGAAAGGGGTCGGCGAGGAATTCGGCATCCCCTTCGTCTTCATCTCCCACTCCATGGTCGAAATGCGGCTGATGGTGGAACGGGTGATCGTCTTCGCACAGGGGCGGATCATCCAGCAGGCCACGGCCGACCAGCTTGCCCGGCAGCGTATGGATACCAGCCAGGTCGGGTACATCAACCTTCTGCGGCTGCGGAACCCGCGGCCGGCGGGTGATCTGTACGCATATCCGTGGGGAAGCGGCGAGCTCATCCTCTCTTTCCGCGCCCGGCACCCCGATTCCCTGTTCGAGCTCTCCTCCAAGGATATCATCCTGTTCAAGAAGCACCCCGAGGCTATCAGCGCCCGCAACCTCCTGCGGTGCAGCGTCGCGGGGCTGTTCGAGTCGGGCAACCGGACCGGCGTGGAGCTCGACTGCGGCGGGGAGCGGCTGATAGGGGAAGTGGCTCGCCAGGCCGCGCGGGAGCTGGAGATTCGGACTGGGGGAGAGATCTTCGCGGCGATCAAGGCCTCCGCCTTCCGGGAGTTGGGGTGAGGTGCAACACTGCATAAAAAATAATCACACAGAAGGGCGGGCAGGCAGGCCGGCCCCTTTTTTTGCCTGTGCCGATACATTCAAAATAATCTATAAAATTGATTTTATGCGATAATCTCGTAACGCTGCATTAATGGCACGCCCTATGCTTATCGTGTTGCATTGAGTATTCAGCACGAGGACGTTCATGCAGCAGACGAGACAGGCAAAGTCGCCCCTTCATCCTCACGGGGGCGGGGGGCGTTTTTTTTAAACTAACGGAAAGGGGGGGATGACGCAGGAAACGCGGCAAATTCGCGGTAACGTTGAACATGTGGCAATGCAGTAAATAAAATTTAATTACAAAGGAGTAGTAGATGAAAAAGTTCATCAAAGTTGTGACCATGGCAATGACGCTGACTGCGGCGGCGTCCGGCATCGCATTTGCGACCCCGTCAACCCAGATCTGGATTCCCTCCACGGACATCCAGGCGTACAAAACCTTCCATCTCGGCATCGACAACTACATCCGGGCCTCGGGAGTATCCAAGGCTGCATCCCCCACCGGCAGGGACACGAACGTTTACGACATCGGGCCGGAGGCGGGTATTCTCCCCTTCGAGAAAGTGCAGGCGGAGGTCGGCTTCGACTTCCTCGGCAACTCCACCGAACCGAACGACAACCATCCCTTCAGCGGCAACTTCAAGATCGGCACCCCGGAAGACTCCATCTGCAAGTTCTCCCCGGCCATTGCCGTCGGTATGTATAACGTGGGCCCGACCAACTATGGACAGGCAACCGCCCCGGGTGTAGCCTCCGGGCAGAACATCGCCTACGTCCTGGCCGCCCGGACCCTCCCCGCCATCGGCTCTATTCCTTCTCTTGGCAGGATTTCCGCCGGCTACTACCACGGCAGCGCCCGCGCCCTGATCGATCCCAACGGCCACAGCGCAAACGACGGCGTCCTCCTCTCCTGGGACCGGACCATGACCGAGATCAGCGACAAGCTCTGGATGGCGGTCGACTACCAGGGGGGCAACAACGTTGACGGCGCCCTGAACTTCGGTTTCTCCTGGAACTTCGCCAAGAACGTCTCCGTGATCTTCGGCTACGACATCTACAAGGAGAAGGCGCTGGCGGGCAACAATACCTTCACCACCCAATTGGACATCAACTTCCCCTAGGCTTCTTCATTGGAATGGGGGCGGACCCCGCCCCCGCATTTTTCCGGGGAAGGCACATAAACATTTAAACAGCATGCAGGAAGGGTCAACGGAGCCCCTTTCAGAGCCTTAACGAAAAGGAGAGCACCAATGGCAAACGAACAAGAAACGCGCGGAACGCTCGGCCTTACAGGCCTGACAATGAACGCGATGGCGCTGATCGCTCCCGGCGCGTTCCTCTGGTTGACCTTCCAGATGCAATCACTGTATGGTGCCCCCATGGCCGGTTGCGCCATGTGGTTCGGCATCCTCTTCGCGCTGCTGCTCTGCCTCGCAACGGCATACAGCTACGCGGAACTCTCGAAACTCTACCCCGGCCCCGGTTCCTCGTACCTCTACGCGGAGCAGGCGTTCCTCTCGAAAACCAAGGCGTACAAGTTCGCCCGGGTCGCCAAGTTCTTCACCGGCTGGGCGAGCCATCTCTACTACTGGGTCTATCCGGGCGTGATGGTCGGCGTGACCGCGATCCTGGCCGGTTTCCTGCTGAACCAGTTCTTCCCCGACACCTTCAGCGGCACCTACAACAGCCCGCTCTTCATGGGGCTCTTCTGCGTCGTCTTCGCCCTCGGCGTGGCGTACATCGCCTTCCGCGGCGTGACCGGCACCACCGCGGTCAACGTGGTGATCAACATCGTCCAGATCTCGGCGCTCCTGGTCTTCTCCGTGATCGCCATCGGCTACCGCACCCAGCATCCCCAGGGTTCCACCGGCTACCACCTCTCCAACGGTGTTGCCGTGAACTACCAAGTCGCCCAGGAGGTGGTGAAGGACGACAAGGGTGTGCCGCAGCCGGTGCTGGTCGACGGCAAGCCGAGCCTGGACAAGGACGGCAAGCCGGTCTACCAGATGCAGGATTCCAAAGACGAGAAGACCGGTGACCCGATCCCGGCCGATAAGGACGGCAAACCGGTGAAGGACCCGAAACTCGCCGCACCGTTCACGGTGGACTACGGCGCCGAAGGCGCGATCACCAAGGACGACAAGGGGGTCCAGACCTTCAACTACCATGCGACCGCCAGCTCCGTCGTCGCTCCCCACGGCTTCAACTTCATCTTCATCCAGGCGGCCATCGCCATCCTGATCCTGGTCGGTTTCGAGTCGGTCACTGCCATGGCGGACGAAGCGAAACACCCGAAGCGGGACGTGCCGCGGGCGGTCCTCCTCTCCCTGGTGATCCAGGGTGCGGTCTGCTACCTGATCGAGTACTTCGCCGCCAACTACTTCCTGCACAACGGCTACACCATCCCGAACGCCGGCGCCTCCGGCGCACCGCTCGGCGACATGATGGTCATCACCGGCACCTGGCTGTTCGGCAGCGTCGCGGCGGGCAAGGCGTTCATGCTGGTCCAGGCCTTCACTGTCTTCCTGGCGCTCATCGGCACGACGCTCTCCTGCCTCTCCACCGGCGCCCGCGTCACCTACGCCATGGGGCGCGACGAGGAAGTGGCGTCCCACTTCGGTCTCCTCCACGGCAAGACCATGTCCCCCTACAAGGCGATCTGGGCGCTCGCCATCATCTCGGCGATCATCGGCATCATTACCACGTCGGTCTACCTCGGCGGCACGACCCCTGCGGCCCTGGACAAGCACAACTTCTGGTACAGCTTCGGCATCTTCGCGCCGGAGACCTACACGAAGCTCCCGAACACGCTGGTCATCGTCACCCTGGTGAGCAACTTCGGCACCTTCCTCCTCTACATGTTCACCTGCATCATCGCCATGGTGGCGTTCAAGGAGCACCACACCTTCAACACCATCAAGCATGTGGTGATCCCGGTCCTCGGTCTCCTGGCGAACCTGGCCATCATGCTCTTCTACATCGTCGGGCCGTTCACGGTCGCCGGGATGAGCTGGAAGGAGCCGTTCATCGCCCTGGCTGTCTGCGCGGTGTGGGGGATCTACGGGGCCATCTACTTCCTGAAAGCGAGCAAGACCAAAGGGAAGGAAGTGTTCCTTACCAGCAAGCCAGCAAGCCTGTAAGTTCTCGATTGTAAGCGACATCAAACAAGTAGAGACGCATCGCCATGCGTCTCTACGACCCATGTCCCTCGGACGGTCACCCTCACGGGTGGCCGTCCTTTTTTGCTCCGCACGCTTTCAATTCCAATAAAATAATGCTAAGGTGCTGCGATTATGGAACTGACATACGCTGAACTTTCATCGCCCGGACCGGTCCGCGACCACAACGAGGACTTCGTCGGCTTCTGGCAGCCGCAGACCCTGGAGGAGCACCGCAGTCGCGGCGCGGTGGTGGCGCTCGCCGACGGAGTCGGGGGGCTGCACCATGGCGAGGTGGCGAGCCGCATGGCGGTTGAAACCGCGCTGGCCGCGTTTCGCGAGGCCCCGGAGGGGAAGACCCCGCAGCAGCTCCTCACCCAGATGTTCAACGCGGCCAACCTCGCCGTGTACGACAAGGGGATGGAGAACCACGGCAGGTTCCGCATGGCGACGACCCTCTGTATTGCCGTGCTCCGCAACGACGAGGTCGTGGTGGGGAACGTGGGGGACTCGCGGGTCTACCTGGTCCACCTGGGGGAGATCAAGCAGCTCTCCACGGACCATTCCTACGTCGGCATGCAGCAGAAGTTCGGGCTGATCTCCGAACAGGACGCCAAGACCAGCGAACACCGTTCGGTCCTCACCCGCAGCGTCGGGCATGACCCGATGATCCGGGTCGACGTGGAGAGCGCCACGGTGGTGAAGGGGGACCGGATCGTCCTTTGCTCCGACGGCCTCTATGCGCATGTCGCCGATCGGGAGATCGCCGACATCGTCACGCGCCTTTCCCCGGCCCAGGCGTGCCGCCAGCTGGTGGCGCTGGCCGAAAGCCGCGGCACCGACGACAACCTTTCCGTGCAGGTCGTGCAGGTGAACGACGTGGAGAAGATGTCGTATTATCGCGGCCTGCCGGTGTATCACGAGCCGACGGCCCAGGCGACCGGCTACGAGCTCCAGCCTGGGCAGACCCTGGACGACCGTTTCTTCATCGTGGAAACCATCACCCGCAGCGGCATGGCGACCATCTTCAAGGCGACCGACCGGCAGACCAGGGAAACCGTGGCGCTGAAGGTGCCGTTCATGGAATTCGAGAGCGATCCCGGCTTCTTCTCCCGGTTCGAACGGGAGGAGGAGATCGGCCTCAGCCTGGACCATCCCTACATCCTCCGTTTCATCCCCGTGGAGCACAAGAGCCGTCCCTACATCGTGACCGAATACCTGCGCGGCTACACCCTCTCTCACCTCCTGAACAGTGTCCGGCCGATGCCGGAAAAGGACGCGCTCAAGCTCGCCAGCCGGGTCTGCGATGCGCTGGCGCACATGCACGAGCACGGTGTCGTCCATCGCGACCTGAAACCGCAGAACATCATGATCTGCTACGACGGCACGATCCGGATCATGGACTTCGGCATCGCCAAGGCCGCGGAGGGGAGACGGATCACCTTCACCGGCTTTACGCCGGCGGTGGGGACTCCCGAGTACATGGCCCCCGAGCAGGTCAGGGGGAAGCGCGGGGACGAACGGACCGACATCTACAGCCTCGGCGCCATGCTGTATGAAATGGTGGCCGGCATGCCCCCCTTCTCGGGGGAGAACGACAACCTGTTCGTCGTAATGAACGCCCGCGTCACCGGTGACCCGGTGGCGCCGCGCAAGCGCAACCCGAACGTCACGCCGCAGGTGGAGGAGATCATCCTCCACGCCATGGAGCGGGAGCCGTCCAGGCGCTACTCGACTGCCGCAGCCATGAAGGTGGAGCTGGACAACCCGAATGACGTGCAGGTGACCGGACGGTGCGACCGGCTCCAGGCGCCGGCACCGTGGAAGCAGGGAGGGAGGAAGGCGCTCTGGATTGCGCTGGCTGTTGCGGTCATGGTGGTCGTCTTTCTCCTGCTGTTCCTCTTGATCATGCACCGCGGCCCTGCGCGCTGATTTTCATCCTCTTTGCGAGTGGCGTGATAATTGCTTGGCTAATGAGAGGCATTGCCTGATTGACGACACGAGCGAAAAGGAAGGTAACAGGCATGACGACAGTCGCATGGTTTATTTTTATCGCCGCGGCCTCTCTGGAGGTGGCCGGCGATGCCGTGATCAGAAAAGGGCTGCGCGGCAGCGTGGTCTGGTTCATCGTCGCCGGTTTCCTGATGCTGGGGGGCTACGGCGTGGTGGTGAACACGGTCAAGTGGGATTTCTCCCGGCTCCTGGGGGTCTACGTCGCCGTCTTCGCCGTGGTGAGCGTGCTGGCGGGGCGTTTCGTGTTCAAGGAGACGATCCCCGCATCGACCTGGCTGGGGCTCGCCATCATCGTCGTTGGCGGTGCGGTGATCCAGGTGGGCCCGGAGTTGGGGAGATAAATCTTGCAATGAGCGGAAAAAAATTGTAATAAACTGTGGCACGGCTTGTGCCAAGGCATTGCTACATCAAGGCACAATGGCGTGCCGGCAGGTATGCGGAACAGGCAAAGGCGCCTCTTCGTCCTTCATTAGGGTGAGGGGCGCCTTTTTTATGGGCAGAAATTGCCTCCCTTTGAAAAGGGGGACTTGGCTGTTGCTCCGTTGCCGGGTTGTGCCGGCGGCAAATGTTGTTATTGTGTAAGGGAATGTCTTTCAAGGAAGGGTCAATGGTGCCTCTGTCCGAGCCTCTGGGAAAGGAGTACGACGTGAAAAGCATGGGCAAAAAATATACCGGCATACTCTGCGCGCTACTGCTTGCGCTGTTGATAACTGCGCCGGCATTCTCGGAAGAAAAACCCGCGGCTCCTGGCCAGGCTCCGGCAGCGGTAGTCAAGGCCGATCCCACCGGCGCCAATACCGGCGTCGCCGGCGACATCGTGGGGAGCTCGGCCAACGCGCCGACCCAGGAGGAACTGGACAAACTCGGCAAGTCCGAGCCGCTGGCCGCCAAGGTGGCCGATGCGGCGGGGCACAACAGGATCTCCATCAACATCGTCTGGACCCTGGTCTGCGGGTTCCTGGTCATGTTCATGCAGGCGGGCTTTGCCATGGCCGAGACGGGATTCACCCGGGCCAAGAACGCTGGCCACACCATGGCCATGAACTTCATGGTCTACGCCCTGGGGCTCCTCGGTTACTGGATCTGCGGCTTCGCCCTGCAGATGGGGGGTGTCGGCGGGGTGGCGAGCCTGGGGGGCGCCAAGGCGCTCAGCAGCGAGTTCACCATTCACCTGTTCGGCAAGGATTTCGGGCTGTTCGGCACCACCGGGTTCTTTCTCGGCGAGAAGATGTATGACGCCTCCATCTTCTGCCTGTTCCTGTTCCAGATGGTCTTCATGGACACCACCGCAACCATCCCGACCGGCGCCATGGCCGAGCGGTGGAACATGAAGTCGTTCTTCGTTTACGCCTTCTTCGTTTCCGGCATCATCTATCCGCTCTACGCCAACTGGGTCTGGGGGAACGGCTGGCTTGCCAACCTGGGCGCCAACTTCGGGCTCGGCCACGGCCATGTGGACTTCGCCGGCTCCTCGGTGGTCCACATGACCGGAGGGGTGATCGCCCTGGCCGGGGCCAAGGTGCTCGGCCCGCGGATCGGCAAGTTCAACAAGGACGGCTCTCCCAACCCGATCCCGGGGCACCACATCCCGATGGCGATAGTCGGCTGCTTCGTCCTCGCCTTCGGCTGGTTCGGCTTCAACGCCGGCTCCTCCCTGGCCGGGACCGACCTGCGGATCGCCGTCATCGCTGTCAACACCATGCTGGCGAGCGCCGGCGGGGCTTTTTCCTCCTGGGTCTACATGTGGGTCCGCTACGGCAAGCCGGACATCTCCATGAGCGCCAACGGCCTGCTGGCGGGGCTGGTGGCCATCACCGCGCCGTGCGCTTTCGTCACCGCGCCCGTCTCGGTCTTGATCGGCGTCATCGCCGGGGTCCTCTGCTGCTTCAGCATCTTCTTCGTCGAACGGACCCTGAAGGTGGACGACCCGGTCGGCGCCATCTCGGTGCACGGCACCAACGGCGCCTGGGGGGTCCTTGCCCTGGGGCTCTTTGCCGACGGCAAGTACGGCGACGGCTTCAACGGCGTCAAGGGGACGGTGGCCGGGCTCTTCTACGGCAATTCCGGGCAGTTCGTCGCCCAGTGCATCGGCACCCTGGCCAACTTTGTCTACGTCTTCGCCATCTCCTGGGTGTTCTTCAAGGTGCTCGACAAGGTCGTCGGCCTCCGGGTACCGAAGGACCTGGAGCTGGAAGGACTCGACCAGGGCGAAGTGTCGGTCACCGCCTACCCCGACTTCAACCTGCGGCATCTTCCGCTGGGGGGGAGCTATTACCCCCACAAGCCCGAAAGGTAGGCAGGAAAACCGCCGCGATAATACCGTGTCGGCCCATCCGAAGAAATTTAGCGGATACATTACTGACTCCAAATGGGACTTTATATGGAATCAGTGTCAAATCATGCGGCAAAACATTTGCTTCTCATGATCGGCACCATCCTGGCGGCCGGCTTACTGAGCGGGTTCACGGCCAAAAAACTCAATATCCCGGATGTGGCGATCTTCCTCCTGGTGGGGATCTTTCTCGGTCCCGAACTGGCCGGGGTAATTTCCGTGGGGGCGGACTCCACCTTCGACCAACTCATCCTTGTATTCGGCTCCTGCTACATCCTTTTCGACGGGGGGGCGAGCCTGAAATTGAGCGTGCTGAAGGAGGTCTGGATAACGATACTGGTCATTTCCACGGTCGGGGTCCTGATCAGTGCCGCTATTACCGGCTTCGCCGCTGCTCAGATTCTCGGCATCCCGCTGATTACCGCATGCCTTTTGGGCGCATCCATCGCTTCAACAGACCCGGCGACGCTGGTTCCGGTATTCAAACAGGTAAAGGTCAGGGAACGGGTGGCCCAGACCGTTATGAGCGAATCGGCCTTTAACGATGCCATGGGAGCCATGGTCACCTTTGCGGTGCTCGGTGTGGCCCTGGGAACGGGGGGGAAATTCTCCGTCGGCGGGGCCATCGTCAATCTCCTTGCCAATGCCCTGATCGGCATGGCCGCTGGTGCAATCATGGGTTACCTTGCCGCGCTGTTCATTGCCCATGAAAAGTTCGGTTTCCTTATGGAGTATGCACCGCTCGTATCGCTGATGGCGGTGGTAAGCGCGTACCTGAGCGCCGAAACTCTCAATGCCAGCGGGTTTATGGCGGTATTCGTTTTCGGCATCGTGCTCGGCAACAAAGAGATTTTCGGTTTTAAAATGGAGCCGGGCGAGCAGGAAAAGCTTGAGGACTTCGTTTCAACTACCGCCCTCATCTTACGGATGTTCATTTTCATCATTCTGGGAAGCCAGGTCAGTTTTGCCCTGATGGGAAGATATCTTGCCGGGGGGATCGCCCTTGTCCTCATCTTTATCTGCATCGCCAGGCCGGTTACCGTTTTTGCCTGTGCTCTCCCTGACCGGAAGGCGAAATGGCGGCTCCCGGAGCTTCTTTTTATGTGTTGGACCAGGGAAACCGGCGTCATTCCCGCTGCGCTCGCGGGGATACTCCTCGGCATAAAGGCCCCCGGCGCAGAAGTCATCGCTTCGATCACCTTTCTTGCCATTCTCCTTACTATCCTGCTTCAGGCGACTACCACCCGTTGGCTGGCGGGGAAGCTCGGGCTTCTGGAAGAGTGACGAGAAGAGTCGGTCTGCCTCTTTTCTTGGCAGGGTGCCGCAAAAAAAGGCAGCGGGAGGGGGCGGGGTAAAGCGGAAAGCCTGTATTTGGCGCGAACTGCGGGGCCGATACAATGCGGCACGTTCTGTGCTATGCCCGGAAGGATGGCAGTTCGACCGACAAAGAAAGTTGGAGGTAAGCAATGAAGCTTATTGAAGCGATCATCAAACCGTTCAAGCTGGACGAGGTGAAGGAGGCGCTGAACGCCATCGGGATCGAAGGGATCACGGTGAGCGAAGTGAAGGGATTCGGCCGCCAGAAGGGGCACACCGAGCTGTACCGGGGTGCCGAGTACGTGGTGGATTTCATCCCGAAGGTGAAACTGGAAATCGCCGTTACCGACGAGTTGGTGGCGAAGGTGGCGGAAACTATCGAGCTGGCTGCCAAGACCGGCCGGATCGGCGACGGGAAGATCTTCGTCATGCCGATCGACGGGGCGGTCAGGATCAGGACCGGCGAAAAGGATAACGAGGCAATTTGACAGCACGGCTGTAAATTAATCACAACCGAATATGGAGGTTCACGATGGTACAAGGATGTATCGCACTGTTCAAGGCTATGGGAGCCGTTAAGCCAGCGGCCCCTGTTTCGACCGCCGGCTTTTCATTTGGAGGGGCGGTCAACGGGGGGGCGCGGCTTTCGCTGGCAGCACTGCTCCTCGTGATGGCCATGCTTCTGGCACCGATGGCCGTGCTGGCCGACGAAGCCAAGGCCCCGGCCGCCGCTCCCGCAGCAGCTGCCCCTGCCGCTTCCCCCGCTGCCGCGCCCATGGCAGCCGCACCCGCAACCGCCTCTGCCGCCGCACCCAAGAACGTCGAGCCGGTGCTGAACACTGGCGACACCGCTTGGATGCTGGTATCCGCAGCCATGGTCCTCCTCATGACCCCCGGCCTCGCTTTCTTCTACGGCGGCATGGTCCGCAGCAAGAACGTCCTCTCCACCATGATGCACTCGTTCGTCGCCATGGGGATCGTCGGCGTGCAGTGGGCCGTCATCGGCTACTCCCTCGCTTTCGGGCCGGACATCGGCCATGGCCTCCTCGGCAACCTCTCCAAGGTCATGCTGAACGGCCTGATCACCATCAAGGACGGCGCCCCGGTCTATGCCCTGTTCCAGAACGTCGCCACCGAGCCGGGCTCCATCCCCGAATACGTCTTCGCCATGTACCAGGCGATGTTCGCCATCATCACCGTGGCCCTCATCTCCGGCACCATCGCCGAGCGGGTCAAGTTCTCCGCCTATTGCGTCTTCGTTCTCCTCTGGACCACCCTGGTTTACGATCCCCTCGCCCACTGGGTCTGGATGAGCGACGGCTGGCTGGCCAAGATGGGCGCCCTCGACTTCGCCGGCGGCACCGTCGTTCATCTCTCCTCCGGTATCTCGGCGCTGGCAGCGCTCCTCTTCTTAGGCCGCCGCCACGGTTTCCCCCAGGAGAGGATGGCTCCCCACAATCTGCCGTTCACGCTCCTCGGCGTCGGCCTCCTCTGGTTCGGCTGGTTCGGCTTCAACGCCGGCTCCGCCATTGTCGGCCCCAACTGCTCCGACGCCTCCGGGGGGCTCGCCGGCCTCGCCTTCACCACCACCACCATCGCTCCTGCGGCAGCCGGCCTCTCCTGGATGATCGCCGAGTGGATCCACAGCGGCAAGCCCTCCGCCCTCGGTTTCGGTTCGGGGGTCGTCGCCGGCCTGGTCGTCATCACCCCGGCGGCAGGCTTCGTCCAGCCGGGTGCGTCCCTCATCATGGGGCTTCTGGCGGGGGTCATCTGCTACGGCGGCGTCATGGCAAAGGCGAAATTCAAGTACGACGACTCGCTGGACGTGCTCGGCGTCCACGGTCTCGGCGGCTCGACCGGCGCGCTCCTGACCGGCATCTTCGCCACCGTCGGCGCAACGGGGCTTCTCTCGGGCAACCCGAAGCAGTTCGTCACCCAGCTGATCGCGGTCGTGGCGGCCGGCGGCTACGCCTTCGTCGTCACCCTGGTCATCGCCTTCCTGATCAACAAGACCATCGGTCTCAGGGTGGAGAAAGAGGACGAGATCATCGGCCTCGACCAGACGCAGCATTCCGAAACCGCCTACAACTAGACAATACCACCCCCGCCCTGACGGGCACCCCCTCCTGATTCAGGAGGGGGATGGGGGGTGGTCATCCTCCTGCCGAAAATCAGGGCATAAAATGCCTCTTTTCCCGGCATAAAACGCCCTCCCGTACTCACTATGTCCGCCAACTCCCATAAAATGGGACGCTGCATTTCTGGCACGCCTTATGCCTGTATAACAACGGGGAATCATTGTCATTCGACTGCAACCCGCACACGCCGTTAGAGTGGTGGAGCACCTATGGATAACCCTCTTGTCAGACAGCTATCCGCCGGCGGCCACATAGACGAACAGTTGCTGGCACAGCTGGCCAACAATGAAAAAATGGCGGAACTGGGAAGGCTTTCGACGGGGATCGTCCACGAGCTGAATACCCCCTTGTCGGTCATTGCCTCGGCCGTCCAGTTGATCCTCAGGGAAGAGGATGTGCCGCTATCCATCCGGGAAATGCTGGAACGGATAGACGCCGAGGTGCACCGGCTCGCCCAGTATACCCGGGGGGTTCTCTCCTTTGCGCGCAGCGGCGCGGATGCCGAGGCGGAATCGGACGTGAACCAGGTGCTCCAGGAGGTCATGGCGTTTTTGCGCTACGAGGCGCGCAAGCGCTCCATCCTCGTGATCGAGGAGCTGGATTACGACGTCCTCCCCGTTGTCGCCGACAGCGGCCGGCTCAAGCAGATCTTCATCAACCTGATCATGAACGCCTTCCAGGCGATGGAACAGGGGGGCGCCCTGTACGTCAGGACATCCATACCCGACGACCGTTCGGTAAGGATCGAGATCGCCGATACGGGCGAGGGGATTCCGCCGGAGCGGCTCGAACGGATATTCGACCCCTTCTTCACCACCAAGAAATCGGGTGAGGGGACCGGGCTGGGGCTTTTTGTCGTAGGCAAGATGGTGGAGCTGATGCATGGCAGCATCGAGGTGGCAAGCAGGGTGGGGGAGGGAACGACCTTCACCGTCGTGCTCCCCCAGCCCTGAATATTCCCGCGCCCGCTGCTCTGAGTTATTTCTGTTACCGTTTCCCTTGCATTCTCGCGCCAAACGGATTAGCATTCTTCTCCGAGACAAACCATCCTGATGCGGAGGAAACGTGAAAGTCCTGTTTGTCCACCCCTACGGGAGGAACTGGTTCGGCGCGCAGAAGGACATCAGCACGGTCTTCAACCTGATGCCGCCGCTGGGGATCATGTCCATCGCCGCGTTCCTCGAAGCGCGGGGGATGGATGTGGAGATCCTTGACTGTTACGCCCACCCCGCGCCGTTCGAGGAAACCGTTTCCCGGATCGTCAAAAGCGCCCCCGACGTGGTCGGCTTCTCCTGCACCACTTCTTCGTTCCTCGACGGCTACCGCATTGCCGAGCTCCTCAAGGAGCGGGCCCCCGGCATCAGGACGGTGTTCGGCGGGGCCCATGCCTGTTCGGTCGGGGTGGGGCTTCTGGACGGCTTCCCTGCCATCGATTTCCTGGTGATCGGCGAAGGGGAGCAGACCTTCTGCGACCTGGCGGCGGCCCGGTTCCAGGAGGTGGAGTCGATCCCCGGGGTAGGCTTCAGGAAGGACGGCAAGGGGACCCTCTCCGGGGCGCGGGAGCTCATCGCCGATCTGGACCGGCTCCCCTTTCCCGCCTACAGCAGGCTCCCCGATTTCCCCCGGCGCTACAACCTCCCCCTGTTCAGCTATCCCAAGGCCCCCAACACCAGCATCATCTCCAGCCGGGGGTGCCCCTACCACTGCTCCTACTGCGACCGTTCGGTGTTCAACCGGGGGTTTCGCTTCAATTCGGCGGGCTACATCCACGAGCACCTCACCATGCTGCACCGCGATTTCGGCATCCGCCACGTCTTTTTCTACGACGACCTGTTCACCTTCGACCGCGCCCGGGTGGAGGAGCTCTGCCGGCTCCTGGAGAAGAGCCGGTTGCCGGTCACCTACAACTGCATCGCCCGGCTGGAGCATGTGGACCGGGAGCTGGTGGCGCTCCTCAAGCGGAGCGGCTGCTGGCAGGTGAACTTCGGCATCGAGTCGGGGGACCCGCAGGTGCTGCGGCAGCACCGCAAGTTCATGGAGCTGGACGACGTCCAGGGAAAGCTCCGGATGGTGAAGGACTCGGGGATGCGGGTCAAGGGGCTTTTCATGCTGGGGCTGCCGGGCGAGGACGAGGCGGCGATCCGCCGCACCATCGACTACGCCCTGACCCTGCCGCTCGACGAGATCAATGTCACCAAATTCACCCCGTTCCCCGGTGCCCCGGTGTACCGCACCATCCGGGAACAGGGGGAGTTCAACGAGGAATGGCCCCTGATGAACTGCATGAACTTCGTGTTCGTCCCCCGCGGCCTGACGAAAGAGCGGCTGGAGGAGCTCTACAACGAGTTCATCCGGAGCTTCTACCGGCGCCCCCGGATACATCTCGGGTACGCCGGGATGCTCTGGAAGTCCCCCCACAGCATGGCGAAGTTTTTCAGGAATCTGCCGGAGATTGTGAGATTCCAGTTGAAGCAGAAGTGGTAGAGGAGAAACGCGCCTTTTGAAAACCTTTTCACCACGAAGGCACGAAGAGCACGAAGAAAAGCGGTTGTCCAATTAGTTGAACAACTTCGTGTCCTTCGTGTCTTCGTGGTAGATTTTGATTTATAGCGGTTCACCGTGGATGGGAGATGAAAATTGGCTATTGATATGAAGCGGCACCTGGAAACCGCCGTGCATGCCGCCTTGGCTGCCGGGAAGTTGCAGCGTGAGCGGCTCTGGACCGAGCACGAGATTGAGTTCAAGGGGGAGAGCAACCTGGTTACCGAGGTGGACCGGGAGTGCGAGGATATGATCGTTGCCGCCATCCGGGCGGAGTTCCCGAACCACGATTTCCTGGCTGAGGAGAACGCCTACGCCACTCTCAATTCATCCCACAAGTGGATCATCGACCCCCTGGACGGCACCACCAACTATGCCCACGGCTTCCCCTGGTTCTGCATCTCCATCGCCCTGGAGGTCGAGGGCACGGTGCAGCTCGGGGTCATTTACCACCCGATGATGGACGAGCTCTTCACCGCGGTGCGGGGGGAGGGGGCTAAGCTGAACGGCCGCCCCATCCGGGTTTCCCGAAGGGCACCGCTCAGGAACTGCCTGCTCGCCACCGGTTTCCCTTACGACCGGACCCGGGACAACGAGAACAACTTCGCCCATTTCGTGAATTTCCAGATGGCGGCCCGGGCCGTGCGGCGCGCCGGCGCCGCGGCGCTCGACCTCGCCTACGTGGCGGCGGGGCGGCTGGACGGCTACTGGGAGGTGAAGCTGAAGCCGTGGGACGTGGCGGCGGGGCAGCTCCTGGTCGCCGAGGCGGGGGGGATGGTGACCAGCCATGCCGGGGAACCTTACTCCGTCTACGACCACCGCATCCTCGCCTCCAACGGCTTGGTGCATGGGGAGATGGCGGCGGTGCTTCGTAAGGATGAATTATGAATTATGAAGGATGAAGTAAGGCATTTAAATTCATAATTCATCCTTATGGATATAATCCCCGCAGCTGCAATGCCTCCACCACCCTGCCGATCCCGAGCATCTGGGCGGCGATCCGGTTGTCCACCCGGTTTTCCTCTGCAATGGCGATCACCTTCTTGAATGCGCTCACCATGATCTGGCGGAGCCGGTTGTTGATCTCCGCCTCGTTCCAGAAGTAATTCTGCAGGTCCTGGACCCACTCGAAGTAGGAGACCGTCACCCCCCCCGCGTTGGCGAGGATGTCGGGGATGACGAATACCCCGTTGTCCTTCAGGATCTCGTCGGCGATGGGCGTGACCGGGCCGTTCGCCCCTTCCGCCAGTATCCGTGCCTGCACCTGGCCGGCGTTCTCCCGGTGGATTACGTTTCCCAGCGCGGCCGGCACCAGGATGTCGCACTTGAGCGCCAGCAGCTCATCGTTGGTGATCCGCTCGCAGCCGGGAAAGTCGGCGATGCTCCCGTTTTGCAGGAAGTGGCGCTGCAGCTCGAAGGCGTTGATGCCGGCCGCGCAGTAGAGCCCGCCCGTCCGGTCGCTGACCGCGATGACCTTCACCCCTTCCCGGAACAGGCTCCTGGCGGCCGACGACCCCACGTTGCCGAACCCCTGGACCGCCGCCGTTGCCCCCTCCAGCTGAAGCCCGAGTATTTTCGCCGCCTCGATCACCATGAACACCACGCCGAGGCCGGTCGCGTCGCTTCTCCCCTCCGAGCCGCCGATGGCGATCGGCTTGCCGGTCACCACCCCCGGCACCGTGTGCCCCATCTGCATGGAGTAGGTGTCCATCATCCAGGCCATCACCTGGGGGTTGGTGTTCACGTCCGGCGCCGGGATGTCCCGGTCCGGGCCGATGAAGTTCATGATCTCCGCGGTGTAGCGGCGGGTCATCCGCTCCAGCTCGCCCGGGGAGAGCTCCTCCGGGTCGCACGCCACCCCCCCCTTGGCGCCGCCGAACGGGATGTTCATCACCGCACACTTCCAGGTCATCCACGCCGCCAGGGCCGTCACCTCGTCCAGGTCCACGCTCGGGTGGTAGCGGATTCCCCCCTTTGCCGGGCCGCGCACCGTGCTGTGCTGGACCCGGTACCCCGTGAACACCTTTATCCGGCCGCTGTCCAGCCTGACCGGCACCGCTACCTGGAGGGAGCGCTCCGGATGGCGTAGCTTCTCGAGCATGTTCGGGTCGCACTTCAGGTATCGGGCAGCCTTGTCGATCTGGGCGAGCACCATCTGCCACGGGTTGATCCTGCTGGTTTCCTCGGTCATCGGTGATTCCTCTCTCGGTTCGGTGTTTGGCCCATCCTTACTGAAATATGTAGCATACTTTTCGGGCGGCTTCACCCTGAAAATATCAAACGGCTGGTGTGGGACGCAATTTCACCGCAGGATCATGCGGCTGCCAGAGGTGCTCAAGGATGGCGTCATAACCGGGCTGCATGGGCACCTCCTCCGGGTTGCTTATGCCACAAATAGCCGTATTCATAAATGTATATTATGAAATTAATTTATGCTATAAAATGTGTGGCGTTGAAGCCTGGGCAGAAGGGGACCAAGCAGCTGGTGAATCCACAACCTCGGCATTGACCATGACCGGACGGTATAACCGCCCGGCAGGTCATGCCGCACCCCATTAGATATGGAGGAAATTAGAGATGAAAAGAGTATTGTTAGTAATCGGAATGCTATTAACTTATGGTTGCGGTGGCGGTGGTGGCGAAAGTGATCAATCCGCAGGCATTACCTATGGCGCACACATCACACAAATGTCTCTTAACGGCGTTGGTTCAGCGAAGCAGATGCATATCGCACAAAAATATCTTTACAGCGCTTTGTCAACATATCCGACTGTGGCATATCCTGCAACCGATCCAACTACCAACATACAAACTTACAACACACCGACTATTTCTGACTCGGGTATGACTGTTTTAAATGTAAGCGCAACAGTGAAAAATGATTCGTTGAAAACTAACTCAACAGGAACAACGTCTGTATCAATGTCCCCAATGATAATTGCACTTTGGTACGCAGCCGACATGGGATGCGACCCCAATATAAATGATTGTGGCGCGATAGTGTTATGGTGCGGAGGTTTAGGTCGGGATCTTGAGCCAGATGAAACCTTACCACTATCGCTTAGTTTTGCGACCGGAGGTGGCGGAATAGTTACCTGGCCAACTGGTACGCAGCAAATGCACCTCTGGTTGTATAAGACAAACGATCCGAATATCAATCAAGATTCGTGTCAAGGGCCAACAGGAGTTTTCAACGACGCTTATGTTTTTGATGGTTGTGCAGACACATCCCCTAATGATTGCTATCTAAAAGCCATATTAAAATATGTTGCTGCGAATCCAGCTCTTGTTGAAGGTGTCAACAACTTTACATTGCAAAATTAACGTCAAAAATGAAGGCACGCGGTCTTCGCTACGCTCCGCCGGCAAACAAACCGAAAGGAATTGAGGGGTCAAGCCTTGAAAAGGGAAAAATGAAATAAGAAAAGATAGCTTAAAAATTCAGCGCTGAAAACGATACCCAGGGCTTTGGATGCCGACCGGGGCTGAGAATCGCCCCGGCGCGGGTCAATGCCCGGCCCGTTGGCAGAGAAAGTGAATGAAGATAAACAAAATTATTAAATGTGCAGCGGTTATCGCAGGTCTGGCCAGCATCACGATGATTGTAGCCCTGACCATGTATTTACGAGAAAACAAATCCGGGCATACAGGAATCAGCCCGTATATAGCTCTTGTGGTGTTCACTCCATCTTTCGCCCTCGGAATAGCCAATATTATCGAAAACCAAAATCCATGGAAAAACCCGTGGACTGGAATAATCCCAGCGCTGACCGGCGCCTTCGGTGCAGGCTTCTTGATTTACTTGGACAAGGCAAACGTGCTGCTGGAATATGATACCTGGATTAGGCGAGGGATGCAGTAGTGGGAATCTATGAAACAAAAACACGGCGACTGCCAACAGGCCAGTGGACCGGATCGCGATAAACCCGCGCCGGGCGTGGAAGGGCCGCGTGCGCTTTTGTATGGCGCGGGAGGCCATGGCGTCAGGCTTGCAATTGTGTAATTAAACTGGTAAATCTTTATTGGGGACGCCCTTCGTATATTCACATTTAACAAGTAAAGAAAGGAATGCTCCACTCGGACGCTGCTGTTTCCGCTACGCTCCACAGCAGACCCTCATCCGTTGGGCACTATTACCAGGGAGGCAATATGTTCAAAACATGGCTTGTATTTCTGTCCGGTCTTTTTCTTCTCGCGGGGCACTGCCTTGCTTCTGACGCAGGGTCGATCGTCAATGATCTGCCTGGAGCTTACACGGGCACTTATCAGTGGGAAAACTCGGACGACATCTATGATGTTTCGATCACGTTTTCTGGAGTAAAAAAAATAGACAATGGAGCCGTTGAAATTACTGGCAGAGAGAATTTCGTCAATCGAAACGACAGGAATAAAATCTTCGATTCAAACATACGAGCAGTTATCCATCCTCAAACACTGACTATTGAAATCGAAGAAATCTATGACAAAAAAGATGACTTTACTCCCATGGTTTATAAGGGGACCCTTTCTTCAGATTTAACAAAAATGAATGTCTACTGGATCAGTCCCGAGGGGAAAAAGGTCTCCATGGCGTTGCGGGCGAAATAGGCCAGGGCGCACGCTGCGCGAAACCATGACGTCTGCAGTTATCGCGCCCTCCAGAGGGAATCCACGAAATAGCCCCGCCCGTCCATGAAGTCCCCCTCGACGGTGAAGCCCGCCTCCGCGGCCATCCGGCCGATCTCGTCACGGGAGTACTTGCGGGACGATTCCGTATGGATTCCCTCCCATTCCCGGAAGGAGAATCGGCGCCCGAGCGCCCCGACATGTACCTGCTGCGCACGGGTGCTGATGAGCCAGCTTTCCACCGCCCCTCTTCTCACATCGTAGTAACTCCGGTAGACGAACCTCCCCGGGTCGAAATCCGCCCCCAGCTCGCGATTCATCCGCTCCAGGAGGTTCAGGTTGAACTTCCGGGTGATGCCGCCCTTGTCGTCGTAGGCCCGTTCGATGACGCGGGGGTCTTTCTTCAGGTCGGAACCGATCAGGAGGCGGTCCCCCTCGTGCAGGGCGGAGCGGAGCGACCGGAGAAAGGCCTGGCCCTGGATGGCGTCGAAATTGCCGATGTTGGAGCCCAGGAACAGGACGACCGTGCCGGCTCCTTCCGTCCGCTTGACCCACCGCAGCGCGTCGAAGTAGTCGGCGATGAGCCCCTTCACCTCCAGCGCCGTCCGGTCGAACTCCCTCGTCAGGGAGCCGGTCAGCTGGCGCATCGCCTCGACCGAGATGTCCACCGGCACATAGGTGAACGGCACCCCCTGATCCAGCAGGCTTCGCAGGAGCAGGGCGGTTTTCCTCCCGTCGCCTGCCCCCAGGTCGACCAGGTTGAACGGCCGCCGGCCGAGGCGCGCGGCCAGGTCGGGGCCGTGTTCCGCCAGGATCTCCCGCTCGCAGCGGGTCAGGTAGTAATCCTCAGTCTCGGTGATTTGCTGGTAGAGGGCGCTTCCCCGTTCGTCGTACAGCCAGACCGGCCTGGTCTCTTTCGGCTCCATCGAGAGCCCATCCAGCACGTCCCGAGCGAACCGGTCGGTCGCGGAGCGGCCGGTATCCTCGGGCTTCAGTGCCCGGAAATCGGCCTTCATGCCCCCTCCGATCCGAGGTCCATCGCCAGGCGGATGCCGGTGAACTGGAACTGGGTGAGGGGGGGCCAGAAGTTGCGGTAACTGAGTCGCATGTGCCCGCGCGGCGTGGCGCACGATCCCCCCCGCAGCACCCGCTGGTTGTTCATGAACTTGGCGTTGTACTCTGCCAGCCCTCCGGGGAGCGGCGTGTAGCCGGGGTACGGCTCGTAGTGGTTCAGGGTCCAGACCCAGACGTCGCCGACCATCTGCGCCAGGGCACCGGGGGACGGTTCCGCTGTTGCGGCCGGGTGGTACCGCCCCGACTCCATGAGGTTCCCGCCGACGGCGGCACCGCTCGACCGCGCGGCATGCTCCCACTCCCGCTCGGTGGGGAGCCGCACCCCTCTGAAGCGGGCATCGGTCCGAGATTTCCAGAGGGCGAAGGCGTGCGCCTCGTAGAAATTCACGTGGCAGACCGGTTCAACCGGATCGACCCTCCTCATCCCGGCGAGGGTCCAGTGCCACCATTCCCCGTCGCGGTTTTCCCAGTAGAGGGGGGAGCGCACCACCCCCTTTTTGACGAAGGCGTCGTAGGCGGTGGAGAGCCAGAGCCGGCAGTCGGCATAGCCGCCGTCCCCGATGAATTCCAGGTAGTCGCCGTTGGTGACGAGCCGGTTCATCAGGGCGAAATCCCGCAGATGGTGCCGGTGGACCGCCAGCTCGTTGTCCCAGCACCATCCCCCTTCCAGGTTGCCGAACTGGTACTCACCGCCGGCAAAGGGGATGAATGCGGCCTTGCCGGGATTTTCCGCCGGGGCGCCCGGCAGGGCGGCGCGGTAGGGGCGGCGCAGTTCCGCGAACGGCATCTCGGCCTCGATCCTCTTGACCTCGGTGAGGAGGAGCTCCATGTGCTGCTCTTCGTGGTTCGCGCCGATTTCCAGGAGAAAGGCGAGCCGGTCGATCTCCTTATCCCCGATGGTCGCGATGAGACGCTCCATCCGCCCGCGGACGGAGGCCCGGTAGGCGTACGCCCGGTCGTTGGCGGGCTCGGACAATCGCCCCCTGATACCCTGCTCCAGGTAGGGGCCGAGGGCGTGGTAATAGGAGTTCAGGAGCGTGTCGTAGCGCCGGTCGAGCTCTCCGTAGTCGCCCAGTTCCCTCAGGATGTTCCGCGCATAGAACCAGCCGGTGTGCATGACCGACCACCAGGGGGGGCTTGCTTCCGTGATCGGCTGGATGCGGTGCTCTTCCGGCGTCAGGGGGGCGCACAGCGCGTCGAACGTGTCCTGCACCCGCACAAATCGATCGAGGAGCCGTTGGCGTTTCTCTCTCATCTGCGTGCCTCTTCTCTTCAGGCGGCCGGGCGCGCGCCCGTGAAGCGGCGCGGTCGTCACGTTGCCCGGCAGTGATGTAACAATTGTACCGGGGAGTTGCCAGGTCTCAAGGACCGGCGGGGAAAACTCCTCTCGCTCCCCGCCTGCGAAGCGGATTAAATAGCTTGAATAATTTCCCCGAAAAGGCTAGATTGGCCTCAGGTCCGGGCAGATCGGGGGCCACATCACAACGAGGCAAAGGAGACATTCATGAACCGGTTCGCAAAGGCACTGACCATCTCTCTCGTGTTGCTGTCCCCCGTGGCGGCCATGAGCGCCGGGGAAAAGGCGAAGAGCGGGAAGGCGCAAAGCGGCAAAGTCTGCAAAGTAGCCGATCTCTACAGGGACAAGGCCAAGCTCGACAAGCAGCAGGTCACCGTCAAGGGGAAGGTGGTCAAGGTGGCGCAGGGGATCATGGGCAAGAACTGGCTCCATCTGCAGGACGGCAGCGGCAGTGCGGGGAGCAAGACCAACGACCTGACGGTCACCACGGACCAGGCCCTGCCGGAAGCGGGCAAGACCGTGACCGTGACCGGGACCCTGCACAAGGACAAGGACTTCGGCGCCGGCTACTTTTATGCGGTCATCGTGGAAGACGCTGTCATCAAGTAACCGTGCTCAACAGGAACCATGGTTCCCAACCGAGCCCCCTGCCCGTGTGCAGGGGGCTTTCTTTATGTGCGTCCGGCTTGTCTCCGGTATTGACATTGCCGTGGAATCGGCTATTGTCAGCCATAAACGAACATCATGCCGAGGTGCGCCATGGAAAAGCTCTTCAACCACCTGAGAGGGAAGTTTGCGACCGGCCTCTTCATCGTCATCCCGCTCGGGATCACCATCTTCATCCTGAAGTTCCTCTTCAATTTCGCCGACGGGATTCTCGGCAGCTACCTGGACGACCTCATCACCGCCATCACTCACCGGGAGACCCATTTCCCCGGTCTCGGCATGCTTAGCGGCGCCGCGGTCATCTATCTGGCCGGGCTTCTGGCCACCAATGTCTTCGGCACCCAGTTCCTCAAGTGGGGGGACCAACTCCTGTCGCGTATCCCGCTGGTCAAATTGATCTATACCTCAAGCAAACAGCTCACCCAGGTGTTCAAGGAGGGGAAGACCTCCTACCGGCGGGCGGTCTTCGTGGAGTGGCCGCGCAAGGGGGTGCGGGCCGTCGGCTTTGTCACCGCCGAGGTGGTTCGGGACGGGGAACCCCTGGTGGTGGTCTACGTGCCGACCATGCCCAACCCCACCTCCGGTTTTGCCCTGTTTTTCCGGCAGGATGAGGTGATGGAGAGCGGCATGAGCGTGGAGGAGGCGGTGAAGTTCGTGGTGTCGGGGGGGGTGGTGGTATGAGGCCGGACGGATGCGGGGAGGGGGCATGACGGCGCTGGCGTTCTTTTTTCTCATGTTCTGCGGCGGGATCACCGTTGCGCTCCAGCCGTCCATCAACGGGCGGCTCGCCCAGCGGATCGGGGCCGTGGAGAGCTCGTGCATCTCCTTTGCCGTCGGCACCCTGGTGCTCTTCGCCATTGTCCTCCTGGGAGGGCGCGCAGGCTCTCTGCGCGGCATTGCCGACGCCCGCTGGTGGGAGTTGACCGGCGGCTGCCTGGGGGCCTTCTTCGTTACCCTGACCATCGTGATCGTGCCGCGGATCGGGACCGCCTCCGCCATGGCTGCGACCATCGTCGCCCAGCTCGTCACCGGTCTCGTGCTCGATCACTACGGCCTGTTCGGGTTCCGGACGGTGCCGGTGGACGGAAAACGCGCTCTGGGGGCGGTGCTTCTCCTTGTCGGCGCGGGGCTGGTGTTTCGGCGGTAGGGGCGGGTCGGGGGCGGATTGTTCCGGACCGCCTCGGGGTGCCGCAACGGCGTAAATTCAGCCTGTTGGCCCGATTCCCACAGATGCTGTGGAAACCCTTGTGGAAAAGGGGGGGGAAGACGGGT
Organism: Geobacteraceae bacterium; assembly: GCA_036518435.1. Lineage (GTDB taxonomy): Bacteria > Desulfobacterota > Desulfuromonadia > Geobacterales > Geobacteraceae > JAMPXD01. The sequence goes on from DATDNF010000040.1 coordinate 87,600, forward strand.
AAAGGGATATTGAAATAGCGGCGGTTAGCACTTTGCCTAAATTATGTGCAGGGTGGAGCGGAATTTTGATAACCGCGTTCTAAAATTCTTGACTTTGCCCGCCGCTCCGTGCTAATTCATAAATCCTTTGAAAATCAGTCAGTTGTAATTGTCAGACTAACGCGTGATAGTGTCAAACAACAGGACAACGGAGGACGGACCATGCCGAATCAACTCGACTTCACGGTTGGAGGCCTTCTCGACCACATCGCCGCCACCTGGCCGGACAACGACGCCCTCGTCTACCCGGAGCGGGGCGTGCGCCACTCCTACCGGCAGTTCAACGAGGTCTGCCGCCAGGTCGCCAAGGGGCTGCTGAAGCTCGGGATCAGGAAGGGGGACCATCTCTCCATCTGGGCCTACAACGTCCCGGAATGGGTCATCCTCCAGTTCGCCACCGCCAAGATCGGGGCGGTCCTCGTCACGGTGAACACCAGCTACAAATCGGCCGAGCTGGAGTATATCCTCCGGCAGTCCGACTCCACCACCCTCTTCCTGGTCCGGTCGTTCAAGGACACCGATTATGTCCGGACCCTCACCGAGGTGGTCCCGGAGCTGCCGGGGGCCGCGCCGGGAAGCCTCTCCAGCGCCAGGCTCCCCCATCTGAAGAACGTCGTCTTCATTGGGGACGAAACCCCGGCCGGCATGCTCGACTTCTCGCGGATCGTGGAGATCGGCCGCGGGGTCCCCGACAGCGAGCTTCATGCTGTGGAGGCGACCCTCGATCGCCACGAGGTGATCAACATGCAGTACACCTCCGGCACCACCGGCTTTCCCAAGGGGGTGATGCTCACCCACCACAACGTGGTGAACAACGGCTTCAACATCGGCGAGTGCATGCGCTTCACCGAGAAGGACCGCCTCTGCATCCCGGTGCCGTTCTTCCACTGCTTCGGCTGCGTCCTGGGCGTGCTCGCCTGCGTCACCCACGGCGCGGCCATGGTGCCGGTGGAAGTGTTCGATCCGCTTACGGTGCTCCGGACCATCGAGGCGGAGCGCTGCACCGCGGTGCACGGTGTTCCGACCATGTTCATCGCCGAGCTGGAGCACCCGGAGTTCTCCTCATTCGACTTGAGCAGCCTCCGTTCCGGGATCATGGCCGGAAGCCCCTGTCCCATCGAGGTGATGAAGCGGGTGATCCGCGACATGCATGCCTCCGAGATCACCATCGCCTACGGCCAGACCGAGTCGTCGCCGGTGATTACCCAGACCCGCACCGACGATCCCGTCGAGTTGCGGGTCGCCACGGTCGGTCGGGCGCTCCCCGACGTGGAGGTGAAGATCGTCGACATCGAGACGGGCGCCACCCTTCCACCGGGGAAGCAGGGGGAGCTCTGCACCAGGGGCTACCTGGTGATGAAGGGATACTACAAGATGGCGGAGGAGACCGCGAAGGCGATCGACGCCGATGGCTGGCTCCATACCGGGGACCTGGCGGTGATGGACGAGAACGGCTACTGCAAGATCACCGGCCGGATCAAGAACATGATCATCCGCGGCGGCGAGAACATCTACCCGCGGGAGATCGAGGAGTATCTCTACACGCACCCGCGGATATCGGACGTCCAGGTCTACGGCGTCCCCGACCCGAAGTACGGCGAGCAGGTGATGGCCGCGGTGATCCTGAAGAAAGGGGAACCCATGACCGAGGAGGAGGTGCGGGAGTTCTGCCGCGGCCGGATCGCCAACTACAAGGTCCCGAAATACGTCAAATTCGTCGATTCCTATCCCATGACGGCATCCGGGAAGATCCAGAAGTTCAAGCTGCGGGAGATGGCGATCAAGGAGCTGAACCTGCATGATGCCGGCGAAACAGCTTGAGGGAAAGCGCCTTTTCCGCCATGCCGGCGTTGACGTTCGCGAACCGGTTGTGCGACGTGGCGCTGCCACGCCTCCGCCCGGTTCGCTCCGTCGCCTTGGCCTGACGAAAAAATCGCTTTCCCTGCGGGTTTAAGAAAAGCCCCTTGCCCTTGCAGTGTCGAAAATGGTATAAACAAAAGAGAACAAGAGTGGAAATAAAGAACCACAGGGAAGTTCCTGTGGTTTTTTGTTTGTCCATACGAAACCTTCCGGAGCAGGATTTTCGATGCAGGGGTGCGACTGGTGCGAGGTGAGGCGGAGGCGTGGCCTTGCCACGCCGCACAACGAGGCGAGCGCCAGGTGCGGCCCTGCGCGAAAAGCATGCTCCGCAATACTTAGAAAGCGAGAAAAGCATTGATCAGTGCAACAAACGTAACCCTTTCCTACGGCAAGCGGGTCCTGTTCAAGGACGTCAACATCAAGTTCACCCCCGGCAACTGCTATGGCCTGATCGGCGCCAACGGCGCCGGGAAATCGACCTTCCTGAAGATCCTGGCGGGTGAGGTGGAGTGCGACAAGGGGGATATCTCCGTCACCCCGGGGGAGCGGATCGCGGTGCTGCGCCAGGACCAGTTCGCCTTCGACGAGGAGACGGTCTTCAACGCCGTGATGATGGGGCACGAGCGGCTCTACCGCGTGATGTCCGAGCGGGAGGCGATCTACGCCAAGAGCGAATTCACCGAGGAGGACGGGATCCGCTCGGCGGAGCTGGAGGCGGATTTCGCCGAGATGAACGGCTACGAGGCGGAGAGCGAGGCCGCGGTGCTCCTGAACGGCCTCGGGATACCCGAGGAACTGCGCCACAAGAAGATGAAGGAGCTGGAAGCGGGGGAGAAGGTGCGGGTGCTGCTCGCCCAGGCGCTGTTCGGCAATCCCGACGTGCTGCTCCTGGACGAGCCGACCAACCATCTGGACCTGAAATCGATCACCTGGCTGGAGGATTTTCTCTCCCGCTTCGCCAACACCGTGATCGTCGTCTCCCACGACCGCCACTTCCTGAACCAGGTCTGCACCCACATCGCCGACATCGACTTCGGGATGATCAAGGTGTATGTCGGGAACTACGACTTCTGGTACGAGGCGAGCCGGCTGACGCTGCGGCAGAAGCAAGAGGCGAACCGGAAGAGCACGGAGAAGGCGGATGAGCTCAAGGCCTTCATCCAGCGCTTCAGCTCCAATGCCTCCAAGGCGAAGCAGGCGACCTCGCGCAAGCGCCTCCTGGAGAAGCTGACCGTGGAGGAGATGCCGGTCTCCTCCCGAAAGTCCCCTTACGTGGTGTTCAAGCCGGAGCGCGCCTGCGGCGACGTGATCCTGGAGATCAAGGGGCTTTCCAAGAGCGTGGATGGCGTGCCGGTCCTGAACGACCTCACCCTCACCGTGAACAAGGGGGACAAGATCGCCTTCGTCGGGGGGAATGCCCTGGCGAAGACGACCCTTTTCCAGATCCTGGCCGGCGAGCTGGAGCCGGATGCCGGCGAATTCCGCTGGGGGGTGACTATCACCCCGTCGTACTTCCCGCGGGAGAATGCCGCCTACTTCGAGCGCGACCTCTCCCTGATCGAGTGGCTCTGCCAGTACCCCCCCTGCGACGGCGAGTCGTTCGCCCGCGGGTTCCTCGGGCGGATGCTCTTCTCCGGCGACGAGGCGACCAAGAAGGCGAGCGTCATCTCCGGCGGGGAGCGGGTCCGCTGCATGCTGGCAAAGATGATGCTCTCGGGGGCGAATGCCCTGATCCTGGACGAGCCGACCAACCACCTGGACCTGGAGTCGATCACGGCGCTGAACGACGGGCTCGCCGCCTTTTCGGAGGTGGTGCTCTTCACTTCCCACGACCATCAGCTCGTCTCCACCGTGGCCAACCGGATCGTGGAGATCACCCCGCTCGGGATCATCGACCGGGTGATGGCGTTCGACGACTACCTGGAGAGCGCGGAGACTGCCCAGTTACGGGACGAGCTGTACCGCGGCCACGCGGAGCTGACCCTGTAGAAAGCAAAAGGCGTAGCACGCGGATCAAATCTGATAACTTCTGATAAAGGCGGATTTAGACTCTTTTGATCTCAACCTTCAATGGGTGATGGATCAGATGTTAATCCGATTCGATCAGAAGTTATCCGCGTGCAACGCATTTGACTTGCTGTCTGCATTTTTTGTTTATTGGAGAGGGGTATGAAGATCTGGATCGATGCCGACGCCTGCCCGCGGGTCATCAAGGAGATCGTGTTCCGGGCATCGGAGCGCCTGCAGACCGGGGTCGTGCTGGTGGCGAACATGGGGCTCGCCAAGCACCACACGCCGCTGGTGACGTCGGTGGTCGTGCCCGAGGGGCACGACGCGGCCGACGATTACATCGCGGAGCACGCCTCCCCCGACGACCTGGTGATCACCGCCGATGTCCCCCTGGCGGCGCGGGTCGTGGAGAAGGGGGGAGTGGCGCTCGATCCGCGGGGGGAGCTCTACACCGAGGAGAACGTCGGCGAACGGCTGTCGTACCGGGACCTGATGCAGGAACTCCGCGAGGGGGGGCTCGTCCGGGGGGGACCGGCGCAGTTCGGCCTCTCTGACCGGCAACGCTTCGCCTCGGCGCTCGACCGGACCCTGACCCGGATGGTCAGGGGGAAGCGGTAGCGGCCGTATTTACCGGAATTGGCTTCAGGAGCCGCCCGTGCCAGCATTGCTGGCTGGGCGGCTTTTTTTGTTGAAAATTAATCTGGAGGCGCTAAAATACCCGTGGCCATCTGTTGAGAGCAAAGGTTATGGCGGCGGGCGTAAGTGGGTGTCGGCGCTGCAAATTTTTTCACCAGAATGCGCCGACCCGGACGAAAGCTTTTCGGACCATCTCCAGGACGCTGGCCCATCCCTTGCGACCGGGGAGCATCCGGCCGTCAATCTCCACGCGGTAGCAGTCGATGCGGTTGGAGCGATGGAGGATGATCTCATGCCGGGGGTTGGATGTCGCGCCACCGCGCCATTTTCTCGTTGAATTTCTGGCTGCCATGCAGGCGTGTTCGGTACATGCCTGAAACGTAACAGGTTTCGGCAACCTTGCAAGGTGGCACTACCTTGCACGCTCGGGTCATCTATTGGTTGGACTGCAAAAGAATTGAGCTCTGATGTGGCAATAACAATTGATTAAATATGCATAGAGGAGGAGTAAGATGTCTTTTGACGCAACTGTTTATCGTATTTTGATTGCCTCGCCAGGGGACGTTGGTGAAGAAAGGAATGTAATTCCGGAAATAATCAATGAATGGAACGCTGTGTCGGCAGTCACTAGCAAGAAAGTGTTGATGCCTATTAAATGGGAAACACATTCCTCTCCACTTTTGGGTGATCGACCACAGGGGGTTATCAACAATCAGGTAGTGAAAGACTGTGATTTGTTAGTTGGTTTATTTTGGACACGGATTGGTACCCACACTGGTGTCGCAGTAAGTGGAACTGCTGAGGAAATTGAGCAGTTTGTGGCGTCAGGCAAACCAGTAATGCTTTATTTTTCGCAGACACCTGTCGATCCAGACAAAATAGAAATTGAACAATTTTCAACTCTAAGAAATTTTAAGGAAAAAATGAGACTAAAAGGGCTAACTGAATCGTATTCAGGAATACATGACTTTAGGCACAAATTTTCAAGACAATTAGGTATTAACATAAATAACCTTTTTGAGTCAGATTTAAAGGACATAGCAGCGAAGGGGAAGCCCACTGCTAAGAAAAAAGTAGAGTTGGTTGATCCTGTCTCTCTTCCATCAATTACCGAAGAAGAGGCTAAACATTATTTGATAAAAGCACAACAAACTACAGCCAATGGCGATGGCCGTGCAGATTTAGCATCATTTGCTGGTTATTTGAGGACCTATACTCCGATAGATTACAAAAAAGCAGGGTTTTCTAAGTTAAAACAATACTTGGAGTCTACCGGTCTGTTTGAGTTCGAATCAATTACTCCAACTCATGTGTTAGTGAAACTTACACCAAAAGCTCTACAAACAATTTAACTAATCACACTTGCCATTGATTGAATTTATTAGTGTGCACAACCTGGGAGGGCAGAAGGGTCAGGGAGAGGAAGCGCGAGGAGAACATGCAACGATTAATGTGTGCTGGAAGCTGATCCCAACCACGTCCTTAGACGCGGACGGCTGACGCCGCCGGTCAAGGCCGCCCCCGTTATGTGGAAAAAGAAGATATGACTAAAGCAAAAAAGAAAAATCGAACCGATGTCTGCTGCGACCGATTTTATGAGGCATATGTTGCTGACGAGATATCCTATGCATACGAAGAGCATTCCGAAATTGACGAAACCGAGTGGTTCATCAGCGGGCTTTGGCATTTATATTTTTGCCCATTTTGCGGGACATCAATTGTAGGGCGTGGATTCTCACAAAGCGCAAACAAATCTGATGAAAATCGAATTTGAAAAAATCACACCACCGTACTCTTTTCCAGTATCGGCGGCCGACGTAAAAGAGATCGTCAGCCAATGCATCCCGCCAGATATTTTACCGCGAGTACGAACAATTCACTTTGGGTGCAATCAGCAAACAACCCAAGAGGCAAGAATCGTAGGGCGTGGCAGCAGCTTTGAAATCAGGATCAACTTTTGCCTGAAAGAAGGAAAGACGAAACTGCTGAGTGAAAAGCGAGAATGGTGCGATCTCGTGGAGCTTTGCGGAGGGAAAATCGACAAGCAGTGCCGGACAGTAGCTTGGAAACCCGAAACAGCAAGAATCTACACGGGTTTTCTTATTGCCCACGAGGTTGCGCACGTCGCTTACGCGGAGAGAAACGGGCAGAGCGGCTTCAGCGGCAAGAGTTCAGCAAGTGAAGAGGCATGGTGTGAGTCGTTTGCAAAGGATGTCGTAAGAAGGCTGATGACGAGCACATAACCAGCTCCATGGACGCCGACCGCCCGAAAAACCTGGGCGGGCGGGTCATGGGGGCACCCCGTTGTAGCTATCAGGACTGTCATGGACATTGAAACGTTCCTTCTAAAACGATTTCCAGGCTTCGGTCGAACACAAGAATTCCGCGATGAACTTGCTAACGCATGCAATTCATTTGTAACATCCGGCTTGGCTGATGCTAATTTCACCAATGAACTATGTTCAGGCTTGGAGCAAAAATTCTGGTCCCGTGTTTCGGAAGCTTTACTAGCAGCACGTTTGTGCAAAGTGGGTCTCCATCCTGCGCCTTCACTTGGAGGTGGTCCAGACTTTTTATTGATCGAGAAAGGCCTAAAGATCTGGATCGAGGTTATTTGCCCAGAACCACACGGGGTGCCGTCTGGCTGGCTGACCTCTGCTCCTTCCGGAGTGATGAAAGTAGTAGATTTCCCACATGAAAATATAATTTTGCGATGGACAAGCGCCATCAAAGAGAAGGCAGAAAAGCTGATTGGCAGCGTGGATGGCACCACTAAAGGTTATATTGAAAAAGGAATCGTCGAATCAGGAGATGCGTATGTAATTGCAGTGAATGGTTGCCAACTTCGCAACGGCCTTTTTCCCAATTTGTTTGGCATAAGTCAATTCCCTTTTGCCGCCGAAGCTGTTTTCGCGATTGGGCCTTACCAGATAAAAATCAATCGCGATACGCTTGAACAGACAGGCGCTGGACATCAACACCGTCCTTTTATATCTAAGCCGAAGGGGTCACCAGTTCCTGCATACACCTTCCTTGATGCGAGGTTCAAACCAATCAGCGCCATTTGGGCTGTAGATGTAGCCGGAACTTTAGTTGGAGATATAAACCCCATGGCTGTAATTCATAACCCCAATGCCTTTAACCCAATACCAATTGGGCTTCTTCCGGCACACGATGAATATGTAGCCACGCCCATCGGTACAGAGGAGTTTGAACTTAATAGGATTGAAGGTTGCTTACAAAAATGAGGTTTCTTGTTTGAAAGTGGAATAATCTGAAAAGCGATTAACAACTCACGGCTGGACCGGCCCTAAAACCGGCCGGTCAGCCTTGCGTTATCGCCAAGAAAAATAATCTGAAAAAACCGAGTGCACTGTAGTGGGCGCCATTGCAGCCGATGATCTTCGGGGGCAACTACGGAAATTTTGCCTAGAAGCCAACCTTGACTGCCCTGACAGCGCCATTCTCTCTATCGAGAATCAAAGCTCCGTTATCCCGCTTGCATGCACGTTGTGACTATGTTACTATGGTCATAATGTGCAGATGGAGGTGACCGTATGCCGCAAGCTGTTTCGAAATCCCAGTTCAAGCCCCATTCGCTGGAGTATTTCCGCAAGATCGAGCAGACCGGCGAGGAGCTGGTGATCACCGACCATGGCCGCCCGGTCCTCAAGATTGTCCCCTATGTTGCCGATCCGGAGGAGTGTTTCCGAGGCCTGCGCAATACGGTGCTGAAATATGATGCCCCCCTGGAGCCGGTAGGGGTGGAAGATTGGGATGCGCTGAAGTGATCGTCCTTGATACCCACACCCTGCTCTGGTGGGTCAATGACCCAACAACCCTGAGCAAGCCGGCAAAAAAGGCGATTGATGCGTCGGTGAAGTCAAGCTCGGTGCATGTGTCCTGCATCAGTTCCTGGGAGATAGCCTTGCTCGTGGAGCGCGGCCGGCTGCGGCTGGCTCTGGATGTTCGTGACTGGCTCTGCCGTTGCGAAACGCTGCCGTTTCTCACCTTTGTGCCGGTCAGCAACGCCATTGCCGTCGAATCCGTCCGGCTGCCGGACTTCTCTCACGCCGATCCGGCCGACCGGATCATTGCCGCCACGGCGTTGTCACTCGGAGCGGCACTGGTCACAAAGGACGACAAGCTGCGAAATTATCCCCACGTAAAAACGATCTGGTAACCGGGCTTCACACTTTCATGGACAAGGAAGATTGGATGGAACCGGAAACTCAGGAGATCAGGCCGGGGCGGTACCGCCACTACAAGGGGAACTACTACGAGGTGCTCGGCGTGGCGTGCCACAGCGAGACCGAGGAGCTGCTCGTGGTCTACCGCTGCCTCTACGGGGACCATTCCCTCTGGGTGAGGCCCCTGGCGATGTTCGTAGAGGATGTTCTCGTCGATGGCCGCGCGGTGCCGCGCTTTGCCCGGTGCGACGATGAATGAGGTGTGAAGCACCGCGACCGGGCTGTGACATTTTCCCCATTGCCTCAATCCTGCCGGAAATGATATAAAGAATGTAGCACCTGAACCACAGGGGTCACCTCCTGTGGTTTTTTATTGAGGAGAAACGAGAAACCATGATCCACCTGTCTAACATCACCAAGCAGCACGGCGGCCAGACACTGTTCCGCGATGCGAGTTTCCAGATCCTTCCCAACAGCCGGACCGGCCTGGTCGGGCCGAACGGGGCGGGGAAGACCACCATCTTCCGGATCGTCACCGGCGAGGAGGAGGTGGACGCGGGGGAGATCACCTGCGCCAAAAAGACCACCATCGGCTACTTCTCCCAGGACGTGGGGGAGATGGCGGGACGCTCGGCCCTGGAAGAGGTGATGGCCGTGTCGGCGGCAACGGTACGGCTCGCCGCCGAGTTGAAGGAGATGGAGGCGGCCATGTGCGAGCCGATGGGGGACGACGAGATGGCGGCGCTCCTGGAGCGGTACGGCGTTGCCCAGGAGGAGTTCGAGCATCGCGGCGGCTACGACCTGGAGAGCCGCGCCCAGACCGTGCTGACCGGCCTCGGCATTGGCCCGGACCGGTTCAATAACCCGGCGGAGTCGTTCAGCGGCGGGTGGAAGATGCGGATCGCCCTGGCCGGCATCCTCACCCTGAAGCCGGACGTGCTTCTTTTGGACGAGCCGACCAACCACCTGGACGTGGAGTCGATCATCTGGCTGGAGGAGTGGCTGGCGGGGGAGTTCGACGGGGCGCTCCTGATGACGAGCCATGACCGCGACTTCATGAACCGGGTGGTGACCCGGATCGTCGAGGTGGCGAACAAGACGGTGACCACCTACGGCGGCAACTACGACTTCTACGAGCGGGAGCGGGACATCCGCCGCGACCAGCTGCTCGCCTCCCACAAACGCCAGCAGGAGATGCTCGCCAAGGAGGAGGAGTTCATCGCCCGGTTCGCCGCCCGCGCCTCCCACGCGGCCCAGGTTCAGTCGCGGGTGAAGAAGATCGACAAGATCGAGCGGATCGAGATCCCCGCCGAGGAGCGGACGGTCCGGTTCGAGTTCAAGGAGCCCCCCCGGAGCGGCGACGACGTGGTGGTGATGGAGAACCTGGGGAAGGTCTGGCAGACCCATGACGGCGGCGAACACCCGGTGTTCGGCGGCGTCTCCGGGATCATCCGGAGGCAGGCGAAGATCGCGGTGGTCGGGGTGAACGGCGCGGGGAAATCGACCTTCCTGAAGGTGCTGGCCGGCCAGACCGCTCCCACGACGGGGAGCGTGGCCCTTGGAGCGAACGTGGAGCTCGGCTACTTCAGCCAGCACGCCATGGAGGTCCTGGAGCCAAAGAAGACGGTGTTCGAGACGGTGCAGGAGGCGATGCCGCTCGCCAACATCGGCGTGATCAGGAACCTCCTCGGCGCCTTCCTCTTCCAGGGGGACGCGGTGGACAAGCGGATCGAGAATCTCTCCGGCGGCGAGAAGAGCCGGGTGGTGCTGGCGACGCTCCTGGCGCGGCCGGTCAACTTCCTCGTGCTGGACGAGCCGACCAACCACCTGGACATCCGGTCGCGGGAGATCCTCCTGGACGCGCTGCAGAACTTCAGCGGCACGGTGGTCCTCGTGAGCCACGACCGCCACTTCCTCCGTCTCCTGGTGGACCGGGTGATCGAGGTCGACCATGGCGAGATGCGGACCTACGAGGGGAATTACGACTATTACCTCGGCAAGACCGCGGGGTCAACAGGTAATTAGTTGTCTCGGTTTTTCGCTGTCAGCTTCTCCTCCATATGAGTCAGGCTACCTTTTCCCATTCGGCAAAACACCTCAAAATATAAATAAATATTTATTGACTTTATTTAATTTATCATTGTAACCTCCTGCGTGTTGGTAAATTCCAATATCAATGATTCGAAAAGGAGGGTGGCATGAGAGGGAAAAGTATGTCAGGAGGCTCGAAATGGTTCCTGTCAGGAGCCATTTTGGGTATTCTCTTGCTGCTGATGGCATCGGCCGGCTGGGCGGCGCCAACGGTTACAGCATTCACGCCGGCTGAGGGGAGCGTCGCACCGCTGTCGACAACGGTCACGGCCACGTTCAGCGAGGCCATGAATCCTGCCACCATAACGAGTGGCAGTTTCACCCTGTCGCGTTTTGTCGGTTTAAAGGCTGTTGCAGGGGGGTACTATCATACCGTGGCGCTGAAGAACGACGGCACGGTGGTCGCCTGGGGAGATAACGAATACGGTCAGTGCAATGTTCCGGCGGGACTTAGCGGGGTCGTGGCTGTTGCGGCGGGTATGTGGTATACAGTGGCGCTGAAGGATAACGGGACGGTGGTTGCGTGGGGAGATAATGACGATCATGGTGTAACTACCGTACCGGCTGGGCTCTCAGGTGTCGTTGCTATAGCTTCAGGAAGCGATCACATCGTGGCGCTGAAGAATGATGGCACGGTGGTCGCCTGGGGGTATAACATTTATGGTCAAACCACTGTGCCGACAGGGCTCAATGGGGTCATTGCCGTTGCTGCGGGAGGATATCACAGCGTGGCTTTGAAGAATGATGGGTCTGTGGTCCCATGGGGAGACAGCAGCTTCGGGCTAAACTCGGTGCCCCCAGGACTTTCTGGGGTCAAAGCCATTGCTGCGGGAGGCTTTCACACTGTTGCGCTGAAAAACGATGGCACGCTGGTTGCTTGGGGATTTAATAACGATGGTCAGATCACGGTGCCGACGGGGCTTTCAGGTGTCGCTGCAATTGCCGCGGGAGAATATTTCACCGAGGCACTGAAAAATGATGGTTCTGTGGTTGCATGGGGAGATAATTCGAACGGCCAATGCAATGTTCCGGCGGGGCTCACTGGAGTCACTGCAATTGCCGCGGGCTTCTTTCACAGCTTGGCGCTGAAGAATGACGGCACCATGGTCGGTTGGGGTAAAAATAATTACCTACAGAGCAATGTTATGCCGGGGCTATCCGGGGTCGCTGCAATTGCTGCGGGAACTGTTCATACAGCAGTGTTGAAGAATGATGGCACGGCGGCCGCGTGGGGAGATAACATTTACGGTGAGAGCACTTTTCCGATGGGACTCACCGGAGTCATTGCAATTGCCGCAGGAAGCTACGACACGGTTGCATTGAGGAATGACGGCACGGTGTCAGCTTGGGGACGCAACGACAACAATCAGACGGTGGTGCCGTCCGGCCTTTCGGGGGTCACTGCTATTGCAGCGAGTTGGCACACTGTGGCGCTAAAGAATAACGGCACCGTGGTGGCATGGGGGTACAATAGTAACGGCCAGTGCACAGTTCCCGTAGGCCTCTCCGGGGTGGTTGCAATCGCCGCAGGTGGCTTTCATACTGTAGCGCTGAAAAATGACGGTACTGTGGTCGCGTGGGGTTATAATGTGAACGGGCAGACTTCGGTACCGGCGGGCCTTTCCGGGGTGGTTGCAATCGCCGCAGGTAGCAATCATACGGTAGCGCTAAAAAATGACGGCACTGTGGTCGCATGGGGTTATAATGTGAACGGGCAGACTTCGGTACCGGCGGGCCTCTCTGGGGTGGTTGCAATCGCCGCAGGTGACTATCATACGGTAGCGCTGAAAAATGACGGCACCATCGTTGCCTGGGGCTCCAACAGTAATGGCCAGATTACGGTACCGGCTGGGCTTTCAGGTGTTGCTGCAATTGCGGCGGGAGGCGCGTACACCATAGCGCTGAAAAAGGACGGTACTGTGGTCGCCTGGGGTTATGGGCAAGGCGGCGGGGCAATGGCGGCCACCAGTTTCTATGAAAAGCCTATTCAAGGGATTGTTACCTACGATCAGGCAACCAATATCGCCACCTTTGCCCCCTCGGCTCCGCTGGAGCCGGACGCTACCTACTACGGCACCTTAAATACCGGCGCTCGGAGCACTGCGGGCGTCCACCCATTTGCAGATTACCGCTGGAGTTTCCTCACTTCGGGATTGGCCATGGCCACTATCACGCTTGACCACCTAATCCAGCCCTACGATGGCACGCCCGAATCAGTGACAGCAACGACAAATCCATCCGGCCTGCCCGTAGTCATCACCTATAAAGCCGATGATGGCAGCACCGTCATATCACCCACTGTACCAGGCAAATACCATGTTGACGCCGCTATCGTAGCTCCCAACTATCAACATTACCAGGGAAGTGCCAGCGCCTTCCTCGATATTACTAATGCGATCGTTATATTGGATAACCTTAATCAGCAGTATGATGGTACGCCCAGGGTAGTTACGGCGACAACAATACCAGCCGGTCTGTCAGTCGTAATCACCTACGATGGCAGCCTCATCCCCCCCATTGCAGTGGGCAGCTACAAGGTTGTCGCAAGGGCCGACGGTCCCGGCTACCATGGCATTGCTATCGACACTCTCAATGTAGCCAAGGGAACCCCGACAATCACCTGGGCAAATCCTGCCGATATTACCTACGGGACTAGCTTGAGCGGGACGCAACTGAACGCCGTCGCCAACGTTCCCGGCACTTTCACCTATACGCCGGCACTTGGAACGGTGCTGAATGTCGGTTCCGGTCAGACTCTGGCCGTCAACTTCACCCCCACCGATACGGCCAACAACAATAGTGTAACCAAGAGTATCATCATCAATGTCGCCAAGGCAACTCCGACAATCAGCTGGACAAACCCGGCTGACATCACCTACGGAACCCTCTTGAGCGGGACGCAACTGAACGCCGTCGCCAACGTTCCCGGCACGATTACCTACACACCGGCATCCGGAATTGTGCTTGATGCCGGCTCCGGCCAGACTCTGACTGCCAACTTTACTCCCACCGACACGGCCAACTACAACTGCGCCACCAAGAGTGTTACAATCAATGTCGCTAAGATAACCCCGATAATCACTTGGGCAAACTCGGCCGACATCATCTATGGGACTCCCTTGACCGTGACGCAACTAAATGCCATTGCCAATGTTCCCGGCACCTTCACCTATACGCCGGCACTTGGAACGCTGCTCAATGCCGGTTCCGGCCAGACTCTGACCGTCAACTTTACTCCCACCGACACGGCCAAATACAACAGTGTCACCAAAACTGTCATTATCAATGTCGCCAAGGCAATTCCGATAATCAGCTGGACAAACCCGGCCGACATCACCTACGGGACCCCCTTGAGCGGAATGCAACTGAGCGCAGTTGCCAGCGTTCCCGGCACGATCACCTACACACCGGCATCTGGAACGGTGCTCAATGCCGGCTCCGGCCAGACTCTGACCGCCAACTTCACCCCCACCGACACAGCCAACTATAACAGCGCCGCCAACGGTGTTACCATCAATGTCGGCAAGGCAATGGCCACCGTCACCCTTCCCGGCCTCAACCAGGTCTACGATGGTACGCCGAAGGCAGTGACGGCAACGACATCGCCTCCGGGCTTATCCGTAGGAATCACCTATAACGGCAATGCAACTGCTCCCACTGCAATAGGGAGATACGACGTTGTCGCCACCATCAGTGACCCCAATTACCAGGGTAGTGCCAGTGGCACGCTGAGTATCGCCGTCAAAGTTACATTGGGGAACCTCAGCCAGACCTATGACGGTACGCCCAAGGCAGCAACAGCAACGACAAACCCGGCTGGCATACCATTTGTCATCACCTACAACGACCTCACAACAGCCCCCACAGATGCCGGCAGCTATCCCAACGTTGTCGCCACCATTACCGATCCCCGTTACGACGGCAGTGCCACCGGCACACTTGTAGTCGCAAAAGCCGTCCAGTCAGTACAATCGATTGCTCTAAGTGCCACATCCTCTTCTGGCTTGCCAGTTACCTATGCGCTAACGCCAGGCAGCCCTGGGACAATCGACAATGCCGATCCAAATCAACCAATCCTCCGCTTCACCGGCCCTGGCACTATCGAAGTAACTGCCTCACAGGCTGGTAACAATAACTACAATGCCGCTTCTGAGGTGAAGTGGACCATAGTTGTTCCGTAGATACATCGAAAATTAATCAACTATAGAGCATTGAGAAAGGGGACTGTCAAAGTCCCCTTTTTTCTTACTGGTCGGTTGTGGCAATGCTGCTGGGCTAACTTTTCGCCCGCGGCTTTGACCTAACACCTTCCCGGCACGTTCAAGAGTATTGCGGATGCATGCTGGACTATTCCGCGGCTAGAGGGTTGACGAACGCGCGAAAAAAAGAGATGATAAAAAGTTACTACACCCACTTGCCTTGCAACGAAAGAATATGATGATGAATGCGGCACAATGGATGATAGGCCCCGAATCGGTGCGGATGCTGGAGCTGGGGCACCCCTGGATCATTGCCGACAGCTACACGAAGCAGTGGCCGTCCGGAGCGGCCGGCGACCTGGTGGAGCTGGCCGACGAGCGGGGACGCTTTCTCGCCATGGCGCTCCTCGACCCGGCCGACCGGATCGTCGCCCGGGTGCTGGGGCGGGAACGGCTGCGGCTGGACCGGGCCTGGCTTGCCAGCCGGTTGCGGGCGGCGGTCGACCTGCGCCGCGTCCACGGGAACCTGGGGGACACCACCGCCTGCCGGCTGGTGAACGGCGAGGGGGACGGCCTCCCGGGGCTCACGGTGGACCGCTACGGCGACTATCTGCTGGTGCAGCTCTACGCGGCCTCCTGGCGCCCCCATCTGAAAGCGGTGGTCGCTGCGCTGCAGGAACTGCTGGCGCCGGCCGGGATTTACGAAAAGGCCCGGCCGCAAAATACGCGGGAGCTGGAGGCGGCGAGCGACACGAAGCGGTACGGGCGCCTCCTGGCCGGCACCCCCGCCCCGGACCCCCTGGAGGTGCGGGAAAACGGCCTGAACTTCCATGTGAGCCTGGAGCGGGGGCTGAACACCGGCCTGTTTCTCGACCAGCGGGTGAACCGCCGCGACCTGATGGCCCGGGTCAAAGGGCGGCGGGTGTTGAACCTCTTCGCCTATACCGGCGCCTTCTCCGTGGCGGCTGCCGCGGCAGGGGCGAGCCTGGTGACCGGCGTCGATGCCTCCCCCGGCTACACGGAGTGGGCGCGGGAAAACTTCGGCGCCAACCGGCTCAATCCGAAACGGCACGAGTTCATTGTCGGCGACTGCCTGGCGGTGCTGGCCGACCTGGCGCGCCGGGGAAAGGGGTACGACGTCATCCTCATGGACCCCCCCTCCTTTTCCACGACTGCAAAGAGCCGCTTCACCACCCGCGGCGGCACCGCCGACCTGGTGGCCGCGGCGCTGCCGCTCCTCACTGCCGGGGGGCTCCTGATCGCCTCGTCCAACCACCAGAAGGTCGACGTGGCCGACTACCTCAAGGAGCTGCGCCGCGGCGCACTCCATGCGGGGAGCGGGCTGCGGGTCATTTCGCTCTCCGGCCAGCCGGAGGATTTTCCCTATCCGGTCACGTTTCCCGAGGGAAGGTATCTGAAGTACGCGGTCTGCGTGAAATCGGAGAACTTATGAAGAAACGCGGTTTGTCCGATACCTCGCTCGTCTGGTCGTCTGAGCTGGGGCGGGTCTGTCCCGGCTGCGGCAAGGCTGCGGCTTCCTGTATCTGCAAGAAGGCACAGGCGCGTCCGGTTGGCGACGGGATCGTCCGGGTCCGGCGCGAGAGCAAGGGGCGGGGCGGCAAGACGGTGACGGTCGTGATCGGGGTGCCGGGGGGCGACGACGCCCTCAAGCTCCTCGCCGGCGAGCTGAAGCGCCGCTGCGGCACGGGCGGGACACTGAAGGACGGGGTGATCGAGATCCAGGGGGACCATTGCGACCTCATGGTCGCCGAGCTCTCCCGGCGCGGGTTCACGGTGAAGCGGGCGGGGGGATAGGCAAGTATGAAGTATGAAGTATGAAAGCAGTCAGGAATGAGATACAGGAGTTTCAGTGGCACTCATAACCTTACGAAACATAACCCTCGCCTTCAGCGGCCCACCGGTCATGGACGGCGTAAACCTGCAACTGGAGCCGGGGGACCGGCTTTGCCTTATGGGGCGCAACGGCACGGGGAAATCGACCCTCCTGAAGCTCATCACCGGCGAGGTCGCCCCTGACGGGGGAGAGATCAGCCGCCAGCAGGGGCTGCGGGTGGCGCTGGTCTCCCAGGAGGTCCCCCAGGGGCTTTCCGGCACCGTCTTCGACGTGGTGGCGGAGGGGATGGGGAACGTGGCGGCGCTCCTGGCGGAGTACCACCAGGTGAGCCACCGGCTGGCGACCGAGGGGGGCGAGGCGCTCCTGCAGCGTCTGTCGACCCTGCAGAAGGCCCTGGAGGAGCAGGGGGGGTGGAGCCTGCACCAGGAAGTGGAGCGGGTCCTGTCGCGGCTTTCCCTCGATGCCGACGCGGAGTTCGCCACCCTTTCCGGCGGCACCAAGCGCCGCGCGCTCCTGGCGCGCGCCCTGGTGGCGGCCCCCGACATCCTGCTCCTGGACGAGCCGACCAACCACCTGGACATCGACACCATCATCTGGCTGGAGGAGTTTCTCCTGAAGCAGGTCAAGACCTTCCTCTTCGTCACCCACGACCGCGCCTTTGCCAGAAGGCTGGCAAACCGCATCGCCGAGCTGGACCGCGGTCGGCTGTACGCCTTTGCCTGCGGCTACGACGCCTTCGTGGAGCGGCGCGAGGAGCTGCTGGCGGCGGAGGTGACCAGGCAGGCGCTGTTCGATAAGAAGCTCGCCCAGGAAGAGACGTGGGTGCGGCAGGGGATAAAGGCGCGCCGCACGCGGAACGAGGGTCGGGTGCGGGCGCTGAAGCGGATGCGCGAGGAGCGCCGGGAGCGGCGCGAGCGGACGGGCTCCGCGAAGATGCAGTTGCAGGAGGCGGAGCGCTCGGGGCGGCTGGTGGTGGAGGCGGAGGATGCCTCGTTTACCTACGACGGCCGGCCGATCATCAGGAATCTGACAACCAGCATCGTCCGCGGCGACCGGGTGGGGATCATCGGCCCGAACGGCTCGGGAAAGACAACGCTTTTGCGGCTCCTGCTGGGGGAGCTCGCGCCGCAGCAGGGGAGCGTACAGCTCGGTACGCGGCTGGAGGTCCTCTACTTCGATCAGCTGCGCGACCAGCTGGACATGCAGAAGACGGTGCAGGAGAACGTGGGGGAGGGAAACGATACCCTCACCATCAACGGAAAACCGCGGCACGTGATCGGCTACCTGCAGGATTTCCTGTTTACCCCCGAGCGGGCGCGCACCCCGGTGCACATCCTCTCCGGCGGGGAGCGGAACCGGCTCCTCCTGGCCAAGCTCTTCGCCCGGCCGTCCAACCTCCTGGTGATGGACGAGCCGACCAACGACCTGGACGCCGAAACCCTCGACCTCCTCGAAGACCTTCTCCTGGAGTACTCCGGGACGCTGCTGCTGGTGAGCCACGACCGGGAGTTCCTGAACAACGTGGTGACCAGCACCCTGGTCCTCGCCGGGGACGGGGAGGTGCGGGAGTACGTGGGGGGGTACGACGACTGGCTGCGGCAGTCGGCTGCCGAGGCCCCGGCGGCGCCGGTGACGGCGAAGGCCGCCGAGGCGAAGCCGCGCCCCAAAGCGGAAAAGCCCCGCAAGCTCTCCTTCAAGGAGGAGCGGGAGCTGGAGGCTCTGCCGGAGCGGATCGCCGGGCTGGAGGGGGAGCAGGAGGAGCTGCACCGGCGCCTTGCCGACCCGGAATTCTACCGGACCGCCGGGGGGGAAGTGGCGCGGCTGAACGCCCGCCTGGCGGAGATCGACCGGGAGCTGGAGGAGGCGTATCGG
The DNA here is from genome assembly GCA_036518435.1 of Geobacteraceae bacterium. Lineage (GTDB taxonomy): Bacteria > Desulfobacterota > Desulfuromonadia > Geobacterales > Geobacteraceae > JAMPXD01. The sequence goes on from DATDNF010000040.1 coordinate 106,352, forward strand.
CGCTGGGAGGAGCTGGAAAGCATAAAAGGATAGCCGGTAACAAGAATTAATGGCCTTGCACCACGAAGGCACGAAGGACACGAAGTTAACCCCCTGAATCACAAGTTGTTTTCTTCGTGCTCTTCGTGTCTTCGTGGTAGATTTGGACTCCCCTCCTTCGCCTGGCGTGAGTGAAGGGGGGGTAATAATTTACGAAACCATCGATAATAAAAACGGCCTGCGGATGCGGGCCTTTTTTGTGGGTAAAAACCTGGCTGGCGGGAAAGGGGGATCATTCCCCGAGGGTGAACGAGGCGGTGGAGGCCACCTCCTGCCGGCTGTCGAAGGTCCGTTCGATGAACGTCACCCGGCCGTCCCGGTCGATCAGGAGCACGGTTGCGGAGCGGGTGCCGTAGTCGCTCCCGGCGATGAAGATGGGGGAGAGGTGGCGTTCCCGCTCGATGCCGAAGCCGGTGTCGGGGAGGAGCGGATCGGGGTAGGGGGTCCGGTCGGCGAGGAGGGCGAACAGCGCTTCGGGCGCCACTGCATCCTCCCGCAAAAGCCCAGACAGCCGCTCTTTGGCGGCCACCACCTTCGGCCAGGGGGTGTCCAGCAGGCCGTTGCTCAGGCCGTGGAGGCCGGCGGCGACCCGGAGGGAAGCGTCTCCCCGGTTGGCGTGGTAGAAGAGGCCGGAGTCGTTGCCGAACAGGAGGTTGAACCCGCCGTAGCGCCCCTCTTCCGCGTGGAGCGTGGCGAGGTACGCTTCCGGGGTCATCGTGCCGGCCAGGAACTCGGCCGCCAAGCGGCCGCGCGACGGGAGCAGGCGGGTTTCCGTCCGCGGCTCCCGGTAGTAGGTGACCGCCGCCAGCCGCCGTTCCCGGGTCACGCCGAGCCAGGTCCCGCCGGCCAGCAGGTCGCGCCCCGCCAGCACCTGCGGCGCGTCGTCCCAGAAGGAGGCCGGGGCGGTGGGGCGGCTGAAGTACTCGTCCCGGTTCGCCGCCAGGACCAGCCGGTAGCGGGGGTGGCAGTCGAGGGCGAAGACGATCAGGCACATGGGGGTTCCTCGTTCTATGGCATTTTGAGACAACTGTACCACAGATCGGCCCGTTTCGCCTTGCTTGATCTGCGTTCCGGGAAGCTTTTCCTTGACAAGAGGCGGTTACTTCGGCATGTTTCGGACAAAAGCGGAATCGGTCCCAAAAAACAGCCCGCGGAGAAGAGCCATGAGCAGGTCCCAACGACCCCGGCCGATGCCGGAGAAAAGCCAGGAAGAGCTGGACGCGCTGGTCCGCCGGATGAGGGGGGAGCAGGCCTCCCGCGAGGACTACCGGGAACGTTCCCTGAAGCTGCACGGCTGGATCTGCGCCAAATGCGGCCGGGAATTCGAGCGGGGGAACCTTCACCTCCTCACCGTCCACCACCGGGACGGCAACCATCACAACAACCCGGCCGACGGGAGCAACTGGGAAAACCTCTGCGTCTGGTGTCACGACGACGAGCACAGCCGTTCCATCCTGGCCGACTACCTGCACGGCGGCGAAAAGAAATGACCGGCGCGGGTCCACACTACCTTACGGAGCAATCAGGATGACGCGGATCATCAAGAAAAGGTCGCACAAGGTCGGGCTCCCCCCGGGGACCCTGGTCCACATCGGCGAGAAGAGCACGCGGGAGGCGAGCGCCACGGTCATATGCTATGGGCGCGACCGGTTAGAGGAGCAGGAGATCAGGGGGGCGGCGGAGTGCTTCACCTTCGCCGAAACCGCGGGGGTCACCTGGGTGAACGTGGAAGGGCTCCACGACCTGGAGCTGATCCGGCGGCTCGGCGAGTGCCAGGGATTCCACCCCCTGATGCTGGAGGACATCGTCAGCACCGACCAGCGCCCGAAGCTGGAAGACTACGACGACTGCCTGTTCGTCGTCCTGAAGATGCTCAATACGCAAGGGACGGGTGAGGTCGCCACGGAGCAGATCAGTCTGGTGGTGGGGGCCAACTACGTCATCTCGTTCCAGGAGGGGCTGGACGGGGACGCCTTCGATCCGGTCCGGGAGCGGATCAGGAACGGCAAGGGGCGGATCAGGACCATGGGGGCGGACTACCTCGCCTATGCCCTGATCGACGCGGTGGTTGACGGCTATTTCGGGGTGCTGGAGGAAGTGGGGGAGCGGATCGAGGAACTGGAGGAGATCGTGGTGGGCGATCCCTCGCGGGAGACGGTGCGCACCATCCATGGCCTGAAGCGGGAGATGATCATGCTGCGCAAGGCGCTCTGGCCGCTGCGCGAGGTGATCGGCGCGCTGGAGCGGCGGGAGTCGCCGCTGATCTCGGAGCCGGTCACCATCTACCTGCGCGACGTGTACGACCACACCATCCAGGCGATCGACGCGGTGGAGGCGTACCGGGACATCCTCTCCGGGCTCCTCGACATCTACCTGTCGAGCCTCTCCAACCGGATGAACGAGATCATGAAGTTCCTCACCATCGTCGGCACCATCTTCATCCCGCTCACCTTCATCGCCGGGATCTACGGGATGAACTTCCAGGACATCCCGGAGTACCACTGGCGGTGGGGATACCAGATCTGCCTCCTGGTGATGCTCGCCATCGCGGTTGCCATGCTGTTCTACTTCAAGCGGAAGAGGTGGCTCTAGTACCCGGCGGCCACCACCTCCAGGTGGCCGTCGTTCGGGCAGAAGATCAGCCCGTGCACCGGGACGTCCCGGGGGATCAGGGGGCTTGACCGGATTACGGCGACCACCCGGTCCACGTTCTCCACCGGGCAGGAAAAGGCCCCCATCCACTGGGCGAGGTCCGGCACCAGCGCATCGATGGCGTGCGGGTCGATCCCCCGCTCGATCATCCGCGCCTTCACCTGGGCGGGGTCGACCGCCGACATGCCGCAGTCCCTGTGGCCGATGACGAACACCTCCTCCACCCCGAGCATGAAGATGGCCGCCACCAGGCTGCGGATCACCCCGCCGTTCGGGTCGATCACCGTGTTCCCCGCATTCTTGATCACCTTGGCGTCCCCCCGCCTGATTCCCATGGCGCTCTCCAGGAAGTCCACCAGCCGCGTGTCCATGCAGGTGAAGATGGCGAACTGCTTCTTGGGATTCTTCGGCAGGGGGGGGAAGGCGCCGGGGCGGACGAATTTCCGGTTCGCCTCCATGATGTTGTCCAATAGGGTCATGTACTGCTCCTGAATTTTATTGATAATAAATACACTGTTGTCTGCCGGAGTGCAAGACATTTTGTCGTGATCAGTACGGTGATGCCCTGGGTTCAAAGGCAATTAACCGAGCTCACCACGAAGACACGAAGAACACGAAGAAAAACCAATCTCATTTCATGAGGTTAACTTCGTGTCCTTCGTGTCTTCGTGGTATGAAATGATTTTTAGTGGCTGCAACAAATTTTAGTTATGCTAAAATATTGCGCGTCGCGGCACGGCGGCGGCCTCAGTCGGGACGGCCGGTGAGGTAGCGTCTGTCGGCGGGCCAGATGTCCATCACCTGGCGCATGATGGCCAGCTCCCCGATATGGTAGGCGTTGTGGTCGGCGGCGAGGACGACCTCCCTGAAGATGGTGTAGCCCGGCGCGTGGGGAATCGGGCCGTAGAGGTCCGTCTTCGGGTCTCGAACCAGCTCCTTGAGCGCTTCCATGTCGGTCCGGACCCCGGCGATGCTCCGCAGCCACCCCTGTTCGCCGGTCTTTTCCTCCGGGCGGGGGCGGTACCCTTGCGGGTAGGGGGGCGAGACGTGGGCGGGGTTGCGGATGAACTCCAGGATGTCCCACTGGGCGATCCTGATATGCTCCACGAAATGCCAGAAGGAGTAAGGGGTGTGCGGCGGCTTCTTGTTGATGTGGTCCGGCGGGAAGTCGGCGATCACTTCGTCAAAGCCCATGTGCGCATTTCCCCCGTCGAGGAGTGCCAGCAGTTCCCTTCTCACCACCGCGTCCGCTTTCATGGCAGGTCCTCCTCCAGTTCAGGGTTTCTTGTCCAGGAGAAAGTCTATCATCCGCGGCGGGCGATGCAAACCCGCGGCCTGCGCGCAGCTCAATTCCCGCTGGACATCCGGTGAACATTTGATATACAGTTCTTTCCACCCGTGCGGCACGGCGTGCCGGGGCGGGAGAGGGCGCGGGGGACCCCTGCGCGGCAGCGACTACGACCGGGGAGAGAATCGATGCGCATCACACCCGCCACGGAGCTGGAATACCGGATACATACACTGCAGCAGTACATGGCCGAAGAAAGGCTCGACGCGGTGATCATCCTGCAGAACGCCGACCTCTTCTACTTCACCGGCACCATCCAGTCGGGAAACCTGTACGTGCCGGCGAAGGGACAGCCGATCTACCTGGTGCGCAAGGATTTCGCCCGCGCCAGGATGGAGTGCGGCCTGCGGGAGGTGGTGCCGTTCGCCTCCATGAAGGACATACCCGCGGTCCTGGCGGAGTACGGTTATCCCCAGCCGTCGCGGATCGGCATGGAGCTGGACGTGCTGCCCGTGAATTTATTCGAGCGCTACCGGAAGGTCTTCCCCCGCGGGGAGTTCTCGGACGCCACCCCCCTGATCCGCCAGGTCAGGATGATCAAGAGCCACTACGAAATCCACATTCTCCAGGACGCGGCCCAGCAGGTGGACAAGGTCTACCGGCGGGCGCGGGAGGTGATCCGCGAGGGGATGAGCGACATCGAGCTGGCGGCCGAGCTGGAGTACGTTGCCCGGAAGGAGGGGCACCAGGGGCTGGTCCGGATGCGTGCCTTCAACGGCGAGATGGTCTACGCCCACGTCTTCTCCGGGACCGACACGGCGGTCCCCGCTTATCTCGACACCCCGCTCGGCGGGGTGGGGCCGCACCCCTGCTTCGGCCAGGGGGCGAGCTGGAAGCGGATCGAGCGGAACGAGCCGGTGATCGTCGATTTCGCCGGGTCGTACGACGGCTACCTGGTGGACCAGACCCGCATCTTCGCTATCGGCGGTATTTCCGACCGGCTCCGCAAGGGGTACGACGACATGCTCAGGGTGCAGGCGCGGATGGAGGAGCTCGCCGTGCCGGGTGTGCCGTGGGGAACGGTATACGACGAATGTCTGGCGCTCGCCGTGGCCATGGGGTATGCGGACCACTTCATGGGGGGGAAGGGGGCGCAGGTGTCGTTCATCGGCCATGGCCTCGGTCTGGAAATCGACGAGTATCCTTTTATCGCCCGCGGTTTCAACGACATGATCCTCCAGGAGGGGATGGCATTCGCCTTCGAGCCGAAGGTGGTCTTCCCGGGCGAGGGGGCGGTCGGAATTGAAAACACGTTCTATCTCACCGGGAGCGGTTTGAAGCGCCTCACCTTTTCCGATGAAGAGCTGGTGATCGTGTAACCGGCCGATATGGCGGAGACGTTTCTCAATGCGAAAATTTTTGTTGAATTAAATCCCATAGGATGGTATACAGAGTGAAAAATTTATTATGTATACAGTATCCTAAAAAATAATTTCCCGTCTCTGTAAACGGTTCCTCCCATCCTGCACACGATTGGAAAAAATCAACTCATGTTTGATCTTTTTCGGTGCGGCCCGTTTTGTCTGGTACTATATCGGTAATGTGCGGGAAAGGAGGGAGTCGGCCAGGCTTTTTCAGTTCGGAATGCTGTTAAATATTTTCGGAAAACCCCAACAGACGAAAGGAGAGTTCCAACATGGCACTGAAGGAAACGCTTAAGCAGAAGATCGAGGCGCACCGCCCCCGCACCACCAGGCTTGTCAAGGAGTTCGGCAAGGTCAAGATCGACGAGGTTACCATCGACCAATGCATCGGCGGCGCCCGTGACATCCGCAGCCTGGTGACCGATATCTCCTACCTCGACCCGCAGGAAGGGATCCGCTTCCGCGGCAAGACCATCCCCGAGACCTTCGAGGCGCTCCCCAAGGCCTCCGGTTCCGACTATCCGACCGTCGAGTCCTTCTGGTATTTCCTCCTCACCGGCGATGTCCCGACCCAGGCCCAGGTTGACGAAGTGACGGCCGAGTGGAAGGTTCGTCAGCAGGTCCCCCAGTACGTCTTCGACGCGATCCGCGCCCTGCCGCGGGAGAGCCACCCGATGGTGATGCTCTCCGTCGGTATCCTCGCCCTGCAGAAGGACTCCAAGTTCGCCGGTTTCTACAGCTCCGGCAAGTTTAACAAGATGACCGCCTGGGAATACGTGTACGAGGACGCCAGCGACCTCGTTGCCCGTATCCCGGTCATCGCTTCCTTCATCTACAACCTGAAGTACAAGGGTGACAAGCAGATCGCCATCGACCCGACGCTCGACTGCGGCGCCAACTTCGCCCACCAGATCGGCCAGAGCGAGCAGTACAAGGACGTGGCCAGGATGTACTTCATTCTCCACTCCGACCATGAGTCGGGGAACGTCTCTTCCCACACGACCCACCTGGTCCACTCGGCCCTGTCCGACCCTTACTATGCGTACTCCGCCGGCCTCAACGGCCTTGCCGGCCCGCTCCACGGCCTGGCCAACCAGGAAGTGCTCGACTGGACCCTCAAGTTCCAGGAGAAGTACTGCAAGGGGGTCGAGCCGACCAAGGAACTCATCACCAAGGCCCTGTGGGATACCCTCAACTCCGGTCAGGTCGTTCCAGGTTACGGCCACGCCGTTCTCCGCAAGACCGACCCGCGTTACATGTCGCAGCGCGAGTTCTGCCTCAAGACCCCGGGTCTCAAGGACGATCCGCTCTTCAAGCTTGTTTCCATGATCTTCGAGACCGCTCCGGGCGTCCTCACCGAGCACGGCAAGGCGAAGAACCCGTGGCCGAACGTCGATGCCCAGTCCGGCGTCATCCAGTGGTACTACGGTCTGCGCGAGTGGGATTTCTACACCGTCCTGTTCGGCGTCGGCCGGGCACTGGGCTGCATGGCCAACATCACCTGGGACCGCGGCCTCGGCTACGCCATCGAGCGTCCCAAGTCCGTCACTACCGCGATGCTGGAGAAGTGGGCCGAGCAGGGTGGCCGTTTCTAGCCCCTGCGAACTGCAACAAAAAAAGGGAGGCGCTGTGGCGCCTCCCTTTTTTTGTTATAATTTCATAACCGTCTGGACCATAACTCCCCCTAACCCCCTCTTAGCTTAAGAGGGGGATTGTATCCTCCTCCCCTTAAGTTAAGGGGAGGTCGGGAGGGGTTATGCGCTGCTATGCGGCCGGCTACGCCTCGCTGAACACGTCGGCGCTGAAGATGTAGATGTCTGTCCCTTCCTTCCAGGCGTCGGCCTGTAGGCCGGCCTTCATGCTGGTCTGGTCGAGGAAGGTCTCCCTGTCCCAGCCATACTCCGTTGCCACCTGGGGGAGGAGCACTCCCCGGGAAAAATTCTTTTCAAGGTAGATGCCATGGATGCCGACCTGGATTTCGTCGATGGCGGAGATTTTCCTGAGGGGGGTGAGGACGGATATTTCCAGGTTGAAATTGCCCAGGTCCTCTTTTCTCATCGGGTAGAAGCGCGGATCTTTGGTTGCCGCCGAGACCGCCATCTCCTGCACCATGAGGTGGAGCGGCTTGTCCGCCGTGAAGTTGCCGATGCAGCCGCGCAGTTTGCCGTCGATCTTGACGCAGACGAAACAGCCACGCTTCTCATGGAGGCGCTGTTGTTTCTCTTCGCTCTGTGGCAGAGCGCTGGCTTCGATGCACGACACAATGGCTTTGCGGGCGATTTCCAGCAGGCGTCTTTTTTCCTCGGACGAAAGTCTTTTCTCCATCGGGTTCTCCTCAAGTCAGCTGTTGCCAATCACATTCCAATGTACTATATTTAAGCAAAATTTGGCAAGTGCTAACAGACTGGTGGCAAAGTGCGGGAGGGAATATGGCAAAACGATACCGGGTGCTGATCGGCGGAGAGTGGCTGGGGGACGACCTGCCGGGAATCGATGTGGTCAACCCATACGACGGCGCGATCATAGGTGTGGTGCCCGAGGCGGGAGACAGGGAGGTGGAGCGCGCCATCCTCTCCGCCCGGGAGGGCTTTGCCGCCATGTCCGGCATGCCGGCTTACCGGCGCGCGGAGATCCTGTCCCGGACGGCGGACCTGATCCTGAGGGACAAGGAGGAAATCGCCGCCATCATTGCGCAGGAAGCCGGCAAGTCGTGGAAATACGCCCTGGCCGAGGCGGAGCGGAGCGCGGAGACTTTCCGGTTCGCCTCGCTGGAGGCAAAGGCGAGCCACGGGGAGATCGTGCCGATGGATGCCTCGCCGGTTTCCGCAGGGAGGTTCGGCTTCTACGTCCGCGTTCCCATTGGGGTGATCGGCGCCATCACCCCCTTCAATTTTCCCCTCAACCTGGTGGCCCACAAGGTGGCCCCGGCCATTGCGGCCGGCAATGCGCTGGTGCTGAAGCCCGCCACCAAGACCCCCCTGACCTCCATCAAGCTCGCGGCGCTGCTGGAAGAGGCGGGGCTCCCGGCGGGAGGCCTCAACCTCCTGATCGGGAGCGGCGCCACGGTCGGCAACCGGCTGGTTGAGGACGAGCGGCTGGCGATGATCACCTTTACCGGCAGCCCCCCGGTGGGGAGGGGGATCAAGGCCCGCTGCGGGCTGAAAAGGGTCACCCTGGAACTCGGCTCCAATTCGCCCACCATCATCGAAGAGGACGCCAACGTGGATGCCGCGGTGGCACGCTGCGTGGTGGGGAGCTTCGCCAACTCCGGCCAGGTCTGCATATCGGTCCAGCGGATCTTCGTCAACCGGGCCCGCTACGACGAATTCCTCGGCAAGTTCGTCGAGGCGACCCGCCGGCTCAAGGTGGGCGATCCCCTGGACAAGGGGTGCGACATAGGCCCGATGATCTCCCGCAAGGAGTTGGAACGGGCGGTTGCCTGGCTGGAAGAGGCGAAACGGATGGGAGCCCGGGTCGCGGCGGGGGGAGGGGTGATCGGCAATTGCCTGGAGCCGACCATCCTTGTCGGGGTGACGAAAGATATGCAGGTAGTCTGCTCCGAGGTCTTCGCGCCGATCGTTTCGGTTCTCCCCTACGACACCTTCGAGGAGGCCCTGGAAATGGCGGACGATTCGGTGTACGGGCTCCAGGCGGGGGTCTACACGAACGACATCGACAAGGCGTTCCGGGCCGTCAAGCGGCTGGATGTGGGGGGGGTGATCATCAACGACGTTCCCACCTTCCGGGTCGACCATATGCCCTACGGGGGAAACAAGGAGAGCGGCCTGGGACGGGAAGGGCTCCGTTATGCCATGGAAGAGATGACCAATATCAAGATGGTCTGCATCAACCTTCAGGCTGATCGGGAATAGGGGCGGCATGACGGTTAGCGGCCTATTAATCGTGATATACAAATTCTTTGCAAAGAAATAATAAAAAAACCTTGACAATAATTTTAAAGCTAGTATATTCCCCTTTCGTGTTTTGAAAAACCATGCGCTCTGCGCTATTATGGTAACTACCAAATGAAAAGGAGTGAAACGTCGATGAAAAAACTGATTTCTTTAGCTCTGTGCCTTACTCTGGCTCTGGCCTTCACCGCTGGCTGCAAGAAGAAAGAGGAAGCTCCCGCTCCTGCGCCTGCTCCCGCCGCTGCGCCTGCTCCCGAGCAGAAGCCGATGTCTTCCGCTAAGGCTCCGGCTGCTCCGGCTGCTCCGGCTGCTGCCCCGGCCGCTCCGGCTGCTCCTGAGAAGAAGTAATTCAGTAGCGTTTCCGGGTTTTCGGAACGAAATAGCCTACAGAAGCTTTCTGTAGGCTATTTTTTTTGTTGGTGGACCCAGAATCGCATTGACAACGGTACGCCGAAATGGTATATGAGGCGGTCGTTCGAATATTAGCAGGTATTACGTGGAGGAGAGCAATGGAAAGAACATTTGGGATCATCAAGCCCGACGCCGTTGAAAGGCAGCTCATCGGCAAGATACTGGAAAAAATCGAGGGGGCGGGTTTCAGGATCGTCGGCATGAAGAAAATCCACCTCAGCAAGGCCCAGGCGGAAGGGTTTTATTATGTCCACAAGGAGCGCCCCTTTTTCAACGACCTCTGCGCATTCATGTCGCGCAGCCCGGTGGTCGTACTTGCCCTGGAGAAGGAAAATGCCATCGCCGCATGGCGTGCGCTGATGGGCGCCACCAACCCGGCCAATGCGGAGGCGGGGACCCTGCGGAAGGAATTCGGGGTGAGCATCGAGGAGAACAGCACGCACGGTTCCGATTCTCCCGAGTCGGCAGCCTTCGAGATACCCTACTTTTTCAGCCAGCTCGAACTTGTCTGAAATAACGGCATAGCTGACAAGAGCCCTTCCTTCGAAGGGCTTTTTCATATCCGAAAGACGCGGCAAGGCTGTTCAAGCTTCAGGTTAAGGTGATGGCCGCGCAAAAAAACTTTTTTTCTCCACGAAGGCACGAAGAGCACGAAGAGAACAGTTGTCAGATCAGTTCGATTAACTTCGTGTCCTTCGTGCCTTCGTGGTAGATTCGGTTTTCATCAAGGTTAGAACTTGGGAATTTCATCGTAAGGGATGTCACGCAGTGGAAAAGCTTGATCTGAAAAATTTCGACCTGGAAGAGCTGGAGGCGTTCATCGCCCGGCACGGCAAGGAGAAGTACCGGGCCAGGCAGATATTCAAGTGGCTCTACCAGAAGGGGGCCGTCTCCTTCGAGGAGATGTCCAACATCTCCAAGGACCTGCGCCGCGAGCTGGCGGAATCGGCACGGATCAGCTCGCTGGAGCCGGAGGCGGTGGAGGTGTCCCGGGACGGCACGAGGAAGTATCTCTTCCGCCTGGCGGACGGCAACACCGTCGAATCGGTGCTGATCCCGGAGGAGGACCGCAACACCCTCTGCATCTCGAGCCAGGTGGGGTGTGCCATGGCCTGCGAGTTCTGCCTGACCGGCACCTTCCGGCTGACCCGCAACCTCTCCACCGCCGAAATCGTCAATCAGGTCTGCGCCGTAAAAAAAGAGGCGGAGGTTAAAAACCTCGTCTTCATGGGGATGGGGGAGCCGCTCGCCAACCTGGACAACGTGGTGAGGGCGCTCAGGATCATCACCTGCGACGACGGCCTGCAGTTCTCCACCCGCCGGGTGACGGTCTCCACCGCCGGGCTGGTGCCGGAGATGGAGCTGTTGGGGAAGGCGGTCACGGTGAACCTGGCGGTTTCGCTCAACGCCACCACCGACGAGCAACGCGACCGCCTCATGCCGGTCAACCGGCGGTACCGTCTGAAGGAACTGCTGGCGGCCTGTAAACGCTTTCCCCTGCCGGGCCGGCGGATGATTACCATCGAGTATGTATTGATCAACGGGGTGAACGACTCCCTCGACGATGCCAGGAGGCTGGTGAAACTGATCAGCGGCATTCCCTGCAAGGTCAATCTCATCCCCTTCAACGAGCATGAGGGGTGTGCCTTCAAGAAACCCACCCAGCAGGCCATCGACGTCTTCCACAAGTACCTTCTGGACAAGCATTTTACGGTCATTACCCGCTCCAGTCGCGGCACCGACATCTCGGCCGCATGCGGCCAGCTGAAGGGGAGGCTGGACAAGAACGCGTAGGGGCACCCCCCTGTGGGTGCCCGCCATAAGGGCAGGCACAGGGGCCTGCCCCTACATTCGATAAAAACGGAGGACCTACATGGAGCAGATTATCGGCGTGATCGGCGGGAGCGGGCTCTACGAGATGGAGGGGCTCGCGGAGATCGCCTCGGTTTCGTTGGACACCCCGTTCGGCAAGCCTTCCGACGACTATATAACCGGCGTGCTGGATGGCGTCCGGATGGTCTTTCTGCCGCGCCATGGCAAGGGGCACCGCTTCCTCCCCTCGGAGGTCAATTACCGCGCCAACATTTACGGCATGAAAAAGCTGGGTGTGGAGCGGATCATTTCGGTTTCGGCGGTCGGGAGCATGCGCGAAGAGATCGCCCCCGGCCACATCGTCATCCCCGACCAGTTCATCGACCGGACCAAGGGCATACGGCGCGACACCTTCTTCGGCAACGGCATCGTCGGCCATGTGCAGTTCGCCGACCCGGTCTGCGCCGGTCTGTCGGCCGTTCTCCACGAGGCGGCCAAAGAGGCGGGGGCGACGGTGCACAAGGGGGGGGCCTACGTCTGCATGGAAGGGCCGGCTTTTTCCACGCGGGCGGAGTCGCGCATGTACCGCGCGTTCGACGTGTCGGTCATCGGCATGACCAACCTCACCGAGGCAAAGCTTGCCCGGGAGGCGGAAATCTGCTACGGGGTGATCGCCCTTTCCACCGACTACGACTGCTGGCACGACGTCCACGAAGACGTGTCGGTCGAGGCGATCCTGGCCATCATCAGGAACAACGTGGCCATGGCGAAGAACATCATCGGGCACGCCGTCAGGCGGATCGGGGGGGAGCGCACCTGCCCGTGCGCGGAGGCGCTGAAGTACGCCGTCATCAGCGACAGGAGCGTCATCCCGGTGGAGACGCGCGAGAACCTCGCCCTGATCATCGGCAGGTATCTGTAGGGGCGGCCCCATGTGGCCGCCCTAGACAGGGCACCCACATGGGGGTGCCCCTACGTTTGATAGATAATTTACTCTGGAGAAAATTTATGAGCATTCTCGTTGTCGGTTCCGTGGCCTTCGATTCCGTGGAAACCCCCTTCGGCCGGGTGGACAATGTCCTGGGGGGGTCCGCCACCTATTTCTCCACCTCGGCCAGTTTCTTCACCGATGTGAACCTGGTGGCGGTTGTGGGGGAGGATTTCCCCCAGGAGCACGTCGATTTCCTCCGGTCGCGCAATATCGATCTGCAGGGACTCAGCCGTGAGAAGGGGAAAACCTTCCACTGGCAGGGACGCTACGGCTACGACCTGAACGAGGCCCAGACCCTGGCGACCCACCTGAACGTGTTCGAGACCTTCAAACCGCGGATACCCGCTGAATACGGCGCCGCCGACTACCTGTTCCTGGCCAACATCGATCCCGAGCTGCAGATGGAAGTCCTGAACCAGGTGCCGAGGCCGCGCATCGTCGCGTGCGACACCATGAATTTCTGGATATCCTCCAAGCCCGAGGCGCTGAAAAAGGTGATCGAGCGGGTGGATATCTTCATCATCAACGAGGGGGAGGCGCGCCAGCTGTCGGGAGAGGCGAACCTGGCGAAAGCGGCGCGCCGGCTTCTCGATTTCGGCGTGAAGACGCTGATCGTCAAGCGGGGCGAATACGGCGTGCTCATGTTCACCCGCACCTCCGTGTTCGCTGCACCGGCCTATCCGCTGGAAGAGGTCTTCGACCCCACCGGCGCAGGCGATACCTTTGCCGGTGGATTCATGGGGTATCTGGCCAATACCGGCGACGCCTCCGAGGCGGGGATCCGCCAGGCAATCATCTTCGGGAGCGTCATGGCCTCCTTCAACGTGGAAGACTTCAGTCTCAACCGGCTGAAGTCACTCGGTTACGCAGAGATAGAAGAACGCTACCGCAGCTTCAAGGCCATGACCCATTTCCAGGGGCTTCCGGAGTCCGGTGCCCTGTGCGGCCGCCATTGACATTCCATTCGTTATCTGCTAGTTATTATAAAATACCTTGAGCCCCCTATCTGCAAGGGATTCCGGCAGGTTCCCGGCGGGAGGATACGGTGGCGGCTTAACGGTAAACCTGTCCGGGGGCGGGACCTTTATGACGGCAATCAACGTGAGACGAATCCTGCTCAGGGCGCTTCTTTCCCTGTTCCTGGCCAATGCGGGTTGCGCGATGAGCGACGGGGCCAGGAAGCAGGCTTCGTACCACTACCAGATGGGCATGTCCTATCTCGGCGAAAACAATGTGACCGGCGCACTGGTCGAATTGACGGAAGCGGAGAAACTGAACCCGGACGATCCCGAACTCCTGAACTACCTGGGACTGGCGTATTTTCGCAAAAACAAGTTCGACCTGGCGGAGCGGAAATATCTGCGGGCCATCGAGCTGAAACCGACCTATTCCGAGGCGCGCAACAACCTCGGGGTGGACTACATGGAGCTGAAGCGCTGGGACGACGCTGTCTACCATCTGAAAATGGTGACGGAGGACATCTTCTACCCGAACCAGGAGGCCGCCGCCATCAACCTGGGGCTTGCCTATTTCGGCAAGGGGGATTATCCGAAGGCCCTTTCCGTGCTTCGTGCGGTGGTTGCCGGCAATTCGAGGGACCCGCGGGCGAGGGTGAGCCTCGGCAGGGTGTATGCCGCCCTCGACAAGTATGAGCTCGCCATTATCGAGTTCAGCCGGGCAGTGGAACTCGACAAGGATTATGCGAATGCCCATTACAATCTGGGGCTGGCCTATCAGAAGATCAAGGACAACCAGGCCGCCATCGCGGCCTTCCGGCAAGTGGTCCGCATTGCCCCCGATTCCGAGATAGGGCAGCTTTCCCGGGAGTATATCGATTTGTTAAAGTGAGGGGCGTCGTGCCTGCTGCGGATTCGGAGAACAGAAGTTCGGTCGGCTCGTTCCTGCGGGAGAGCCGCGAGTCACGGGGGATTCCACTCGAAGAAGCGGCCCGGGTGACGCGCATCGGGAAGAATTACCTGGCGGCCCTCGAAGAGGACAAGTTCGACACCCTCCCCAACACCGCGTACCTCAAGGGGTTCCTCCGGGCCTACGCCGCGTTTCTGCAGCTTTCGGGGGATGACGTCGTCGCCATGTACGAGCGGACCGTTTCGCCGTCCCTCTCCCCTGCGGCGGAGGAGAAAGCCGAAAACGGCGGTTCCGCCACCGGCACGATGAAGGCTTCCCGCCGCGGCAGGCGGATCGTCTCTCTCGTGCTGCTTGCCCTCGTCGTGGTGGCCGCGTATGTTTTTGACGATAAGGGGGCCCGGCGGGGAAAGACCCCCCTCCCTTCCCCGGTGCCTCCGCCGGCGCGGATGGCTGCGCCGGTGCTCCCTCCCCGCACATCGGCGCAAGGACCTCCGGCAGCCGCCGAAGCGACCCCTGAAAAGGATCAGGGCGATCTCCGGCCGGCAACCGCCGAGCCTCAGGGGGGCGGCATTGTCCTGAAGCTGAAGGTCAATCAGGACAGCTGGCTGAACATCACCATCGATGACGCGGTTTCCCAGCAGTACGACCTGAAGGCGGGGGACCTGATCGAATGGAAAGGCGAGAGGGTGTTCGCCCTCGATCTGGGAAACCCCGGGGGGATAGAGGCGGAATTCAACGGCAAGCCTTTGAAAATGCCGGGTGAACCGGGGAAGCCTGCCCATGTGGTGCTGAAGGCCGGCGGCACGTAGCTCCCGAATGTAACGAACTGCCGCCCGAAGCTGATCTGTCCGGGCGGCTTTTTGACAAAGGAGATTACTTCATGCAATTGATGGCACGCTGTCGCAAGTGCGGCAGGGCGATGAAGGGCGAGAGGATCGACCATTACCGGGTCAAGATGACCTGTAGCTGCGGCTTTTCCGATTTCCGCACGATTACCGAAAAAGTGAAAACCGTTAACCCCTTCTACCACAAGGCGAGTTTCACCCCCTTCATCGAGAGCGAACGGGGGAAGATGGTACTGACCATGCAGAAGGCAAACCGCGAGCACCTGGAGATCGTCTCCCTGGAAGAGATCAGCATGCTGGTCTCCTCCGACTTCGAGTTGCCCCAGGTCCTCCAGGCGATGGCGGAAAAGGTGGCCGGCCAGCTCCATGTGAGCGTCTGCTCCATCTATCTCACGGAAGGTGCGGAGTTGGTGCTGGCCGCCACGTACGGCTTCGACCCGTCATTCGTAGGAAAGATCAGGATAACAATCGGCGAGGGGATCACCGGCACGGTGGCCAAGGAGATGCAGCACATCTCCCTCTCCCGCGCCTCCCAGGACCCGCGTTACAAGAACTTTCCGGAATTGCAGGAAGAGAAATACAATTCCATGCTCTCCTTCCCCATTACCGATAAAAAGGACGTGTACGGGGTGATCAACCTGAATTCCACGTCGATGAAAACGTTTTCCGATGACGAGATCTATTTCATCTCCATTATCGCCAACCTCATCCTCACTGCGGTGAAGCTGAGACGCAAGGCTGCATCCGCACGAACCGCCGGCGCAAAGCCGGCTTGACAGGCAGAGTCTCCATGATAGACTCTTACGCAAGACAAGGCGATCCTTTCCCAGGAGATTAATCTGGTGGTGACACAACCCAAAAGGATACTGGTGGTTGATGACGAAGAGAACGCCCGGATCGGGCTTTCCCGGCTCCTCGCAAAGGAAGGTTTCATCGTCGACAGCGTAGCGAACGGTTTCGAGGCCCTGAACTTTCTGCGGCAGCAGGATGTGAATCTCATCGTCACCGACATCAACATGCCGGAAATGAACGGCATAACCTTTCTGAAGGAGCTGAACAAGAGCTTTCCCCAGAGCAACGTTATCATGATCACCGCTTACGGAGGGGTCGAGTCGTATATCGAGTCGATGAACCTGGGGGCGTTCGAATACCTCAACAAGCCGGTCAAGGTTGACGAGCTGAAATCGATACTCAAGAAAATCTTCAAGGAATCGAACCATTAATATTTCCATTCAGGGGGGCTTTCCATGAAACAGTTTGACAAGATTGTCTTCGCCAACGATTTTTCCGAGAATTCCGAACACGCCTTTGATTACGCCTTGACGCTTGCCAAGAAGTTCGGCTCCCGATTGATCATCATGCACGTTATCAATGAGCCGGTCGATCTGCGCGGCTTCTACGTCCCCCACATCTCCTTCGAGAAACTGGAAAAGGAGATCGAGGAAGGGGCGGAAAAGATGATGCAGAAGTTCTGCCGCACGAAAATCAAGGATTTCACCAATTATGAAACCTTGATCGTCGCGGGAATTCCCTATGAGGAAATCCTCAAGAAGGCCGATGCCGAGGCGGTGTCGCTCATCGTCATGGGGACCCAGGGGCGCAAGGGGATCGATCACTTCCTGTTCGGCAGCACCGCAGAGCGGGTCGTGAGAAACGCCCAATGCCCTGTCATGACCATCCATCTGAGCTGATCAGGTACATAATCCCTTTGACAACAAAGAATCGTCGGGGTGGCCGCGGGCTGCCCCTTCTTTTATTGACGCTCACCCACAGGTAGCGGTGCTCTATGATGAATGAAACCCGGGGAAACAAAGCTAAAATCCTGATCGTCGATGATGAAAAGATCATCCTCGACCTCACCTCCATTATTCTCAAGAACCGCGGCTATGACGTCCACACGGCCCAGGATGCCGTGATCGGGATAGAGATGGTGAGAAACGCCAAACCCGACCTGGTGCTCCTCGATTACATGATGCCGGGGGTGGACGGCCTGACGGCGTTGAAGGAGATACGGAAGGAGTTCCCCGATACCTATGTGATCATGTTCACCGGCAAGGGGAGCGAGGAAATAGCGGTTGATCTCATGAAGGCGGGGGCCTCCGACTACGTCCTGAAACCTTTCAATAACCAGGACCTGGCGGAACGGATCGACAACGTCCTGAAGATCAGGGCGATGGAGATCCACAACCGCGAGCTCCTTGCGGAACGGGAAAGGCTTCTGGAAGAAATCGCCGCCTGGAACCGCGAGCTGGAGCAGAGGGTGCAGGAAAAGAGCGAAGCGCTGGAGAGGGCCCAGACGGAGATCGTCCAGTCGGAAAAACTGGCCGCCCTCGGCTACCTCTCGGCCGGGATGGCCCATGAGATCCGCAATCCCCTGAATTCCATCTCCCTGTTCGTCCAGCTGTTGAAAAGCGGCATGGAGGAGCAGGAGCAGGTCGAGTACTGCGACAAGATCTTCAAGGAGATCGACCGGATCGACGGCATCATGCGCAAGCTCCTGGACGCCTCGAAGCGGCAGCGGTTCGAGATAAAGGACGTCTCTATCGACCGGATACTCGCCGCCACACTGGAGACTTTCAAACCCCAGACAGAACTCCACAGGATAGAGGTGGAGCACGACTTCCATCGCATTCCCCCCCCCATCCTGGCCGACCCCTCGGAGATAGAGCAGATATTCACCAATCTGTTTCTCAACGCCATCCACGAAATGCCGAAAGGGGGGAAGCTGAAGGTGCAGCTGGACCATGACGACAGGGAGATCGCAGTCCGGATCGCGGACACGGGGAAGGGGATACCCCGGGAACATCTCTCCAGCATCTTCGATCCTTTCTTTACGACCAAGAGTTCCGGGTCGGGAATGGGGCTCGCGGTGGTCCGCCGCATCGTGAATACCTACAAAGGAAAGATAGAGGTGGAACGGAGCGACGAAAGCGGTACCACCTTCTGCGTGAAGCTCCCCATCCCCGCCTGAAAGTCCCCTCCTGAGCCGCTGCACCCCTTTTGGGTCCCTTTTCGCCGGCCTTGCCCCCCTCGGCAGCGCAGGCTCTTTCTCCTTTCCTTTTGCCGTGCATTTTTGTATTATGACCGGCATCTCCACTTCTGTTGTCGGGGTATTCCATGGAAGCGGGGCACAACCCTGCTGACCGACGACGACCCCCGGCAGCTTCTTGACCGCAAAAATACCGGCCGACAGCCGGCTGACGAGCTTCCATGCCCTTTCTGCTGCGCAATCTCGTATTAAACCTCGGCGAAGGCGAAGAGCTGCTCGCGGAAAAGCTCTGCGCCAGACTCTCCATTCCACAGGACAGGGTCCTCGGTTTCTCCGTGGCGCGCAAGGGGGTGGACGCCCGCCGCAAGGGACGGATCAAGTTCATTTACGCCATCGAGTTCAGGGTCGCAGACGAGGAGGGTTTCGGGCAAACGCACCTCTCAGACCCCGATCTCGAATACCTGGAGGAGAGGCGCCTGCCTGAGTTTGCCCGGTGCAGCACCGGCAAGAGGGTGCTTATCGCGGGAATGGGGCCGGCGGGGCTGTTCGCCGCCCTGCGGCTCTCCGCGTACGGCCTGGCACCAACCCTCGTCGAGCGGGGAAAGCGCGTTGACGAGCGGGTGAGGGACGTCCAGGCGTTCTGGGGGGAGGGGCTCCTCGACCCGGAGAGCAACGTCCAGTTCGGCGAAGGGGGGGCGGGGACCTTCTCCGACGGCAAGCTGACCACCCGGCTGAGGGATGCGAACATCGACTACGTGCTGCAGGAACTGGTCCGGTTCGGCGCTCCTCCCGACATCCTTTATCTTGCCAAGCCCCATATCGGGACCGACCGGCTGCGTGCCGTGGTGACCAATATCCGCCGCCACCTGGAGTCTTGCGGGGTGGATATCCGCTTCCGGACCAGGCTGAGCGACATCACTGCAAGCGACGGCCGGCTCGCCGGTGTGGTGCTGAACGACCGGGACGAGGAGCCGTGCCACATCCTGGTGCTCGCCCCCGGCCACAGCGCCCGGGATACCTACCGGATGCTGATGCGCCGAGCCGTCGAGCTCGAAGAGAAGCCGTTCGCCGTGGGGGTCAGGGTCGAGCACCCCCAGGAACTGATCAACCGCATCCAGTACGGCATGCCGGCCCATCCCGGGCTTCCTCCCGCGGACTACGCCCTGGCCTGGAACAACAGCCGCACCGGGCGCTCCGCGTACTCCTTCTGCATGTGTCCCGGCGGGGAGGTGGTGGCCGGATCGTCCGAACAGGGAGGGGTGGTGACCAACGGCATGAGCGCCTATCGCCGCAACTCCCCTTATGCCAACAGCGCCCTGGTGGTCAACGTCGGGAAGGGAGACTTCGGCGGCGGCTCCCCTCTGGCCGGCATGGAGTTCCAGCGCATCCTGGAGCAAAAGGCATTCGCCGCCGGAGGGAGCGACTACCGCGCGCCGGCACAGAATCTCCTCGCCTTCCTGGGCGAACGGGGAAGGGGTGCCCTGTTTTCCACCTACCGGCCGGGCGTGCGGGAGGCCGACCTCTCGCTTATCCTTCCCGGTTTCGTTGCCGAAACCCTGCGGGAGGGGATCAGGCACTTCGACCGGAAGATGCGCGGTTTCATCACCGGCGAGGCATGCCTGATCGGGGTGGAGTCCCGGACCTCGGCGCCGGTGCGGATCGTCAGGGGAGAGGACCTCCAGTCCGTCAGCCTGCCGGGGCTTTACCCGGCGGGAGAGGGGGCCGGCTATGCGGGAGGGATCATGAGCGCCGCCCTTGACGGCGTGAGAATCGCGGATAGAATTGCACGGCAGTTGATGTCATAGCTGCGCGAAAAAGGAGCCATATTTTGGGCAAGATGTTTGTCAGCGACATACGGGACCGGAGCCAGGTCGACACCGTTTTTCTCGTGCGGGAGAAGATAACCGCCATGGCCAAGAACGGCAAGCCCTATCTCACCCTCAAGCTCATGGACAAGTCCGGGGAAGTGGAGGGGAAGGTGTGGGACAACGTGGATCAGGTTTCCGCGGCCTTCGACAAGGACGATTTCATCGCCGTCCGTTCCAAGGCGACGGTCTACCTCGGGAAGATGCAGCTGGTCATCGCGGAGCTCAAGAGGGTGCCGGACCAGGAGGTCAATCTTGCCGATTTCCTTCCCGAAGCGGGGCGTACGATCGGAGAGATGGTCGGCGAGCTCACCGCTCTGCTGGCCACTATCACCGATCCTCACCTGAAGCTGCTCCTGTCCGCCTTTTTCGACGATCCGGCGTTCATGTCCCTGTACAGCTCCGCGCCCGCGGCCAAGGGGATGCACCACGTCTACCTCGGGGGGCTTCTCGAACACTCGCTGGCGGTGGCGAAGCTGGTGGACCGGATCGTTCCCCTGTACCAGGGGATCAACCGGGACCTGCTGATCGCGGGGGCGCTCCTCCACGATGTGGGGAAGGTGCGGGAGATGACCTACAGCCGTTCCTTCGACTACACGGACGAAGGGAAGCTCCTGGGGCACATCACTATCGGCGTGGAGATGCTCCATGAGAAGATCGCCGCCATCGGGGGTATCCCGCGGGAAATGGCCATGCTCCTGAAGCACATGCTCCTCTCGCACCACGGCCAGTACGAATTCGGCTCGCCCAAGCGTCCCAAGACCGTGGAGGCGACCATCCTCAACTACCTGGATGACCTCGATTCCAAGATCAACGGGATCAGGTCGCATATCGGCCGGGAGCCTGAGAGCGGGTCGCGCTGGACCAGCTATCACCGCCTCTACGACCGCTATTTCTACAAGGAGAACTGCCTCGACGAAGCCGAGCCGCCCGAGCCCCATGCTGCGCCGCATGAGGAAGAACCGCCTCCCCCGGTGCGGCAGGAAAAAGCGGAGCCCGGCCGCAAGGGGTTCCGCAACAACCCCTTCGAGGAGCTGAAAGAGAAGAACCTGGATCTGTTTTGATGGGATATGTAGGGGCGAGGCATGCCTCGCCCTCGGAAAAACGCACGATGCCGAACCAGGGCGACGCATGCGTCGCCCCTACACGTAACGGATAACGCAAAATTTTATCACGAGGTAATCATGATTTTCGAGATAGTGCTTGTCGGCCCCCTGGAGGTCAACTGTTTCATCCTCGGCTGTGAGGCCACCCGGGAGGGGGTGATCGTCGACCCGGGGAGCGAGCCGGAGAAGATCCTTGCCGCGGTGGAACGGCTCGGCCTCACGATCCGCCAGGTCGTCAACACCCACGGCCATTTCGACCATGTGGGAGGGAACCGGCGGGTGCTCGCGGCGACCGGGGCGCAGCTCCTCATTCATGGCGGTGACGTTCCGTTCCTCTCCCGCGCCGTCGACGCGGCCACCATGTACGGCCTCACCACGGAAAATTCCCCCCCTCCCGCCCGGCTCCTGGAGGACGGGATGGCGATCACCTTCGGGAATTGCGGGATGAAGGTGCTCCACACTCCGGGTCACACACCGGGCGGGTGCTGCCTCTACCTGGAGAGCGAGGGGAAGGTCATTACCGGTGACACCCTGTTCGCCGAAGGGGTGGGCCGGACCGATTTTCCCGGGAGCTCCCATGAGGCGCTGATCGACGGGATACGGACCAAGCTGCTGACGCTGCCGGAGGCAACCGTCGCCTATCCGGGACACGGTCCCTCCACCACCATCGGCCACGAAAAGCGGTATAATCCGTATATCTAGTGCGGACGTCCGGAAGTCTGAAAGGAATGCCTTTCTCTTCCGTGGTGCAAACTTACAGCTTCAGGAGGAACCATGCTGAAAGGGAAAGAAATCGTCCTGGGGGTCACCGGCGGGATCGCCGCCTACAAGGCGGTGGAACTCCTGCGCCTTTTGACCAAGGCCCGTGCCAACGTGCATGTAATCATGACCCGGTCGGCCACGGAGTTCGTCACGCCGCTTACCTTTCAGACCCTTTCCATGAACCCGGTTTCCACTTCCCTGTTCAACCTGATCTCCGAGCGGGAAATCGGCCATATCTCCCTGGCCGACCGGGCGGACCTGTTCATCATCGCCCCGGCCACGGCCAACGTCGTCGGCAAGCTGGCGGGGGGGATTGCCGACGACATGCTCACCACCACGGTGATGGCCACCAAGGCGCCGGTCCTGATTGCCCCTGCCATGAACGTCAATATGTACACGAACCCCGCATACAAGGAGAACGAGGCGCGGCTGAGAGCCCGCGGCTATCTGTTCGTCGAGCCCGCCAAGGGGCTCCTCGCCTGCGGTTGGGAAGGGGAGGGGAAGCTCCAGGAGCCGCAGGTGATCTTCGAGGAAGCGCTGGCCGCTCTGATCCCGAAGGACCTGGCCGGGGAGCATATCCTGGTCACTGCCGGGCCGACCCGGGAGGAACTCGACCCGGTCCGCTTCCTGAGCAACCACTCGTCGGGTAAAATGGGGTACGCCATTGCACGCGCCGCCCGCCGGCGCGGCGCGGAGGTTGCCCTGGTGAGCGGCCCCACCTGCCTGGAGGCGCCGTGGGGGGTGGAGACCGTTGCCGTGGAAAGCGCGCAGGAGATGCGGGAGGCAGTGCTCGCCAGGGTAGCCGCCAGCACCGTCATCATCAAGGCGGCAGCCGTGGCCGATTACCGGCCCCGGCTCCGCTCCGCGGAAAAGATCAAGAAGAACGGCGACCCCCTTCCCCTGGACTTGGTGAAGACCCCCGACATCCTGGCGGAGCTCGGTAAAATCAAGGAAGACAGGGTGCTGGTGGGATTTGCCGCAGAAACGGAGGGCCTTCTGGAAAACGCCGCCAGGAAGCTGGCGGAGAAGAGCCTGGACATGGTGGTGGCGAACGACGTCGGCCAGGAAGGGGCCGGCTTCAACGTGGACACCAACATCGTCAAGCTGCTCTTCCGCGACGGGAAGATGGAGGACCTGCCGCTCATGGGGAAGGGAGAGTTGGCGGATGTTATTCTTGACCGGGTGAGGGAGATGAGGGGAGGGGCATAAAAACGGTTCGACGTTCCGGGTTCGACGTTCGACGTTTAAACCTCGAACATCGAACATCGAACATCGAACAGGTTGGTCATTCCGTCGACAATATTTCCAGCAGCCTCTCGGGCGCGCAGATCGCCTCGCGCAGCTTCACCTTGATCCCGTCCAGCTCTTCCTGGGCCTGGGCCTTGGTCAGCTTGCCGCTCCGGTAGAGGAGCCGCAGGTTCTTCCGGACCGCTTCCGCGGTCATAAGCGCCCGCTCACCGGTCGGATCGGCCAGGTAGTAACGGGACCCTTCCAGCTCGTTCAAAAAATCGAACACCGCCTCCTGCGCCAGCCCCATGTACTCTTCCCGGTCGCTCTCCTCCAGGGCGTAGCGGGAAGAATCGGACAGGGTCTGCAGCACCTGCTGCCACTTTTCCAGCCGGCTCACCAGCAGGATGGAGTTGAATATCCGCTTGTTTGTGCCGAACGAAAAGAGGGTGTCCGACAGGACCTTTCGGAGCAGCGCGTCGTTGGCGCGATAGTTCTCCAGCGCCACCTTCCGGCCGGTCTCCCAGATATCCTTGTCCACAAAGTTCTCGAAGCGCATCTCCCAGTAGGCGTGCTTGAGGGTGAGGGCGGAAAAGCTCCGCATTACCTTGTAGGGGACGAAATAGTTGTGCGCCACCGTGTCGGCGGCCAGGTGGGAGAGGTAGCCGTAAGCGCACGCCTTTTGCGGGGCGGGGCCGGCGTTTTCCAGGACCTTGAGGCCGATCCTCCAGCGGTGGCAGTGGAGGAGGTAGTGGGTGAACTTCTTGCCGATGGTGATGTCCGCGGCGATGCAGCCGTAGAGGAAGTCGTGGGGAAACTCGCCGATCACCGCGGCCACTGCGGGAGACAGGGTTTCCAGGTTGTTCAGCACGGCCGTGCCGAGTTGCAGGTGTATCCCGGCCCCCCAGGCAAGGGCCTCGTGGGGAGAGAAGATCACCAGCAGCAGGGCTATGGGGAAGATGGCGAGTAGCAGCATAACCTTACAAGAATAGTCAATGCCGGACGAAATGTAAAGGGGTTTGCCATGACGGATCAGGACGAGGTCAAGGGACTTCTTTCCTCATTGAAGGTTTACCTGGAGGAGCTCCGGGAGAGCGGGGTGGACGGCCTGCCGTACGCGGCGCCGGCCGCAGAAACGGTTCGGGCACCGGGAACGAATGAGGTTGCCGTTGCCACTGGTGGTATTGGTGAAACACTGGAAGAAATCAGGGCAGAGCTAGGTGAGTGTGGTCGCTGCGGGCTAGGCGGGACCAGGACTAAGCTGGTGTTTGGAGTCGGTAGCCCCAAGGCGCGCCTCGTCTTCGTGGGTGAGGCGCCCGGCCGGGACGAGGACCTCCAGGGGGAGCCGTTTGTCGGCGAGGCGGGGCAGATCCTGAATCGCATCATCACCCGAATGGGGCTGAAGCGCGAGGACGTCTATATCTGCAATGTCCTCAAGTGCCGTCCGCCGGGGAACCGCAACCCGGAGCCGCTCGAGATCGACCAGTGCGGGCCGTTCATGCTGCGGCAGGTGAAGGCAATCGGCCCCGAGGTCGTCGTGGCGCTCGGCACCTTCGCCGCCCAGACCCTTCTGGGGACGAAGGCTCCCATATCCAAGCTGCGCGGGCATTTTCACGATTACCACGGTATTCCCCTCATGCCGACCTTTCATCCCTCTTTTCTGCTGCACAACAAGAAAGATACGTCCAAGTTTTGGAACGTTTGGGATGATATGGTGCAGGTGCTGAAAAAGTTGAATATGGCGGTGCCGGACGTAACGCGTAAGGGGTAATTGGCGAAAGGCAAGGGAAACCTTGCTTTTCGCTTTTCCACAAGGTTTTGCATGACAAGGCGGCTTCATTTTGATACAAAGTCATTGTACTATGAGTTGGTTTTAACAGCACTATCTATGTGTTCCCGGTTTTCTGACTTATTCTGTCGCAACGATGTAGTATCCTCCGGGAAGCACCCACCCCTGATGCCGGTTCAAACAGAGGTAGCTGACTTATGACCATCACGGCTGGAAATACTTTTTATGAAATTGGTGCACCACCGGTAACAGGGGTGGGCGTAAGCTGGTCTCCTGCCGACTTGGATGCCGCCTTAATTGGAGGGGTTGCAGACGTTGTGTTTGACACGGATGGGAAGGCTGATGCTTCAAAGCTACTGATGGGATTGGCTGACACAGAGTTCGACCAGAACGCAGTGCGGCGTTTGTTGGAAACAAAAACCGCACCCGAGGAATGGCGGATTGGTGAGGCACTCGCGGAAGCATATCTTACGCATCAGCGGCAGTGTGAGTTCCCTTGGCCGGATTCGCGTGACGAGCGCAAAGCGGGATCAAGCCTGCCAGGCGCCGATCTTGTCGGTTTCCATGGGGACGGCGGGTCGGACCGCTTTGCTTTCGGCGAAGTTAAGACATCGACAGAGGCGAAGTATCCCCCTGGGGCCATGCACGGACGGATGGGACTCAAGCAGCAACTTGAGGACTTACGGGACAATCAGTCAATTCGTGACCAATTGGTAAAGTACCTTTGTCGTCGCGCAAGTCTTAACCCCCCATGGCGAGCCAAATACGAACGGGCCTGCAAACGTTACCTTACTGATTCTACAGACGTTCGAGTATTCGGTGTTATGGTGCGCGATGTGCCCCCTCACGAAGACGACTTGCGAGTACGAGTGACGAAACTGGCTGAGGGCTGTCCCGTTTCAATGCAGATGGAACTTATAGCGATATATCTCCCTCCTGCAAGCATTGCAGAACTGCCGACTAAAGTCGCTCAGACACAGAAAGGAGGTGCCGCATGAACATCACGGAAACCTCACTTTCACGTGTGGATTCGCACTGGGCGGTGCTGGCACTGGGGGAGGAAGCACGGGATCGTGGGCTGAAGATGGCCGACGCAAGACTAGTCAAGCGGGCGGTTGGTGCGCAAATCGAATTTGCCTTTGATGATGGTGTGGGCGATGACGAGTTGCTGCATCGACTTTCACTGGCATATGAACTGGCAGCTCTCGAGGGTCTGGGGGCATTTCTAAACCCGACTTCCGGCGATGACCTGGCGCGGGAGCAATGCGCTGCGGGAGCATGGCGAGCTTTCGAGATACGACGTCTTTTTGATCTTCCCGAAGGAGAAATAGATAGGGTTTTTCACGTCCTGCACCTTTCCGCTTTGGCATACTGCGGCGATCGCTGGTCAGATCTGCGTCGTTGGTATCAGGAAGATGAAAATTCCATAGAAATTCCGTCGGTTGCGGATGTTGGCTGGGATCTGCGGTTGCTGTATCGGTTATTCGAGTGCTGGGTACGGCTATTCCGTAAGAGACGCTGGGATGACCTGGATCGTATCCGCGAGATCATTGCTGGCCTGCGGGAAGACCAGAAAATATACGAGTCCGGTGTACTGAATACCGGATTGAATGCCATTGATCGGACTATGGCCATACGCCTTATTAGTCTCTACCACTGGGCAAAGGGCACAGAGTTGCTTGCCATCTACATGATACAGGGCGAACCTGCGGATATTCCGGCGCTCCTTGACAAACATTTTGAGGCAGCAACTGAGGCAGCTGCTACTGCGCATGATGCGAACCATGAAATGCTGATGCGCTGGTTGCATGCTGCATCGCGGCAAATGGTAGCCGGTTCCGTGTGGTGGGTGTCTCGTGCGGTAAATTCACGGGTAACCAAGTTTGTCCGTGAAGTGACTAAACAGCAGGCGCTGTTTGAGCTCCTGCCACCCCAACGTGCGGCGTTACAAGAGATGGGGTTGCTTGATACTGCTGCGACTGCTGTGGTGGTGGATATGCCCACCTCTGGTGGAAAAACACTGCTTGCTCAATTCCGCATGCTTCAAGCGATCAACCAGTTCGATACCGAAAATGGTTGGGTGGCTTATGTTGCGCCAAACAAGGCATTGACTGCTCAAATTACCCGCCGATTACGGAGGGATTTCGAACCAATCGGAGTAAAAGTCGAGCAACTGACCGGGGCTGTGGAGGTCGACGCCTTTGAGGAAGAGTTGCTGAAAAGAAAAGGAAGTGAAAGTGCTTTTGATGTGCTGGTTGCTACGCCGGAGAAACTACAACTAGTGATCCGCAACAAGAAGGTGCCGCGGCCACTGGCTCTTGTTGTTCTGGACGAAGCCCATAATATTGAAGATGAATCACGAGGGCTGAGAATCGAGTTGTTGTTGGCGACGATCAAGCGCGACTGTACTTCTGCCAACTTTTTACTGCTAATGCCGTATGTGGAGAAGGCCGAGACGTTGGCCCGATGGCTGGCCCAAGACGTTAAAGCCGGCAGAGCTATTAGTTTGGGGACGACAACATGGAAACCCAACGAGCGGATTGTCGGGATGTATTGGAATGATCCTGATGGTACCGTGCGGGGTGGCTGGCGGCTCAGGTATCAAACTCTTACTACTACACCGAAAACAATACATCTTGAAGGCGCTCATAATGTTGGAGGGGTGAAGCCTCTTAAAGTGTCGCATTGTAAATTGAATCTTGGGCTGGAGGCAGTGGCTATGGCATCGGTGCTCTCCTCGCGGGGAACAAGCATTGCGATTGCGAACAACATCAACTCTGTATGGAAAATGGCTCGCCATGCTGCTGAGGTATTGCCGCTAAAATTGCCTATTTCCGATAACCTAAGGTTGGTACAGGAGTTTTTAAGGACCGAAATCAGTCCTGACTTTGAGCTTATTTCATTATTATCGCGTGGAGTAGGTGTGCATCATGCCGGACTTTCCGACGAAGTTAGAGCATTGATTGAGTGGCTTGCCGAAGATGGGGAACTTCAGGTTCTGTGCGCGACCAATACGATTGCTCAGGGGATCAATTTCCCAGTTTCTTCCGTCTTTCTTGCATCACGCTTTGTTCCACAGAAGCAGTCATCACGGGAGATGTCACCAAGGGAATTTTGGAATCTTGCAGGACGAGCCGGACGGATGAATCAGGATAGTGTCGGCGTGGTAGGGCTCGCCAGGGGTAAAGATGCGAAGGAGATAGTGGATTATGTTTGCCGACAAACCGGCGAGCTGGTTTCTCGACTGGTAAGTCTTCTCAATGAAGTCGAGAAAGCAGGGCATTTGAACAACCTTGAGACCGTCATTCATCGAGAGCAGTGGGATGACTTCCGTTGCTATGTGGCTCATCTCTGGGCGGAAAAGAAGAATCTGGACGCAGTTCTTGCTGACACGGAGCAACTTCTACGGAATACATTCGGTTATGGGGTCTTGCGTACAACCACGGATGGCAGGGCAAAAGCGGATAAACTGTTGGAAGCAACCCGGCAATATGCAAGAAAGCTGGCTGATAATCCCGGAGTAGCTCAACTTGCGGATATGACTGGGTTCTCACCGGAGGGCGTACGAGCAGCGTTTGCCGGTCTCAGCCAACTTGAACGTGAGCTCACGCCCGCGGATTGGAGCTCTGGGAGCCTGTTTGGCGATGGGGGCAATATGGCTAGCCTTTTTGGCGTCATGCTCCGAGTGCCGCAGTTGTCTGAATCCCTCAATGAGCTCGGCGGTCGTGGCAACGAGCATCGACAAATTGCAGAGATCACTAAGGCTTGGGTAAACGGCAAAAGTATTCGCGAGATAGCACAAGCGTATTTCAGTGATGGAAGTGATGACACAAAGGCTGTCACCGATGCTTGCAAAGCAATTTACAGAACGTTAGTGAACAGTGGGACATGGGGTATGGCGGCTTTAGCGAAATTAGGTATTAAGGATTTCGACTCTCTGCCGGAGGCCGAACGTCGTCAAATCAATGCGCTGCCGGCTATGATTTATCACGGCGTAAAAACTGAGGAAGCGGTATTGATGCGCATGAACTCTGTGCCGCGTAGCATTGCTGAGAATCTTGGTGAATCGTTTCGCTCGAATTGGGAGGGAAGTCAGGCCGCCAGTCCTCGGGAAGCCCGTCAGTATTTAAAACAACTGACTTCAGCAGACTGGGGGAAATTGCGCCCAACTGCGAGTAGTATGTCAGGCACCGACTATAAGCATGTGTGGGAGTTGCTATCAGGCGAAAGTGGCTGATGTATTACTGGATTCCGGCGAAAGCCGTAATACAGAGTTTATTGACTGGATACTGGCGTTTACCGCGGAGAGTCATAAGGCTGATCGAACCTTAGTTGTTATTCAAGCCACTGCTTCAGTAGGAACCGAGTCGGAATCGCAGGGATGGTCGACCTCATTTGCTGATCGGAGATATGAGTATGTATGAGCGAGTCTACGAAGAGCCGATGATCGAAGGGGTGCCGCTGCCGTTCCAGCTCCCCGGCTGGATCGCCTGCGCGCCGTTCGAGGAGTACCTGGGGATGCGGATCGAGGAGGTGGCCGAGGGAAGGGCCGTTCTCACCATGCCGTTCAAGGTGAAGCTCGCCCAGGGGAAGGGGCTCATGCACGGGGGGGCGGTGACCGCGCTCGCCGACACGGCGGTGGCGATGGCCATCAAGAGCATGCTTGCGGAGGGGACCCATTTCGTCACCACCGAGCTTTCTCTCACGTTCCACGCCCCGATTTTTGGCGGGACCGTGCGGGCGGTGGCCGAGGCGCACCGCGAGGACGAGCGGACCATCAGGGGGAATGCGGAGGTTTACGATGAGAAGGGGGTGAAGGCGGCGACCTTTGCTTCGGTGTTCAGGGTGAAGAGGCAGGGATGAAGGATGATGTAAAACTCAGAAGTCATAATTCATAATTCATAATTCACCTTTCCATCCCCAGGCGGCGCATCTTCTCCACCAGGGTCGTCCTGTTCAGCTTCAGCAACGTCGCGGCCCGGGCCTTCACCCCGTCCGACAGGGCAAGGGCTTCGGAGATCATCTTTCTTTCTATCTCATTGATCGTCTTGACCAGGTCGACCCCCCGCTCGACGACCCGGGTCGAGGCCGTCTTTCTGATGGCGGACGGCAGATCGTCGAGGGTGATCAGGTTTCCCTCGGTGAGGGCCACGGTCCGCTCCACGACGTTTTCCAGCTCCCGCACGTTCCCCGGCCAGTGATAGAGCTCCAGCGCCTCGAGGGCCTCCTTGGCGAGGCTCATCATGGGGCGCTTCATCTCCTTGCAGTTTTTCTGGAGGAAATGCCTGACGAGCGGCAGGATATCCTCCATCCGCTCCCGCAGGGGGGGGAGGATCAGCGGGATGACGTTCAGCCGGTAGTAGAGGTCGTCCCGGAAGTTCCCCGCCTTTACTTCTTCCTCCAGGTTCTGGTTGGTGGCGGAGACGACCCGGACATCGAGCTTGATCGGCCGGTTCGATCCGATCCGCTCCACTTCCTGTTCCTGCAGGACACGGAGGAGCTTGGTCTGGAGGTGCATCGGCATGGTGCCGATCTCGTCGAGAAAGATGGTCCCCTGGTCGGCTGCCTCGAATTTCCCCATCTTGTCCTTCACCGCGCCGGTAAACGCCCCCTTGGTGTGGCCGAACAGCTCGCTTTCCAGCAGGTTTTCCGGTATGGCGCCGCAATGGACGGCGATGAACGGCTTGTCCTTGCGGTGGCCGTTGAAATGGATCGCCTTGGCCACGATCTCCTTGCCGGTCCCGGACTCACCCATGATCAGCACAGTCGAGTCGGTCTTGATGATCCGCTTCATCCGGTTGAAGACCTTCTGCATGGCGGGGGAAGCGCCGATGATGTTGGCGAATTCGAACTTGTCGCGGAGCTGCTTCTTCAGGTAGACGTTTTCGCTGAGGAGGCGCCGTTTTTCCAGCGCCTTGTCGAGGATTATCCGGAGCTCGTCCAGGTTGAGAGGCTTGGTGATGTAGTCGAAGGCCCCCTCCTTCATGGCCCGGACCGCGGTTTCGGCAGAGGCGTGGCCGGTGATGAGAATCACCTCCATGGCGGGGGAGAGGGATTTGGCCTGCTGGAGGATGTCGATGCCGCTCAGGTCGGGGAGAAACAGGTCGGTGATGACGATGTCGAAGGACGCGGCGGCCAGCAGTTCGAACGCTTCACGCCCTGAGCCGGCACCCCTGATCGCGTAGCCGGCATTCTTCAGGAGGAGTCCCAGGGCTTCCCTGCTTGGCGCTTCGTCGTCGACGAGGAGGATTTTGACAGGCTCTTTCATGGCGTCTCCGAATACAGACGTTTAATACCATTTTTGCCGTGGCTTGGCAACGAGATTGCTGAAATTAAAATATATTTAATATTCGGGCGGCTTGCACGTTTTCAACTCTATCCATGGGGTCGTCGCCATCCGCTATTATGTTATTCCCGCAAAGCAAAAAAGCCCGCTCTGTGCGGGCTTTTTTGCTTTGCGGGAATTCAGGGGGCGTCCATATCCAATTTGGGAAAGTCACGTACGGTGTGCCCCCCGAATCTCACGGCTTCCTTTCGAAATCCTCCCCTGACAGTTCATTTCTTCGCCATCTCGGCGAATGCGGCCTGGGCGCCCTGCTGGATCTCCTGCGGCGTCAGGTCCTTCACATGGGTGGCGAGCATCCAGCTGTACCCGAACGGGTCCTGCACCGTACCGACGCGGTCCCCCCAGAACATGTCCCGGACGGGCATCGTTGCCTCGGCGCCCGCTTCCACCCCCCTCCGGAACGCCTCGTCCACGTTCTCCACGTACAGATAGAAGCTGACGGGTGAGCTGCCCGTGGTTTCCGCGCTCTTGCAGGGCTGCTGCGGGTTTTCCTCCCCCATCATGATGATCGAGTTGCCGATCCGGACCTCGGCGTGCATCACCCCTTTGCCGTCGGGTCCCGGCATGGCGAACCGCTCCTGGGCGCCGAAGGCCCGTTGGTAGAATTCGATGGCCTTGCGGGC
Source organism: Geobacteraceae bacterium (assembly GCA_036518435.1). Lineage (GTDB taxonomy): Bacteria > Desulfobacterota > Desulfuromonadia > Geobacterales > Geobacteraceae > JAMPXD01. The sequence continues at coordinate 138,298 of DATDNF010000040.1, forward strand.
ATCCTTGAACATGAACATCGGTGTGACGCTGTGAAATCCCTCCGGGATCGCTTTTATCATGGTGCTCTCCTCCCTCTTGACGGGACGCCGCCAGGCTTCCCGTGTTTTTTGCGACGGGACGGAGCCCGGCGCTTTTCCTTAATTGTAGTATCCAAATGGCGGGAGGCAAGGGGGTGGGAACGGGAAAAACGACCCCGTTGGGGGATGGAGAAAATGGCGGCCCGTCCATTGAATTGCGGCATAACAAAAGTACACTTTGTATGGAGGCAGGCAATCCTGCACGCTTCGCCGCGGTACACGGAGAACGCACGAGGCCCATCGTTCGCATGGGGAAAGAGAGCCGATGAGATTTTTCGACCATTATCCCCGGTTATGGGTCATCATCGCCGCGGTGATGACGATCCCCATTGCGCCGGCATATGCCGAAACGGGAGCATCCCTCCAGCCTCCTCCCTATCGGTTGAACAGGGCCGACGAGGATTACCGCTACCTGCGCGACCCGGCCCGGCGCACCGACCTGTGGGACGCGCTCAAGTACGTGCCGTTCAACCAGGCGGGTGCGTGGTACCTCTCCCTCGGGGGGGAGGCGCGGGAGCGCTTCGAATACTTCAACCACCCCACCTGGGGGCAGGACCCGCAGGACCACGGCTATCTCCTCCAGCGCTATTTCCTCCACGGCGACCTTCACGCGGGTGAGCACGTCCGCCTTTTCAGCCAGCTCCAGAGCAGTCTGGAGGACGGCCGCAGGGGAGGGGCGCGACCGACGGACGAGGACGAGCTCGACCTGCACCAGGCATTCCTCGACCTGAAGCTCGGTTTCGACGGTGACACGACGTTTACCCTGCGCTCCGGACGCCAGGAACTGGCTTACGGCAGCCAGCGGATCATCTCGGTGCGGGAAGGGCCGAACGTGCGCCAGAGCTTCGACGGCTTCCGCGCCATCGTCCGTTCGGGCGAGGTGCAGATCGACGGCTTCGCCGCCAAGCCGGCGCAGACCAGACGCCACGTCTTCGACGACGGGCCGGACAATACCAAGGCCCTCTGGGGGACGTACGCGGTGCTTCCCTTCCCGCTCCTCCCCGAGGCGAAGCTGGACCTCTACTACTTGGGTCTCTTTCGCCGCAAGGCGGGCTTCGACCAGGGGGCTGCCCGCGAGACGCGCCACTCGGTGGGAGCACGGCTGTGGCGCACCGCGTTCCCCCTCGACTACAACTTCGAGGCCCTCTACCAGTGGGGAAGCTTCGGCAACGGCGACATCCGAGCCTGGACGGTCGCTTCGGACACCGGTTACACCTTCACGTCGCTGCCGCTTCGACCGCGCCTGGGACTTCGGGCGGACATCGCCAGCGGCGACGAAGACCCGGCCAACGGGGACCTGCAGACCTTCAACCCGCTTTTTCCCAAGGGGGCCTATTTCAGCGAGGCGGGGCTGATCGGCCCGGCCAACTTCATCGACCTGAACCCCTGTCTCGACCTTCATCTCACCGACCACGCCACGCTCATCTTCGACCTGGATTTTTTCTGGCGGGAGAGCGCCCGCGACGGGCTGTACAACAACGCCGTCGTCCTTGTCCGTTCCGGCAGGACGAGCGACGCCCGTTACGTCGGCAGCATGCCGCAGGCACAGTTGTTCTGGGACATCGACCGCCACCTGTCGTTCGTCGCGATCTACGGCCATTTCTTCGCCGGACGGTTCCTCCGGGATTCCGGTCCCGGCGAGGACGTGGATTACGTCACCACCTGGTGTACGTACAAATTCTGAAAGAGGTGCTCCGAACCACCTTAAGGTAAGGAATACGTGCATACGTTCATACCATTTCTGATACAGCACGGGTATACGGTGCTGTTTGTCTGGGTTCTTGCGGAAACCATCGGGCTGCCCATACCGAGCGCTCCCTTGTTGATTACCGTGGGGGCCTTGGCCGGTCTCGGGCAGATGAAATTATTTCCCTGCATCGGCCTGGGGGTCTGCGCTGCGCTGTCGGGCGACATATTCTGGTACGCCATGGGGAGACGGCGGGGTGGTCAGCTACTGTCATTACTCTGCCGTATTTCGCTCGAACCCGACTCCTGTGTCCGTCGAACGGAAAACATATTTTCACGGTATGGCGCCCGGTCCCTCCTGGTAGCCAAATTCCTGCCGGGGCTGAGCGCCGTGTCGACGCCGCTGGCGGGCATGATCCGCATGCCCCTGCCGCTTTTCCTGTTTTTCGATGGTATGGGAGCGACCTTCTGGGTCGGTTCGTTTACGGCGTTCGGCTATCTGTTGAGCGAACAGCTCGACCGCGCATCGGCGTACGCCGTGAGTATGGGCAACGTGCTCTTCCTTCTCGTTACCGGCGGGCTGTCGATGTACGTTCTTCGCAAATATTACCTGCGCCGCCGCTTTCTGCGGGAGCTTTTCGTGGCACGGATCACGCCGGAGGAATTAAAACAGAAATTTGACTCGGGCGAAGACGTCATGATCATCGATGTGCGCCACACCCTTGATTTTGAGGCCGATCCCTATGTGATCCCCGGCTCGCTGCGCATTCCTTCCGAACAGCTGGAGAGTTATCCGGACGTCCCGAAAGATCGCGAGGTGGTCGTGTATTGCACGTGACCCAACGAAGCCTCCAGCGCCCGGGTGGCGATACGGTTGCGGCAACGGGGGATTACGCGTGTTCGGCCGCTTGCGGGAGGCTTTCACGGCTGGCGCGACCACGGCTATCCGGTCGAGCTGATGGGCATGGAAAAATCACACTGACAATGAAAGGAGAACCGACATGAAAATCAATCGACATGGGTCAGCCCAATGGCAGGGCGGCATCAAGGACGGCGAGGGCGCGGTATCCACCGAGAGCGGTGCCTTGAAGGCCTACCCGTATGGTTTCGCCAGCCGCTTCGAGGGTTTGCCGGGTACGAACCCGGAGGAGCTGCTCGCGGCTGCACACGCCGGCTGCTTCACCATGGCCCTCTCACTGATCCTGGGTGAGGCCAAGCTCACCGCCGAGCGGATGGACACCTCCGCCACGGTCACGCTGGAGCAGGTTGAGGGGGGCTACGCCATCACCGCCGTCCACCTGAAACTCGAAGCCAGGATTCCGGGCGCAGACCAGGCGACGTTCGAAAAGCTCGCCGGCATGGCAAAGGCCGGATGCCCCGTTTCCAAGCTGTTCAAGGCCGATATCACGCTGGAGGCAACGCTCGTCTCCTAGCGCGACCGGCACGGTAGATTCCAACAGGCCGCCACAAAACATTCTATGTGCTAATCCAAGAAGGAGAATGCCATGAGCAATCAAACCCACCCTTACGAACCCCTCACTTCCGAGAATGCGGCACTCGTTCTCGTCGATCATCAGGTCGGCCTGATGACGGGCGTCCGTGATTATTCGACCGGCGAGTTGAAGCACAACGTGGTAGCCTTGGCCAAAGCGGCCAAGGCGCTGAAGCTGCCGATTGTCGTCACGACGACTGCCCGCGACAGCATGTGGGGGCCGACGTTCCCCGAACTCGTCGAGGCACTGCCAGGCGTGGAGATAATCGACCGCTCGTCGGTCAACGCCTTCGACGACGAGCGCGTGGCTCGCGCCATCGCAGCGACCGGTCGCAAGAAACTGATCTTCGCCGGCATCTCTCTGGAAGTCTGCGCGGCTTTTCCGGCCATCACCGCCGTGGGCAAGGGGCTGGACGCGTATGTAGCGGTCGACGCCTCGGGAACCTTCAGCGAGACCAAACGCCAGGTCGGGCTCCTGCGCATGCTTCAGGCCGGCGTTATTGTCTCCGACTATGCGACCTTGATGGTGGAAATCCTGAAGGACAACGCGCGGCCAGAGGCCGGCGAGGTCTACGGGGCCATGGACATGCCGTGGGCCAAGCTCGTGGGTCAGGTCGCTCAGGCCTACAGGAAGTAGACAACAGGAGGTGTCCATGGACATGAAGTCAGCTGAAGAAAGCAAAGCCTTAGTTCTGAAGGCATTCGATACGCTCTTTAACAAGCGTGATTACGCGAAAGCGGCGGAGTTCTGGTCGGAGACGTATATTCAACACAGTGCCCACATAGAGCCCGGGCGGGACGGTTTGTTCAACCTCATCCGCAGCCTGCCGGACACGCTGCGCTATGAGAACGCCCGCATCCTCGCAGAGGGGGACTATGTGATGCTGCACGGGCGGTTTAGTGGACACGGCCGCCCCCGGGCATGGATTGCTGCCGACATTGTGAGGCTGGAAGGGGGACGCCTGGCAGAACATTGGGATGTACTGCAGGACGAAGCCACCAGGGACGAATCAAAGAGCGGTCTGCCGATGTTTGGCACGTCATTCGCTGAACCCGCACCCGGTGCCGCACCCTTGACGATAGAGGAAGCGCGAACGATCGTGGCGCCGCTGTATGAGGCGTTGAACGAACCCGCCAAGAAGGATGTGGCTGCCTTGTTGGCCAAGGCAACTAATCCTGACTATAGGTCATATTCGACAAATGAAGACTGGCTTACGCGCGACCAACTGGCCGAAGTTTTTAAAATGATCGGTGCGGCCGTCCCGGATTTGCGCTGGACAATCGAGGATATCCAGACGTTCGGCGATCATATCGTGGTGCGAGGTAAAGCGACCGGAACACCCACAGGGGAGTTCTGGGGAACGAAACCGACGGGCAAGAGCTTTAACACGATGGCGATCGATATATTCACCGTGAAAAACGGCAAGCTGGCTTCCGCTTATCACGTTGAGAACTGGATGGGAGCATTGGAGCAGATTGGCAAGTAGGGTACGCGCGCCTACCCATTTGACCGTGGCGGCAGTTGGAGGAATAAACGAAGGCACCAGGTATTGACCAGGTGCCTTTCTATTTCCGGGCACGGCTTTGGGCACATGCCGGTCTGACGTCACATGATCAGTGATCGTGGGATCGCTTGGCATCGAAGCTGAGCGGTCCTGCTCCAAATTGGGTGATGAGCAGTGCGCCGCCAAGCATCGAGATGTTCTTCATGAACATGATCATCTGTATCTGAGCCATCGCCGGATCGGTGACTTTCCAGAAGGCATGCATCATCACGGTTACCGGTAGCAGAAACAGAACAAGAAGCCAACCACCCAGTCTGGCATGGTATCCCACAAGGACGCTCAACCCTCCTGCTATTGCGATGATCCCGGCCAGTGGAACAGCGACCGAAGCGAGGGGCACCCCCTGCGATGTCGCATACTCTATGGCTTGTTTCGTGAAGTGATTCGGAGCCGCCATCAAGAATATCAACGCGAAAAATATCCTTCCTAACAGCACGACCGGCGCGGCAATTGTAGGTTCTGTGTGCTCCTCTGTCCCCTTTTCAATATGGAGCATATGGAGCACCTCATGGTAGAGGTGGTTTCCTGCTATATTCATGGCAAATCTCCTTTCAATTTTTTGGCAGGCCGAGAAGCCTGTGTGACTCGACAACACCCTTTTTACACTCTTAGTATACTCCTTTATTGTGACTGCGGCGCGGTATTTTAATGAGCCGCGTGCGGCGGCAGAGAAGCATTGTGGTTTTCGCTTTTAGTGTAATAATTCCATTTTACCCGGCAACATAAGGAAGGCGGTTTCGGAAAGGAAACATCATGGGTGAAGAATCACGTTTGGAGGCAAGAAGAGGAAGAGGTGGTCCCCAAAAATCGGACAGTGTGTTAAGGTGGATAGCCTAACCCTGTTGAAGGAGGACTACCCATGAAGAGCCGTCGTCGTTTTTCCGCCGAGTTCAAAGCCAAGGTCGCCCTGGAGGCGATCCGCGGCGAGCA
>DATDNF010000041.1:0-34078 GCA_036518435.1 Geobacteraceae bacterium
ACCATCTCGGTCCCGGCGGCAAGTTCCACGATCCCGGTCACGTCAGTGGTCCTGAAGTAGAACTGGGGACGGTAGCCGTTGAAGAACGGGGTGTGACGGCCGCCCTCTTCCTTTGTCAGGATGTACGCCTCGGCCTTGAACTTGGTGTGCGGCGTGATGGAACCGGGCTTGGCAAGTACCTGGCCGCGCTCGATGTCTTCACGCTTGACCCCGCGCAGCAGTGCCCCGATGTTGTCGCCGGCACGCCCTTCGTCGAGCAGCTTGCGGAACATCTCGACCCCGGTGACGGTGGTCTTGCTGGTCGCTTTCATCCCGACGATCTCTACCTCTTCGCCAACCTTGACGATGCCGCGCTCAACACGACCGGTGGCGACGGTGCCGCGACCGGAGATGGAGAAGACGTCTTCCACCGGCATCAGGAACGGCTTGTCGATGGCGCGCTCCGGCTCGGGGATGTAGCTGTCGACCGCGTCCATGAGCTTGAAGATCGCCTGCTCGCCCAGCTCGCCGGTGTCGCCTTCGAGAGCCTTGAGCGCGCTTCCCTTGATGATGGGGATGTCGTCGCCCGGGAAGTCGTAGGAGGAGAGGAGCTCGCGAATTTCGAGCTCGACCAGTTCGAGGAGCTCTTCGTCGTCGACCATGTCGGCCTTGTTCAGGAACACGACGATGTAGGGAACACCTACCTGGCGGGCAAGGAGGATGTGCTCGCGGGTCTGGGGCATCGGGCCGTCGGCCGCGGATACAACCAGGATCGCGCCGTCCATCTGGGCCGCACCGGTGATCATGTTCTTGACGTAGTCGGCGTGACCGGGACAGTCAACGTGGGCATAGTGACGCTTGTCGGTTTCGTATTCGACGTGTGCGGTCGCGATGGTGATGCCGCGCTCGCGCTCTTCCGGGGCGTTGTCGATCTGGTCGAACGCCTTGAACTCGGCCTGTCCCTTGGAGGCCAGCACCTTGGTGATCGCTGCCGTCAGGGTGGTCTTGCCATGGTCAACGTGACCGATCGTCCCTATGTTTACGTGCGGTTTCTTTCTCTCGAATTTCGCCTTTGCCATACAGGATTCCTCCCGGGTTTTACCCTGATTATGCAGAGAATGTCTTCTCAGTAAAATTGAAATGGAGCCCACATCCGGACTCGAACCGGAGACCTCTTCCTTACCAAGGAAGTGCTCTACCTCCTGAGCTATGTGGGCATGCCGGAAAATTGGAGCGGGAAACGGGACTCGAACCCGCGACCCTCAGCTTGGAAGGCTGATGCTCTAGCCAACTGAGCTACTCCCGCCAATCCGCCTATATGAGGTTTTGTGAAAATCCAGAGCCAACCCGCACCCAGTACCTGCGACCGTAGTCTCCTGGAAGCGTATCAATACCTGAATCTTCTGCAGCTTTTATGGTGGAGGGAGGAGGATTCGAACCTCCGAAGTCGTCCGACGACAGATTTACAGTCTGTTCCCTTTGGCCACTCGGGAATCCCTCCAGGGGATGATCAGCCAGTTTAGTGCTTATGGAGCTGGCGATGGGACTCGAACCCGCAACCTGCTGATTACAAGTCAGCTGCTCTGCCAATTGAGCTACGCCAGCGCAGATTATCTTTATACACGACGTTTGCAGCCGGGTCAAGCCGTTTTAGCCAAAAAACAGAAGTACCTTTTATAAATCACTTTGGAAAACGTGTCAATATTTTTTTCATTTTCCATACGACATTTTTTCAATCCTTGCGCACCCTCTTGATCTCTCCGCTGAACAACTCCGCCGCCGCAGCTTCCCGTCCGCATGCCTTAAGGGCTGCCATGATGTTTTTCCGCTCCGCGGGGAGGTGCGCCAGCAGGAGCGCCTTCTGGAGGATCTTCTCCTTATCGCTTCGGGGAACGCAGACTTTCTCGCCAGTCCAGGGATCGAGCTCCGTGTGGTACATGCAGGTGGAAAGCGTTCCCGGTGTGGGGGTAAAGTCCTGCACCTGTTCCACCTTGAGCCCGTGCCGCTTGAGGGTCAGGGCCAGTTCCACCATATCGTCCAGGGTGCAACCGGGGTGCCCCGAGATCAGGTAGGGAATCACGGCCTGCCGTTTCCCGAGGCGCGCGCTCTCTGCCCGGAACAGGGCAAGAAAGGTGTCGAATGCCTTGCGTCCCGGCTTGCGCATGACCGCAGTTACCCGGTCCACCAAATGCTCCGGGGCCACTTTCAGGAGCCCGCCCACATGATGGCCAATGAGCTCCCGCAGGTAGGCGGGTTGGCGTTCCAGCAGGTCGTAGCGCACCCCGGAGGAGACCGCAACGCTTTTTACCCCTGCGACCCTCCTTACCCGCTTCAAAAGCTCTGCCCCCCGCCGGTCGTCGACAGCCAGGTGGCGGCAGGGACGGGGATAGAGACAGCTCTCCCGCCTGCAGGCGGCCTGCGCCTCAATGTTGCCGCACCCCGTCCCGTACATGTTTGCGGTTGGCCCTCCCACATCGCTCACACTCCCCCGAAACCACTGCTCTCCCGTCAGCTTCCCGACCTCGGCCAGGATCGACTGTTCGCTCCGGGACTGGATCACCTTTCCCTGGTGATGGGTGATGGCACAGAATGCGCAGCCGCCGAAACAGCCCCGATGAGAGGTAATCGAGGTCTTGATCTGCTCGTAGGCGGGAATCGGCTCCCGGTAGGACGGATGGGGTGCCTTCGTGAAAGGGAGTGCATAGACCGCATCCATCTCCTGCCCGGCGAGGGGGGTAGCGGGAGGATTGCAGACCAGCCAGCGGTCGCCGTGCCGCTGCGCAACCGGTTTTGCTGAAAAGGGGTTCTGCTCCGCCGCCATGACGCGGAAGGCCATGGCGTAGCTCGATTTATCGAAAGCGACTTCCTCGAAAGAAGGAAGGGTCACTGCCGAGACCGGAGGAGTCTTCGTACTGTAGGCCGTGCCGCGGATGTCGGTGGCATCCCCGAAGCGCTCCCCCCGGCGCAAGCGCTCGGCCAGCTCCAGGAGCGGCCGCTCCCCCATGCCGTAGACCAGGAGGTCGGCCTTCGCGTCGAACAGGACGGAGCGGCGCACCTTGTCTTCCCAGAAGTCGTAGTGGGCCAAGCGCCGCAAGCTCGCCTCGATCCCTCCGATCACCACCGGCACGTCCCTGTATGCTTCCTTGAGGCGGGAGGTATAGACGATGACAGCCCGGTTGGGGCGGGCGCCGTGGCGGTTCCCCGGGGTGTAGGCGTCGTCGCGGCGAAGTTTCCGGGCGGGGGTATAATGGGCGACCATGGAATCCATCGCTCCGGCGGAGACGGCGAAAAAGAGACGCGGCCGGCCGAGAGCCATGAACGGTTCTTTCGCACGCCAGTCGGGCTGGGGCATGACGCCGACCCGAAAGCCGTGGAATTCCAGCCAGCGCGCCAGAAGCGGCACCCCGAAGGCCGGGTGGTCGATGTAGGCGTCGCCGGTGACGAAAATAACGTCCAGCTCATCCCAGCCGCGCCTGAGTGCTTCTTCTTTATTGATCGGCAATAACATCTTTTTTTACCAAAACCACAGAGAACACATGAAAACAACCATCTTGCTTGATCCTACGGAAACAGCGGGAGGCCTTCCAACCCCATGTTCTCCGGGAACCCGTTCATGGCATTCATATTCTGCACCGCCTGCCCCGACGCCCCCTTTACCAGGTTATCGATGGCCGAGACGACGATCACCCGCCCGGTCCGGCTATCCACGGTCAGGCCGATGTCGCAGAAATTGGATCCCCGCACATGGGCTGTGGAGGGAAAGCTCCCCTCGGGGAGGACCCGGACGAACGGCTCCCCCTTGTAGAAATCTGCGTACGCATTGAGCAGCTCTGCCGCGGCTAAAGGCTCGGCCGGCACCGCATAGACGGTGGAGAGTATCCCCCGGTCCATGGGAACCAGATGGGGGGTGAATGAGATGGTCATCTTTGTCCCGGCCAGAAGGGAAAGCTCCTGTTCGATCTCCGGGATGTGCCGGTGCACACCGCCGACAGCGTACGCCTTGAAACCGTCGTTCACCTCGCAGAACAGGTTGTCCACCTTCGTGCTCCGCCCTGCACCCGAAACCCCGGACTTCGAGTCGGCAATAACGGTTGCCGGGTCAATCAGCCGTTTCTTTAAAAGGGGCGCCAGACCGAGGATGATGCTGGTCGGATAGCAGCCGGGGTTGGCCGCCAGGCTCGCATCGGCAATCCGCGCCCGCTTCAGCTCCGGCAGACCGTAGACCGCCTGTTTGAGGAGCTCCGGACTCATGTGCAGCTCGTACCAGCGCTCGTACTCTTTGGCGTCCCGGAGCCGGTAGTCGGCCGAGAGGTCCACGACCTTTTTCCCGAGCTTGAGGAAGGTGGGGACCACCTCCATGGCAGCCTTGTGGGGAAGCGCCGTGAAGATGAAATCGGCCTTCTCGGCCACCCGCACCGGTTCCAGGTTTTCCAGAACCAGGTCGCACCTCCCCCGCAGCGAAGGAAAGACCTCAGAAATCCGCTTGCCGGCGCTCTGCTCGGAGGTAACGCAGGTCACCGCAGCTTCCGGATGAGTATGGAGTATCCGGAGCAGCTCCACCCCGGTGTAACCGCTCGCGCCGACGATGGCAACTTTCAGCATGGAATGATCTCCTTTCCGACTCTCGAAACATCCCCGAACCGCAAGGGCGCCGGGATGCACGAAAAACACGCGAAGATTGGCTGAACAAGACGCAAAGGGGGAAAACCCGTGCGGATTTTCCCCCTTGTGTGAGCAGATGACAGAAGCCTGATTAACGCTTGGAGAACTGGAAGCTCCTGCGGGCCGCAGCCTTGCCGTACTTCTTCCGCTCCTTGATGCGCGAGTCGCGGGTAATGAAGCCGGCCTTCTTCAGGGTTGCGCGCAGTTCCGTGTCGTATTCGAGGAGCGCCTTGGTGATGCCGTGCTTGATGGCGCCCGCCTGGCCGGAGTCCCCGCCACCCTGCACAGTGACATAGATGTCGAACTTGCCGACATTCTCGGTCAGCTCCAGCGGCTGCCTGACGACCATCTTCGAGGTTTCCCTGCCGAAATAGTCCTCCAGGGTCTTGTTGTTCACCGTGATCGTCCCTGCGCCGGGCTTGAGCCAAACCCTTGCGATGGAGGATTTCCTTTTCCCCGTGCCGTAGAAGCTTTTTGCTGCCATTCTATATCTCCTGGATTTAAATTATTCTTTCCGTTATACGCTCATGGCCTTGGGCTGCTGGGCCTCGTGGGGGTGCGCGGAACCGCTGTAGATCTTCAGCTTGTTCAGCATGTGGCGGGCCAGCTTGTTCTTGGGGAGCATCCCCTTGACCGCGATCCTGATCAGGTCTTCCGGCTTCTTGTCGAGGAGCTTGCCCGCGGTGATCGACTTGATGCCGCCGGGATAGCCGGAATGGCTGTAGTACACCTTGTCCGAGAGCTTTTTCCCGGTCAGGGCTATTTTCTCGGCATTGACCACGATGATAAAATCACCGGTATCGACGCTCGGCGTATAGGTCGGCTTGTTCTTGCCGCGCAGGACATTGGCGATCTGGGTGGCAATCCTGCCGAGCACCTGATTTTCAGCATCGACCAGGTACCAGTCTCTGGTCACTTCTTCTTTTTTCGCAACTTGCGTTGTTTTCATCTAACCCTCACAGACGTTATCCGACGTTGTTCATAATTTTACAGGAAGCGTGTAAATTAATTCAAACCGGCTGCCATGTCAAGAAAAAATTTGGATCAGTAAAAGACCTCCATAAGACAGAGGCCATGGGGAGGGGCGGTGGCACCCGGGGAAACGCCGCCCTTGCCCGCCAGAAGCTCGGCAACGACGGCGGGTGCGAGCCTCCCCTGCCCCACCTCCACCAGGGTCCCCGCCATGATCCGCACCATGTTCCTGAGGAACCCCGATCCCGTCACGTCAATATGGATGAAATCGCCGTCCTCGAACAGTTCCACCGCGTCGATGCGGCGCACCGTGGTCCTGGCGGCGCACCCCGCAGTGCGAAACGCCGCGAAATCGTGCTCTCCGACGAAAAGCCGCGCCCCTTGTCTCATCGCGTCAACATCCAGTTTCCCCCGCAGGTGCCAGGCGTAGAGGCGCGCGAGGGGCGAACGGCGCCCGCCGTTATGGATGGTGTAGCGGTAGCGCTTTCCCGTGGCGTCAAAGCGGGGATGGAACTCCTGAGTCGCCTCGGCAGCATCCTTCACCGCTATATCCGGCGGAAGAAGGGAGTTGAGCCCGTCGGAAAAGGCGCGCAGAGGGATCTCCCGGTCGGTCTTGAATGCGGCGACCATCCCCCGGGCATGGACCCCGGCGTCGGTTCTGCCCGAGGAATGAAGCCTCGTCGGAGCACCGAGAATCCGTGCCAGCGCCTCCTCCATTACCTGCTGGATCGCGAGGCCGTTCGGCTGCACCTGCCAACCGGCATAATTGGTGCCGTCGTATTCGATTGTCAGCTTTATGTTTCTCATCTCTTCCGCGGTGATTATCTCAAATAGTCAGCGATCAGGATCTCGGCGATCTGCACCGCGTTGGTCGCCGCCCCCTTGCGGATATTATCGGCAACCACCCAGAGATTGAGCCCGTTTTCGATCGATTCATCCTCGCGGATGCGGCCGACGTAGACCAGGTCCTGGCCGGCGGCGTCGACAGGCATCGGGTAAACCCTGTGGGCCGGATCGTCCACCAGCTCCACACCGGCGGCGCCAGCCAGGAGTTCCCGTGCCTTTTCGACGGTGATCTTCTTTTCGGTCTCGACGTTGACCGACTCGGAATGGCCGTAGAAGACCGGCACGCGTACCGTAGTGGCGGTGACGCGGATGTCCGCCTCCATGATCTTCCTGGTTTCGTTCACCATCTTCATCTCTTCCCCGGTGTAGCCGTTCGGGCAGAAGGAATCGATCTGCGGCAGGCAGTTGAAGGCGATCTGGTACGGATAGACAGTGCACTCGGGGGATTTCCCCTGGAGGAGGTCCCTCACCTGCATCTGCAGCTCGTCGATCGCCCTGTTCCCCGCGCCGGAGACCGCCTGGTAGGTGGAAACCACGATCCGCCTGATGGCGGCATAATCGTGGAGCGGCTTGAGGGCCACCACCATCTGGATGGTGGAACAGTTCGGGTTGGCGATGATCCCCTTCGTGGTGTAGCCGGCGATGGCGTGGGGGTTCACCTCCGGCACCACCAGCGGCACGTCCGGGTCCATCCGCCATGCGCTGGAGTTGTCGATGCAGACCGCGCCCGCCCGGGCAGCCGAAGGGCAGAACTCCTTCGACCGGTCGCCGCCCGCGGAGAAGAGGGCAATGTCGATCCCCGCGAATGATTCGTGGGTGAGTTCCTCCACCGGTACCGGCTTGCCTTTGAACTCCAGGATCTCCCCGGCGCTTCGTGAGCTCGCCAGGTATGTTGTCTTGCCCACCGGGAAGTCGCGCTCCTCCAGACACTCGATCATCTGGGTGCCGACGGCGCCGGTCGCGCCGACCACCGCTATGTTCCACAGCTTGCTCATGAGCCTTATCTCCTCGAAAATTTCTCTTCCAGAAATGAAAAGCGCCCGCAGAAGGGGCGCTTGTACAATAAACCCGGCGAATGCGATTTTTGTGCAAAAGGCGCAATCTCCCGCGTTCTCTCCGTTACCGCTCCATCAGGATGCGCAGCATCCTCCGCAACGGCTCGGCCGCCCCCCAGAGGAGCTGGTCGCCGCAGGTGAACGCCTGGAGGTACTGCGGACCCATCTTCATCTTGCGCACCCGCCCAATGGGCACCGCAAGGGTACCTGAAACCGCCGCAGGGGTAAGATTGGCCAGGGTTTCGGCCTTGGTGTTGGTGACGAATTTCACCCACTGGTTGTCGTTCCTGATCAGGTTTTCGATGTCACTGAGCGGCACGTCCTTGTTCAGCTTGATGGTAAGGGCCTGGCTGTGGCAGCGCATGGCGCCGACCCGGACGCAGATGCCGTCCACCGGAATCGGGCTTGCCGTGCCGAGGATCTTGTTGGTCTCGGCATACCCTTTCCACTCCTCGCGGCTCTGTCCGTCCTCCACCTCCCGGTCGATCCAGGGGAGCACGTTCCCCGCCAGGGGAGCGCCGAACTCCTTGGTCGGCAGCGCATCGCTGCGCAAGGTGGCGGTCACTTTCCGGTCGATCTCCAGGATGGCGGAGCCCGGGTTCTTCAGGGGCTCGGCGACCGAGCCGTGCAGAACCCCCATCTGGCTGAGCAGTTCCCGCATATTGGGGGCTCCTGCGCCGCTGGCGGCCTGGTAAGTCATGGAAGTGAGCCACTCCACCAGCCCCGCCCGGAACAGCCCTCCGAGGGCCATCAGCATGAGGCTCACGGTACAGTTGCCGCCGATGAAGTCCTTCTCCCCCTTGGCCAGGGCCGCGTCGATGACGCCCCTGTTCACCGGGTCGAGGATGATGACGGCATTCTCCTCCATCCGCAGCGTGCTGGCCGCGTCGATCCAGTATCCCTGCCACCCCTGCTTGCGCAACTCGGGGTGCACGCCCTTCGTGTAGTCCCCCCCCTGACAGGTGAGGATCACATCGAGTTTCTTGAGCTCCGCGATGTCCGCGGCATCCTTGAGCGTCCCGGCGTTCATGGGGGCGGGCTGCCCCGCCTGGGAGGTGGAAAAGAACACCGGCTCGATCCCCGCGAAATCGTTTTCCTCCTGCATCCGCTGGAGGAGAACCGAGCCAACCATACCGCGCCAACCGATAAGTCCGACTTTCATAGTCCGTTCCTTTTCTGATTCTATTTATCTGGATTGGGATACGTTACGTTGCTTACAGATTGGCAATGATGGCATCGCCCATCTCCTTGGTATTCACGAGCCGCTCTCCCGGTTTGTCCTGGAAGATGTCGCGGGTCCTGATTCTTTGGTCGAGCACCTTCGCCACCGCTTTGTCGATGGCGTCGGCCGCATCCACCATGCCGAAGGAGAACCGGAGCATCATCCCGGCGGAAAGGATCTGGGCAATGGGGTTCGCGATCCCCTGGCCGGCGATGTCCGGGGCACTGCCGCCGGAAGGCTCGTACATGCCGAAGGTCCCCTCGGCCAGCGACGCCGACGGAAGCATCCCGAGGGAGCCGGTAAGCATCGCCGCCTCGTCGGAGAGGATGTCGCCGAACATGTTCTCGCACAGGATCACGTCGAACTGTTTCGGCCACTTGACCAGTTGCATGGCGGCGTTGTCCACGTACATGTGGGAGAGTTCCACGTCCGGGTACTCCTTGCCGATCCCGGTCACGACCTCGCGCCAGAGAACCGACGAGGAGAGGACGTTGGCCTTGTCGATGGAGCAGACCTTGCGGCCGCGCTTGCGCGCCGCCTGGAAGGCCACGTGGGTGATCCGCTCGATCTCGGGGACGCTGTACCGCATGGTGTCGACCCCGACCCGGTTGCGACCTTCTCCTTCAATCCCTTTGGGCTGGGAAAAATAGATCCCTCCGGTCAGTTCGCGAATGACCAGCACGTTGAAGCCCCCCGCAATGACCTCTTCCTTGAGGGACGAGGCGCCGGTGAGGGACGGGAAGATGATGGCCGGCCGCAGGTTGGCGTAGAGACCGAAGATCTTCCGCAGCGGCAGCAGTGCGCCACGCTCCGGCTGCTCTTCGGGGGGGAGCGACTCCCACTTCGGTCCGCCGACGGAGCCGAACAGGATGGCGTCCGCGGCCCTGCAGATGTTCACCGTGCTCTCGGGAAGGGCCTTCCCCTCGTTGTCGATCCCGGCGCCCCCCACGTTGGCGCGGGTCCGCTCGAATTTGACGCCGTACTTCTTTTCCACCACATCGAGAACGCGGAGCGCCTCGGCCATCACCTCCGGACCGATGCCGTCCCCCGGCAAAACAGCCACTTTGAAAACCTGTGCCATCCTGAACCCCTCCGACAATGTATATTCGGTATGAAAATTAATAATTCTATTTGCGGCAAGAGCCACTTGTCAATAAAAAAAGCCGAAAAACTTCCTTTGCCCGTTGTTAAAAGTCACACACGAACCACTTTACCCCCGTCTCTCACTCGCGAGGTTTACATTTTTCCGCATCTGGGATAATCTATTTCCCGGAGCAACCTCAATTATCACCTCAGCAAAGGGATCGACGCCACCGGTGAAAAAAATTATTCTCCTTCACAAACTCATCGCCAGCTATGCCGCCATCTCCCTGTTCACCCTGACGGCCCTGGCGGTTTCCTACGCGGGGCTCTACTCCCTCAACCGGACCGCCCGGGATATCGTGTCCCGCGACTTCGTGCTGATCAATGCCGTTAACGGGCTGCGCGAGTCGATCATTGCCCAGCAGAGCTACGCCGCCAAGTTTACCATTCTCAAGGGGCCGGAATTCCGGGAGCTCTACCAGCAGCGCGAGGCGGAGGCCCTGGAGATACTGCGGAAATTGCAGGTAGCACAGCATGACCAGTCCTTGGACGACATCGACCGCGCCTACCGCGATTTCAGGGGAGTTGCCCGCCAGCTGTTCCGGGAAATGCCGGGTGACCCGCGCGCCTTGAAGCCAGCCGCGGACAAGGTAACAGCCGTCATCGAAAAGACCCTCGCCGACCGGCAAAAAATCCTCGACAAAAAACTGGAGGCCGCCAAGCAGCGGGAACAGTCGACCATCAGGTGGACGCTCCTCCTTTCCTGTACCGGCCTTCTGCTGGCGCTCAGCGTGGCGGCCCTCCTCATCTACAACATCTCGACGGCGGTGGGCAAACTCAAGCGGGCGACCCACCGGATTGCCGCAGGGGAGTTCGACTTCGACCCGAACATCCCTCCGGGCGACGAGGTGGGGGACCTGGCGGAGGATTTCACCAGGATGGCGAAAAGACTCAAGGAACTGGAACAGATCAGCCTGGACGCCAGCCCCCTGACCCGCCTCCCCGGGAATATCGCCATCGAGCAGGTGCTCGAAAGAAAACTGGACGAAGGGAAGCCTTTTGCTGTCTGCTACGCGGACCTGGACAATTTCAAGGCGTACAACGACCGGTACGGATATATCAGGGGGAGCGAACTGATCAAGGCTTCGGGGGAGATCATCTATGACACCGTCAATGCCTGCGACAGCCAGAACTCGTTTGTCGGCCATGTCGGCGGCGACGACTTCGTCATGGTGGTCGTCCCTGAAAAAGTCGCCGAGGTCTGCGAAGCGGTCATCGACAAGTTCGACCGGATGATTCCGGAGTTCTACAGCCCCGAAGATCGTGCCGCCGGGGCTATTGAAGGGGCCGACCGCTACGGCGTGCACCGCAGGTTTCCGATCATGACCATATCAATCTCTATTGTCATCTGCCAGAAAGGGGCGTATGATTCCGCCGTCAGCGTTGCCAAGGCGGCCGCGGAAATGAAGGATAATCTGAAAGGGAAAGCCGGAAGCAATTACTCCATCAACCGGCGCTTACAGCCACGATGAAAAAGCATATCCTGATCATAACGGCCGCCCTTGCAGTGAGCGGCTGTGCCGGACTGACCCGGCCGGGAGGGGCTTTCTACCCGTCTGCCCAGGAAAATAAGCTTGACCGGGCGGTAACACTCCTGCAGCAGGGAAAAACCTCGGCAGCCGAAGGGCTCTTGTCAGCCATCTGCGCCGGCCCCAAAGTCGCGGGTGTCACCGACGAGGCGCTGTTCCGGTTGAGCCTCCTCCAGCTCGGCTCCGGCAAGGAAAGGAACGGCGGGGCCCAGGCGCTGCACAACCTGGAGCGGCTGAAAAGAGAATACCCCGCCAGCTCATGGACCCCGCTGGCCGCGGGCCTGACCGATTTGCTGGCGTCAGCGGACGATGTGCGGCAGCAGAACAGGAAGCTGAAAGAGCTGAACCTCTCCCTGACCAAAGAAAACAAGGAGCTCCACCAGAGCATCGACAAGCTGAAAAACCTGGAGATGGAACTGGGGAGGGGGACCAAGCACTGAGTCGGCCCTTGGCCGTCATTTTCTGAAATCCTACGGCGCCGTAATCTCCTCGCTCTTGGTGCGGAGCTTCTTCACCAGTTCATTGTACCCCTGGCCGGCGACGATCCGATTGAACTGGCTCCGGTAGTTGGAGACCAGGCTCACCCCTTCGATCACCACATCGTAGACCATCCAGTGCCCCCCTTCGTTGAAGAGGCGGTAGTCGAGGGCGTATTCGTCCCGCTTGGGGGTCACCACCTTGCTCTTCACCTCGGCGTACTCCCCTTCCACGTTCTCCTTCAGATAGACGATCCGTTCCTGGTTATACGACTCGATCTTCCCCGCATATGAATTCTCCAGAAGGGTCTCGAAGAGCAGGACGAACTCCTTCCGCTCTGCGGGGCTCCGCTCCTTCCAGTGCCTCCCCAGGGAGCGCTTGGCCATCTCCGTGTAATCGAAGATCCTGCCGATGGCGGCCTTCAGCTCCCGGCGCCGCTGCTGCTCGTGCTGCGGCTTTTTCATCTCCTTGTCCGAGACGATCCGGACCACCTCGTCCACCGTCCGCTTCACCTCATCGGTGACCGAGGCGCGGGCGATTCCAGGGGCTGAGAACGTCGTCACCCAGATGAGCAGAGTTATGATCGTCAATCGTGCAGTCATTCGAAGGACCTCCTTAATTCGACATGAAAAACCACGTAGGGGCGCAGCATGCCCCGCCCCTACGATTGACATCCGTGTTACAAAGGCTCCTCCCCCGTCGCATACACGAGGTTGGCCCGGGCCATGTTGTAGTTGTAGATCGACTGGAAGTAGGCGGCCCGCATCTTGGCGTACTCCTGGAGGGCGTCGAAGATCTCCTTCGCCGGCCCGATGCCGAAATCGAAGTTGGCAAGAGCGGCCACCGCCCACTTCTTGGCGTTCGCGTAGCCGTTCCTGGCCGCTGCGATGCTCTTGTCCGCCTCCTGCAGCTCCAGGTAGAACTTCGTGATCTGGAGGGGGATGTTTTCGTCGGCAAAATCGCGGGTGTGGAGCAGCCGGTTGTACTGCGCCCGTTCCCCCGCCACCTTGGACTGGGTGATGCCGAAGTCGAGCTTCCACTTGAGCCCGAGCGCCACCCCGCCCCACCAGTGATTGAACTCGTCCGGCACCCACGGATTGCTCACCCGGTCCCGTTTTTCCGCATAGGCACCGGAGAGGTACCCCGCCACGAAAAAGTCCGGATACCACCCGGCCCGGGCCGCCTCCACCAGCGCCTCCCTCGCCTTCAGCCCCTCGCGGATCTGGCGGTACTCCGGGCGTTTCTCCCGGGACGTCTCCAGGTAGACCGAAAGCACGGCGGCCTGCTGTTCATCCGGGGCGAGCCGCTCGGTCGCCACATCCAGCTGCGTATCGGCCGGGAGATTCAGACGGGCGTGCAGGGCGGCCAGGGCCAGCGCCTCCCCTTTCCGCGCCTCCTCCAGATATTTGTCCACCTCGCCGGTAAAGGCATCCAGCTTGTAGACGTCCGTCTCCTCCACGTTGGCGGAACCCTGGTCGAGGAGCTTCTGTGCCTTTTCCCGTGCCTTGCTCAGGTCCTCCCGGACCTCGAGGAGGAGCTCCTTCAGCTCGCGGGCGAGAAGGAGACCGAAGTAGTACTCCTTCACCTTGACGGCGATCTCGTTGCGCCGCTGCACCTTCTTCGCTCTGTCCACCTCGATCCCGTGGGTCGCCGCCCGCATGTTCTCCATGATCTTGCCGAAGGTATAAAGCGGCTGAATGAGGGTCGCATCGCTGCGGGCAAACCAGGTCCAGCGGTCGGTCTGGTTGATGCTGTCGGTCGTGTTGACGAAAGTGCCGCTGTACTTGGCCTGGGGGACCGGACCGGTCAGCCCGAGCACCTCGATCTGCGGATACCGGTATGCCTTGGCCTCGTCCAGCTTGGAGGCGGTCAGCTCGATGTCCGCCTCCGCCTCCCCCAGCTCCGGAGCCCTCTCCAGCGCCCGGCTGAGACACCCCTTGAGATCGAGCACGAGCCTGCCCGGGGCCGGTTCGGCCGCGCCGACGGCCCCGGCGCACAGGACCGTCAGAAAAAATGCCGCACACATCGTTAAGAGCGCTTTCATAACCGTCTCCGTCGAGCTAATCCACCTGGCCATGGATGTACTTGCTGATCAACTCCTCGAAATCTACGGCAGACTCGGTTTCGCGGATCCTCCCACCAGCGGCGAGGAGTTTTTCCGCCCCGCCAGGTTTCAGGAGAATGAACTTGTCGCCGATGATCCCGCGGGTCCGCACCGAGGCAATCACGTCGTCGGTCAGCTTGATGCCCGACCGGATCCTGAGATAGACCCGCGCATGGTCGCCACTCTTCGGATCGAGCACGATCCTGTCCACCCGTCCCACCTCGACTCCGGCAATCTCCACCGAGGCGCCGCTTTTCAGCCCGGACACGGAATCGAAATCCGCGTAAACGTCGTAGTTGTTGCCGCCGATCAGCTCCATCTTGCCGAGTTTAATGGAAAGGTAGGAGAGACAGAGTATCCCGATCAGCACGAAAATCCCGACCACCGCATTGATGTTGGCCTTTTTCATGGATCACCCGATAATGCAGTTTTGAGTTTTGAGTTCAGAGTTTTGAGTTAACAACTCAAAACTAGATGAAGTGAAGCGGCCCTTCCAGCTCCCCCCTGATGAACTGGATGACCCGCGGGTCGGCCGAGCGCTGGATCTCCCCCGGGGTCCCCGCCGCCAGCACCTTTCCATCCAGGAGCATCGCCACATAGTCGCAGAGCGTGAAGATTTCCGGGACCTCGTGGGTGACGATCACCGCCGTGAAGCCGAACCTGGCGTGGGTTTCCTGGATCAGCCGATGGATCGCCTTGCAGATGATCGGGTCGAGGCCGGTGGTCGGCTCGTCGAACAGGATGATCCGGGGATTGAGGAGAAGCGCCCGGGCCAGCCCCACCCGCTTCTTCATCCCGCCGGAGAGCTCGTCCGGATACTTCTCGTCCACCCCCCTGAGCCCCACGTGCTCCAGCGCCTCGTGCACCCGGTCCCGGATCCTGGCCCGCGAGAGGCTGGTCTTCTCCTCCAGGGGGAACGCGACATTCTCGAAGACGGTCATGGAGTCGAACAGCGCCGCCCCCTGGAAGAGCATCCCGAACTTCTCCCGCACCCGGTTCAGTTGATTGCGCCCCAGGGGAACGATGTCCTCGCCGTCCACGATCACCTGGCCGCTGTCCGGTTTCAACAGGCCGATCATGTGCTTCATGAGAACGCTCTTGCCGCAGCCGGAAGGACCGATGACGGCGGTGATCCGCCCCTCCGGGATCTCCAGGTTCAAACCGTCCAGCACCACCTGGCCGTTGAACGCTTTTTTCACGTCGATCATTTTGATCATGTAAACACCATTACAATAAAACCGACGTCAGGAAATAATCCCATATCAGTATCAGCACCGACGACATCACCACCGCGGCGGTTGTGGCCCGGGACACCCCTTCGGCACCGTGGCCGGCGTGGTACCCCTTGTAGCAGCAGATCCAGGCGATGATCACCCCGAAGGAGAGCGACTTGACGATCCCCGAGTAGACGTCCTTCCACTCCACGCTCTTCTCCATCTCGTGGAAATAGGCGCCCGGATTGACCCCCAGGAGTTTCACCCCAACCAGGTAGCCGCCGTAGACCCCCACCACGTCGAAGATCGAACAGAGCAGCGGCAAGACGATCAGGGCGGCCAGGAGCTTGGGGGAGATCAGGTACTTGAACGGTTCCAGTGCCATCGTGTGCAACGCGTCGATCTGCTCCGAAATCCGCATGATGCCGATCTCGGCGGTAATGGCGCTGCCGGCGCGGCCGGTCACCATGAGGGCCGAGAGGACCGGACCGAGCTCCCGGATCAGGGAAAGGGCGACCACCGACCCGAGCATCCCCTCGGAGCCGAACTTGGCCAGGGTATAGTACCCCTGGAGCCCGAGCACCATCCCGGTGAAGGAGGCGGTGAGAAAGATGACGAAGAACGATTTTGCGCCGATGAAATGGATCTGCTTGAGGGTGTGGAATGGTTTCGCGGGAGAACGGACGATGATGTAGAGGGCATAAAGGAGAAAATTGAGCATGTGCCCCATCTCCCGGACCAGTCCGAGGGTCAGGGCACCCAGTTTTTCCACGATTGCACGCACCGTCTCCTCCAGGGAAAGGATCGACCTCTACCGTGAAGTATAATCCGGAACCGGCGCGTGTAAAGCCGGGCGGCAAAAGTTTGCATCAGGCCCCCCCTTTCCGATCCGGCCATTCCCGGACGACCAGTACGGCAGCCTCCCGCAACCTGCCGCTCCGCGGGTCGTTTGCGCCACCTGTTCAGCGCTGTTCGGGGATCTCCTCGATCCTCCCTCCCGGGAGGAGACGGAACAGGTGCCCACGCCAGCGCACGCGGTTCCCGAGAAACGAGAGCCCCCAGGTGGCGAAGGCGAGACCGTCCCGCAGCGGCAACAGCCAGAGCCAGCGGGGGAAGATCCCATCCTTCAGGAAGGCGCGGCTGTAAATAAGGGCAACCAGGAAACGGACCGCATAGAGGGCCAGGGCCGCGGCGACTCCGGCTGCGGAAAAGCCGGACAGGGCGAGCGCCAGGCAAGCGGCGGGAAACGGCTGGGTGATCCCGGAGGCGAGATAGCCGCCGGGGCGGGAGGCCCGCATGGTCCGGGCCCAGCGGAGCTGGCGGGAAAGGACCGTCTTCAAATCCTCACGGTGCATGACGCTCTCCACGAAGCAGTCGGACAGCTCCAGCCGCCAGCCGGCCCGGAAGACCTTGTTCCCCAGCTGGTAGTCGTCCGCCAGGTAGTCGACCAGCGCCCCGAACCCGCCGATCGCCTCCAGTGCCTCCCTTCTCACCGCCATGGAGGCGCCCAGGGCGAAGGAGAGCCCCTCCAGCCGCAGCGCCACCATCACGTTGGGGACCATCTCGCTGGTGAAGCCCATCGCCTCGACAGCGGTGGCGGCCCCGAAAACCTTCGAGGTGCGGTACAGAGAGGTGACCAGCCCCACCTCCGGGTCGGCGAACGGTGCGCAGACCTCCCGCAGATAGTCCCCCGCCACGCGGATGTCGCTGTCGCAGACGATGACGATCCCGTGCCGCGCCCCGGGAAAGGCGTTGATCAGGTTGCAGACCTTGTAGTTGGGGCCGTAAACCCGGCCGTCCACCACCAGGTCGATGTCGGCATCCGGGAACTCCTCTTTGAGCCGCTCGATCACCGGAATGGCCGGGTCCGCGCCCGAGGCGACGGCAAAGACAAGCTGGTAGCAGGGGTAGTCC
This sequence comes from Geobacteraceae bacterium, assembly GCA_036518435.1. Lineage (GTDB taxonomy): Bacteria > Desulfobacterota > Desulfuromonadia > Geobacterales > Geobacteraceae > JAMPXD01. The sequence goes on from DATDNF010000041.1 coordinate 17,118, forward strand.
TGGCGGCAGAAGGAGGCGAAGTTCGCGAAGCTCTCCGCATCCATCCCCTTGACCGGCTTGAGGATGGTGACCGGCGGGGCATAAGCGGCCCCCCTCCTGCGCCGGCCGAAATAGGTGCGGCCGCACCAGAGGGAGATGAGTCCGTAGGCCAGGGGGGGAAGAATGACGAGGAAGGTGAGGATCAGGCGGAGCACGGCATCTTCCTCGTCTTGAGTCCGCAGAGCGGGCAGCGCTTTTCCGCGACGGCCCGTTTGCACGTATCGCACCAGCAGGGAAGCGGTTGTCTCTCCCCGCAGGCAGAGCAGATCTCGTCCGGCTTCCCCGCGCCGCGCGCACACATTTCGTCAGCCATCCTCTTTTTCACCCCTGCCCCCCTTCTCGACCAACACCAGGTACGGCGCCGTCGGCGGACGATTGAGCTGGCGGCTCACCCAGACGTTGAACCGGCGCGGGTCGAGCCCGCATGCCCAGGCAAGGACCGCGTCTTCCTCCTCGACGGCACCCGGATGGCCGGTGTAGACCGCGACAAGGAGGAGGCCGCCGGGAAGGAGGAGGCCAAGGGCCGCATCGAGGGCCGGGCGGGTGGTGGCCGGTTGGGTGGCCATCCCCCTGTCCCCGCCCGGGAGGTACCCCAGATTGAACACCACTGTCCGGAGCGGCTCGCCGACGAACTCCGCAAGGCGCTCGTGCCCCGCGGCCACCAGTTCCACCCGGTCGCGGACACCCTTCTCCTCCAGGAGGGCCGCCGTCTTTCGCAGGGCTTCCTCCTGGATGTCGAAGGACCATACTCTGCCCGCAGGGCCGACCAGTTCCGCCAGCAGAAGGGTGTCGCGGCCGTTGCCGCAGGTGGCGTCCACGACCGCGTCCCCCGGCCCGACCCGCTCCCGCAGGAAGAAGTGGGAAAGGGGAACGGCGCCACGCAGCTCTTTACTCACCCCTCACCCCTCACTTCTTCCCGACAATGGAGAGCACTGCGGGGAGCACGACGATAAAGGCAACCTGGCACGCCACCATCCCGAGGCTCATCACCGCGCCGATGCTGAACACCCCCTGGTGGCGGGCCACCATCAAGGCGCCGAAGCTCGCCATGATGGTGAGGGTGTTGAGGAAGACGCCGACCCCCGTGCTGGAGAGGATCACCTGGCGCGGTGTCTCGTCCTCGTTCCGGTAGCGGTTGATCAGGTAGATCCCCGAGTCGACGGCGATGCCGAGGACCAGAGGCAGGACGATGACGTTGGCGGAGTTGAAGCTGATGCCGAACAGCCGCATCCCCGCCACCATGAAGAGAATCCCCGCGATCAGCGGCACCAGGCCGATCAGGGCATAGCGAATGCTGCGGAACGTGACCAGCAGTATCCCGGCAATGGCGGCGAGGGCGAACACGAAGGCGCTCCGGTATGAGTCGCGCAGCACGGTCATCGACTCGTAGACCATGACCGGCTCGCCGGTGGCGGCCGGGTCGACCGACCGGACATCGTCGAGGAAGCGCTTGAGCGGCTCCCGGGCGAAAATCTCATCCTTCGGCGCCACCTGGAGAAGATACCGGCCGTGCTTGCCGATGAAGCGGCGCATCAGCTCGGGTGGCACGTCGGCCGCGCTCACCGGCGAGGCGCCGAGGCTCTTCCGGAGGAGGCCGATGCGGGCGGGCAGTTCGGCGAACATCCCCCCCTGGAAATCCTTGAGCATCCCGACGGCGTTCTTGTCCTTCTCCTTGTCCAGGGTGGCGAAAAACCTGTCCAGGGTGGCGAGGAAGGCGCCGACAGGCTGTGCCTCCGGCTTTTTGTCCCGGGAAAGGCTCGCCTTCAGCCGCTCCACGCTGTTTCTGAAATTCTCGAACACCGTCGGGAGCTCCATCAGGCGCAGGTCCTCTTCGTAGGGGACCGGCCGGATGGTGTCCAGCTGGGTGCGGGCTCCGGCCAGGAGGCGGAGTTTCTCGGCCTGGTCGTCGGGAACGAAGGAGCCGGCCCAGACCACGTGGTCGACTGTGGGGAGTTTTTCCAGCGCCCGCACCTTGGCTCGCGCCTCCTGCTCGCTGGCCGCGGTGACCACGGCGAAGTAGCCGGCGTTCTCCTTGCTGCGCATCAGCTTGTAGGCGTAGGTCACCGACTCGAGCCCCCGGGCCTGGAGGTTCATCAGGTTGTAATCGAACTCGCTCCGGCTCAGGGGATAGAGGCAGGCAAGGGCGAGGACGACGGCCCCGGCCAGGACGGCCCGCGGACTGCCGAACAAGAGCCGCTGCCAGCCGGGCACCGCAGCCGGCGCGACGCCGGGCATGGGGGTACGGTCCGGGAGGAGGACGAGGAGCGCGGGGAGGACGGTGAAGGTAACCAGCACGCAGATGACGATCCCGCCGGCGGCGATCACCCCGAGTTCGGCGATCCCCTTGAAATCGGTGAACGCGAAGGTGACGAAGGCGGCGGCCACCGTGGCGGCGGCCATGGTAATCGGCCAGCCATTGCGGGCGAGCGACAGGCGCAGCGCCTCCGGTTTCTCCCGGCCGCGGCCGAGTTCCTCCTGGTAGCGGAGCACCACCTGGATGCTGTACTCGATGCCGATGCCGATCAGCATCACGGCGAAGACCGAGGAGAGGATGTTGAGGTGCCCCACCGCCAGCGTGGCAAAGCCGAAGGAGAGAGAGATGGCCACCAGCAGGGCAACCATGGCTGCCACCGTGTTGAGGACGCCGCGGAAGGCGAACAGCAGGAGGACAACCGTCAGCACCAGGGTTATGGCGGTTGCCAGCGCGATGTCCCGCTCGCTCGTTGCCATCTCCTCGTTTTCCAGGACCGGCGTGCCGGTGATGCCGACGGCGACGCCGTTGAATTCGGGGAGCTTCTTCATCTGCCCGATCTCCCGGCGCAGGGCATCGATGGCGGCAGCGGACTGCTTGAAGCTGGTCTCGTCCTTCACCGGCAGGACCGTCAGCACCTGCTGGCGGCCGGCCGCGGCAAAGGACGACTCTGTGCCGTCGGGCCGGCGGAACATGACCGATTCGAGGGACAATCCCGCCCCTCCACCGCCGGAGAAGGTCGTGATGCCGTCCCCGATCGCCCCGAGCATGAAGACCAGGGAGTCGAGCCGCGCCGCGTTTCCCGGCGCCGCCGGGTCCTTGAGACAGGTCTCCATCTCGCTCGTGAGATGGGTGAACAGGGTCTGCACAGAGGGAGCCGCCGCCAGGGCCTTGAGGGTCGGCGCCGCCTTGACGAGATTGGCGGTGAAGGCCGCCAGCTCCTCCCGCGGCATGAGGAGAAGGCCGTTGTTCTGGAAGAACGGCAAGCCGAACGGGAAGAAGACGTCGCGGAAGTGCCGCCGGTCGTCCCGCAGCCGCTCCGCCAGCCGCTCGCCGAAGCGCCCGGCCAGGGCGCTGTCGCCGCTTTCGATGACCACGGCAATCTCCTCCTGGTCGCCGAATTCGGCCCGGTAGGCCTGATAATCGCGGTTGAACGAGGTATTGGCCGGCATCAGCTGATCGCGGCCGGTGAGAAACTCCATCCGCTGCCAGGTGTAGATCAGTGAAACGAGCGAAAGCGCCAGGGCCGAGATGATAATCAGGCGGGGGCGCCGCGTGATCAGGCCGAACGCCCCCCGGTATACCTTATTTTCCGTAGTCATGAAACCTCTTGCGTGAACTGGCATGGGCGGCTTGAAACCGTGCCGATACAGGATAAACCGGTAAAAGCTAGCACAGCTCTCCGGGGAAATCAACCATGGCGGCGGACAGCCCCGATCTGCCTTGCTTCCCGGGGCCGGTTGAGGCGGCCGGGAGTAAAATGGGTATACCTTTTCGGAAAAATATGCTATTAATCCCAGGTTATTCAATCCAATGATTGCTTCTTCCGCGTGCCGTGCGGGAGAACGTTTAGAGAAGGAGAGCACGAGGCAATGAAGCCCTGCAAACACCCCATTTCCCATGCGCTCACATCTTTTAACGGCGTTTCCGCGGAAAAAAACCCGGTGTCCGCGGCCAAACAGATCGCCAAGATCCATCACCTCCCCACCTCGATCCTGAAAAAGAAGGAGGGGGAAATCAGAAACGCCCTCGACCTCGCCGTCGAGCGGGGCCGCGACTTCTTTTTTCGCGAGCAGCTCCCCGAAGGGTACTGGTGGGCGGAGCTGGAATCGAACGTCACCATCACCGCCGAGTACCTCATGCTCTTCCACTTCCTGGGTATCGTGAACAAGGAGCGGGAGCGGAAGATGGCCAATTACCTCCTCTCCAAGCAGACCAAGGAAGGTTTCTGGACCATCTACTACGGCGGCCCCGGCGACCTCTCCACCACCGTGGAGGCATACTTCGCCCTGAAGCTGGCCGGCTACCCGGCCGACCACCCGGCCATGACGAAGGCGCGCGCTTTTATCCTGAAGCGGGGGGGGATCATCAAGTGCCGCGTCTTCACCAAGATATTCCTTGCCCTGTTCGGCGAGTTCGCCTGGTTCGGCGTGCCGTCCATGCCGATCGAGCTGATGCTCCTCCCCAACTGGGCCTATTTCAACCTGTACGAATTTTCCAGCTGGTCGCGGGCGACCATCATCCCGCTCTCCATCGTGATGGCCGAGCGCCCGGTCCGCAAGCTGCCGCCCTGGGCACGGGTTCAGGAACTCTATGTCCGCCCCCCCCGGCCGACCGACTACACCTTCACCAAGGAGCACGGGATCCTCACCTGGAAAAACATCTTCATAGGCGTGGACCATCTCCTGAAAGTCTACGAATCGAACCCCTTCAGGCCGTATAAAAAGAGGGCCATGGCCCTGGCGGAAAAATGGGTAGTCGACCATCAGGAGCCGAGCGGCGACTGGGGCGGCATTCAGCCCGCCATGCTCAATTCCGTCCTGGCGCTCCACTGCCTGGGGTACGCCAACGACCACCCGGCGGTGGCAAAGGGGCTGGAGGCGCTGGCCAATTTCTGCATCGAGGACAAGGACGAACTGGTGCTCCAGTCGTGCGTTTCACCGGTCTGGGACACGGCGCTGGGGCTGAAGGCGCTGGTCGATTCCGGTGTCCCCGCCGACCACCCTGCCCTCACCAAGGCGGCCCAGTGGCTGCTGGACCGGGAGGTGCGCAAGCCGGGCGACTGGCAGGTCAAAGCGCCGGAGCTGAAGCCGGGGGGATGGGCCTTCGAGTTCCTGAACGACTGGTACCCCGACGTGGACGATTCCGGGATCGTGATGATGGCCATCAATGGCGTGAAGGTCAAGGACCAGAAGGCCAAGGATGCCGCCATAAGGCGCGGCATCGACTGGTGCCTCGGGATGCAGAGCAAAAACGGCGGCTGGGGCGCCTTCGACAAGGACAACACCAAGCACCTCCTGAACAAGATCCCGTTCGCCGACCTGGAGGCGCTGATCGACCCCCCCACCGCCGACCTGACCGGCAGGATGCTGGAACTGATGGGGACCTTCGGCTATCCCAAGGACCACCCGGCAGCGGAGCGGGCGCTCCAGTTCGTCAGGGAGACCCAGGAGCCGGAAGGCCCCTGGTGGGGACGGTGGGGGGTGAACTACATCTACGGCTGCTGGTCCGTCCTGTCGGGCCTGGCGGCCATCGGCGAAGACCTCTCCCAGCCGTACATCAGGAAGGCGGTCAACTGGCTCAAGTCGAAGCAGAACATGGACGGCGGCTGGGGGGAAACCTGCGAATCGTACCATGACCGGTCGCTCGCCGGAATGGGGGAAAGCACGGCGTCCCAGAGCGGCTGGGCGCTCCTCGCCCTGATGGCTGCCGGAGAGGCCCACTCCTCGACGGTCGCCCGGGGGGTTCGCTACCTGCTTGCCACCCAAAGGCCGGACGGCACCTGGGACGAAGACCAGTACACCGGCACAGGGTTCCCCAAATATTTCATGATCAAGTACCACATCTACCGCAACTGCTTTCCCCTGATGGCACTAGGCACGTTTCGCACCCTGACCGGGGAGAAGGTATAGAATTCGGAATGCGGAATGGCGGAATGCGGAATGAAAATATTTTATTCCGCATTCCGCCATTCCGCACTCCGCACTGGATTTTATGAAGGTTTTTGTCACCGGTGCCACCGGTTTCATAGGCGCAAGCCTGGTACGGGAACTGCTCAGGGAAGGATGTTTTGTCAGGGCATTGGTCCGTCCCGGTTCCGACCGGAGAAACCTCTCGGGGCTCGACCTGGAACTCCGGGAAGGGGACCTGCGCGACCGGGAATCCCTGGAACGTGGTCTCGCGGGATGCGACACCCTCTACCACGCCGCGGCCGACTACCGCCTCTGGACCAGACGGCCGGCCGAGATGTACGAGATCAACGTCGGCGGGACCCGCAATATCCTTGAGGCTGCCCTTGCGCAGGGCATTTCCCGGGTGGTCTACACCAGCAGCGTCGGCACCTTGGGAAACCCGGGCACCGGAGTCCCCGGCAGCGAAACCACCCCGGTCACCCTCGCCGACATGGTCGGCCATTACAAAAAAAGCAAGTTCCTCGCCGAACGCGAGGCGGAAAGCTTCGTGGCGCGGGGACTGCCGCTCGTCATCGTCAATCCCTCCACCCCGGTGGGCGCGCTGGACGTAAAACCGACCCCGACCGGCAAGATCATCGTCGATTTTCTGAACCGGCGGATGCCCGCCTACCTGGACACCGGCCTCAACATCATCGATGTGGCGGACTGCGCCCGCGGCCATATCCTGGCTGCCCGGCACGGCAGGGTCGGGGAGAAATACATCCTGGGGAACGCGAATCTGACGCTCCGGGAGATATTCGCCATGCTGGCGGAGATTACCGGGACACCGGCACCCAGGGTGCGGCTCCCCTACGCCCCGATCCTCCTCGCCGCCTATGTCAACGAAGCGCTCTCCCGTGTGACCTCCCGTGAGCCCCTCATCCCCCTGGCCGGCGTGCAGATGGCGCGGAAGTTCATGTTTTTCGACTCGGCCAAGGCGGTGCGCGAGCTGGGGCTTCCCCAGAGCCCGGTCCGTGACGCGCTCCGCAGGGCGGTGGAGTGGTTCAGAGCCAACGGCTACGTCAGATGAGTGCGGAATTAAAGGAGACAGTTATGTCCAAACTTCTCGATGCCATCAATAGTCCCGCAGACCTGAAGAAGTTGAAGGAAGCGGACGTGATCGAGCTGGCCGGCGAGGTCCGCCAATTCCTCCTGGAGACGGTCTCCAAGACCGGCGGGCACCTCGCCTCAAACCTTGGGTGCGTGGAACTCACCCTTGCCCTCCACTACTGCTTCGACTCGCCCCGGGACCGGATCATCTGGGATGTGGGGCACCAGGCCTACACCCACAAGATCATCACCGGCCGCCGCGAGCAGTTCCACACCCAGCGCCAGTATCATGGAATCAGCGGTTTCCCGAAACGGTCCGAATCGCCCCACGACGCTTTCGGCGCCGGCCATTCCTCGACATCCATCTCGGCCGGGCTCGGCATGGCGGCCGCGGATTCCCTGAAGGGGGACGGGCGCAAGGTGATCGCGGTGATCGGCGACGGCTCCATGACCGCGGGGATGGCCTTCGAGGCCCTCAACCAGGCGGGACACCTGCGCAAGAACCTGATCGTCATCCTGAACGACAACGAGATGTCCATCTCGAAAAACGTGGGGGCATTCTCCTCCTTCGTCTCCCGCAAGATGAGCGGCAGCTATTTCCGCGAGCTGAAGAAGGAGATGCAGGGGCTTCTGGAGAACATCCCCGCCATCGGCGGCAACATCCTCAAGTTTGCCCGACGGGCGGAGAACTCCCTGAAGGGGTTCCTCACCCCCGGGGCACTGTTCGAGGCGCTCGGCTTCGACTATATCGGTCCGCTCCAGGGGCACAACCTCCCCCAGCTGATCGAGGTTCTGCACGGGGTCCGCACATTGGAAGGGCCGGTGCTGGTCCACGTCATGACCACCAAGGGGAAGGGGTATCCGCCGGCGGAAAAGAATCCCGACCAGTTCCACGGCGTCGGCCCCTTCGACATCGCAACCGGGAAGGTAACCGCGGGCAAAGGGGGAGCAAAATCGTACACCGGCGTGTTCGGCGACACCATGGTGCGGCTGGCGGCCGAGGACGAGAAAATCATCGCCATCACCGCCGCCATGCCGGACGGGACCGGCCTTTCCCCCTTCGCCAGGGCCTATCCGGCCAGGTTCTTCGACGTCGGCATCGCCGAGCAACACGCCCTGACCTTTGCCGCGGGCCTTGCGGCCGAAGGGTTCCGGCCGGTGGCCGCCATCTACTCCTCCTTCACCCAGCGGGCCTACGACCAGGTGTTCCACGACATCTGCCTGCAGAAGCTCCCGGTCACACTCGCCCTTGACCGGGCCGGGCTGGTGGGGGACGACGGCCCCACCCACCACGGGGTATTCGACCTCTCCTTCCTTCGCCACCTACCGGAGATAACCGTGATGGCGCCGAAGGACGAAAACGAGCTCCAGCACATGGTAAAGACCGCCGTTTACGCGGACCGCCCCATCGCGCTCCGCTACCCGCGTGGGAACGGCTACGGCATCCCGCTGGACCAGGAACCGGCCATCCTTCCCATCGGAAAAGGAGAGGTGCTGGCGGAAGGGGACGACCTGGCGATAGTGGCCATCGGCATCACCGTCTACCCGGCCATGGAGGCCGCGGCCCTCCTGAAGGAAAGAGGAATCCGGGCCGCGGTGATCAACGCCCGCTTCGTCAAGCCGCTCGACCGGGAGCTGATCCTCGGCTGGGCGAGACGGACCGGCCATCTCGTGACCATAGAGGAAAACGCCCTCCAGGGAGGTTTCGGCTCGGCAGTGCTGGAGCTTCTGGAAGAGGAGCGGGTGACTGGCGTGAAGGTGAAGCGGCTCGGCATCCCGGACCGCTTCATCGAGCAGGGGCCCCAGGCGCAGCTCCGCAAGGACCTGGGGTTGGACGCCGCGGGGATCGACGCGGCGGTCGAGGCGTTCCTGGCCGGCAAAGAAAAGGCTCCTGCCCTGGCACGAGTGAAATAAAATAACAAATATCACGATCGGAAGGATTTACATGCGTTTCCCTTTGAGACTGAACTACGACCTTACCAAATACATCATCGGCAACAAGCTGAAAAAAGTCGACAAGTTCCCGCTGGTCCTGATGCTGGAGCCGACCCACCTCTGCAACCTGGCCTGCTCCGGCTGCGGCCGGATCAGGGAGTATGCCGACACCATCCAGGAGATGATGTCTCTGGAGGAATGTCTTCACTCGGTCGACGAATGTCCCGCCCCGGTGGTCACCATCACCGGGGGCGAACCGTTCCTCTACCCCCATGTGTATGATCTGATCGAAGGGGTGCTGGCGCGGGGGAAGCATATCTACCTCTGCACCAACGGTCTCCTGCTGGACAAGGCGCTGGACCGGATGCGCCCCCACCCCAATTTCACCCTGAACATCCACATGGACGGCCTGGAGGCAACCCACGACCGTATCCTGGAGCGTAAGGGAACCTTCAAGATTGCCATAGAGGGGATCAAGAAGGCGAAGGCCAAAGGGTTCCGGGTCTGCACCAACACCACCATCTTCAAGGAAACCGACCTGGTGGAGATCGAGATGCTCTTCTCCCAGCTGCAGGACCTGGGGGTGGACGGCATCCTGGTGGCGCCCGGCTTCGGCTACGAGGCGGTGGGGGAAAAACTCTTCCTGGAGCGGCGCGAGATCGAGAAGAAATTCGAGCAGGTCTACGAGATGAGCAAGCGGTTCCGCTTCTACTCTACCCCCATGTACCTCAAGTTCCTCAAGGGGGAGCGGAAGCTGGACTGCACCCCGTGGGGAAACCCGACCAGAAACCCCCGGGGGTGGAAGGCCCCCTGCTACCTGATCACCGACGACCACTACCCCACCTACCGGGAGATGATGGAAAAGACCGATTGGGACAAGTACGGGGTGGGGAAGGACCCCCGCTGCGCCCAGTGCATGATGCACTGCGGGTTCGAGCCGACTGTCGTGAGCGAGATAGGGAAGAGCTGGAAGGACATCTGGGAGATGATCGTCTGGAACCTCAGCTAAACTTTTTTCGCCTTTCTTTTAGAGCGAATTAGAACTATTGTGCGATAAGACCGATTGGCAGGCCGTCCGATAATCCGCACTATGTAATCATCTGAAGCAATAAAACCGTGCCGGGAAACTACCCCCCGTCACGGTTTTTGCATTCAGAAGCTTACGGCCCCATCTTTTGCTACCTTGTTACTTTTGTTCTTTTGTTTTTACATCGCTTGATCCACATTTAAGACAATGTATTGTATGTTTTTGATGATGTAGAGTTTCTTTCATGACTATCTCCCCGTTCCACATACTGAGATAGTTTCTTACTACGGTGTGCGTCATAGCAAATATTGGAGAGGTGGCATAGCTCTCTCTCTTATGTCTTCAAAGTCGCTGCTATAAACCATACCAAATTATGGGTTGAATGTGCCAATATAGCGGGGATAGCATTCCCAGCACGATAAGTGAGCCACGTGTACATTATCCCAGACAATGCAACAATAATTATCCCTTCTTGACCTATGTGTGCCAATGTAAAGACAAAAACAGTTATAATGCCACTAGCGCATATTCCAAAATACTTTGATATAATTTTGTAAAGTAGTCCTCTAAAGTAGATTTCTTCTGATATCGGAAGTAGTATAAATATACATAATACAAAAATAAATTTGCCACTACTATTATAACTGACATATGGCACAAAGCTTTCAGTGCTAATTGGCACAAATGGTATATTTGATAAGATTCCAACTATTATTGCTATGCCTATATCACTAAGACAAACATTATGAGCAGATATGATCGTATCATATCGTAAAGCTAGAAAAAATACAGCAGCTGCGAGAGATGCTATTGTTATCAGCATATTCGTATTAATATCGTCATTCGGGAATAACAACTCACCTGCTGCAGCTATTACTAATACAATAAAAATGGATACGACAATATCTACAAGTGCTTTTTTCATATAAAATTAATCCTATACATCAATAGAGTTTCAATACGCGCTGTTTGGTTCAAATAAAAAATCTATGCCTTTTAGTACGTACTTACCGCACCCCCGTATTGCTGTTGGAGCATTTTTTAATCCCTTTTTAATCAAATCTTCCGCCAAATCCTTTAATTTACCCTTCCCGTAGTCTTCTGCATAATTAATATATTTATTTTCAAGATTTTCCAGAGCTATAGTTCGTAGCTCTTCATATGGGCTAGCTAAATTTGGGTCAAGTGCCCCTGTAGTATCGATTATAGGATTTACTTCATAATCATATGCTGAATCAAGAGTGTCTATCAAACCAGAAGGGTCTTTCCTATTTATTGAGTTGTTTTGGACGTATTGAAACAAATTCCCCTGCCCACCCTTGAAGAATATCGGGTCCTTCGCCGTCCATCTCCCCGTCGCGGGTTCATAATCCCTGTAGCCGAACCGCACCAGACCGGTGGTATTTGCGTCTGTCAATCCACCAGCGAAGCCAACCGGCAGCTTGAAGCTGGCATTGCTATCAAGTGTCGGGAACCCGAAGCTGTCGAAGGTCATCACCTTTACGACAGTCCCGGTGCTGTCCGACACCACCTTCGGCGTGCCGAGCTGGTCGGTGGCAATATAGAACCTGCTGCCGTTTTTGTCCATAGCAAACATTAGGCCCGCATCGTCGTAGTAGAAGGTGCTCAGCCCTCCCGCCACATCGCGCATGGCCGTCAGCTGGAACGGCTTCGCCAGGTTGCCGTACAGGTACTGGTACGTCCCCGTGCTGTCGGTCCTCGCGACGCGCCTCCCCATGCCGTCGTATGCATACGTGACGGTCTGCCCCGCCACCGTGGCCTGGAGCAGTTCCCCCTGCGCGCTGTACTGGAAGGTGTCCGAGCCGCGCTGGGTCAGCTGACCGTCTGCGTTGAACTGGTAGGTCGTCTGCCCCTGCTGGATGATCCGGTCCTGCGCGTCGAAGCTCGCGCCGAGAGTCCAGCCGCCGGGTCCGGGCATCTGGTAGCCGGTGCGGTTGCCGTTCACGTCGTAGGAGTAGATTTCCCAAGGGGCGCCGTTCATGGTGGCGGCGGTCAGTTGCCCGTCCGCGTCGTAGATGTAATCCCAGGTGGTTGGCGTGCCGGAAACGGTTTCCACTTTCCGGGAGATGTTGCCCCGGTTGTCGTAGGTAAGCTGGATGGCATAGACGGTCTGGCCGTTCACCGTATGGATGCGGCCGGCCACGCGCCCCAGGCTGTCGTAGGTGACGGCGACGTTCATGGCCGGGTCGCTGATTCGGCTCACCGCCCCGGCCGGGCCGCTGCGGGTGAAGGTGAAGGGGCCATAGCCGGTGACCAGGCCGTCGGCGTCCCGCGTTATCGGCGTGGTTATGGTGTTCGAGCCGCTCACCAGGTTGATCTGCTTCAGGAAGAAGTTGGTGTCGTAGGTGTAGGTGAATGCCCCGTTGGCGACCCCAGAGAAGGTCCGGCCGGTGACGAGGCTGCCGTCGTAGGTATAGGCGAGCTGCTGCGCCGTGCCGCCCCCGGCCGGGGTGCGGACCAGGCTGCTCACGCGGCTGGTCTTGTCGTTGTACAGAAGACTCACTGCCGCTTCGGGATAGACGATCCCGGTGGGACGGCCGCCGGAGTCGTACGCGGCATTGACCGTGCGGCCGCTCGGGAGGACGGTGCCGGTCCATTCCTGGTCGAGGCTGTATTGCCAGGCGTAGGGGAGGTTGCCGGGCGGAGTGTAGTCGCTCCCCAGGTTGATGACGGTGTAGCCGAGGTTATGCACCGCCCCGCTCGGCATGGTGATGCCCGTCCGGTTGCCGTTGGCATCATAGGTGAAGCCATAGGTTCTGCCGCTGGGCAGGGTCAGCTGCGTCAGCCGGTCCGCGTTGTCGTAACTGTATTTTATCGTATTGCCTAGCGCATCGCTTCGGCTGGCAAGCCGCCCCAGAAGGTCATAGCCGAATGATGACCGCAGATTACCCTGCACTGCGAGAATGAGCTTGCCATGGGTATTATAGGTAAATGTCAACGGAGCCAGAGTCAGGTCAGGGGTGAAGGAAAGCGCCCGACCCTGGCTGTCCATAAGAGTAGACGCCTGCCTGCCTGCTGGCGTCGTAGTGGTGGATTGATTTACCGCTGCATTAAATTGAGATGTATAGGTGCGCCCATTGAACGTGAGGGTATCGGTCTGTGAAGACAAAACAAATAAATTATTCGGATCGGCAAGCGATACCATGCGTCTTGTCGCAATGCTAGCAGTCAGGCCCGAAGGGGTCTTAATTGTGGTGGAAGACAATGGAGCCTGCATGCCGAAACGCGGATCAGGCGATTTCGTAGTTGTCGTAATTGTGTTGTCAGGCGCGATGTCCTGATCAATGCCGTTTGCCCCTATGAGCTGGTTCGTTTGTGCCCCAGTCGGCAAAGTAATAGTCCGCTGCTGGTCGCCGTTGAACAGAGATTTCGTGAGGTACGTGGTAGTCCTGTTAAGCGCCGTTGTCAGGGTAACCAAGGAGTTGTTGAGCGACCTCGTGCTGGAAAGTGCGGAGAAGCCGCCGGCCGCATTCTGATCGCGGGTGAGGAGTCCATCTTCGTCATAGGAGAACTGGCTTGCATTACCTTTAGGATCGGTAAAGGATGTCATAAGGCCGTCGGCGGTGTAAGTCATCTGGGTACTTTCGCCAGCGGGATTGGTAATGCTGTTGATGTAGCCGTTCGCGTCCAGGGTTAAAACAGTGCGCTGACCATATGGAGCCACAATGGCCACTGGATTGCCCGCTGAGTCCAGCTGGATCGTGGTGACGTTTCCATTGCCATCGGTAACCGATGTGAGCCGCCCGCTGTCATCATAGCCGAACAGATAAAGCGCTGCATTGGAACGCGCATTGACTGTCCGGATGTGCTTGCCGTATCCATTGAATATATACTCTTCTTTACCATCTTCGGAAGCAATGAAAAATTCATCTGAAGAAGAAGCGGGGGGTGATGTCACTCGGCGGATTCGATGGTTGCCGGCATCCGCGATATAGATGCTGCCGTCCGCCCCGACCGCAACGCCGACAGGCGACAATGGTGCCGAGGTGGCTGAACCGCCGTCGCCGCCAAATCCTGTCTGGCCGTTACCAGCCACAGTGGTGATACTTCCGTCGAGCCCTACTCGGCGGATACGGTTGCTTCCTCCAGAGACAATGTATATGTGGCCGTCCGGCCCAATTGCCAAGCCGGAAGGGGCAATTTTCGCCCTTAGGGCTGGAATGAAGTCACTACTGTCGCCGCCTTGCCCATACTTACCGGCCACGGTGCTTATTACGCCGTCTGGACCCACGCGGCGGATATTGCCGTTATAGAGGTCTGCTATGTAGTAGCTGCCGTCCCGGCCGAAGGCGATGTCCCGTGGTGCATAAAAGGTTGCAGATGTTGCGGGCCCGCCATCTCCGCCGAACCCCGGATAGCTGTAACCGCCAGCGGCCGTCGTTAGTTTTCCGTCCGGGCCAAGCCGCCTGATACGAGGGGATTGATCGCTCCAGTCAAACCCACTCTCCGCAATATAAAGGCCGCCATCCGGGCTCATTCTCGCTACCCACGGCTCTATCAATGACATCCTCGAAGAATACCCCCAATACAGCCAACTAATTTGCGAAGAATAATCCAACAACATGGTCAAAATACCATCTGGTCTGACTTGGCTAACTTGGTTATTGCCGAAATTCGTAAAATAAATGCTGCCGTCCGGTCCAATCGAAATTTTCTCCGGACAAATGCCCGATGCGTTAACGGCTGGAATACCCGTTTGATATAAGACTTGAGAATTGCCATTTCCCGCAACCGTATTAATTATCCCGTCCGGCCCCACTCGGCGAATTCTACAGCCATCGACTATAAATATACTGCCATCAGGGCCAACGGCGACATCCCGAATGTCGTTCAATATAGCCATTGTGGCCGGTCCGCCATCGCCTAATGAGTCATAGATACTTTGAAAGGCTTGTCCGTTCCCTGCCACTGTAGTAATAACGCCTGATGGGCTCTTCAATTCGGCATCGCGGCTTATCCCATCCCCTAGGTACAGCTTGCGGCCGTGAGGATCAAAGACGTGATGAATATCCAAAGACCATGCGCCAAGCCCTAAGGCAATTGCATCACGATTCTCGATAGTACTCGATAATTCCTGCCAATAAGTTATTGCTGTTGCATAATATTCTCTGCCGTTAACCGATAAGTTATAGTCTCCCACTAGCTCAAAAGCTTGTCTTGCGGCAGCCGGGGTAGCATATTGGACCAAATCATATGTATAGCCGATGCGTATTTTGACCGGCTGAACGCCCTGAAGGCTGCGGCCATAGCAGTCAAATCCGTCCCAGATAAAGTGGTACTTCAAATTAGTTTGAGGGGGGAAATTCCATGAAAATTTTTGCCCGGCAACGTCAACTTCCAGCACTATTCCTGACAGGCTGGCAGGGATAATGGCGCCAGAAAGTGAGATTGTTAAAGATTGATTAGTCTTGCGGCCCGGTACCCTGTTACTACGGTAGTTAAGGGTAAATGGAGTTCCGGTCACCGAAACAGACTCACCCAAAGTTTGGTTTTGGCACTCTATGATAGACCCGCCCTGGGTACATGGATCTTTTATCGGCAAGTCTTGTTCCGGTTGCGGCTGATCGGGATACACGGCATCTAGGGGGGGTCCCCATGGCCAGTTACAGTCCCATGGAGTAAAGTGGGTAACGGGCACCCGCCACAAGCTTTGTCCCGGTGCATAATGAGTCGCCAGCTGCTGCCGCTCGGCGTCGGTTATTCCCAGTGCAGCAAGCTTCGTTGCGTTAGCGGTCGCACCGCTACCGTCGGTGTCCAGATCCGCAAACCCGCCAGTGACACTCAGGATTTTGACGATCTTCCCATTGTCGGAAGGAGTCCAGGCCGCCTTTTTATAATCATAATAACCAGCCGGTACTGCACCTCCAACCGGGAAGTTCAGGAAGTTTTCCACATAAAAGTAAACCGGTCGGTCGAACGTTACCTGCGTTGCCCCGGCGGCAACCGCCTCATCCACGCTGAGTTCCACGGCATACGTGTAAGCGCTGGTCGGCGGCAAATCACCGGGCATGGCTTTCGGCCCATTTTGCCCCACCGTGTATTCGGTTGCCCGGACGTTCAGGCTGATTAATGGCTGGGTGGTACCGTCTGGCAATACCATTTGGGCAGTTGTCCCCTGGCTGAAGAACAGTGTTGCCTGCCTGGTTCCCCTCGCATCGGTTGCCACTCCCCCGCGTGCGGCTTGAATGGGGGCATCCGATGTCAAATTGATCGTAGAGACTTGCGGATCGAACGGGAGCATTACCACGTCCGGCAACAATGCATAATCGTTCCACGGTGCATTCACCTGACGCTGCGTGGACATGTACCCGGTTTTGTTGTAATTGACAGTCAGTATTCCTCCCCCGTTGACAGCCATGTCGAACATGCCGTCAGCCCTTGTGAGGGTCTGGCCGAATTCCGGATGGTTGAGAATGGTTACCGTTATCCCGAAAAGCGGATTGCCGTCCCGGTCATTTACCTGCCCCCGCAGGACCGTCGCCCGCTTGATTTCGATAGTCCCGGGGGCAACTCCAGTCTGAATGGGGTTGTTCCCGGTGTAGAGAAATGCCGTGCTGGCGGCGACCGTCGTCGCGACTGTTCTATCGACCGGCGGCGCAATGGTAGCCGGGTCCGGTGGAAGGACTATAGGTGGAGGGCCACCCGAAATCACCAGGGCTATCGATGTCTCCTGCGCTATCACCGTATTCGCTGCCGGATTTTGGCTCATTACATTGCCAGCGGGGACTGTGTTGCTATATGCGGTGGAGACACCTCCTACCTGCAGGTTTATGGCGATAACTGCCGACTCCGCATTCGCCTGGGTCATGCCGACAACATTCGGCACAGTAACTGTGGCAGGCCCCTTAGATACTACGAGGTCAACGGCAGACCCCGGCAATATCAAGGCGCTTGCCGCAGGGTTCTGACTGATTATATCGCCTGCGGGAACCGTATCGCTGTAAACCAAAGTCACGCTTCCTACTGC
>DATDNF010000042.1:0-3457 GCA_036518435.1 Geobacteraceae bacterium
CAGCAGACCTCGGCGTGCGAACAGATGGCGGAGACGATGACCGAGGTGCGGGACGTGGCGCAGCAGGTGGCGGGGAGCGCCCGGGAGACGGAGAAGGCGATCGGGGAGATCATGGAGCTCACCGAAAAACTGAAGGACCTGGTGGAACACGAGGCGTAGCCCGATGGCAAGCAAATATATCGACATCTTTCTGCGGGAGGCGGAGGAGCACCTGTCGTCCCTGCAAAAGGGGCTGGTGGTGCTGGAGAAGGAGCCGGGCAACACCCCCCTGATCCACGAGCTGCTTCGCAATGCCCATACCCTCAAGGGGTCCGCCCGGATGGTGGGGCTGGAGGAGATCAGCACCGTCGCCCACCGGATGGAGGATACCCTCCAGGAACTGGAGGAGGGGCGCAAGGCCGCTGACAGCGGCATCGTCGATCTCCTCCTCCAGGGGAGCGATGCCATTTCCCGGATGACGGCGGCGCTCGCCAGGGGGGAGGAATCTCCCGTGGACGTGGCAAAGTTCATCGCCGCCTTCGACCAGGGCGAGTCCACTGCCGAGGCGGTGAAGGCCGCCCCCGCCCAGGAGCCGGAGGTGTTCGGCGATACGGTCCGGGCCAGCGTGAAGACGCTCGACACCCTGGTCAACCTGATCGGCGAGCTGATCATCAACAAGAAGAGGTTCGAGGACAAGGCCGGGCGGCTGAAGCTCATCTCCCAGGACGTGCAACTGGCGGGGGTGAAGGAGTTTCACCGCGGCCTCGAAGAGGACGTCCTCTACCTCGACTACCTGATCCAGGAGCTCCACGGCCAGGCCATGTCGCTGCGGATGCTCCCCTTGAAAACCATCACCGACGGGTTGCAGCGGATGATCCGCGACCTGGCCAAGTCGCAGGAGAAGCAGATCCGGCTTGAGGTCGTCGGGGAAAATATCGAGCTGGACCGGGTCCTGCTGGAATCGCTCAAGCCGATGTTCATCCATATGCTCAACAATGCGGTGGACCATGGCATCGAATCGCCGGAGGAGCGGACTGCCAAGGGGAAAAGCGGGAAGGGGACGATCCGGATCGCGGCCAGGCACGAAGGGAACAGCGTCCGGATCGACATCAGGGATGACGGGCGCGGCATGGACCCGGAGAAGATCAAGCAGGTTGCCCTGCGCAGGGGGGTGATCGACCGGGAGGAGGCGGGGCTGCTGCGTGACGACGAGGCGCTCTACCTCACCCTGCGGCCCGGCTTTTCCACCAGCGAGATCGTCACCGACCTGTCGGGACGGGGGGTCGGCATGGACGTGGTGAGCAAGAACATCGAGAAGGTGAAGGGGACGCTGGTGCTGAAAAGCGAGGTGGGGCAGTTTACGGAGATCACCCTTCAGCTGCCGCTCACCCTGTCGGTTATCGAGGCGCTCCTGATCTCGTGCAGCGGGGATTGGTTTTCCATCCCCCTCAACTACGTGCAGGAGACCGTCAAGATCCGGAGCGGCGACATCGCCACGGTCGGGAGCAAGGAGGTCGTTTCCGTGCGCGGCACCACGGTTCCCCTCGTTTCGCTCGCCTCCATCCTCGGCCTCCCCGAGAAAAAGATGGTGTCGGACGTGGAGAAGATAACCGCGATCATCCTCAAGCTGCGAGACCACTCCCTCGCCTGTACCGTGGACGGGATACTGGGGAGCTCGGAGGTCGTGGTCAAGGGGCTCGGCGACCAGCTGAAGAACGTCAGGTACGTGTTCGGCGCGACCATCCTCGGCGACGGGAGCCCCTCCCTCATTCTCGATGTCCCCGACCTGTTCTCCAGCGCCGAAGGGGTGGGGTCGACCGCCCTGCGCCGGGCTTTCGAGGAAAGCCAGGCGGCCCGCAACAAGGGGAGCATACTCGTGGTGGACGACTCCATCACCACCAGGACCATGGAGCGGAGCATCCTGCTCAACCACGGCTATCGGGTGGAGATCGCCGTTTCCGGCGAGGACGCCCTGGACAAGGTGGCGGCCGACCGGTTCGACCTGGTGATCTCCGACGTGGAGATGCCGGGGATCAACGGCTTCGAACTGACCAAAAGGCTGCGCAACATGCCGGAGTACCGGGACGTGCCGGTCATCATCGTTTCGTCACTGTCGCGGGACGAGGACAAGCGCAAGGCGATCGAGGCGGGCGCCCAGGCCTACATCGTCAAGGGGAGCTTCGAGCAGGGGGCTCTCCTCGACACGGTCGAAGCGCTGATAGGGTAATTCAATGTAGGGGCGGGGTTTCCCCGCCCCGGGCGCGGTAACCGCGCCCCTACGGTTGCATCAACGGCAGGCGGCATTTCAACGAAGAGGAGCGCCCCATGACGAGAAAGCTGTCCCTGAAGATCACCATCATCCTCATCCTGGTAATGGTCGCGATCATGACCGTCTTCACGGTCTACTTCATCCGGTCGCGCACGGCCAATATGGAGGAAGAGCTCCTCTCCAAGGGGCGGATCGAGGCGCTGGCCGGGGCGCGGATCATGGAGCGGACCCTCAGGGATGCCCTGGAGAGCGGACGGTTCACCGAGGCGGAGCTCTTCGACGAGCAGTATGTCCCGATCCCCAATACCGATCCCCAGAAGTATCATACGAAATACGACGCCTACCTGGACGGGACCATCCAGGCGCTGGAGGACGAATACCTCAAGGACGAGCAGGTGGTGTTCGCCGTGCTGGTGGATCGAAACGGCTACCTGCCGACCCATGACAGCAAGTACTCACTGCCGCTCACCGGCGACCGGGAGAAGGACAAGGTCGGCAACCGGACCAAGCGGCTGTTCAACGACCCGGTGGGGCTTGCGGCAGCCCGGAATACCCGGGAATTCCTGAAGCAGGTCTACGTCCGCGATACGGGGGAAAAAATGTGGGACCTCTCCGCGCCGGTCTACGTGAACGGCAAACACTGGGGGGCGTTCCGGATCGGTTTCTCCATGGAGAAGAGCGACAAGAAGCTGGCGGCCCTGACTACCCAGATTGTCGGGGCAATGCTGATCATGCTTCTGATCGTCTCTCTCACCATCTACCTGGTGGTGAGCTTCTTCGTGCGGCCGCTCCTGCGGCTCACGCAGGCGGCGCGGCGGATCGCCGGCGGCAGCCTGGAGGAGGAGGTGCGGGTGGAGAGCACGGACGAGATCGGCACCCTGGCCGAGACGCTGAACACCATGACCACGGTGATCGTCCGCAACCTGAAGGGGGAGATCGACAAGACCACCCGGCTGATCGTCTCCATCAAGGAAGCGATCAACCAGCTCTCCAGCTCGGCCAACGAGATGATGGCGATCAGCACCCAGCAGGCATCGGGGGCGGCCCAGCAGGCGAGCGCGGTCCAGCAGGTGACCACCACCTCGGAGGAGATTGCCATCACCGCCAAGCACGTCACGGACAATGCCCGGTCGGTGGAAACCATGGCGGAAGAGGCGAGCCGGAGCTGCCTGGGGGGCACGGGCGACGTGGCCAACGCCATCGAGGGGA
>DATDNF010000043.1:0-8890 GCA_036518435.1 Geobacteraceae bacterium
TGAAGGCCATCGAGAGCGTGGTGCTCTGCCGGATGGTCACCTGCCCTTTCTCCCGGTCCGACGTCCGGCAGATTCGCTTGACAGCGGGATGAGCCCGCTGTAATCTGGTGTCCATGCTGAAGAACATCCCGAAAGTCGACAAGGTGCTGGAGTGGCCGGGGATCAAGGCGCTGCTCGGGGAGCACCCCCGGCCGGTGCTGGTCAAGGCGGTGCGCGACGTCCTGGCGGCCCTGCGCGCCGAGGCGCTGGGTGGGAAGGCGGACCGCGAGGCGTTCGCGGAGGGCGGCGTGGCCGACCGGGTGCTGCGGGAGCTGGCGAAGGCCTCGGCATGCAGCCTGAAGCGGGTGGTGAACGGCACCGGTGTGGTGATCCACACCAATCTCGGCCGCTCCCCCCTGCCGGACTCCGTCCGCCGGAGCCTGCTCGACGTCGCCTTCGGCTATTCGAACCTGGAATTCGACCTGGCGCAGGGCGAGCGGGGGAGCCGCTATTCCCACGTGGAGCGGCTGCTGTGCGAGCTGACCGGCGCCGAGGCGGCGCTGGTGGTGAACAACAATGCGGCGGCGGTCCTCCTCGCCCTTTCCGCCCTGGCGGCCGGGAGGGAGGTGGTGGTCTCCCGGGGGGAGCTGGTGGAGATCGGCGGCTCGTTCCGGATCCCCGACGTGATGCGGCAAAGCGGCGCCATCCTCAGAGAGGTGGGCGCCACCAACCGGACCCACCCCCACGACTACCGCGGCGCCGTGACCCCCGAAACGGGGCTTCTCCTCAAGGTCCATACCAGCAATTTCGCGGTGGTCGGCTTTACCGCCGAGGTCTCCGCCCGGGAACTGGTTGCCATCGGCAGCGAGTTCTCCCTGCCGGTGATGGCCGACGTGGGGAGCGGCTGCCTGGTCGATCTGGCGGCGCTTCTGGGTGGAGGGGAGCCGACGGTCCAGGAATTCGTCCGGGCCGGGGTGGACGTGGTCACCTTCAGCGGCGATAAGCTCCTCGGCGGGCCCCAGGCGGGGATCATCGTCGGCAGGCGGGCGCTGCTGGAGCCGATGAAAAAGCACCCGCTGCTGCGGGCGGTGCGGATCGACAAGCTGACCCTCGCCGCCCTGGAGGGGACGCTGCGGCTGTACCGGGACGAGCGGCAGGCGCTCGCCGATATTCCGACCCTGCGGATGCTCGCCGCGACCGCGGCCGGGCTTTCGGCGCGCGGCAGGACCCTCCTGCGCCGCCTGCGCCGGGCCGTTCCCGCGACGGTAGGCCTGTCGCTGATCGACGGCTCCTCCCAGGTGGGAGGGGGGGCGCTCCCGCTCCTGGAGCTCCCGACCGCCCTGATTGCGGTGGACGTGGCGGGGGTCCCGCCCCGGAAGCTGGATCAGCGGCTGAGAGCGGGAGACGTCCCCGTGATCGGCAGGATCTGGAAGGACCGGTTTCTCCTCGATTTGCGCACCATCCTGGACGACGACATCCCTCCGCTGATTGCCGGGCTCCGCTCGCTGGCGGAATGAGCCCTTTTCCCAACCATTCATCCGGCAGCCGATCCGGGCGGCAGTAAAACAAAACAGAGGGCTCTCCAGCGGCTCAATAAAAACCGGGCAAACAATATATTTGTCTGGTTTTTTTTTCCATTTCTTGTATATTAATAAAACAGTTTTATATAGACAATTAATTTTGCCGGCCGAAACCCGGAAGAGAGCATTTTTTAAACGGATATCCGTTTGATTTTTGGATACGGATCGACGGAGAGCCCTGTGACGGACACCGCGCCATGAAGGTCATCGCACTGATCCCGGCTGCCGGGATGGGAAAACGGATGGGGGCGGGGATCAACAAGCAGTATCTCCTCCTCCGGGAAAAGCCGATTCTGGCCCATACGCTGGCGGTTTTCGAACACGCCACCCTGGTCGACGATATCTACCTGGTCATCCCGGAGGCGGAGATCCCGTTTTGCCGCGAGCAGGTGGTGGAGCGGTACGGCTTCGCCAAGGTGCGCCGGATCGTTGCCGGCGGTGCTGAACGGCAGCATTCGGTGCTGAACGGGCTGCGTGCCGTGGCGGATGCCGCGGACGACGACGTGGTCCTGATCCACGACGGGGTGCGCCCTTTCGTGCCGGTCCAGGTGCTGGAGCGGGCCGTCGAGGCGGCCGGGGTCCATGACGGGGCGCTGGTGGCGGTGCCGGCCAAGGATACCGTCAAGACGGTGACGGACGGGATCGTCAGGGATACCCCGCCGCGGGAAACCATCTGGCTCGCCCAGACGCCGCAGGCATTCCGGTACGGGGTGATCCGGGCCGCCCACGAGATAGCGGATGCGGAAGGGTTTCTCGGCACCGACGACGCCATGCTGGTGGAGCGCCTGGAGAAGGAGGTCCATGTCGTCATGGGGGACTACCGGAACATCAAGATCACCACGCCGGAGGATCTCATTTTGGCTGAGGCGTTCCTGCGGGAGGCGGCTCCGTAAAAAGTCCATCTGCGGCGTTGCGCTGCGGGCCGTGATGCTCAACGTACCTCCGGTACGCCTCGCACCCCGGTCCTCGCGCGCCTTGCAGCTGGAGCTTTTTCCGAAGCCGGAAGGTTCTTAAAAAACTTAGCATGTGAGGTAATAGATGCGCATAGGCCACGGCTACGACGTGCACCGCCTGGTGGAGGGGCGAAAGCTGATCCTCGGCGGTGTCGATATCCCCTGGGAAAAGGGGCTCCTCGGCCATTCGGACGCCGACGTCCTTCTCCATGCCATTTCCGACGCGATCCTCGGGGCGATCGCGGCAGGGGATATCGGCAAGCATTTTCCCGACACGGACCCCCGCTACAAGGGAGCGGACAGCCTGAAGCTCCTTGCCCACGTCATGACGCTCACCGATGCCAAGGGGTACCGGCTCGGCAACCTGGACGCCACCATCGTGGCCCAGCGCCCCAAGCTCGCCCCCCACATCCAGTCGATGCGGGAGAACATTGCCGCCGTGCTGGCCGCCGACCCCGACCGGGTCAACGTCAAGGCGACCACCACCGAGGAACTGGGGTTCGCCGGCCGGGGGGAGGGGATAGCCGCCTATGCGGTGGTCCTGCTGGAGCGAAAGTAGAAACAACGCCATATTTGAGCGCTACCTGCGTTGGCGCGTCGTCGGCTTCCTCGACGTACCTCCGGTACGCCTCCGGAGCCTCCTCCTTGCCGCCTTGGTATCATCTCAAATCTGACGTTGTGATTTGACGTTGAATAAAGACGGACACACAGATAATTTCACCAGCCGAGGTACAAGAGTTCCATGATCAAAGAGAGTGGCGATAAAACCAATGAAAATACGAGCCTTAACCCGATTGCGGCTCCCGCCAACTTCCTCCGGGCCATCGTCGCGGACGACCTGAAGAGCGGCAAACACAAGGGAATCGTGACCCGCTTTCCCCCGGAGCCGAACGGCTACCTCCACATCGGGCACGCGAAATCCATCTGCCTCAACTTCGGCCTGGCCCGCGACTTCGGCGGCCGCTGCCACCTCCGCTTCGACGATACCAATCCGGTGAAGGAGGAGGTGGAGTACATCGAGTCGATCAAGGAGAGCGTTCGCTGGCTCGGCTTCGAGTGGGGGGAGCATCTCCACTACGCCTCCGACTATTTCGGCCAGCTCTGCGAGTGGGCCGAGGAACTGGTTCGGCAGGGGAAGGCGTACGTGGACGATCTCACCGCCGAGGAGATCCGCGCCTATCGCGGCACCCTGACCGAGCCGGGCAAGGAGAGCCCGTACCGCAGCCGCTCCGTAGAGGAAAACCTGGCCCTGTTCCGCCGGATGCGGGACGGGGAGTTCCCGGACGGGGCCAAGGTGCTGCGCGCGAAGATCGACATGGCCTCCCCCAACATGAACCTGCGCGACCCGGTGATGTACCGGATCATCCATGCCCCTCACCCCCATGCCGGCGACAAATGGCGGATCTATCCGATGTACGACTACGCCCACGGCCAGAGCGACGCCATCGAGGGGATCACCCACTCCATCTGCACCCTGGAGTTCGAAGACCATCGCCCCCTCTACGAGTGGTTTCTCGATAACCTGCCGGTGCCGAGCCGCCCCCGCCAGTACGAATTCGCCCGCCTGAACCTCACCTACACGGTGATGAGCAAGCGCAAGCTCTTGCAACTGGTCCAGGATGGCGACGTGGCCGGCTGGGACGACCCCCGCATGCCGAGCCTCATGGGGCTGCGCCGGCGCGGCTACACGCCGGAGTCGATACGGGCCTTCTGCGAGCGGATCGGCGTCGGCCGCAGCGACAGCTGGATCGAGATGGGGCTTCTGGAGGAGTGCGTCCGGGAGGACCTGAACGAGCGCGCTCCCCGCGCCATGGCGGTCCTGAGGCCGCTCAAGCTGGTGATCGAGAACTATCCGGAGGAGCGGGTGGAGGAGTTCGAGGTCCTCAACCATCCCCAGCGGCCGGAGATGGGGGGGCGGAATATCCCCTTCTGCCGGGAGGTCTGGATCGAGCGTGACGATTTCATGGAGGAACCGGTTAAGGGATTCAAGCGCCTCGTCCCCGGAGGGGAGGTGCGGCTGCGCAACGCCTACATCGTGCAGTGCACCGGGATAAAGAAGGACGGTGCGGGAAACGTAACCGAAGTCCGCTGCGTCTACGATCCCGATTCCCATGCCGGCGGCGCGTCCGCCGGCCGGAAGGTGAAGGGAGTGATCCACTGGGTTTCGGCCCGCCATGCGGTTGCCGCCGAAATACGCCTCTACGACCGCCTGTTCACCGTACCCAACCCGGCCGGGGACGACTGGAAGGACGCCATCAATCCCGACTCCGTCGAGGTTCTCGACGACTGCCGTCTCGAACGGGGTCTCGCGGCTGCCCGGCCGGAGGAGCGCTTCCAGTTCGAGCGGCAGGGGTATTTCTGCGCCGATGCCAAGGATTCCCGGCCCGGAGCGCCGGTCTTCAACCGGACGGCCACCCTGCGCGATTCCTGGGCCAAGGGCGGGCAATAACACGTCGTCCTCCGCAAGGGGGGCAAGCGAGGCATATGTATCTGCGTGTCCTTGTCATAAACGAACGGGACTCGTTCTGTAATTTCCTGTCCCGCATCCTGACGGTCGAAGGGCATACTCCGCTCTGCGCCCGGGGGTTCCGTGATGCGTCGCGGGCCGCAGCCGTTGAAAAGCCTGATCTCATCATCCTCGAAATATCCCGGCCGGACATCGGCGCCCTGGAGATTGTCCAGCGGCTGCAGCGGGGAACGGAAACGCGGCAGACCCCGATCATCGTCATCTCCGACAGTCCCGAGCTGGAGTATGAACTGCTGAACGTCTTCGACTTCCTGGTCTCGCCGGTGGACGTGGCAAGGCTGCGCGAAGACCTGGCGATGCTCGCGCAGGGGCGGAAAAAGAGGGCGAAGATCGAGCCCTTTACCGCCGGCGATCACCAGTTGTTCTACGACTACCTGATCACCCACACCGGCCTCCATTTCGAGCGGCGCAACCTGAAGATCCTGGAGCGGGGGCTTGCGGCAAGGATGGCTGCGCTCCAGATCGGCTCCTACCGGGAGTACTTCGATTATCTGACCCGCCATCACCATGATCGCCAGGAGATCCAGAAGCTCCTCACCTTCCTCACGGTGGGGGAGACCTATTTCTTCCGCTACCATGCCCATTTTGACGCCCTGCGGCGGTTCCTTGCCACGGAGCTGGCGGACAAGGGGAACAAGAGGATACGCCTCTGGTCCGCGGGCTGCTCGACCGGCGAGGAGCCTTACTCTCTGGCTATGACGGTCATGGATATCCTTCCCGACTGGCGGGAGCGGAACATCAGGATACTCGCCACGGACATAAACAACCGCGCCCTGAAACAGGCCCGCGAGGGGGTGTACGGCCCCTGGGCGATGCGGGTCATCGAAAAAAGCTACCTCGATCGTTACTTCGACAAGGTCGGCAAGAGCTATCTGATCAGGGACGAGGTGAAGAGCCTGGTCGATTTTTCCCACCTGAACCTCCAGACCGACCCCTACCCCTGTGCCGACGGCGAATTCAGGGAGCTGGACGCGATCTTCTGCCGCAATGTGATGATCTACTTCTCCCTCCCCACGACCCGCGCGATCGTGGAAAAATTAGCCGCGAGCCTCGTCCCGGGAGGACTATTGTTCCTCGGCCATGCCGAAACTCTCTACCAGATTTCGTCGCGGTTCGAACGGCATTCCCTCGGCGGCGGCTTTTACTACCGGGAAAAGAAAGGCCGGAGCGCACCCCCCTCTCCGCGGCAGACGGCCGTCCCGGCAGCCGCTGCGGCACCAGCCAGGGAGATGGGAGCCGCAAAGTTTTCTCCCGCGGCCCCCCCCGTAGGCAAGGTCCGGTTCCCCGCGCCGGTCCCTCCTCTCCCCGAGCCCGATCCGGAGGCCATTTACCGGAAGGCCCAGGCGCTGTTCGAGGCGGAGAAGTACCGGGAAGCATCCGTGCTCCTGGCTGACGTGCTCAGGCAGAGCCCCGACCATACCGGCGCGCTGGTCCTGCAGGGGTTCATCATGGCGAATGACGGCAACTTCCAGGAGGCCCTCGGGCACTGCCGGATGGCGCTGAATTTCAATGACCTCCTCCCCGAGGCCTATTTCCTCGAGGGGCTGGTGCTGGACATGACCGACCGGCCGGACGAGGCGGTCGAGGTATACCGCAAGGCGATCCTCCTCAGGATGGAATTCGTCATGTCCCACTACTACCTGGGGAGGCTCTATTTTCGCCTGGGAAGAACGACGGACGGGACGAGGGAGCTGAGAAACACCCTGAAGATCCTGGAAAAGGAGCGGCAGGAGAGCGTCATCCCCTTCTCCGGCGGGCTTTCCCGGGAGGTTTTTCTGCAGCAAGTGAGAAGCGAGCTGGCGAAGGTGGCATAATCGTAAACAACGCCATATTTGAGCGCTACCTGCGCTGACGAGGCCTTCGGCCTCCCCCTGCGGGGCGCCGCGGTCCATTCGCTTCACGAATGTGACGCAGCGTCGGCTTCCTCGACGTACCTCCGGTACGTCTCCGGAGCCTCCTCCTTGCCGCCTTGGTATCAGCTCAAATCTGACGTTGTATTCAATCGTGTTAAGAAAAAAAGGGGTGTGCAGCGGATGGAAAAGGACAGCAAGAGCGGCTACAACATACACTCCATCCTGACGGAGATGCGGGAAGAATACTGGCAGGGACTGGCGGAAACCGAAGCGGCCCAGGAAGAGAACCTGGAATGCATCACCTTTCTCCTCGGGGGTGAAGCCTATGCCTTTGAAACCGCCTATGCCGCCGAGGTGATCCGGGTGCCGAAACTGGTCAGGCTTCCCAGGGTTCAGGAGATCATCGTGGGGGTCTTCAATCTCCGGGGGGAGATCATGGCGGCCATCGACATCCGCCCGCTGCTGGGGCTCCCGCGGGAAGCCATCACGGCCGCCGGGAGGATCATCGTCCTGAAGTCGGAAAGGTTTTCCACCGGCCTCATCACCGAGGGGGTGCAGGGGGTGGAGTCGCTCTCGGTCGACACCTTCGAGCCCGCCCCCCAGTCCCTGGCGGGGGCACAGCGGGAATTCATCCGCGGCCAGATCGCCTGCGCCGGGAGGCTGGTCATGCTCCTGGATGTCCTGAAGCTGCTGGCGTCGCCGCAGATAATCGTCAATCATTAGTAAGTTGGAAGTTATTTTCTGCACGTTTCTGGCAGAAAATGAACTTCGTTAACGCACTTATCCTGTTTATCAGGGTTAGGCAAGAGCGCAGACCTTTTATACTTTTCCCACAGGAGCAGCCCATGGCACAAAAACTTTCAGTCAAGATCGTCGGCATCCTCATTCTGGTCATGGTGGTTATCATGACCGTGTTCACGATCTATTTCGTGCGGCAGCGCACTACCGCCATGGAGGATGAGCTGTTGTCCAAGGGGCGGATAGAGGCCATGACCGGCGCCAAGGAGATGGAGAGGGTGCTGGAGGATGCGGTGGACAACGGCAGGTTCACCCTGAACGAAATTTTCGATGAAAACTACGTGCCGATGCCCAATACCGATCCCCAGAAGTATCATACGAAATACGACACCTATCTGGACAAGGAGATCCAGGGGCTGGAGGATGAATACCTGAAGGACGACCAGGTGGTGTTTGCCTGCCTGAATGACCGCAACGGCTATATTCCCACCCATAACAGCAAGTACACCCTCCCCCTCACCGGCGACAAGGAGAAAGACACGATCAACAACCGGACCAAGCGGCTGTTCAACGACCCGGTGGGACTTGCTGCGTCGCGCAATACCCAGGAATTCCTTAAGCAGGTCTACGTCCGCGATACGGGGGAAAAGATGTGGGACCTCTCCGCGCCGGTCGTCGTGAAAGGGAAGCACTGGGGAGCGTTCCGGGTCGGTTTCTCCATGGAGAAGACCGAGAAGAAAATTGCCGCGCTCCGGCTCCAGATTATCGGGGCGATGCTGATCATGCTCCTGATCGCCTCTCTCACCATCTATCTGGTGGTGGGCCACTTCGTGCGGCCGCTCCTGCGGCTCACGGAGGCGGCGCGGCGGATCGCCGGCGGCAGCCTGGAGGAGGAGGTGCGGGTGGAGAGCACGGACGAGATCGGCACCCTGGCCGAGGCGCTGAACACCATGACCACGGTGATCGTCCGCAACCTGAAGGGGGAGATCGACAAGACCACCCGGCTGATCGTCTCCATCAAGGAAGCGATCAACCAGCTCTCCAGCTCGGCCAACGAGATGATGGCGATCAGCGCCGAGCAGTCGGCGGGGGCGGCCCAGCAGGCGAGCGCGGTCCAGGAGGTGACCACCACCTCGGAGGAGATTGCCATCACCGCCAAGCACGTCACGGACAATGCCCGGTCGGTGGAAACCATGGCGGAAGAGGCGAGCCGGAGCTGCCTGGGGGGCACGGGCGACGTGGCCAACGCCATCGAGGGGA
>DATDNF010000044.1:0-77250 GCA_036518435.1 Geobacteraceae bacterium
GCGGCCAACGAGATGCTGGGGTATAATAATAAGAGCACGACGTATGATGCCAACGGCAACCTCCAGACCAAAACCGACACCTCCGGCACGACCACCTACACCTGGGATGCGAGAAACCGGCTGACCGGCATCAGCGGGCCTGCACTGACGGCAAGCTTCGCCTACGATGCCCTGAACAGGAGAACAAGCAAGACGGTCAACGGCACTGCGACCCAATACGTGTACGACCGCGGGGATATCGTCCAGGACACCAAGGGCGGGGTGCAGACAAACTACGTGCGAACTCTCAACATCGATGAGCCGCTCACGAGGACGAACAGCACGACGACGCGGCATTATGTCTCAGACGCACTCGGCTCAACCATGGCATTGGCGGATGACACTGGCGCTACGAAGACGACGTATGTTTATGATGCGTTTGGGAATGCAGCGGCAAGTGGAGAAACTTCAGACAATTCGTTCCAATACACCGCAAGGGAGAATGACGGAACGGGATTGTATTACTACCGGGCCAGGTATTTTAGTCCTGAGATGCAGAGGTTTATCTCTGAGGACCCGATTAGGCTGCGAGGCGGGATGAACTATTACCAGATGAGCGGCAACAATCCGATTAACAAAACCGACCCTCTGGGATTATGGTCTGTGTCAATCGGGGGTTACTATGGATGGGGTGGTGGCATAGTGTTTGGCATAAATCCTGGTGGTGATGAATTTGTATCTTTTAGAGGCGGGTATGGAATAGGTGGTGGAGTAAGTTACAATCCTAAAGGTACTAGCCCTGGATATGAACCATGCAATAAACCTAAACTTTTTGGTGTAGGTGTAGGAGGATATGGCGAAGCTAGCGTTGGACTTGGCCCGGCTTATGCTGGTGTAAACGGCAATGCGGGGGTAAACGTTGAATATAATCGAGCCAATCCATATATAGGTGCTGAACCAGCATATGGACTTGATTGGGGTTGGTCTTTACGGGGCGGGGCAGCTACTGGAATAGAGATTACTTTCCAGTAAAGGGATTGTATATGATAAATAAGAAACTGATTACAATAATTACAGTAGTAACAATTTTACTAACATGCTTTTTCAGTGGCTTGTATGTAATTGCTATAAGAAGTGAACCTTATAGTTTTGCTGTTAAGTTCATAAAAGAGAACAAGATAGTTATCGAGAAGCTGGGTGAACTAAAAAGCAGCCATTTAGCATTTTTTAGTTATTCGGTTAGGTATAATGGGCCAGATGGGCATGCTGAATATAAGATATATGTAACAGGCGAAACCAGAAAAGGAACTGTATATTTAAATCTCATAAAATCTGCTGGTCTCTGGGATGTAGTAAAAGGAAATCTAGAGTTAGAGAATGGAGCTTATTTCACCTTGATATGATTCCAACTACTTTCTTCCAGTATACCAGCAGAGAGAATGATGGAACGGGACTCTATTACTACCGAGCCAGGTACTACTCACCTGAGATGCAGCGGTTCATATCTGAAGACCCTATCAGGCTGTGGGGTGGTGATATTAACTACTTTGCGTACGTCTTGTGAGCAAGGATTTTGAGAAAACTCGCGAGATCAGATTAAGAAAAGAAAACTTTATTATTAAAGCCAAATAAGGCAAGGTGTTCTGAAGGCGGGCGGGACGTCGGGTAATCTGTCGGTATTATGTAAGATTCCGAATGGACGGGGGTTGATTCTCGGCACAGCTTCAGACCGCCGTTCCAGTATACCGGCAGGGAGAATGATGGAACCGGACTTCTCTATTACCGAACCAGGAAGAAATTTTGAATTGTACCCAGTTGGGAACAACTGCATCCGGCGTCATGGAAGCGATCTTCCTTGACGCCATTTTTTTGTTCCGTTACTCTAGCCGTATGGCAATTATCAACAATACCCAACAAGAAAGAAAGAAACCGGAATTGCTCGCCCCGGCCGGCTCCCTGGAGGCGTTCTTCGCAGCCATGGAGAAAGGGGCGGATGCGGTCTACGCTGGCCTCAAGGATTTCTCCGCCCGGGCCAAGGCGAAAAACTTCACCCTGGAGCAGATGGAGCGGATGCTCGGCTACGCCCATTCCCAGGGACGCAGGATCTACGTGACCCTCAACACCCTGGTGAAGGAGAACGAGCTCCCCCGCCTGGTGGAAATCCTCGCCGCCCTGGAGGGGATGGGGGTGGACGGGGTGATCCTCCAGGACCTGGCGGTGGCACGCCTTGCCCGGGAGTTTTTCCCCGCTATCCCTCTCCACGCCTCGACCCAGATGACCATCCACAACTCCCTCGGGGTCCGGCAGCTGGAGGAGCTCGGCTTCGAGCGGGCGGTGCTCGCCCGCGAGCTCCATATCGACGAGATCGGGGCTATCGTCGCCAAATCCCGGATCGGCATCGAGTGCTTCATCCACGGGGCGCTCTGCTTCTCCATCTCCGGGCAGTGCTACTTCTCCTCCTTCCTCGGCGGCCACAGCGGCAACCGGGGGCGCTGCGCCCAGCCCTGCCGCCGCCAGTACAAGTACCGGGGGAAGGAGGGGTACTACTTCTCCACCAACGATTTCTCCTCCATCGACATGCTCCCCCAGCTGGCCGAGGCGGGGGTCGCTTCGCTCAAGATCGAGGGGAGGATGAAGTCCGCCGAGTACGTGGCGAGCGTGGTGGGGGCCTACCGGCTCGCCCTGGACGCCCCCGAGCGGCGGAGGCCCGAGGCGGTGGCCGAGGCGAAGGAGCTCCTCAGGCTCTCCTTCGGCCGGGTGCCCACCAAGGGTTTCCTCGCCTCCCCTGCGCCCACCGACATCGCCACCCCGTCGCTCAAGGGGGCGACCGGCCGCTTCCTCGGCGAGATCAGGTCGATCCGGGGGAGCGCGATCACCTTCGAAACCAGGGACCGGCTCCACGTGGGGGACCGGATCAGGGTCCAGCCTAAGAGCGACATGGCAGGGCGCGCATTCACCGTCAAGGAGCTCTTTGCCGGGAAGGAACGGGTCAAGTCGGCCAGGGAGCGGACCCTGGTCACCGTCCCCGCCCCCTTCCCCTTCAAGGTGGGGGACACGGTGTTCAAGGTTTCCTCCGAAACCGCCTTCACCATGAGCGAAAACGCCTGTCTGCGGCGCCTGGATGCGGTGAAGGGGGAACGGCTCCCCTGCGTTCTGACGGCGACCCTGGCGGGCGACGCCATGCGCATTGCCGCGTCCGTGCGGGGTGTCGAGCTCACGCGGGAGTTCCCCCTGGGGGAAGTGGAACCGGCCCGCACCACGGACATGGAGGGGGTGCTCCGGGCCCAGTTCGAAAAGTGCGGCGACACCCCCTTCGCGCTTGCCTCCTTCGCCGCACCCGGTTTCCCGGCCATCCTCATTCCGCCCGCCCGGCTCAAGGAGATCCGCCGGGAGTTCTACCGGCTCCTGGCCGAGCGGATGACCGGCAGCCTGCGTCAGAACCGGAGCGATGCGAAGCGGCGGGCGCTCTCCTCCCTGACGGTTGCGGCTACCCCCGGCAGACCCCCGCGGCCCGAGCTGGTCGTCCGGCTGGAGCAGCTCCGGGACTGCCACCTCCTCCACCAGGAGGGGGTCGATGCGGTCTCCCTGCCGGTTTCGCGGGCCGCGATGCACCAGCTGCCGGGGATGGTGCGCAAGCTGAAGGGGCGGGAAGACAGGCTCCTCTGGCGCCTGCCGTTCATCATATTCGAAGGGGATATCCCCTTCTACCGGGAGGCGGTCGGCTATCTGGTCGGGCAGGGGTTCCGCCGCTTCGAGGCGGCCAACCTCTCCCATTTCCCGCTCCTCAGGGAAATGGGGAAAAGCCGGGCGAAGTCGATTTCGCGGGGCTGTCAAGGCGGCGAGGAGGAGGCGACGCAGGCGTACCTGTCGGTACGTCGAGGAGGCTCTGACGACGCCAACGCCGGCAGCGTCGTGAAGGCGACCTCGCTTGAGATCACCACCGACTACCGCCTCTTCTCCCTCAACACACAGGCGCTACTCGCCTGGCACGCGCTGGGGGCTTCCGTGTCCACCCTCTACATCGAGGACGATGCCGAGAACATGGCGGAGCTCCTGGCGGCCGATCTCCCGGTCCGGCGCCGGGTCCTGGTGTACGGCGGGGTGCCGGTGATCACCACCAAGATCAGGATCAAGGACGTGAAGGGGGACGCCCCCCTCGTTTCCGACCGGGGGGAGGGGTACCTGGCCGCTGTCCGGGACGGGCTCACCGTGATCACCCCCGCCACGCCGTTTTCCCTGACCGGTTTCCGGCGCAGACTCCAGGACATGGGGTGCGGCTCGTTCGCGGTGGACCTCTCCCAACTCCCCCAGAACGAGTGGCCCCGGGTGCTGGACGCCTTTGCCCGGGGGAGCACGCTGGAGGGGACGTCGGAGTTCAACTTCACCATGGGACTGGTGTGAGGAAACGATGCTTTTCCGCAATCTCTGCGTTCATCTTCGGGATTCCTTGTGCGACGTGGCGTAGCCACGCCTCCGCGTCATCCCTCGATTGCCTTGACCTTGCGAAAAATCCTCGTTTCCTGATAAATATTTCGGGAGTTTACATGAGCATTTTCGAAAAACTGAAAAGCACCGCATTCCTGGAGCTGGTCCGGGACCCGCGGCTGAAGGAGCTGGTGACCAGGCGGGAGTTCCGGGTGAGCCAGGAGGAACTCCACCGGGAGTTCGCGAGCCGGGCGGCGGACGAGGAGCTGCAGGAGCTGGCGCTCGCCGTCGGCGAGGGGTTCCTGGAGGTGTCCGGCAGGGTGAAGAAGCGGCTGATTCCCTTCGCCATCCCCTTTTCGGCCCGCTTCTCCCTCCATTCCCTCGACTTCTCACCCCACAACAAGGCGGTCCACCTCAGGCTGGAGGACATGAAGCCGTTCGACGTCGAATCGCTGACGAAGAAGGCGGTGGAGAAGGTCCCGTTCCTCTCCTTTGCCGACGGCCTGGTCACCGTCCACCTGGCTAAGGTCCCCCGGCTCGCCGGGCTGTTCGCCTGCCAAGTGCACGGGTTCCGGCCGTTCGACCATATCGTCCTGAAGGAGCTCCGCTTCCATGAAGGGGAAGTGGTGGGGCGGGTGGGGGTGATGCTGTGAGCGACTACCTGGTGCGGATCATCACCAAGGCCGGCACCGTCCGGGCGCTCGCCTGCGTCACCACCGGCCTGGTCTCAGAGGCGTGCCGCCGGCACGGCACCCGGCCGACCGCTTCCGCGGCGCTGGGGCGGGCACTCACCGGCGGCGCCCTGTTCGGAGCGCTCCTCAAGACCGGCCAGCGGGTGGCGCTCCGCTTCGAGGGGAACGGCCCGCTCCGGAAGGTCGTCGTCGAGGCGGAGTCGAACGGCGCGGTTTCAGGCTACGTCGGGGAGTCGGAGACCGATCTCCCCGACCGGGAGGGGAAGCTGGACGTGGCCGGCGCCCTGGGGCGGGCCGGCTTTCTCACCGTGACCAAGGACCTGGGGCTGAAGGAGCCGTACAAGGGGATGGTGCAGCTCTACGCGAGCGAGATCGCCGAGGACCTCGCCTACTACCTCACCTCCTCCGAGCAGATCCCGTCGGCGGTGGGGCTGGGGGTCATGGTGGCCCCCGACGGCTCGATCGCGGCCGCCGGCGGCTTTCTGGTCCAGGCCCTTCCTCCCCACGACGAGGACGTGGTCGACCTCCTGATGGAGCGGATCGGCCAGCTACCCCAGCTGTCGGGGCTTCTGGCCGGCGGCGCCACGCCGGAGGATCTCCTGGCGCGGCTCTTTGCCGACATCCCGTACGACACCCTGGAGAAGCGGGCGCTCGCCTTCCACTGCTCGTGCAGCCGGGAGAAGGTGGAGCGGGCGTTGATCGCCATGGGGGCGGAGGAGCTGCGGCATCTCATGGAACGGGAAGAGGAGACCGCGGTAACCTGCGAGTTCTGCCGGGAGAGCTACCGGTTCGGCCGGGACGAGCTGGGGGCGGTCCTGGCCGGGACGGCAAATGAGGTGGAAGAGAAAGTGTGAGTATACGCCCTTGCCACCCCCCATTCCATCTGGTAATGTTTTCCTTGATGGTTTCATGAGAAACCCATCAACCACACCATGCTCAACCCCTCGCCCTTGCGGCGTACGTTGCGGTACGCTTCACTCGGAAGGCACTGAGAGCCTTGGAACGGCATGTTCTGCCCATTGGATTGAGCCAGACAAGGAGAATGATCAATGAAAGACATCATCGAGATAACGCCCGGTATCTACTGGATCGGCTCGGAAGACCCGGACCTGCGCACCTTCGACGACCTCTTCCCGACCGAGCAGGGGACCACCTACAACTCCTACCTGATCAGGGGAAACGACAAGATCGCCATCATCGACACGGTGAAGGGTGAGCGGCACGAGGAGTTCCTCGCCAAGGTGAGGCAGCTGGTCGATCCCGCGGACGTGGACTACTTCGTCATCAACCACACCGAGCCGGATCATTCCGGGTCCCTTGCTTTCATGCTCCAGCACTGCCCGAAGGCGGTGGTGGTCTCCACCCAGGCAGCCAGGACCTTCCTCGGCAACCTGATCCACACCCCGTTCGCGTCCCATGTGGTGAAGGACGAAGAGGTGATCGACCTGGGGGGGAAGCGGCTCCGCTTCGTCATCGCCCCCTTCCTCCACTGGCCCGACACCATGTTCGCCCTGGAGGAGGAGAGCGGCGCGCTCTTCACCTGCGACGCCTTCGGCGCCCACTACTGCGGCGACAGCCTGTTCGCCGACGAGCTTCCCGACTACCTCGCGGATATGGAATTCTACTTCGACTGCATCATGCGCCCCTTCAAGGACAAGGCGCTGGTGGCCATCGAGAAGATCAAAAACGAGCGGATCGAGATCGTCTGCCCCTCCCACGGCCCGGTGATCCGCAAGGACCCGTGGCATCACATCGGCTACTACGAGAAGTGGTGCAAGGCCAAGGAAGACGGGAAGAAAGTGGTGATCTTTTACCTCTCCCCCCACGGCAACACCGAGCTGATGGCGGCGGCGGTGGCCAAGGGGGCGGCGCTTCCTGGCCTCAAGGTGGAGAGCTACCACATCTCCCACCATTCGGCCGACGAGATCCGCGACCTGATGGAGGAGGCGGACGCGCTCGTCTTCGGTATTCCCACCATCAACCGGGACATTCCGAAGCCGATGTGGGACGTCCTCGCCTACCTCTCCTCGGTGAAGCTGAAGACCAACATCGGCGGGGTATTCGGAAGCTATGGCTGGAGCGGGGAGGCGTGCAAGATGGGGGAGGAGCGGCTCAAGGGGCTCAACTTCAAGCTCCCGGCCCCCTTCGTCCGCTGCCCCTTCACCCCCCGCCCCGAGGCGATCGAGCAGTGCGAGGCGTTCGGCAGGGAGATCGCCGAGGCGGTGCTTAAGAAGTAGGGGCAACCCCATGTGGTTGCCCGATCAGGGCGGCCACTTGGGGCCGCCCCTACATTGGCAAATCCCCCCTGGCCCTTTAGGCCCGCAGTTTGGGTCCCCTTTCCAAAAGGGGGGAAACAGGAAGTGCATAAAAAAAGCCGGGGATGCCAATTTGTGCATACCCGGCTTTTTTGTTGTCTGAAAAGAGTCCGTCACATCGCCGCGTGGAGAAAATTCGCCAGTTTCTTGTCCGTCCCGCTGATATGCTTGATCAGCCAGCCGGCCATCATCTGGTTGGTCTGGATCACCAGGGCAACGCCCGTGCCGGAGTCCCTGCTCTCGTTTTCCAGGCTGTGCAGGTCGCGGATAAAACCCTCGTGCTCCGCCTTGTGGGCCTGGTATTCCGGATAGCCGTGTTTTTTTTGCAGCTCCTCTTCCATGGCAAAGTGCGACCTCACGTAGTCACCCAGGAAGAGGAGCAGGTTGCCCACCTCCTCCTTCCCTTTCCCCTGGTTGCACGCGGCCAGCAGGTTGTTGAACCTCTTGAACAGCTCCTTGTGCTGATCGTCGATCAGCCCGTTGCCGGTTGCCAGCTCTTCTCGCCATTCGATGGCCATGTTTCCCTCCCGTTGTGTAAGCTA
This sequence comes from Geobacteraceae bacterium, assembly GCA_036518435.1. Classification (GTDB taxonomy): domain Bacteria; phylum Desulfobacterota; class Desulfuromonadia; order Geobacterales; family Geobacteraceae; genus JAMPXD01. The sequence continues at coordinate 7,954 of DATDNF010000044.1, forward strand.
TATGAAGTTGCTTTTTAAGCGCGGCAATTGAACATTGCAAGGTAGGGGCGGCGCTTGCTCCGCCCAATCGGGGCGCGGCAAGCAGCGCCCCTACAGCTGCCGGCCCCGCCAGATCTCCACGATCCGGCCGACGATCTGCTCCGGGGTCAGCGGGTCGGTGTCGATCTCGTAGTGGGCGGCGCTTTTGTAGAGGGGGGTCCGCCGCTCCAGGACCTCCGCCACCTCTTCGGTGAAGCTCTTCCCGGCGGTGAGCGAGGGGCGCTCGGTGCACCCCTGGATGCGGCTGACGATCGTCGCCACCGAGGCCTTCAGCCAGAAGACAAGGGCATTTTTTTGCAGCACCTCGATGTTCTCCGGCCGCTCGATGACCCCGCCGCCGGTATCGATGACCAGGCTGTCCCGCCCCGCCAGTTCCCGGGCCTCTGCCGACTCGATGTCGCGGAAGCGCGGCCAGCCGGACTCCGCCACGATCTCCGGGATCGACATGCCGGCCCTTTCGACGATTGCCGCATCCATGCCGACGTACGTCATCCCGAGCCGGGAGGCCAACAGCTTCCCCACCACGCTCTTCCCCGTCCCCCGATAGCCGATCAGTACGATGTTCATCCCTTCAACCTCTCCATCACCACCCGCCGCATCACCTCCACCGGTGCGTCGACGCCGGTGAACTCCCTGAATTGCAGGACCGCCTGGTTGATGAACATCTCCACCCCGGAAATGACGGTCAGACCGCGCGACCGGGCATCGGCCAGGAGCCTGGTCTCAAGGGGGTTATAGACTATGTCGAAGACCGCCTGCCCCGGCCGGAACAGCTCGACCGGCACGAGGGAAGCGTCCTCCTTCGGGTGCATGCCGATCGGCGTGCAGTTGATGATCACGTCGGCGTGCGCCATCGCCTTTGCCAGGGAGGCGCCGGTCAGCGCCTCGGCCTCGATGCGCGCGATGGTGCCGGCTTTCAGGTCGGCCGCGAGCCCTTGCAGCATGGCTTCGTTGATGTCCATGAGTGTCAGCGTGTTCAGTGCGGCGTTGCGGGCCAGGGTAAAGGCGATGGCCCGCGCCGCGCCCCCCGCGCCGAGCATCAGGACATGCCTGCCGTCCAATGCCACGCCGGCGTCCGCCAGGGCCTTCAGCGCCCCCGGCCCGTCGGTGCCGAGGCCGATCAGCCGGCCGTTGTCGTTGATGATCGTATTGATCGAGCCGATGGCGCGGTCCACCTCGGCGATCTCGTCCACATGCTTCATCGCCTCGATCTTGTGGGGAATGGTGACGCTCATGCCGCGAAAGTTGTCGAGCGCCCGCATCCCTGCCAGGGCGCTCCCGACGTCCTCCACCCGGAACGAAACGTACACGAAATCCAGCCCCAGCTCGTCGAAGGCGGCGTTGTGGATCGCAGGGGAGAGGGAGTGGGCCACCGGATTGCCGATAACCGCGCAGATGCGGGTAGCGGTGGTTATTGAGCGGTCTTTCGTCATAGCATCTCCTTGAGGAAGTTCCCATCAGGATGGAACTGTTCGATGGGCCATTCTATCCGAGTGCCCGGTGTCTGTCAAACGGCGAAATGCGAAATTGAGAGGCATTTTCCCCCATACGGTAAAAAATGACTTAGTGTTGTCTAATTATATAAAATTACAAGCATTTTTTGTTCGAGTTTGATAGAATACGGCTATGAAACTGATGCTCGTGCCAGTGTCGATCGTCATCTGTTCCGTCATTGCCCCGATCTTGCCATGCCTCGCCAACGCCGACCCGCTGGTGCCGGTCGTTTCCTCGAAGGCGGTGCCCCGCAACCGCCCCTGTACCGTCACCCTGGAAGGACGCCGCGTCATGTCCATCAGCGGGGATGCCTTCGTGTACAACCTGGGCAGCGGAATGATCGTCATTACCTCCGACGACGATGCGTTCAGGAGCTTCCTGGCAAAGGTGAAGGAAGGGCACCGCGAGGCGAAGATCACGGTCACCCTCGTTCCCGAGCTGAAAAGCCTCTACAACGCACGTTTTCAGGCCTTCCTCATGCACCATCCCCAGCTTTCAAAATTTTAAACCGCAACCTTGGAAACCCCCGGTAGCAGTTGAACGCCCGAGATTCAATTTGACACCACCCCCGGCAGGTCTCATAATATCCACCGCCATGACCGAGCAGAACTCCCCCACAATCATCGACGTCGCGGTGCCGCTCCACCTCGACGGCACCTTCCACTACGCGGTCCCGCCGGGGCTCGCCCCGCAGGTGCGGACCGGCGTACGCGTGCTGGTCCCCTTCGGCAGGCGCAAGCTCACCGGCTACGTGCTCGGCACCGCGGCGGAGAGCAGCGAAGAGGTGAAGGAGATCGTCGCGGTCCTGGACCCGGAGCCGCTCTTCACCCCGAGGGAGCTGGAGTTTCTCCGCTGGACCGCGTCCTACTACCTCCACCCCCTCGGAGAGGTGATCAAGAGCGCCCTCCCGGCCGGGATCAACGTCACGAGCCGGAAGCAGGCCGGCCAAAACCCGGATGGCACTGCGGCGGCGGAGGTCCTGACCGGCGGGCGGCGGGTGAAGACCGAGCTCTTCTACCGCGCAGCCGATCCCCCGCCGGAGGGGACGCTCCGGGAGAAGCCGGCGCGGGTCGTGGCATTTCTCCGCTCCCGGGGCGAGACGCCGGCGAGCCAGCTCCGCCGGGAGTTCGAGGCCGACTCTGGCCTCCTGAGGCGGCTCACGGAGAAGGGTTACGTCGCCGTCACGGAGCGGGAGGTCTACCGCGATCCGTTCCGGGAGGAGGTGTTCCGGGCCGACACCCCGCCGGAGCTCAACGGCAGCCAGGCGGCGGCGCTCGGCCGTCTCACCGGGGCGCTGGACGGGCGCGCCTTTGCCCCCTTTCTCCTCCACGGCGTCACCGGGAGCGGCAAGACCGAAGTGTACCTGCGGGCCATCGCCCACGTCCTCGACCAAGGAAGGACCGCGCTGGTGCTGGTGCCGGAGATCGCCCTCACCCCGCAGCTCGTGCGGCGTTTCAAAAGCCGCTTCACCTGCGGGATCGCCGTCCTCCACAGCGGCCTGTCGGACGGGGAGCGTTACGACGAGTGGCGGCGGATCAGGCGGGGGGAGGTGGCCATCGTGATCGGCGCCCGTTCCGCCATCTTCGCGCCCCTGGAGCGGATCGGCGTGATCGTGGTGGACGAGGAGCACGAGGCATCCTACAAGCAGTCGGAGGGGTTTCGCTACAATGCCCGCGACCTCGCCCTGGTGCGGGGGAAGATGGAAAAGGCGTGCGTGATCCTCGGCTCCGCCACTCCGCTGGTGACCAGCTTCCACGCCGCCCGGGAGGGGAGGCTCGGCTACCTGGAGCTGCCGCACCGGGTCCGCGATCTCCCCATGCCGGAGGTCGTGCTGCTGGACAGCCGGGGGAAGAAGAACGAGACCTTCCTCCCCGAGCTGACCGCGGCCATAGGCGCAAACCTGGCGGCGGGGGGGCAGTCGCTCCTCTTCCTCAACCGGCGGGGCTTTGCCACCTATCTCGTCTGCAACGATTGCGGCCACGTGCTCCGCTGCCCCAACTGCGCCATCACCCTCACCTACCATCAGCGCCGGGGACGGCATGTCTGCCATTACTGCGATTACGCCATTCCCGCCCCGTCCGTTTGTCCGGAGTGCGCAAGCCCGGAAATCACCCTGCTGGGGCGGGGAACGGAGCGGGTCGAGGAGGAGGTGCGGGCGCTCTTCCCCGAGGCGCGGGTCGCCCGGATGGACCGGGACACAACCAGCGGCAGGGGTGGCCACGCTCGGGTCCTGAAGGGGGTGGAGGAAGGGACGGTCGACATCCTGGTGGGCACCCAGATGATCGCCAAAGGGCACGACTTTCCCGGCGTGACCCTGGTGGGGGTGATCTCCGCCGACGCCTCCCTCAACCTCCCCGACTTCCGGGCCGCCGAACGGACCTTCCAGCTGGTGAGCCAGGTGATGGGGAGGGCCGGGCGGGGGGATGCGCCGGGGCGGGTGCTGATCCAGACCCTGAACCCGGACCACTATGCCGTCAGCCGGGCGGCGGCCCACGACTTCGCGGGGTTCTACGGGGAGGAGTTGACGTCGCGCCGCGAAACGGGATATCCCCCCTTCAGCCACCTGGCGTTGATCATCCTGTCGGGCAATGCCGTGGAGGGGGTGGAGCAGGGTGGAGAGGCGGTGGCCGACCTTCTGCGGGAACTCAAGAAGGAGCTGCGGGTGAGGGTCGAGCTGCTCGGCCCGGTGGCCCCGCCTCTCGGCAAGATCCGCGGCCGGTTTCGCCGCCAGATCCTCCTCAAGTCCGCCGGACGCACCGACCTGCACCGGCTGCTGGCGGCGTTCCGGGGGAGCGTCAAGCTGCCGACGACGGTAAGGATGGCCATCGACGTCGACCCGGTGGATATGCTGTAATATACAACGACATATTCGAGCGCTACCTGCGTTGCGCGTCGTCGGCTTCCTCGACGTACCTCCAGTACGCCTCGTCGCCTCCTCCTTGCTGCCTTGGTATCATCTCAAATCTGACGTCGTAATCTGTCGGTGCATTCAGAAAAGGCCGTTAACCTTTATCATTCCCGCCTTGCCTCGGCTCCATCCTCTGCTATAACTTAATCATGGTTTTCCGCACTTCAATGACGAGGAGTCCCCATGTCTGTCCGCTGCCATGACCCTTCCGGCCTGATGCCTCCGGAGCGGGACGCCTGCGCCATCATCTGCTACATCAACAAGGAGGGGCGGCCGACCCACGGCAACGTGCAGCGGACCATCGAGGCGCTGATCAAGATGGGGCACCGGGCCGGCGAGATCAACGGCGAGGGGGACGGCTGCGGCATACTGACCGACATCCCGCGCCTCATCTGGCGGGAGGTCCTGGCCGGGGCGGGGCATGCGCCGGAGCAGGCCGACAACCCCGGGTTCGCGGTCGGCCATCTCCTGATCGACCGGGACGACCTGGCGCAGCACCCGGAGCTCCAGTCCGCCATCCTCCGCCGGATCGGCGAGGCAGGACTGGAACTCCTGGCGGAGCGTCCCGCGCCGGTCCGGAGCGAGGTGCTTGCCCCCCGGGCGAGAGGCAGTGAACCGCTCCTCTGGCAGCTGGCCGTGCGCTCCCCCGAGCCGCGAAAGATCAACGCCGGCCTGTTCGACCTCCAGGTGGAACTGGAGCGGGACTTCCCGGTGCACGTCGCCTCCCTCTCGACTGCGGTCGCCGCCTACAAGGTGCACGGCGCTCCCGAGCTCCTTTCCCGCTACTACCCGGAGCTGAAGCGGCGCGAGTTTCTCTCCGCGGTTACCATCGGCCACAGCCGCTACTCCACGAATACCCTCCCCACCGTGCTGCGCGCCCAGCCGTTTTCGCTGCTGGGGCACAACGGCGAGATCAACACCATCGCCCGGCTGCGGGAGGAGGCGCGCATGCTCGGCATCCCGCTCACCTCGGGCGGGAGCGATTCCCAGGACCTGAACCGGACCCTGGAGGGGCTGATTTTCCGGTACGGCCTTACCCTGTTCGAGGCGATGGAGCTGGTTTTCCCCCCCATCTTCAGTGCCATGGACCGGATGCCGCCGGAGCTGCAGGGGATGTACGGCTGGTTCCGCCGCTTCCTTTCGGCCAGCGCCCAGGGGCCGGCCGCGATCATTGCCCGCCACGGGGACCTCTGTGTGTTCAGCGTCGATGCCATGGGGCTGCGGCCCCTCTGGGTGGGGGAAACCGACCGGTATCTGTTCGCCTCTTCGGAGCTGGGAGTAGTCCCCCACGAGGAGATTGCGGGCGACCCGAAGCCCCTGGCGCCGGGGGAGAAGATCGGGGTCCGGCTTGCTGCCGGCAGAAAGCCGCAGGTGCTGGAGCACCATGAGCTGCGCCGGGAGGCGCTTGCCCTGTTCAGCAAGAGGACCAACCTGGCGGCGCAGACGAAGGGCGTGGTGAAGATGGGCGATCTGCTCCCCCTCTCCCCGACCCTCTCCCACCAAGGGAGAGGGAGTGTTTCTGACGCCCCCCCTCCCCTGGTGGACCCAAACAGCGGGCCTAAAGGAGGGGGCGGGGGGGAGGGTGGAAAATGGCGACGCAGCACCCGTTTCCTCACCGACAACCTCCTCTCCGCGCTTGCCTGGAAGTCGAGCGACGTGCAGAATCTCCGGGATATGGCGCGGAGCGGTCAGGAGCCGATCGCCTCCCTTGGCTACGACGGGCCGCTGGCTCCCCTATCCCTGTCGCGCCAGAACCTCTCCGACTACTTCAAGGAGCAGGTGGCGGTGGTGACCAACCCGGCGATCGACCGGGAACGCGAGGCGGAGCACTTTTCCCTCCGGGTCTATCTCGGACCGCGCCCCGCCCTGCGCGGCCCTGCCCAGCCGGCGGTGGAACTGGCGCTGCCGCTTCTCCTCGGCGGGAGCCGGGGTGCCGAAGCGGCAGGCGATGCCGTGCTGGCCGGGGCGTTCGGCACCTCCACCCTGGAGGCCCTGTTGGCCCATTTCGGCCGGAGACGGTGCCGCATCATCCCGTGCACCATGGGGCGGAGCGAATCGCTGCGGGAGGCCCTGGACCGGCTCAGCGCCGAGGCGATCGATGCGGTCCGGCGCGGTGCCCGCCTGATCCTCCTCGACGACAGTGCGGCCTTTGCCCCGGGGCGGAGCTTCCTCGACCCCTGCCTTGCGGTGGCGGAGCTCCACAAGGCGCTCAAGGAAACCGCCACGGGGAGCGGCGAGAGCCTGCGGCGCAGGGCTTCGCTGGTGGTGCGCTCCGGGGGGCTCCGAAACCTGCACGACCTGATCTTCGCCCTCGGCATGGGGGCCGACGCGCTTTGCCCGTACCTGATGTGGGAGCTGGCGGCGCACGAGGCGGACGGGGTCAAAAATCTCCTCGATGTCCTCGGCAAAGGGCTGGAGAAGGTGATCTCCACCATGGGAACCCACGAGATAGGCGGCTACGGCAAGTACTTCGCCTCGATAGGCCTCTGCCGCCACTTGGCGGAGATCTTCGAAACCCCGAATTTCTGCGGTTCGGGCACGGGTGGGCTGACCTTGGAGCGGCTCGAAGCGGAGAATCGCTCCCGAAGCGCGGTGGCGCGAAGCCGCGAGAAACAGGCGGTGCCGGCCCATTTCCGCCTCTACCCCCGCATCTGGCGGATGGTGGGGCAGGTGGCGAAGATGGAGGAGAGCTACGCCGACCTCTCCCGGCTGATCCAGCAGCTGGAGGGGGAAAACCCGCTGGCGATCCGCCACCTGATCGACTTCCGCTTCACGGAGGAGCTCACCGTCGACCCGGAGGAGGTGGACACCGCGGTGGGGGGGCACGATCTCCCCATCATCTTCTCCGCCATGAGCTTCGGCTCCCAGGGGGAGACCCCGTTCAGGATCTATGCCGAGGCGGCCCGCCGCCTGAACATCGTCTGCATGAACGGCGAGGGGGGGGAGATCGCCGACATGCTCGGGAAATACCGGCGAAACCGGGGGCAGCAGATCGCCTCGGGGCGGTTCGGGGTGAACATGGAGTTCCTCAACTCGGCCGACATCCTGGAGATCAAGGTGGGCCAGGGGGCGAAGCCGGGAGAAGGAGGACACCTCCCCGGATTCAAAGTGACGGAGAAGATTGCCGCGGCCCGCCATGCGACGCCGGGGGTGTCGCTCATCTCCCCATCCAACAACCACGACATCTATTCCATCGAGGACCTGGCCCAGATCATCGAGGAACTGCGCACCGCCAACCCCGCCGCCCGGATCTCGGTCAAGGTGCCGGCGGTGGCCGGGATCGGCACCATCGCCCTTGGGGTCGCCAAGGCGGGGGCGGACATCATCACCGTGAGCGGCTACGACGGGGGAACCGGCGCGGCGCGCAAGCACGCCATCAAGTTCGTGGGGCTCCCCGCCGAGATCGGGGTGAGGGAGGCGCACCGGGCCTTGGTGGAGGCGGGGATGCGCGACCGGGTGGAGCTCTGGGCCGACGGCGGCGCCCGGACCGGGCGGGACGTGGTGAAGCTGATGCTGCTGGGTGCCAACCGGGTAGGTTTCGGCACCATGGCGATGATCATCATCGGCTGCACCGCCTGCCGCGGCTGCCATCTCGGGACCTGCCACGTGGGGATCGCCACCCAGATCGAGACCATCGAGGAGGCGCAGGTCCGGGGGGTGAAGCGCTTCGTGCCGCGCGTCCTGGAGAACGGCGTCATCTATGAAACCACCTTCTTCCGGGGGATGGCGCGGGAGATAAAGATCCTCACCGCCAAGCTCGGCTTCCGCCGGACCCGGGAGCTGGTGGGGCGCGCGGAGCTCCTGACGCAGAGCCGCGGGCTCGACCGGCTCGACCTCGTGGACCTCCTCGCCCCTCCGGCGGCCGATACCATGTCGCAGCTGGAGAGCGAGGTGCGGATCATCCGCAAGCCGTTGAACTACCTCACCTCGCTCATCTCCGGGGTGGTGGCCGACGCCTTCGCCAAGGGGGACGAGCGGGTCCGCTACGACGACGACAGCGCCACCAGCTCGGACCGCGCCATCGGCACCCACCTGGCCGGCACCATGGCGCGCGGCTGGCAGGAGGGACGGTTCGCCCCGGGTTGCGAGGCGCTCCTCCATTTCCATCGCGACTCCATCCCGGGGAACGGTCTGGGGGCCTTCACCATCCCGCGCATCGCCATCCGCGTCGCCGGGGGAGCCCAGGACGGGGTGGGGAAATCGACCCGGGGGGGGAAGATCGTCATCCTCACGGGGGAAAACCGCCCCGGTGCCAGGGTCGGCGGCTCGGTGGGGAAGGGGCTCGCCTACGGCGCCCAGGGGGGGACCTTCATCATCCAGGGGGATGCCGACAGCCGGGCCTGCATCCGCCTCTCGGGGGCGGACGTGGTGCTGGGGGGGCGGATCCGCACCCCCCTCGACGACTCCCTGGGGAACATGGCGGGGCGGGCCAACCTGAAGGGGTTCGCCTGCGAGTACATGACTGCCGGCCGGGTGGTGGTGCTCGGCGACCCCGGCCCATGGCTCTGCTCCGGGATGACCGGCGGCACGGTGTTTTGCCATCTCGACACGGCGATGGGATTCGACCGGGACGCCCTGCGACGCCGGCTGGCGCGCGGTGCGGGGGTGGAGATCCGGGACCTGGAGGAGGAAGACGTCGGCCAACTGGAGGAACTCCTCGCCAAGTATCACCGGGAGCTCCTCCATTCCCACCAGGAGGAGGAAGCGGACTGGCTGGCGGGGGTGATCGCCCGCTGCAGGAGCCGGTTCGTCAAGGTCGTGCCGGAGCAGGCGGCGGTCGCGCCGAAGACCACGGAATAGAAACGGTTCAACGTTCTACGTTCGATGTTCAACGTTGAAAACCAACAACTTGGAGGAGGGAACAGCCTTGATCAGAAAGGCCTTTGTGGACCAGGATGTCTGCATCAGCTGCGGCATCTGCGTGGAGAGCGTGCCCGAGGTGTTCCGGATGAACGAGGAGAACCTGGCCGAGGTGTACGATCCGGCCGGAGCGCCGGAACTGAAGATCCAGGAGGCGATGGACAACTGCCCGGTGAACTGCATCCACTGGGAATAAAGACCGGCTTCTTCACCCTCCCCCTCGCCCCCTCCCATCAAGGGAGGGGGATGTTAAAAAACTCCCTCTCCCCTGGTGGGAGAGGGTTGGGGTGTGGGGGATAGCATGACCTGATCATTACAAAGGAGAAACCAGATGTCACTGGAAGGAAAAGCTGCACCCCCGTTCACCCTGGCGGGGAGCGACGGTAAAAGCCACTCCCTGGGTGAGTACGCGGGGAAAACGGTGGTCATCTACTTCTACCCGAAGGACAACACGCCGGGGTGCACCAAGGAGGCGTGCGGCTTCCGCGACCTGAAGCCGCAGCTGGACCAGCTGGGGGCGGTACTCCTCGGGGTGAGCAAGGACAGTCTCCGGTCGCACGACAAGTTCATCGAGGACTTCGGCCTTCCCTTCGTACTGCTCTCCGATCCCGATACGGCGATGATGCAGGCCTACGGCGCTTACGGCGAAAAGGTGCAGTACGGCAAGAAAGGGATGGGGGTGATCCGCTCCACGGTGGTGGTCGGCCCTGACGGGAAGGTTATCAGGCACTGGCCGAAGGTAGCCAAGGCGGAGGCGCATCCCGCCGAGGTGCTGGCGTTCCTGATGAAGCAGGCGGGGGTCATCCCGGGGAAAACCGCATGAGCGATCCCCTCTCCTTTATCATCCGCTGCCCCGCGTGCGGGGTTGCCAACCGGGTCCCGGCCGCCAGCGAGGGGCGGACGGGGAAGTGCGGCAGTTGCAAAGCGGCGCTCCCGCCTCTCCACACCCGGCCGGTAGAGCTGACCGACCGGAGCTTCGATGCATTCGTGGCGGGCTATCAAGGTCCCGTGCTGGCCGAATTCTGGGCGCCCTGGTGACCCCACTGCCGCGAATTTGCACCGGTGGTGCAAGAGGTAGCGCGCGAACTGGCGGGGAAGGGGGCGGTGGTCCAGGTGAACACCCAGGAGAACCCGGGGCTGGCCGGCCGCTTCAGCATCCGGGGGATACCGGCCGTGCTCCTGCTGCGGGGCGGGAAGGTGATCGACAGCATCAGCGGGGCCATGGGGAGGGACGCGCTCCTTTCCTGGTGGCAGCGGCATCTCTCCTGAAGCCGGGGCAGGGGCGGACCCCGGAACTTTTTCTTCCCCCCACGCGTTGACACGAGAGGGGATTGGGGCTACAGTTACTGACAGACCTTTCTCCCTGCCGGGCAGAGGAGCAGCATGGCGACCCCCGCACCACAAACCGTTGTTTCCCCGTTCCCCGGCGATTTCCTCGCGCTGGCGCTCTACACCGCCGTCGCGACCCTTCTCATCGCCGTCCTCCTCCTGGCCGCCTGGTGGCTCGGGGCAAAGACCAGCTCGGCAAACAAGGAGATCCCCTACGAATCGGGGGTGATCCCGACCGGCACGGCCCGGCTCGCCTATCCGGTCCCCTTCTACCTGGTCGCCATCTTCTTCATCGTCTTCGACGTGGAGGCGGTGTTCATCTTCACCTGGGCCGTGGCCTGGGACCTCCTCGGCCTGGCCGGGATGATCCACATCACCTTCTTCATCGTCGTGCTGCTCCTGGGACTTGCGTGGCTCTGGCTCAAGGGGGGGCTTGAGTGGGGGCCATCGGCCGAAGGCCGGAGCAGTGCATACAAAAAACCGGGTAATGAACAGGGCTATTCAGGATAATCGGGATAAAATCTGTAACCACAGAAACCCACAGGGTCTAAAGGACGCAGAAAAATAACAAACTTTCAACTATGACCCGTTTTGATTGATAATAGAGCGGCTTTGCACGAGTATTGCCTTAGAATGGTTTTATCCTGTATATCCTGTCCATCCCTGTTAATTAAAGCTTTTGCCGTTGTTTTTGAATATTTGGAGGCCTGGTGGGTGACGTAACCCCTGAACATATCCCCGACAACATCCTCCTCGCCCGGCTCGACGACCTGATCAACTGGGGGCGCGCCAACTCCCTCTGGCCGATGTTCTTCGGCCTCTCCTGCTGCTTCGTGGAGATGATGACCTCGTTCACCTCCCGCTACGACATCGCCCGGTTCGGCGCCGAGGTGCTGCGCGGCACCCCCCGCGAGGCGGACCTGATGGTGATCGCCGGGACGGTCTTCAAGAAGATGGCACCCTCGATCCTGCGGCTCTACGAGCAGATGGCGGAGCCGCGCTGGGTGATCTCCATGGGGAGCTGCGCCAACTCCGGCGGGATGTACGACGTCTACAGCGTGGTGCAGGGGGTGAACCAGATCATCCCGGTGGATGTCTACGTTCCCGGCTGCCCCCCCAGACCGGAGGCGTTTCTCCAAGGGCTGATGCTCCTCCAGGAGAAGATCAAAAAAGATGAGCGGCCGGCCCGGCCGGTCCTCCACCTCTCCGGGGGGAGCCAGGGGACCACCGCGCCGGTTCTGGCGGACGGGACAACCAAGTCGCGCGATACCCGCGGCCCCGGCATGGAGGGGATAGCGATTCGCGGCACCTCGGTCCAGCACCCGCATTTCCGGATGCCTCGCTCCGACGAGATGTGGCGTCCCCCCGCGCCGCTGCACCCGTTCCCCGATTTCGGCCTCGCCGGGGAGATGGAGGCCGCGTTCGGCGGGCGGGTCACGGTGGATCGGACCGCCACCGACATGCCGACCTATAGAGTCCCGCCGGAGCTGGTGCCGGAGGTGCTCCGCCACCTGAAGGGGAGGGCGAACAACCCGTTCCGGCGGCTCGACGACATCGCCTTCGTGGACGACTCCTGCCGCCGGGAGCGGGAGCGGTACCGGGACTTCACGGTCAACTACCACCTCCTCTGCTTCGACACCCCCGGCCACGTTCGGATCAAGACCGAGCTTGAGGGGGCGTATCCCGAGCTGCCGAGCGTCACCCCGGTCTTCCCGGCCGCCGACTGGTACGAGCGGGAGGCGTACGACATGTACGGGGTCCGCTTCACCGGACACCCGGACCTGCGCCGCATCCTGATGCCCCACGACTGGGAGGGGCATCCGCTGCGCAAGGAGCATCCGTTCCGCGCCACCGAGATGCCCCCCTACACCACCGAGGACGCCCGCCGGCACCAGCCGCTGCCTGCGGCCGATATTTTCGAGCGGATCGACGAGGAGCACCTGATCCTGAATCTCGGCCCCCAGCACCCCGGCACCCACGGCATCATCCGCTTCATCCTCAAGCTGGAGGGGGAGGAGATCGTTGGCCTCGACTCCGACATCGGCTATCACCACCGGGGCGCGGAGAAGATGGGGGAGCGCCAGCACTGGAACCAGTTCATCCCCTACACCGACCGGATCGACTATCTGGCGGGGGTGCAGAACAACCTGGCCTACGTGAACAGCGTGGAGCGGCTCTGCGGCATTACGGTGCCCGACCGGGCGGTCCATGTCCGGGTGATGCTCGCCGAGCTGTTCCGGATCGCCAGCCACCTGGTCTGGCTCGGCACCTTCGCCGCCGACGTGGGGGCCATGACTCCTGTCTTCTACACCTTCACCGACCGGGAGAAGATCTTCGACATCGTGGAGATGATCACCGGCGGACGGATGCACCCGGCCTGGTTCCGGATCGGGGGCGTGGCGGAGGACTTGCCCGACGGGTGGGAAGAACCGGTAAAACATTTCCTGGAGTGGTTCCCGCCGCGGCTGAAGGAGTACGAGGACCTTCTGAACGGCAATCCGATCTTCGCGGCCCGGCTCAAGGGGGTGGGGACGATCACCCTTGACGAGGCGATCGGCTGGGGAATTTCCGGGCCGAACCTGCGCGCCTGCGGGTTTGCCTGGGACCTGCGGAAGAAGATCCCGTACTGCGGCTACGACAGGTTCGACTTCGAGATCGCCACCGCAGAGGGGGGGGACTGCTGGGCCCGCTACCGGGTCCGGGTGGAGGAAATGCGCCAGTCGCTCCGGATCGTGGCGCAGGCGCTCAAGGGGATGCCGGGGGGAAGGTGGATCACCGACGACTACCGCTACGTGCTCCCCCGGAAGCGGGATACCCTGAACGATATCGAGTCGCTCATTCACCACTTCGTCAACTCCACCCGCGGCATGGCGCCTCCAAAGGGGGAATGCTATGCCGCCATCGAGGCGCCCAAGGGGGAGAACGGCTACTTCGTGGTTTCCGACGGGTTGAACGTCCCGTACCGGGTCAGGATCAGGACCCCGAGCTTTCCCCACATCCAGGCGCTCCCGATCCTGAGCAAGGGGTGGCTGGTGGCGGATTTCCTGGCGATCATCGGGTCGATCGATTTCGTGCTGGCGGATCTGGACAGATAAACATCAGTTCGATGTTCTACGTTCAAGGTTCTAAGTTGAAAAACCTCGAACATCGAACGTCGAACCCTGAATGAGATTTTATGATACCTGACGGACTGAAAAAAGAGCTCCAAGCCCGCGTTGCCTCCGCCATCACCCCCCGCGAGGCGGCGGTGGACGTGATGAAGGAGCTGCAGGCCCACTACGGCTGGCTTACCGACGAGGCGGTCGGCGAGGCGGCGGAGATCCTCGGGCTCTCGCCGCTCCAGGTGGAGGAGCTCGCCACCTTCTACGAGATGATCTATCGTCGGCCCGTCGGGAAGAAGGTGATCCATGTCTGCGACTCCATCTCCTGCTGGAGCGTCGGGTGCGAGGCGGTCGCGGCGCACGTGCAGAAAAGGCTCGGCATCGGGCCGGGGGAGACCACGAACGACGGGGTATTCACCTTCATCCCCTGCTGTTGCCTCGGGAACTGCGGCGAGGGGCCGACCATGATGGTCGGCGATACGCTGTACGGAAGGCTGACGCCGGACAGGGTGGACGAGATCCTGGAGAAAGAGAGAGCGGAATTGCAGGGCGAACGGCGTTCGCCCTGCATCGAATCTGTTGAGTAGTTCCCCAACAGGGCGCATGCCAGGCGCCCTCACAAAAAAGGAGGAAAAAGATGAAGAGAAGAGCCATTGCAGCAGTTGCCCTGATGTCTATGACCGCGTTCGCCGCCACCGCACTTGCCGACACCACTGGGGGGAAAATCGACGGCAAGAAGGAGTTCGAGGAGCACTGCGCCGTCTGCCACAAGGACGGCGGCAACACGGTCAACCCGGCCAAGACCCTGAGCAGAAAGGACCGGGAGGCGAACGGGGTGAAGACCGCCAAGGACATCATCGGGAAGATGCGCAAGCCGGGCCCCGGGATGACCCCATTCGACAAGAAGACCATCTCCGACAAGGAAGCCAAGGCGATTGCCGACTACATCCTGACGACATTCAAGTAGGCCGGCCATAATTCGATCGACAAGGAGGGAGTAACGATGAAGAAAGGTGTGATTGCCGCTGCCGCGGTGTGTGCATTGGGGGCCTTTGCGGCGGCCGGGTCGGCAGCGGAAGCCAAAGCGAAGGGCGAAGCCCTGTTCAAGGAGAAATGCGCCGCCTGCCACCCTGACGGCGGGAACGTCATGAATGCCAAGAAGACCCTGAAGAAGAAGGACCTGGCGGCCAACAAGATCAGAAGCGGGGCCGACATCGTCAAGTATATGCGCAACCCCGGCCCCGGCATGACCAAGTTCGATGCCAAAAGCATTCCCGACAAGGATGCGAAGGAGATCGCCGCCTACATCCTGAAGGCCTTCAAGTAGCGCTGTTTTCGTAGGGGCGCCGCATGCGTCGCCCGTTTTTACCCAAATTCGGGCGAGGCGTGCCTCGCCCTACAAAGAACCGGACGGACACCATGGTTAAGATCAAGCGGATCTACGATGGGCCGGAGCCCGGGGACGGCCGGCGGGTCCTCGTTGACCGCCTCTGGCCACGAGGGGTTTCGAAGGACGCAGCAAAAATCGACGAATGGTTGAAGGAGATCGCGCCGAGCAACGAGCTGAGAACGTGGTTCGACCACGACCCCGCCCGGTGGGGGGAATTCCGGCGGCGCTACCGGGAGGAGCTGAAGACCCATGGCGAGCTCATGGAGAGGCTCCGCAGCGAGGCGCGGAAGGGGACCGTCACCCTCCTCTTCGCGGCCAAGGACGCCGGGCACAACAACGCGGTGGTGTTACAGCAGATACTTCAAGAACCTACCTAGCAGGGATATTCAGGATAATCAGGATTAAACCTTGTGTTTCAGGCCGTTATCCTGAATAACCTGATAATCCCCGTTAAACAAGATGGTCCTATGGAACTCGTCCTCTTCCGACATAACCGGCCCGGCCGGGCGGTGACCTTCGACGAATACCGCGCCGAGGGAGGATTCGCGTCTCTCGCGCGGGCGTTGCGCGAGATGTCGCCTGCCGACGTGCAGCAGGCGGTGATCGATGCGAACCTGCGAGGCCGCGGCGGCGCGGGGTTTCCGACCGGCAAGAAATGGTCGTTCGTGCCGCGCGACCTCCCCGGGCCCCGCTGGCTGATATGCAACTGCGACGAGATGGAGCCCGGTACCTACAAGGACCGGGTCCTTCTGGAGGCGAACCCCCATTCCCTGGTGGAGGGGTTGCTCCTGGCGGCTTACGCCATAGGCTGCCGGCACGCCTTCGTCTTCATCCGGCGCGGCTACGAAACCCCGGCCCTGAACCTGCGGCGGGCACTGGCCGAGGCGCGCAGCGCGGGGCTCCTCGGCGAGAACATCCTCGGCTCCGGCTTTTCCTGCGACATCGACGTGCACGTCTCCGCCGGCCGCTACATCTGCGGCGAGGAGACCGCGCTGATGAACGCTCTGGAGGGGAAGAGGGCGAACCCCCGGTCCAAGCCTCCCTTTCCCGCGGTGAAAGGGCTCTGGGGGGGGCCGACGGTGGTGAACAACGTGGAAACCCTGGCCAACGTCCCCTCCATCGTTGCCAACGGGGCGGAGTGGTTCAAGGGGCTGGCGCGGATTCCCGAGGCTGCCGGCACCAAGCTCTTCTGCGTCAGCGGCCACGTGCGGAACACCGCCTGTTTCGAGCTTCCCTTGGGGATCACCCTCGGCGAGGTGATCGACGGGGTGTGCGGCGGAATGCGCCCGGGGAGCCGTTTCAAGGCGTGCATCCCGGGGGGCGCATCCACCCCGTACCTCACCGCTGCCCACATGGACGTCCCCCTCGACTTCGACACCGTGGCGAAGGCCGGCTCCCGCCTCGGCACCGGCGGGATCGTGGTGCTCGACGAAAAGACCTGCATGGTGGCGGCGACTCTCAACATGATCGTCTTCTACGCCCGGGAGTCGTGCGGCTGGTGCACCCCATGCCGGGAGGGGCTCCCCTTCGTGCAGGAGGTACTGACCAGGATCGAGCGGGGGGAAGGGGAGCCGGAGGATATCGACATCCTCCGCGAGCACGTCAAGTACCTGAACTATGCCTTCTGCGCCTTCGCACCCGGGGCGATGGGGCCGGTGGAGGGGTTGCTCAGGCTGTTCGAGGATGAGGTGCGGGAGCACATCAGTAAAAAACGCTGTCCTTTCAAATGCTGAAGAATTTCACCACAGAGGACGAAAAGGCACGCGTAAATAACGTCGAACTTCAAAAACTAAATACATTTCTCACACAAAGCCACAAAGCCACGAGGGAAACCGATAAAAACGGCTTTTGAGGTAATGCAAGAAACGTTCTGATTTTGATTTTCTTGGTGCCTTGGCGGCTTTGTGTGAGGCAGGACTTGTGGTTTTATGCCGAAACTGATCATCGACAACATCGAGGTGGAAGTCCCCGCCGGCACCAGCGTCCTGGAGGCGGCGAAGCAGGTGGGGATCTGGATACCCCACTTCTGTTACCACCCGGCGTTGGGCTCCGTGGGGGCATGCCGGCTGTGCGCCATGCGGTTCCTGGAGGGGCCGGTGAAGGGGGTCCAGATGTCGTGCATGGTGCCGGCCCAGGACGGCATGGTGGTCGCAACCGCCGATGCCGAGGCGGTGCGGATGCGCAAGCTGGTCATCGAGTGGCTGATGACCAACCACCCCCACGACTGCCCTGTCTGCGACGAGGGGGGGGAGTGCCTGCTGCAGGACTACACCGTGGCGGGGGGGCACGGCATCCGCCGTTTCAAGGGGCGGAAGCGGACCTTCATTCCCCAGTACCTGGGGGATTTCATCGAGCACGAGATGAACCGCTGTATCGAGTGCTACCGCTGCGCCCGCTTCTACCAGGAGTATGCCGGAGGCACAGATTTCGGGGTGATGGGGAGCGCCCGGCGGGTCTATTTCGGCCGGCACGGGGAGGGGGCGTTCCAGTCCCCCTTCTCCGGCAACCTGGTGGACATCTGCCCGACCGGGGTCTTCACCGACAAGACCGCCCGCTTCCGTGCCCGCTACTGGGACTACGAGATGGCCCCGTCGGTCTGCCCCCACTGCTCGCTCGGGTGCAACACCGTCCCTGTCGCCCGCTACCGGGAACTTTTAAAGACCATCGCCCGCGAGAACCCCGCCGTGAACGGCTGGTTTATCTGCGACCGGGGACGTTTCGGGAACAGCGCTGTCAAGGACCCGGCGCGGCCCCGCTCCCCCTTGGTGGACGGCCGGGAGGCGGATTGGGACGAGGCGCTCGACGCCCTCCTCATCCGCGTGGCGGAATTGGCCGAGCTCCATGGCGAGGGGAGCCTGGCGGTGGTCGGCTCTTCCCGTCTGGCGCTGGAGGGGAACGCCCTCCTGCCGCAGCTCGCCGGGCTCCTGGGGGCCGGCTTTCTGTGTTACTTCACCGATGACGAGGAAGGAGACCGGACTGCCGCGGCGGTTTCCCTGCTGGCGAGGGACAACGCCGCCTCCCTGGCCGATGTGCGCGAGAGCGACTGCATTGCCATTGTCGACTGCGACCTCATGGAGGAGGGGCCGATGATGCTCCTCGCGGTGCGCCAGGCATGGCGGAAGGGAGCGCCGGTCTTCCTGGTGGGGGAACACGCGCCGCTGGAACAGGCGCGGGCCGTTGCCATCGAGGCGGTCCAGCTCGGCTTCCCGGAGGAGGCCCCGCTCGGCATATTCGAACGCCCCGTGGTCATCTGCGGCACGCGAAACAACTCCCCTGCCGCCATCGAGAAGCTCGCCCAGGCCAAGGCTAAGGTCGCCTGCCTCCTTCCGGGACCCAACGCCTTTGGCGCGGCCTTGCTGGCACGAGAGCACGAAACCGCCGCACTCGCCGAGGCGCTTGCCACCGGGAGGGTGAAGGGGGTCATAGCCATCGAGGCGGACATCCCGCCGGAGCTCCTGGAAGGGATTCCCTTGGTCGCCGTCCTCGACTGGCTTCCGACGGGGTTGGCCAAGCGGGCCGACATTGTCCTTCCGACCACCGCCTGGGTGGAGATGGACGGGACCTTCGTGAACAACGAGGGGAGGGGGCAGCGGTTTAAAAAGGTGATGACCCCCGGCTATCCGATCAAGGGGCTACCGGCCCGCTACCATGCGTCCACAGACAAGCCGGCGCCGTTCCACCCGCCCCGGGTGCACCGGAAAGAGCCTCCCGGCGGCGGTCTCCGCCCGGCCTGGCGGGTGATCGGGGCGGTCATCGAGCGGCTCGGCGGGGAAAGGATCGAGGAGCCGCTCGCCGGACTGTGGGCGGCCTTGCGCGACCTCGACCCGGAAGGCGAGGGGGTGCGGATATTGTGAATGCCCAGGCCATCGACATCCTCCTCTTTGCCGCCAAGCTCGGCCTCGTCTTCTTCGTGGTCCTGACGCTGGCGGCTTATCTGGTCTTTGCCGAGCGGCGCATCCTCGCCTGGATACAGGACCGGCGGGGGCCGAACCGGGTAGGTCCCTGGGGGCTCCTTCAGCCGCTGGCCGACCTGATCAAGCTCCTCACCAAGGAGGACTTCCGCCCGGCGGGGGCCGACCGGTGGCTCTTCTACCTCGCCCCGGCCATGGCGGCGGTGCCGGCCATCATGACCTTCGCCGTGGTCCCGTTCGGCGCGCCGGTGCGGATAATGGGGCGGGAGGTTCAGCTCCAGGTGGCGGACGTGAACGTGGGGCTCCTCTTCTTCATGGCGCTCTCCTCCATCGCCGTGTACGGCGTGGCGCTCGGGGGGTGGGCCTCCAACTCCAAGTATGCGCTCCTCGGTTCCATCCGGGGACTTGCCCAGCTCATCTCCTACGAGCTCTCCATGGGGCTGTCGCTGGTGCCGACCGTGATGCTTGCCCGCTCCTTCCGGCTCTCCGACATCGTCAATGCCCAGGCGGGCGGCTGGTTCATCGTCTGCCAGCCGCTCGCCTTCGTCATCTTCCTGATCAGCATCGCGGCGGAGTGCAAGCGGGTCCCGTTCGACATCCCCGAGGCGGAAGGGGAACTGGTGGCGGGCTTTCACACGGAGTACTCGGGGATGCGCTTCGGCCTCTTCTTCGTCGGGGAGTATATCAACATCATCGTGCTCGGTGCACTGGCGGCGACCTTTTTTCTCGGCGGCTGGCGTGGGCCGCTGCTGCCGCCGCTGTTCTGGTTCGCAGCCAAGGTCGCAGGATTTGCCTTCTTTTTTATCTGGATGCGGGGGACCCTGCCGCGGCTCAGGTATGACCAGCTGATGCATTTCGGATGGAAAGTGTTGACTCCCCTGGCGTTGCTCAATATACTAGTGACCGGCTGGTGGCTGAACCTGAGGTAGCACAAACGCCATATTTGAGCGCTACCTGCGTTGGCGCGTCGTCGGTTCCCTGTACGGGCGCAGCATGCTGCACCCCTACGATGTCTGCGGAGCCTCCCCCTTGCCGCCTTGGTATCATCTCAAATCTGACGTGGTGATAAGATGTCTGGCATTCCGGTTTTCATGGCGTCTCACGTGACATCAGGAAAGGAGAACGGGCCAATGGAGAGTCTAACAGGGGCAGGAAGCATTATGGAAAGGGGGGAGCTGATGATGCAGAACGTAAACGCGAAAGACAGGCACGGCCACACCCCGCTCATGGAAGCGGCAAAGTCGGGCGACGTCGAATCGGTCAGGGACCTGCTCAGGCGCGGGGCAGAGCTGGAGTCGAAGAGCGAGAAGGGGAAGACGGCCCTCCACTATGCGGCGGCAAACGGTCATGTGGAGATCGTCAACCTTCTTCTGGAGCAGGGCGCCGTCGTGGATGCCCGCGACAAAGAATGGCATACCCCCCTCATGCTGGCAGCCATCTACGGTTGCAATCACTCCGTCCAATCCCTGGTCAGCCGCGGCGCCGACGTCAGTGCCAAGACGCTGGTCGGCAACACCGCCATGATTTACGCTGAAAACAACAACCATCCCCTTACCCTGGCCCTGCTGAAAAAGGCGCAACGAACGAAGGAAGCGTCAGCCTGAAGTTTCGGAGGGCGGGCCTGGTGTCCGCCCTCTTCTATTGCGCCACCCCGCTCGAATGCGTCCTGCCGGGTGCTTAAAGGCTTCGCAATGCACTTTATCGCATGGCCCTGTGTTGCTTCCTCCTTGTCGGCTGATATACTACCTAAATGACCGTTGCGAGCGACATAAAGGCCGTGCTGACCGGCTTCTGGACCACCTGGAAGCATATCTTCCGCCGCCCGGTGACCGTCCAGTACCCGGAGGAAAGGCGGGTTCCCTACCCCCGGTTCCGGGCCCGCATCGTCCTGACCCGGGACCCGGACGGGGGTGAGCGGTGCGTGGCCTGCTATCTCTGCTCGGCCGCCTGCCCGGTGGACTGCATCTCCATGGAGGCGGCGGAAGGGAAGAACGGCCGGCGCTATGCCGCCTGGTTCCGGATCAACTTTTCCCGCTGCATCTTCTGCGGCCTCTGCGCCGAGGCGTGCCCCACCATGGCGATCCAGATGACCCCGGACTACGAGATCTGCAAGCGGGACATCATGGACCTGGTCTATGAGAAGGAGGACCTGCTGATCGACGGCTGCGGCAAGGACCCGTCGTACAACTTCTACCGGCATGCCGGGATCGGCGTGGTCAACCCGCGGGGGGGGAACCCGGACGAGGAGAGGCCGACCGATCCGCGGGGTCTGATGCCGTGATTTTTGTAGGGCGACGCATGCGTCGCCCTGTGCTAACGTTGCGATATCCGGGCGAGGCATGCACGAGCAATTCATGGAAGCGATCATTTTCTACATACTGGCGGCTGTCACCGTCATCGCCACGCTCTTCGCCATCACCGAGAAGCACGCGGTGCACGCCATCGTCTACCTGGTTACCTCCTTCTTCGCCCTGGCGGTGATTTTCTACCTTCTCGGCGCCCCGCTGGTGGCGGTGTTCGAGGTGATCATCTACGCGGGCGCCATCATGGTGCTTTTCCTGTTCGTCATCATGATGCTCGATCTCGGCCACCCGGAAAAGGCCAAACGTCCGGGAGGGCGCGACTGGTGGCCCGCGCTCCTTCTCTGCGCCATCACCCTGGGGGCGGCCTTCTCCCTGTTTGGCGCCCATCCTTCCGCCGCTGCCGCCGGGGCGTCGTTCGGCATCCGGGACTTTGCCGCCACCCTGTTTCAAAGATACGGCATTGCCGTGGAGGTCATCTCCATGCAGCTGCTGTTCGCTTTGGTCGGAGCGCTCTATCTGGGGAGGCGCCGGTGATCGTCCCTTTGGCTCACGTGCTCATCCTGGCCGTCATCCTCTTCATTCTGGGGCTCGTCTGTGTCCTGGTCTGGCGCGCCAACCTGATCATGATCCTGATCGGCATCGAGATCATGCTGAACGCGGCGATGCTCGTCTTCGTCGGCGCTGCCGGCCAGTGGGGGGTGGCGGACGGACAGGTCTTTGCCCTGATGATCATGGCCATAACCTCCGCCGAGGTCTCCCTCGCTCTGGCGCTGGTGGTCTACCTGCACCGGCGGCGAAGGACGGTGAACGCGGATGAATTCAACTCTCTGCGAGGCTAGAAACGCGCCTTTTCCGCAATATCTGCGTAAGTCTTCGGGATTCCTTGTGCGGCGTAGCGCTGTTTATGCCCTTTGGGTACTACGCCTCCGCGCAATCCCTCGACAGCCTTGATCTTGCGAAAAAATCGCGTTCCGAACAGTTGTACGCTTCGGCTTTCTGTCCATAATGTCTGGTTCAAAGGACGATGAATACTTACCTCTCCCTCATACTCCTGTTCCCGTTAGCAGGAGCGATCGTCAACGCCCTTTTCGGCCGGCGGCTGCCGCGCCGTGTGGTGGAAGGCATAGCCTGCGGCGTGGTCTGGGGGGCGTTCGTCTGCACCCTCCTCGCCTTCGTCGACTACCGTGCCCCGGTGCGGGTGGAGCTGTTTTCCTGGCTTGCCGCCTTCGACCTGCGGGCGCCGGTCACCCTCTACCTCGACCCCCTCTCCCTGGTGATGGTCCCGATGATCACCTTCGTCTGCGGCCTGATCCATGTCTATTCGGTCGCCTACATGGCCGGGGACGAGGGATACGTCCGCTTTTTCTTCCTCCTGAACCTGTTCGTCTTCGCCATGCTCACTCTGGTCCTGGCGGAAAACCTGCCGCTCCTCTATCTCGGCTGGGAGGGGGTCGGCTTCTGCTCCTATGCCTTGATCGGTTTCTGGTACCGGGAGGAGAAAAACGCCACCGCCGGCCGGAAGGCGTTCATCGTCACCAGGGTCGGCGATGTTGCCCTCGGCGTCGCCGTGGTCTGGATGTTCCGGCTGTTCGAATCGCTATCCATCGTGGAGATCAACCGGATGGGGTCTATCCTGCCGGCGGGGGTCGTCACCGGGCTCGGACTCCTCCTCCTCGTGGGGGCGATGGGGAAATCGGCTCAGGTGCCGCTCATGGTCTGGCTTCCCGATGCCATGGCCGGCCCCACGCCCGTGTCGGCCCTGATCCACGCCGCCACCATGGTGACCGCCGGGGTCTATCTCCTTGCCCGGATGTATCCCCTGATCGGTGCTTCGACGGTGGCAACCGCCGCCATTGCCGTCACCGGGGGGGCGACCGCGTTCTATGCCGCCACCTGCGCCCTGGCACAGCGCGACCTGAAGCGGGCACTGGCCTATTCCACCATCAGCCAGATCGGCTACATGGTGCTCGGGGTCGGCGCCGGCGCCATCGCCGCCGCCACCTTCCACCTGCTGGTGCACGCCTTCTTCAAAGCGCTCCTCTTTCTTGGGGCGGGGTGCGTCATAGCCGCCATGCACCACGAACAGGACATCTTCAAGATGGGGGGGCTCGGCAAGCAGCTCCCGCTCACCTTCTGGCCGTTCCTGGCCGGTGCGGCGTGCCTGGCCGGTCTTCCCCTGACGGGGGGCTTTTTCAGCAAGGACTCCATACTGGCTGCGGTCTGGCAGAAAGGGGGGGCTCTCTACGGCGGGCTCTACCTCCTGGGGCTCCTGACCGCGCTGCTTACCTCGGTCTACACCTTCCGGATGATCTACCTGGTGTTCGGGGGTAATGCTGACGCAGGGGCGCATGGCATGCGCCCAGAGCGGACGCCGTCCGCCCCTGCAAAGGTGCCGGCAGTCATGGAGGCTATCCTCCTCCCTCTCGCCCTCCTCGGCCTCTGCGGAGGCATCCTGAACCTTCCCGCGTACCTGGGAGGGGGATGGCTCGACCGGTTCCTCGCTCCACTCGCCGGACAGGGAGCTGCTGAGGCGACCGCATCTTTCGAACTCCTCCTCCAGGCTATCGCCGGTGTCCTGGCCCTGGCGGGGCTCGCCATCGCCCATTATCGCTACGGCGGGAAGAGGCGGCAGGAGCGGATTGCGGCTGCCGCCGGACCCATGCCGGGGGCGGTCGCGTTTTTCCTGAACGGCTGGCGTTTCGACGATCTCTACCGCACCATCTTCATCCGCCCCTACGAGGCGCTTGCCCGCATCCTCTGGGAGCGGGTGGACGAGGGGGTGATCGACGACTCCCTCGACCGGCTGGCGTCAAGTCTCGGCAAGACAGGGGAGGGGATCGGGAACTGGACTACCGGGAGGGTGTCGGTCTATCTCCTCTCGCTGGCGGCGGGACTGGCGCTTATCATTGCGTATCTGGCGTGGTTCGTATTTTGAAACCCTACGATATTTTGACTGTGACGGGACAATGCTGACCACATTACCGCTCCTGACAATCCTCATTTTCCTCCCCCTGGCGGGGGCGCTCTGCCTCGTGCCGCTATGGCACAGGGAGGAGCGAGTACGGCGGCTCGCCCTCGGTGCGGGGCTCGCGGAGCTTGCCCTGACGGGGTGGCTGGCGTTGGCCGCTCCGGGTCTGCCGCAGGTACAGGGGGCGCCCGCCGGCTTCTTTTTCTGGGAGGACCTCCCCTGGATCGGCCGGTTCGGCATCCGCTACACCGTGGGGATGGACGGGATTTCCCTTCTGATGGCGCTTCTCACCGCCTTTGTCACGGTGATCGCCCTGGCCGTTTCCTGGAACGCCGTCAAAGAGCGGGTGGCGCTCCATTACCTTCTCATCCTGGTCATGGCGAGCGGCATCATGGGGGTCTTCCTCTCCCTCGACCTCTTCCTTTTCTACCTCTTCTGGGAGGTGATGCTGGTTCCGATGTTCTTCCTGATCGGCATCTGGGGGCACGGCCGGCGGATCTATTCGGCGGTGAAGTTCTTCCTCTACACCCTGGCGGGCTCGCTCCTCATGCTCCTGGCGATCATCGGCGTCTACCTGATCCACGGGACGCAGGCAGGGAGCTATACCTTCGCGCTTCCGGCGCTGGTGCACACGCAGATGGCGCCCCGGACGGCCGGCTGGCTGTTTGCCGCCTTCCTCCTCGCCTTCGCCATCAAGGTGCCGGTATTCCCGCTCCACACCTGGCTCCCCGATGCCCACACCGACGCCCCCACTGCGGGGAGCGTGATTCTGGCAGGGCTTTTGCTGAAGACCGGCGCCTACGGGATCATCCGCTTCGGTTATCCCCTCTTTCCCGCGGCAGCCGCCTCCTTCGCCCCGCTCCTCACCGTGCTGGCGGTGACCGGCATCGTCTACGGCTCCTGGGTGGCCTACGCCCAGGCCGACATGAAGCGGCTGGTGGCCTATTCCAGCGTCGGCCACATGGGGTTCGTGGCCCTCGGGATCGCCGCCTGGACGCCGGTTTCCCTCTCCGGGTCGGTGCTCCAGATGGTGAACCACGGCGTCACCACCGGGGCGCTCTTTGCCCTGGTCGGCATGCTGGATGAACGGGCCGAAACCCGGGAGATAGAGGCGTTCGGCGGGTTGTGGGGGAAGGTCCCCCTCTTCTCCGCCTTTTTCCTGCTGTTCAGCATGGCCTCGGCGGGTCTGCCGGGGCTCAACAATTTCGCGGGGGAGTTCACCGTCCTCGCCGGATCGTTCAGGGTGTTTCCTCTGGCGGTCGTGCTGGCGTTCGTCGGCATCATCCTCCCCCTCGTCTATACGATCAAGCTTGTGCAGCAGCTGTTGTTCGTGACGGAGCGGCGCCCCTTGCCGATGAGCGACCTGTCCTGGCGCGAGGGGGGGATCCTGGCGCTCCTGGCGGTCACCGCCATCTACCTGGGGGTGCACCCCGCGCCGTTCCTCGATCTTGTGAAGGTGCCGGTGGGGCTTTTGACCGGAACGCATTGAATAAAGGTTTCAAGGTTTTCTTATGACCATAGCCGACATCTGGTCCATAATGCCGCTTCTGATCCTCGCTTGCGGGGCGCTGACAGTACTCCTCCTGGGCGCCGTCGCGCCGGGACGTTACAGCACCGCAATCGGGGTCGTCACCCTCGTCGGGGCGGCCCTCTGGTGTCTGCAGCACACTCCCGAGGCCGCCGTACCGACCCTTGGCGTCGCACTTACCCCCTTTGCCCGCTTCTTTACGGCCCTCTTCTCCCTGACCGCGGCCGTCGTGCTCCTCCTTTCACGCGATTACAACGAGCGGCGCGGCATCAGGGGGGAGGAGTACCCGGCCACGGTACTCTTCGCCGTGTTCGGCATGGGGGTCCTGAGCGCCTCGACCAATTTCCTCCCCCTTTTCCTCGGGCTGGAGGGGCTTACCTTCGCCTTCTACTTCCTGGTCGCCATCGATCGGGAGCGGCCGGAATCGGGGGAGGCGGGGCTGAAGTACCTCCTGATGGGAGCCGTTGCCGCCGCCTTCACCGCCTTCGGGATCGCCCTCATCTACGCGGGCACCGGCGCCCTCGACGTTGCCCCGGCTATGCATGCCCTTTTCCGGGAGGGGAAGGGGAATCCTCTCCTCCTGGCCGGGCTCGGCTTCCTCCTGGCCGGAGTTGCCTTCAAGATATCCCTGGTCCCGGCCCACCTCTGGACCCCGGATGTCTACCAGGGGGCGCCGGCGCCGGTGGTCGCCTTCCTCTCCACTGCCTCCAAGGGGGCGGCGGTCGTTTTTCTCCTCCTGCTGCTGCCGGCAGCGGGGATGGGTGAGGCGCTCCGCATCCCGCTCTGGGGGCTGTCGCTCCTCTCCATGGTGGTGGGGAACCTGGCGGCCCTCCTCCAGAAAAACCTGAAGAGGATGCTCGCCTACTCGGCGATCGCCCAGATGGGGTACGTCACCCTGGCGCTTCTCTCGGGGGATGGGGGGGGGTACGGGGCGGCGGCCTTCTACGTGGTCGCCTACACGGCCATGAACCTGGCCGCCTTCGGCGCCGTTGCCTCCCTGACGGAGGGGGAGGAGTTCGGGGATATGGAGGATTACCGGGGGCTCGGCTTTGAGAGGCCGTTTCAGGGGGGAGTCCTGGCGCTTGCCATGTTCGCCCTGGCCGGCATCCCTCCCACCGCCGGCTTTACCGGCAAGTTCTTCATTTTTGCCGCTGCTCTGCGGAGGGGGGAGATCGTCCTGGCGGTGATCGGCATCCTGACCGCCGTCGTGTCGGTCTATTACTACCTGCGGGTGGTGGTGAACCTCTATATGCGTCCGGCGGAAGGGGAGGTCGTTGCCGCGAGGGGGACGCTCCCGGAAACCGTCTCCCTCGCTGCTGCCGCAGTCGTCATCCTGGTCCTCGGGATATTTCCCGGCCCGCTCATGGAATTTGTCATCTCTCTGTTCCGCTAGCCATTACTTCAGCACGAAAAACAAAAAAGGCAGGGATTTCTCCCCGCCTTTTCCATTTCTGCGAAATTTTCAACCTGCGTGTCTCGTCTAGTACTCTTCTTCCGCCTTCCCCCAGAGGTTCCGGGCGATTTCGTCGAGCAGGGGGGGGATTCCCTCGCCGGTGGCGGCGGAGATCGGGAACACCTTGAGGCCGCGCTCGGTGAACCAGGGGAGGACCTGGGGGAGGTTTTCCCGGACGGCCGGCAGGTCTATCTTGTTGATCACGATGATCTGCCGCTTTTTGGCCAGTTCCGCATCGAACAGCAAGAGCTCTTGGTTGATCGCCTGGTATTCCCGGATCGGGTCGCGATCGGGCATCCAGGAGAGATCGAGGATGTGGAGGAGGAGGTCGGTCCGCTCCACGTGCCGCAGGAAGCGGTGCCCCAGTCCCGCCCCCTGGTGGGCTCCTTCGATGAGGCCGGGGATGTCGGCTATCACGAAGGTCCGGTAATTCTTGTACTCGACCACCCCCAGGTTCGGCGCCAGGGTGGTGAAGGGGTAGTCGGCGATCTTCGGCCGCGCCGCGGAAACCTTGGCGATGAAGGACGATTTCCCCACGCTCGGGAAGCCCAAGAGCCCCACGTCCGCCATCAGCTTCAGCTCGAGCCTGAGCCAGCGCTCTTCTCCCGGTTCTCCGGGCTGGGCGAATTTCGGGGCCTTATTGGTGGCGGAAGCGAATCGGGCATTCCCCTGTCCGCCGCGTCCCCCCTTCAGGAGCACCACCGACTGCCCCGGTTCGGCCAGGTCGGCCAGTATCTCCTCCGTTTCGGAGTCCCTGATGACGGTCCCCTGCGGGACGAGGATCGTCAGCTCTTCGCCGTTGGCGCCGTGCCGGTCCTTCCCCATGCCGTGCTTTCCCCGCCCGGCTTTCAGGTGGGGCTTGTGGCGCAGGTCGAGGAGCGTGGCGAGGTGGGGGGAAACCTGGAAAATGACGTCCCCACCCTTGCCCCCGTCGCCGCCGTCCGGGCCGCCGAGCGGGATGAACTTCTCCCGCCGGAAGGAGACGCAACCGGCGCCGCCGTCACCCGATTTCACATGGATTTTCACTTCATCGACGAATTTCATGGAGCATCTCGCTTTTAAGTCCCCCTTTAACAAAGGGGGACTTAGGGGGATTTACCGGCAGTAGCCATTTGCAAATCCCCCCTGGCCCCCCTTTGCTAAAGGGGGGTAAACAACGACAAAAGCCCGGAACCGGCCGGCTCCAGGCTTTTGCACGAATATAAACGGGCCGGCCTAGTTCGCCGGGTAGACGGAAACTTTCTTCCGGTCCCTGCCCATCCGCTCGAACTGGACGATCCCGTCGATCAGGGCGAACAGGGTGTAATCCCTGCCGCAGCCGACGTTGTTGCCGGGGTGGATCGTGGTGCCGTGCTGGCGATAGAGGATGTTACCCGCCTTGACAGCCTCGCCGCCGAATTTCTTGCAGCCCAGCCTCTGGCCGGCTGAATCGCGGCCGTTGCGGCTGCTGCCGCCTGCTTTCTTATGTGCCATTGTAGCCTCCCAAGCTTTTACCGGTCACCAGTTGCTGGTCACCAGTCACTGCTCTTATGCGTTAATCTTTTCGATCTTCAGTATGGTTCTCAGCTGGCGGTGCCCGTTCAGTTTCCGGGAATTCTTCCGGCGCTTGGACTTGAAGACGAGAATCTTCTTGTCCTTCCCCTGCTCGACGATTTTGCCGACCACAGAGGCGCTGGGCACTAAAGGTGTTCCGATTGCTACCTTGTCGCCGCCAACCATCAGGACTTCGCTGAGTTCGACGGTGTCACCTACCGCCCCCTCCAGTTTTTCGACCTTGAGCAGGTCTCCCTCGGAAACTTTGTACTGCTTCCCTCCGGTTCTCACTACTGCGTACATGTACTTCACCACCTTTGCGCAAATTTTCAGGATGAGCGCTTAAAAATATCCAAAAAGCAACCGCAAGTCAAGTATTTTTTTGTCGATCAATCAGGATGGTTTCGTGGCAATCAGCCGAGATCTACCATCACGTCGTCACCTTCGACCCTTACCGGATAGACCTTCAGGGTATTTTGCGGGAAATCCCGGCAGATGCCCGTCTTCAGCTCGAAGCGCCAGCCGTGGCGCTGACAGGTGATATGTTCCCCGTCTTTGAGGAGCGCGCCGGAAAGGGGTGCTCCCTGGTGGGGACATTCCGGCTCCACGGCGTAGATCGCCCCTTTGACATTGACCAGCAGGACTTCCTGTCCGTCGACGGTGACCAGCTTCTTTCCCCAGCTGGGGATTTCCGAGACTTTGGCGGCGAATTGCATGATAATAAACCTTAC
Source organism: Geobacteraceae bacterium (assembly GCA_036518435.1). Lineage (GTDB taxonomy): Bacteria > Desulfobacterota > Desulfuromonadia > Geobacterales > Geobacteraceae > JAMPXD01. The sequence continues at coordinate 37,502 of DATDNF010000044.1, forward strand.
TGTAAGGTGTTGCTTTCCGGTTTCTTCAAGTTTCCTCCCCCTCGCCCCCTCTCATCAAGGGAGGGGGCACAAGGGTTCAGAACCCTCTCTAGCTGATGGTGATCTCGAACTGCTCCTGGTGAAACCCCGGTTTGGCCCGGACGATGATCCGCTTCTTCGACTTTTTTTCCAGCTCTTCCAGGCCCCGCCGTTCCTCGTCGTAGAGGAGGTCGGCGACCTGGGGATGGACGGTGAGGGTCACCTTGGTCCCTCCCCGGACGTCGAGCATCTCCCGGATCAGCTCCCGGAAAATCTCGTGGCAGACGGTGGTCTTGGACTTGAGGTAGCCGCGCCCCTCGCAGTAGGGGCATGGCTCGCACATCATCCGGCCGATCGACTCCCGCACCCGCTTCCTGGTCATCTCCACGAGCCCCAGCTCGGAGATCTTCAGGATGTTGGTCTTGGACTTGTCGGCCCGCAGCGCCTCTTCCAGGGCGGTGAAGACCTTCTCCCGGTTGACCTCCTTCTCCATGTCGATGAAGTCGATGATGATGATCCCGCCGATGTTGCGCAACCGGAGCTGGTAGGCGATCTCCTTCACCGCCTCCAGGTTGGTCTTGAGGATGGTGTCCTCCAGGTTGTGCTTCCCCACGTACCGGCCGGTGTTGACGTCGATGGCGGTGAGCGCTTCGGTCTGCTCGATGATGATGTAGCCGCCGCTCTTCAGCCAGACCTTGCGCCCCAGCGCCCGGCTGATCTCCACCTCCAGCCCGAAGTGGTCGAAGATCGGCTCCTCTTCGTCGTACAGTTCGATGGAATACTTCATCTTGGGGACGAAGGTGGTGATGAACTGGACGATCTTGTCGTGCTCCGGCTTGGAGTCGACCACGATCCGGTCCACCGACTCGGTGAGGATGTCCCGCACCACCTTCTGGGTCACATCCAGGTCGGAATGGATCAGGCAGGGGGCGTGGGCTTTTTCCTTTTTCTTGGCGATCTCCCCCCAGAGCTTGGTCAGGTAGTTCATGTCCGCGATCAGGTCTTCCTCGGATTTCCCTTCGGAAACCGTGCGCACGATGAACCCGCTTCCGGGCTGCTTGATCCTCTCGACGATCTCCTTGAGCCGCTCCCGCTCCGCCTCGTCCTCGATCCGCCGGGATATCCCCACATGGTCCACGGTCGGCATGTAGACCAGGTGGCGGCCGGGGAGCGAGATGTGGGCCGTGATCCGCGCCCCCTTGGTGCCGATCGGCTCCTTGGAAATCTGCACCAGGAGTTCCTGTCCTTCCTGGAGAAGCTCCTCGATCGGGTGGAGGGGGTGCAGCACCGGCTCTTCACCATCCTGCGGCTCGTCCTTCTTGCCGTTGCCGTCCATGAACGATTCGTAGTCCTCGATTGCCTCGAAGACGTCGGCCACGTAGAGGAACGCGGCCTTTTCCAGGCCGATGTCGACGAAGGCGGCCTGCATGCCGGGAAGGACCCTGATGACCCGCCCTTTGTAGATGTTGCCGACTATCCCCTTGACCTTGCTCCGCTCGATGTAGAGTTCGGCGATGGTGCCGTTCTCGATGAGGGCAATTCGTGTTTCCTGGGAAGTGGTGTTGATGACGAGCTCATTCCCCATGCGTTCTCCGTACAACGCCACATTTGAGCGCTACCTGCGTTGGCGCGTCGTCGGCTTCCTCGACGTACCTCCAGTACGCCTCGTCGCTTCCTCCTTGCCGCCTTGGTATCATCTCAAATCTGACGTTGTAATCTAGGTATTTGTATGTCTAAAATTTAATTTATTCCTTGAAATCGACCGCAAGCTTCTCGATCCGTGCGCCGGCGAGCCCGTCTGGCGAAAGGCCGGTGATGGCCGTGGCGAACTCCAGCGGTTTCCCTTTGGCAACGACCATCTCCAGGGAATTGCCGTCAACCGTGAGCTCGGCCAGTTCGCGGCGCAGGTCGAATTCCTGCGCTTTTCCCTTCTTTTCCCGGTGGTACGGGAAGGTTTCCAGTGCCAGGAACCGCTCCGCCAGGAGGGGGAGGTCAAGGCCGGCGGGACCCGGGAGGGTGACGCGGTAGCGTACCCCTTTCATGATAACCGACAATGATTCTGCGCGCAATGGTATTTCGCGGGCTTCCATGATTTCGATCTGTCCGGGAAGGACCGCGTTGAGCCGTTCCTTGACCAAGTCGGCGCCGTAGCCGGCAGCGATCTCCATGTCCATGTACTCGGCCCACGATTCTACCCCCACCGAGAGGGCGGTGGCGAAGGAGAATTTCGGGTGGGGATGGAACCCCTGGGAGAACCTGATCGGGACCCGGGCACGTGCCACTGCCCGGACGAACAGGTTGATCAGCTCCAGGTGGCTCACGAAGCGCATGGCGCCCGTCTTCCGGAAGCGGAGACGGATTCTCGAAGCCTCTTCTTGCAGCCGCGCCGGTTCCTGCACGGGGAGAGGCGCATGGCCATGCGTCTCTGCAAGGCCATGCGCATTGAGACGCATCCTGATCCGTTCAAAATCACAGACCCCGCAGCCGCTGCATGCGCCGGTCCGGCAGTCGGGGGTGGGAGCGCCGTCCAGGGCTTTCTGCCGCTCCCCGGCGAGAAACTCCTTGCTCACCCCGCAATCGAGATGGTCCCAGGGGAGGATTTCGTCCAGGTCGCGGCGGCGGTGATAGAAGAGCGGATCGATTCCGGCAGCGGCAAAGGCCTCCTGCCACGCGGCGAAATTGAACAGTTCCCCCCAGCCGTCGAAACGGCAGCCGAGGTCGCGGGCCTTCATGAGCACGCTTCCGAGCCGCCGGTCTCCCCTGGCGAAGACCCCTTCCATGAACGAGAGCGGGGCATCCTGCCACTTGAAATTGAGCCGCCGTTTTTTCAGCTCCAGGCGGAGAAAATGCTGCTTGTCGCGGGTTTCCCCGAGGCCGATCTGGGGCTCCCACTGGAAAGGGGTATGCGGCTTGGGGACGAAGGTGCCGACGGAGGCGTTGACGTCTCCCCCCTGTCCGGCCCGCCGTCCCTCCATTTTCACCTTTTTCGCCAGTTCCGCGATGCCGAGCACGTCCTCCATGGTTTCGCCGGGGAGGCCGATCATGAAGTAGAGCTTGATCACACGCCATCCGGCGCTGTAGGCGGCGAAGGAGTTGGCCAGGAGGTCCGCCTCGGTGATCCCCTTGTTGATGGCCTGCCGGAGCCGTTCGCTTCCCGCTTCCGGGGCCAGGGTGAAGCCGGTTTTCCGAACCTTTTTTATTTCCTCGACCAGTTCGGGGGTCAGCGTTCCGACCCGCAGGGAGGGGAAGGAGACGGCGATACGCTCCTCGGCATATCTTTTCATGAGGGTTTGCAGGAGGGGGGCGATGCACCCGTAATCGCCGGTGGAGAGAGAGAGCAGCGATATCTCGTCGTAGCCCGTGTTGCGCAGAGTCTGCTCCGCCAGTTCCAGCACCTCCTCCGGCGTCCGCTCCCGCACCGGCCGGTAGATATACCCCGCCTGGCAGAACCGGCACCCCCGGGTGCAGCCCCGGGCGATTTCGAGGCTTACCCGGTCATGGACGGTCTTCAGGAAAGGGATGACCGGGGCGACGGGGTAGGGGGCCTCGCCGAGATCGGCGACAAAACGGCGCCGCACCTGCCGGTATCCGTCCCGCAGCGGGATTATGCCGGCTATCCGGCCCGAGGTATCGTAGCGGACATCGAAGAAGGAAGGGACATAGACCCCTTCGATGGCGGCAAGCCTTTCCAGCAGGTCCGCTTTCGCCCTTCCGGAACGCTTCCACGCGCGCCAGGCTTTGGCGATCTCGAGCACCGCTTCCTCACCGTCTCCCAGCAGGAAGGCATCAAAGAAATCGGCCAGCGGCTCCGGGTTATAGGCACACGGTCCGCCGCCGAGCACGAGCGGAAATCCTTCGCTCCGGTCCCTTGCCAGGAGAGGGATGCCGGAGAGCTCCAGGGTGTTGAGGATGTTGGTGTAGGAGAGCTCGTACTGGAGGGTGAATCCGATGATGTCGGCTTCTGCCGGGGGCGTGCCGCTCTCCAAAGTTTTGAGGGGCTCCCCCTTGGCGCGGAGCTGTTCCTCCATGTCGGGCCAGGGGGAATAGAGGCGTTCGGCGGCTATCCATTCCACGCCGTTCAGGACGGCATAGAGGATCTGAAAGCCGAGGTAGCTCATCCCCACTTCATACACATCGGGGAAGGCGAGAACAAAGCGGAGTTCGGCCCGCTCCTTCCGCACCGCTCCCATCTCCCCCCCCAGGTAGCGGACCGGCTTTTCTACCGACAGCAAATGATCATTATGCAACGAAATCCTCCCTGCGACGAATCGGCAACACTCTGCGAAGTAACGTGGGGCGCGGCGGTGGAAGGCCATAAAAAAAGGCCCTGCGAGGAGCCGTCACGACCTGTACCATAGTATCAGATTAGGGTGAAACGTGGCAAGGGATTATGGTCGACTCTGGCGACAGCTCTGCATGCCGCTGGTCTGACGGCGAAAACAGTCGACCGGGTCACCCTGATTGAGCCTATTGGCTGGAGTATTTCGGTTACAGGTGTTGCTGTTGCGATTTTTTTAATTCCGGGGTAGAATTCATCATGATTTTCGGGGAGAGTGCAAAAGCCTATTCCCTGCCGGAGATACCCATGAAAAAGATGCTGCCTGTTGTCGCCGCCGCACTCGGTGCCGTTTTTTTCGCCACTTTCGTGTGCGCAGCCGAACCCGTCAAGAAGGATGCCGGGCCTGCGCCCGCTGCGCCTGCCGCCGGAGAGGTGAAAAAAGAAGAAACCAAGCCCGCCAGGAAGAAGGGGAGGAAGGCCAAGCCTGTCAGAAAGAAGGGTGAGGAGAAGAAGGAATCTGCCCCCGATGCGACAGAAAAGAAGTGACCTACTCTTTCTGCCAGACAAAGGGGGGTTCAAAATAGGGGTCGTAAAAACCGGGATAGGCGACGAAAAAGGTTGCCAGCTCGCCAACGCCCGAAAATGTCCTGACTATCGTCATCCCGATCCCCTTCAAAGGCCCGACGATAAGCCCCTTGGTTGCACCGTCCTCGCTGTAGGTGAGGTATATCTGCTTGGGAAGTTCCAGCCAGCCCGTTGCTACGTTGGCCATGCCGCGGGCCGCCTTGTTGGCCATACCGTCCACAACTTTCTGGGGGGAGCTGTTTTCATTGGATTCGTAGGGGTCCGCCCACGCGAGCGTGCCGGAAAACATACCGACTGCACAACAGATCACAACAGCAGTAAAAAGCCGCTTCGCGTCCATGTTACTCTCCCTTTTTCTCGGCGGGGGGTTCTGTCGGCTCAGCTTCCTTTACCTTGGCATGGCCGGCCCGGGTTTCCTCCCAGCCGTTCCAGACAAATTCCGGATCGATCATGGGATCGTAATAGCCTGGTTGAGGAACCATAAACAGGGCGGTTTCGGTGATGCCGGTAAAAGCCCGGTAAAGGGTCATGCCGATCCCCTTAAGCGGTCCGATCACATACCCTGTCGCACCTCTCCCCTGTGATGTCAGGTAAATCTGCTTGGGTATTTCGGCGACGCAGGTGGCCATGTTGGCCACACCCCGGGCCAGTTTGAACGACATCTTTTCGATAATGACGTCGGATCGCGGGCTTTCCTGGGCTATGGCGGGGGTGATGAAAACCAGTACCAGGAGAAGAGGTAAAGATGCAGCAAATTTCCGCATAAAATCTCCTTTCAAACTGGAAACATTGACAAGCGCTATTCTTTTAACATAAATAGTGCCGCGTGGCAAGCCGCCTCTCGCCGGGTACCGGAGTAACGGCAAAAAAACGGCGCGGTGTGCAAATCCGCGCCGTTTTTTTGCCGTTATAAAAAGGTTGTCTTATTTGGCGTGCTTGGTGGCGAGGTATTTTGCCACCCCTTCTGCGGTAGGCTTCATAGCTTCTTCACCTTCCTGCCAGTCGGCCGGGCAGACCTGGTCGCCGTTGGTTTCCACGAACTGCAACGCATCCACCATGCGGAGGGCTTCATGTACGCTCCGTCCGAGGGGAAGATCATTGATGACGGCGTGCCGGACGGCCCCTTTCGTGTCGATGAGGAAGAGGCCCCGGAGCGCCACTGCCTCGTTGAAGAGAATTCCGTACGACCGGGCGATGGCCTTGTTCAGGTCCTGAACCAGCGGATACTGGATATTTCCGATGCCGCCGTGTTCCACCGGCGTGTTTTTCCAGGCCAGATGGGTAAATTTGGAGTCAACGGAGACGCCGATTACCTCGCAGTTCCGTTTTTTGAATTCGTCGAGCTTCTTGTTGAAAGCGAGGATTTCCGACGGGCAGACAAAGGTAAAATCGAGAGGATAGAAAAACAGGACGACGTATTTCCCTCTCAACTTTGAAAGCTCGATCTGACCAAAGGTATTGTCCGGCATGACCGCTTCGGCGGTAAAATCCGGCGCTTCCTGGGTTACGAGTGTGCAGACGCTCATGGTGCTCTCCTTTCAGCAAATAAAGTATGTTCAAAACATAACAGCCGGACTTTGGTTTGTCAACGCAAAAAAGATAAAAATTATCTTTTTTATCTTTTTTGCGTACTGTCACCTGGAAGCAGGTTTATTATCGGACATCCCCCGATATGCCGACGGTGATCTCCCTGAAGGGTATCTCCTTGCCGGAGGCAGCCAACGCCTGTTTGGCCGCCATCACGATGCCGCCGCAGCAGGGGACTTCCATCCGGACGACCGTCACGCTCCTGATGGTCGAGCTGCGGAATATCTCGGTGAGCTTTTCCAGGTAGAAACGGTTGTCGTCAAGCTTGGGACAGCCGATCACCACCGCTTTTCCCGCCAGCAAATCGCGGTGGAAACCGGCATAGGCGAAGGGGACGCAGTCGGCGGCGATGAGGAGATCGGCATCCTGGAAATAGGGGGCGCTGACGGGAACCAGGTGGAGCTGGACCGGCCACTGACCGAGCCGGCTCGGCTCTTTTGCTTCATCCGTTCTCACCCCAGCGTCCGCCTTTTCTGGGGAGAGCGTCATCACCCTGGAGCCGGGGCAGCCCCCCCCCGCGGAGCGGCTGTGCGCCACGTTGCGTGATGTTGCGGGAGCGGAGTCGGGCGCCGTTTTCCCGAGATGTGTATCGACGGCGGTTTCATCGAACTGGTCCGCCTCCCGCTCGATGATCCGGATCGCGTCCCGCGGGCAGTCGCCGAGGCAGGCCCCGAGACCGTCGCACAGGTTGTCCGCAGCGAGCCGCGCCTTGCCGTCAACGATGGCAATCGCACCCTCGGCGCAGGCGGGAACGCAGAGCCCGCATCCGTTGCACTTTTCTTCGTCGATCTGCACTATTTTCCTGACCATTATGATTCCTTTCGCCGCAAATTTATTAAAAAAGGTAATGCCAGAGGTAATCGAGCCTCCCCCGCATGATCATCCGCCTGCCGGAAAACGCCATGATCTCCCGGATCCGTGTCCGGTATTCCTTGCTGTAACAGTGGATATGGCACTCCTTGCAGGAAGGCTTCGGATCGAGCGGACAGTTGCGCCGTTTCGTGAGGGCGTAGGTGAGAAGCCCCTGGCAGTCGGGACAGAGGGAAATGCCTTTCCGGAACGTCTCCGCCAGTTCTCCGGGGAGCGTGGCGGCTGCCTGGTTCCGGTGCCGGGCCGCACAGTAGACCCGGATGAAATTGGCCAGAACCTTGAGGTCCCGCTGCTGGGCATTGGTGAGCTGTTCCATGGGGTCATCGTAGGGGAAAAACGCCGGGGGAGACATGACGCAGGTCAAAAAACGGGATTTATCGCCGGGAAACGGTCCGGTGCCGACGTTCAGCCGGCCGGTTCACCAGCGCACCGTCGGTTTTATGTTCGCAGGGGTGTAGCTCTTCATCACCCGCCACCCCTTTTTCGTTACCCATTCCGGCAGCAGCTTGACGGCAATGAATCCGATCACGCTCACCTCCGCGGGAAGGTCCGAGGCGATCTTCACCACCCGGAAACCGACCAGGTCCCCCACCTCCGGGTAATCGTCCGCTTCCTTGAGGGTGCAGGCCCACAGCTCACGGCCGCCACTCCTGTCCGCCAGCCGGAGCAGAAAATGGCGCACCCCGTCCGTGTCGACAGAGCCTTGCTCCAGAACCAGTGCCGGGATCACGGCTTCCAGGAGGATAGGGTAATCCTGGTGCCGGCAGGCATGGTCGAAGGCCGCCCGGTTGTTCTCGAACACCAGGGGCTCGGGAGGTTTTCTGGTAAGCCAGCCAAACATCGAAATTCTCCATCCGGCGTGAGAAGGGGATGTCCTTCAGCTCGGGAAGAGGGGGGTCGTTAGTGTTTAAGTATAGCAAGTATAGCAGATTGCCGTCCGATTGTGCGGGTATTTTGCTTTTCCGCGGCAAATGTGCTATTTTGCCCGGTATGCGATCACACCAACCACTCATCATCCCGCGGGGCGACCACCCCATCTCACGCAAGATGCTCAGCCCCAACGCCCTCCGGGTGCTGTATCGGCTCAGGGACAACGGCTTTACCGCCTACCTGGTCGGAGGGTGCGTGCGCGACCTGCTCCTGGGACGCGAACCGAAGGATTTCGACCTGGTCACCGATGCCACGCCCGGCCAGATCAAACGGCTGTTCCGCAACTGTCGGCTGGTCGGCAGGCGCTTCCGGCTGGCCCATCTGCACTTTGCCGATGAAATCGTCGAAGCGGCGACCTTTCGCTCCCCGGTTCCCGACGAGCCCGAATCCGAAGGAGGAGAGCCCTCTGATGCCGGGGGTGCCGAAGAAGTGCCGCGCCGTCCGCCGCGCCACCTGAAAAGCGAAGAGGGGATGCTGCTGCGGGACAACGTGTTCGGCACCCCCGAAGAGGATGCCCTGCGCCGCGACTTTACGGTCAATGCCCTGTTCTACAACATCGCCGACTTCACCATTATCGATTATGCCGGCGGTATGGAAGACCTGCAAAAAGGGGTCATCCGGACAATCGGCGAGCCGCGGGTCCGGTTTACCGAAGACCCGGTGCGGATGCTCAGGGCCGTCAGATTTGCCGCCATGCTCGGCTTCTCGATCGAACCGGCGACCTGGGACGCCATCCTCGACCAGAGCGACGCCATCACCATGGCAGCTCCGCCACGGCTGTACGAAGAAGTGCTGAAGCTCTTCCTCCTCGGGGAAGGGGAGAAGTCCTACCAGCTTCTCCGGCAGACCGGGCTCTTTGCCGCGCTCTTTCCCCGGTTCAGCGCCTGGCTCGATCGGGAAACGGACGGCTTTCCCCATACCAGGGTCGGGAAGGCACTCGACTGGGTCGACAGCAGGGTCCAGCGGGGGGAGCATGTCCCTCCCCAGTTGCTTCTTGCCCTGATGTTCGGCCAGTACCTGGAGGAAAAGGGGGAACGGTTCAGGCAGGAGGGCGCCCATCCGCAGCCGGCGGTGGACATGGCGGTAGCGGAGCTTCTGGAGGAAATTTCTCCCACGGTCCAGGTTGCCGGCAAGGTCGGGTGGCTGGTCCGCCATATGCTCGGCTATCAGCACCGGTTCGGAAAGACGCCGGGGAGGAACCCCGCATCGTTTCTCAGGAGGCCCGGCTTCGGAGATGCCCTGGACTACCTCTGCTGTACCGCCGAGATAACGGGAGAGAATCGGGAGCTGTGCGCCTGGTGGAGAAACTATCTGCGGGAAAACCCTCTCTCCGGAGCGGCGGAGGCTGGTGGCGCGGAAACGCCGAAGCCCCCCTCAGGCGAGAAGCGACGCAGGCGCAGGAGGAAAAAGCGGAGAGGGCCCGGGACCGTTACATAGGATGCATTCCCGGGCTCAACCGGCCTGGGGTGGGGCATGCCTCGCCCCTACCTCCCGGCCATCCGGGCGAGCCGGCCCATGTCGTGGATGATGACGCGGCTCCCCTCGACGTCGATGATCCCCTCTTCCTTCAGCTTTTTCAAGGAGCGGGAGAGGGTTTCGCTCACCGTGCCGAGGCGTGAGGCCAGTTCCCCTTTTTTCATATCCAGATCGATGTAGGTTTTCCCCTGAAAGGTGGTAGACTTCTTTGCGGCAAGGTCGATCAGGTAGGCTGCCAGACGGGCCGGCACTTCGGCGAAGGTGAGTTCCTCGATCTGTCGGGCAAAACGTCGCAACAGGAGGGAGAGGGAGACGATCAGGTTCAGGGAGAAGCGGGGATTTCGTTCCAGAAGCCCCATAAATGATTCCTTGGGGAAAAAGAGAGCGTCCCCCTTCTCCAGCGCCCGGGCCTCTGCGGGATACTTGCCGTCGCCGAAAAATGCCGCTTCGGCGAACGTCTCGGCAGGGTGGACGAAATGGAGCACCTTCTCCTTGCCGTCCGGGGAAACCTTGCACAGCTTGATGCTGCCGGTGGCCAGGAGATAAAAGCCGTTGGCGGGTTCTCCGTCGGAGAACAATGCCTCCCCCTTGGCGAAGCTCCGCTTCGTGGCGATTTCGGCCACTTCCTTGAGGTTTTCCTCGTCCAATCCGGAAAAGAGCAGGGACTTCTTCAGGATCTGCAGATTTTCCATAACCTTCCTTTCGCACGGATAGGGTTTGCGACGCCCGGGATGCAGGCTGGCTCCATTGCCACCCGACAGTATCACATAAAGCCCCCGTAAGGCAAGGGGGGCACTCCCTGTCTCCCTGTCTCCCTGTCTCCCTGGCCTGCGGGCTCAATCGGGGGTAAACTATTACCAGGAGGGTGTACCATGTCCCATGACCATGATCTCGTCATCCTCGGTTCGGGTTCCACCGCCTTTGCCGCTGCTCTGCGGGCCCAGTCCCGTGGCGCGAAAGTGCTGATGGTCGAGGAGAGTGTCCTGGGGGGGACCTGTGTCAACTGGGGGTGCGTTCCGAGCAAGACCCTGATCCATGCCGCCTTGTATTGCCACGAGGCGCGGCTGGGGGCAAGGATCGGCATCGGCATTTCCGGGGGGGGTATCGATCCTGCCGCGCTCGCGGCCCACAAAGACGGGGTGGTGCAGTATCTGCGCCAGACAAAGTATCTCGATATTCTTAAGGAAGTGCCGGGGCTGACGCTGCTCAAGGGGACCGGCCGCTTCGTCGCTCCCCGCACCCTCGCGGTGGAGGGACGGCTCGTAACGGCGGAGAAGTTCCTGGTCGCCACCGGCGGGTTTCCCCGGGTCGTGGAATTCCCCGGTCTCCACGGAGTCGATTACCTCACCAGCCGCAGCGCGCTCCTCCTGAACAAGCCTCCCGCCTCCCTGGTCATTATCGGCGGGGGGGTGATCGCCCTGGAACTGGGGCAGATGTACCAGAGGCTCGGGACCCACGTGACCGTGCTGGAGCACGGCCCGCGGGTCCTTCCCTCCTGCGAGGCCGAGCCGGCCCTCGCACTGCAGCAGGCGCTGGCTGGCGAGGGGATGGAGATCGTCCTCAATGTGACGGTCTGTTCCGTGCGCAAGGCCGGCGCGGCAACCGTCGTGACCGCCGAGATGGACGGACGGCGGCATGAATTTGCCGCCGAACGGCTTCTTCTGGCACTCGGCACCGCACCTGCCTCCGCCGGGATCGGCCTGGAAGAGGCGGGGGTGGCGGTGGACGCAAAAGGGTTCATACGCGTGGATGCGCGGATGCGCACCACCGCCGAAGGGATATGGGCGGCGGGCGATGTGGTCGGCGGGATGATGATTGCCACGGTGGGGGCACGGGAGGGGATCGTTGCGGTGGACGACATGCTGAATCCCGGCTGCGGCTGCCAAATGGACTACCTCTCGGCGCCCATGACCATTTTTACCGATCCGGAACTGGGGACGGTGGGGTACACCGAACAGGGGGCGAGGGAGGCGGGATTCACGGTCATCACCAACGTGCTGCCGGTTTCGGCCATTCCCAAGGCGCACATTACCGGCGCTAACGCCGGCGCGATCAAGATGGTGGCGGACAAGAATACCGGCCGCCTGCTGGGTGTCCATCTGGTCTGCCACCGCGGCGCGGAGCTGATCAACGAGGCCGCCCTGGCCGTCAGATTGCGCGCCACCATCGACGACATGGTGAATACCCTCCATGTCTATCCGTCCATGGGAGAGGGGTTGCGGCTCTGCGCCCAGGGCTTTTCCCGTGATGTCAGGAAGCTCTCCTGCTGCGCCGAGTGAAACCGCTGACGAATCCGGCAAAAGTCCATCTGCTGCGTTACGCTTGCCCTCGTCGCTGCGACGTACCGAGGTACGCCTCACTCCTCGGAACTCGCAAGCCTTGCAGCTGGGGCTTTTTCCGAATTCGTCGGACTGCGAGCCTTGCAGCTCGGCATTTTTGGGCGGTTTCACATGTCATTGTTTGCGTCGCACGGTGATACACGATGGATAAAGCAGTAAAGAGCGCAACCCTCGACAGTGAATTGTCCCGCCGCCTCCACCGGGCGCTGACGGCAGGGAAAGACGAGCTCTTCCGGGTTCTGGAGGACCACGCCATGGAGGTGCTGCTGGCGCTCCTCAAGAACCCTGCCCTGGACAACAACCACCTCCTCGCCCTGCTGAAACGGCGCGACCTGCCGGAAGAGCTGCTCAAGGCTGTCTACCGGCTGGAGCAGCTCGGCGAAAGTCACGAGCTGAAGGCCGCCATGGTCCGCAACCCCAAGACGCCGGGGGTTATCATGGCGGCCCTCCTCCCCCACCTCTATCTGTTCGAGCTGGTCAACGTCTGCTATCTCCCCGGGGTGACCCCCGACCAGAAAGTGGCTGCGGAACGGGCAATCCTGCAGCGACTCCCCACGACCCCGCTGGGAAACAAGCTGACCCTTGCCCGGCGCGGCACCGCGGCCATCACGGAGGCCCTCGTCAGGGAGGGGGACCCCCGCCTCATGGAGGCCTGTCTCGACAGCCCGCACCTCAGGGAATCCGCCATCTTCAGGTTCCTCGGCAGCGCCAACGCTTCAGCGGAAACAATTTCCATGGTGGCGCGTCATCCGCGCTGGAAGGCGCGGCCCAATCTCCTGCTCGCCATCCTCAAGAACCCGAAGACGCCGGGGGTCTGGTTCACCCGGCTTCTTCCCTCGCTCAACCTTGCCGACGTAAAGGGCCTTCTGCTTTCCCAGCGGCTCACTTCTCCCCAGCGGAAGCTGGTCGGGGACGAGTTGAAAAGGCGCGGTCATACCACCTCATGACGACAAATCCTTTGATGTTCCGTGCTGCTGCATCCGTGTAATCGTCCAGGGGCATTCTGGTTTTCATCAGTTCCTCCAGTGCCGGCCCCAGTGGGCGGACCCTGACGCCGTCCCGCTTTCCCGTGCAGTCCGGGCGGCTTTCGATCAGGCGCTGTTGGTCGAGGGCGATCATGACATGGCCGTTCCAGACGATCAGGTCGAGGGGCGCAATGCGCCGGGCGATCTCCCGGGCGCTCAGCCCGGCGATCGGCACCGCACTGCCGAACCCGACCAGGGCGGAGGTGTTGCGCGGGGTATAGCCGCCGGTCGCTTCGTAGAGGAGCCCGGAGCAATCCACTCCGCGCAGCTGCCAGAAGTCTCTCTCGCGGGGGGGGAGACGCTCCGGCTGGTGCGGCGGGAAGAGGGAGAGAAGCTCGGGAATGCCGCCGCGCAGGTTTCCCCCCCAGACGTAGCGGCTTCCCCGGGCGGCCAGTAGATTGGCGATCACGGTTTCCCGCGGCGGCAGGCGCGGGAAGCGGGGGGGCGGCTTGACCGCCGAGGTCGTCACGAAACGGCTGTCGATAAAGTAGCCCGATTTGGCGGGGTACGGGTAATCGTCGGTGGTTACCCGGTAGACGACCCGCTCCCCCTTCCTGATCGCTTCTTCGATGCGGAACGGGGTGCCGGGGAGGGCGACGAACTCAAGGGCGCGGACCAGGCCGCAGCTGTCCTGCTGGAGGGTTTGCCCGTCCGGGCCGCCGAAAACCCCGGTAAAGTCGGGGGTGTTGAGGACCGGCGTGGGGTGGAGGGCGACGGCATGGGAGGGAGCCGGATCAAGGGCGGAGCAGGGTGCCCCCAGAAACAGGGGTATCATGATGGCGATGAACAGGGTTGCTGGTTTCACGTGGGCCTCGCGGAATATGTTTTGTACATGGGCGGTTCCGAACCTGGAACGGGCATCTGCCGTATATGATAGCAAAAAGAAGACATTCCGTGCAAACGGTCAGTGTCTTCGCGCTGAGAAGGAGAGGCCTAAATCAGCCCCTCGGCCAATTTCCCCAGCGTCTGAACCGCCTGCTCAATCTTTTCCGACCAGTGAGCAGCATTCAGCCTAATGTTGTTCCGATATTTCCCCGAGGCCGAAAAGATCGGGCCCGGGGCGATCGTAATCCGGCGTCTGATTGCCAACTCGTAAAGTTTTAGCGCGTTCACCCGTTCCGGCATCTCGACCCACACAACGAATCCTCCTGCCGGACGAGTCACTCTGGTTCCCTCCGGGAAATGCTTGCCGATCGCCTCACCCATAAGGGCAACCTGTTTGGCGTAAATCCTGCGGATAGCGCGCAGGTGACGGTCGTAGCCTCCTCCCGCCAGGAATTCGGCGATGGCCAGTTGAGTGGGCGAAGCGGTGGCGACGTTCGTCATTAGTTTGAGCTGTTCGATCTCCTGCTGGAACTTTCCCGGCGCTACCCAACCGATGCGGTACCCCGGAACGAGGGTTTTGGAGACCGATGAGCATAGTATCACTAGTCCCTTTTTGTCGTACGCCTTGGCAACCATCGGGCGTTCGTTGGCAAAGGAGAGGTCGCCGTAGATATCATCCTCGATTAGTGGTATTTCATGGTGCGCCAGCAGGTCAACCAGTTCTTTCTTCCTCTCATTGGGCATGAGGCTGCCGAGCGGGTTGGTGAAATTGGTGATGACCAGGCACGCTTTGACCGGGTTATATTCGAGGGCATAGCGCAGGGCTTCGATGCTGATCCCCTCGCGTGGTGTAGACGGGATTTCCAGGACGCGTAGCCCCAGTTCACGGGCCATCAACAGGAAATTGAAATAGACTGGTGACTCCACAGCGATGGTATCGCCGGGGCGGCAGACGGCCTGTAGGGAAAGCTTTACCGCTTCTACGCAGCCTGAGGTGATCACGAGCTCTCCCGCGCTAAGGGTGGCGCCGCAGTCTACCGCTCGCTTCGCGATTTGAAATCGAAGTTTTTCTAGCCCTGGGGAAATCATATAGGAAAAGGATTGGTGGCCAAACCGACGTGTCTCCGTGGTGAGGATGCGATTTAGTTTGTCCACTGGCAGGTGCTGCACGTTCGGAACCGCCGCACCCAATTGAACGACATCTGACCTGAGAGTGTCCCGCATAATCATGAGAGATATTTCGCTGGAACCAATGCTCATCGGATTCGGTGGCGTCTGCATCACATCGGGAGGGTCGGGGATTGCGGGGAGTCGAGGGCAGACGTAATAGCCCGACTGTGGACGGGCCTCAATCAACCGGCGGTCCTCCAGCATGCCATAGGCCTCAATCACTGTATTCGTGCTGACGCTCATCTGCCTGCTCAGTTTGCGAACCGATGGAACTTTTTCCCCCGGCCGAAAGACCCCCTCGCTAACAAGGTTAGCGATCCGGCTCGCGATTTCCTCGTAACGTGGTACCTTCCCAGAATTATTCCTGTTTCGTACTCGCATGTTGCCCCCCTCATTATCCACTCAACTACTTCGTTCAGGTACAGTTATCTCCTTTTTCTACTGCAACAGTTACGCTGAATTGTAACTGTTGCAGCAACAATTGTAAATAACTGCGACTGTAATTATTTAAAAATATTTATTATTTTTTTTTACGAATGTTTCTGCTTCACATAGTTTTGTCGGAGGTGACGGGATGGTTATCTTCCTCTCGAAAAGCGAGTTAATCAGCATAATCGGAGATTCGCAGGGGCTTTCGATCCAGTGCAGCGATGGAATCGTTTGGGTAACGCAGCCGAATGACCGCAAGGACCATTTCCTTGGTTCCGGAGAGGAATTCACTGTGAACCGCTTGGGCACTGTCATTGTAGAAGCCCATACAGACGCGGCGATCATATTTTCGGAGAGGATTGGGTCATCAGGGGTGGCATTTTCCAAGGGCCGGTACGTCATGGCACCGCCATAACCGTGGCCTCCATCCTGCAACTAACTGGAATTCCATAATCAAAGGAGAAACGCATGCCGAAAGTACAGATCGTCGAAAAAAGTTGTCACAGGGAAGGACTGAAAGTTCAGCGTTTGAGGAATTTTTTCATCGGCAATGGGTACACACTAGTCAAGGACAACTACGAGATCGATCCAACCAACAAATACGCATTTCCGTTGCAGGACTTGGTGATTGATCCGGATGCCGACTTAATTGTACTCACCACCTGCGGTTTCACTCAGGCGATCGAAGACGGCGATTTTCAGGCTCTGGACATCATAAGAAAAAATATGAAGCCGACTGCGCAGATAATCGTGGCGGGCTGCATCGTAAAAATCAACCCGGAACGGGTAGCGTTGGAATTCGACGGTCCAACCTTCGATGCCCATTCCTATGAAAAAATCAATGACATCCTCAATCCTGTCGTTCCGTTCCAAAATTTTGAAGAGCCGAACCAGATGCTCCATACAGATAAATTCTTCATTCAGATACAGTCTGGATGTTCGAACCGCTGCACCTATTGCGCCATCTGGAAGACGCTAGGGAAAAGCGTGAGCAAGCCCATCGACGATGTTATGCGAGAACTTCACAAGGGATTGAAAGAGGGACACCGGAAGTTCTACCTGATCGGTGAATGCGCCGGACAGTACGGCCGTGACTTTGACAAGGACCTGGGAGATCTGCTGCACGAATTCACCCAAGTTAAAAACAATTTCACTCTGGTGTTGGAGGATGTTTCCCCGAAGTACGCACTAAAGTCGTTCGAGCCTCTGAAGCTTCTGTTTGAGCAAAAGAAGATGGAGCTGTTCCACTCCCCAATTCAGTCGGGCAACGACAGGATACTGAAGTTGATGAACCGGCGGACCGACATGCAAGCCTTCAAATCAATGTGCCGGGAACTAAAGGAGATCGCACCAGAATCGATACTCTCTTCAGCGGTGATTGTCGGTTTCCCCTCTGAAACGAGAGAAGAGCTGCAAGACTCCATAGACTACTGCAGAGATGCGCGTTTCGACTCGGTCGCCTGCCACATGTTCTCGGCCCGCCCCGGTGCCAAGGCCGCTACTATGCCCGACCAGATCCCCCACGAAGAGTTGGTGGCTCGCTACAAAATCTTCCAGTCGGAGTTCGGCGGCATAACCCGCATCGATCCCAACCAAAGAAAATTTGTGGAATAGCAGATATGACTGAACGCACCCTAAATCTAAAAATGAAAAAAACGCTTAGACGGCTGGCCACCAGCTACACCGACCTAGTTGCGATTGTCGGTTTCGTCGCGGGTGATTTCCCCCGGCTTTCCCCGGCCGGACGTCTCGCTCTCGTCAAACGGCTGTTCGACATCTCTGGCAAGGTCGAGTGTCCTCATTCTCATTCGGAAGTGCTTTCGTACATACGAACGATTCTTGCACTTCCCGGAAACGGCGGTCGCGTTGTGGAGGCGGGCTGCTTTAAGGGGGGAAGCACCGCCAAATTTAGTTTGGCGACCGGCATCGCTGGTAAGGAGCTTGTTGTCTTCGATTCTTTTCAGGGTATTCCGGAACACTCCGAGCCCCATGACAGGAATATTTACGGCATTCCGGTCAGCTTTGCACAGGGAGAGTACTGCGGAGGGCTTGACGAGGTGATGAACAACGTGAAGACCTATGGGAACATCAATTCCTGCAGGTTCGTGAAAGGTTGGTTCGAGGAGACGCTTCCGGGCTTCGCAGAACCGGTTGACGCGGTCTATATCGACGTAGACCTCGCCTCCTCAGTGAAGACGTGCCTGAAATATCTGTATCCCCTGTTGAAGCCTGGAGGCGCATTCTTCACACACGACGGCCACCTGCCGCTAGTCATAGAAGTGCTCAAAAACGATAAATTCTGGAGAGAAGAAGTCGGCTGCAGCAAACCGCCCATGGAAGGGCTCGGCACGAGCAAGCTTGTCAAAATAATGAAGCTCGAGACTTCGGTCAACTGAGACGGCATCTCAAGGAGTTAAGGGACTATGAGAATACTGTTGATCACTGGTCCAGGTGGGACGGCACAGGGATGGGGCGACTTGGGCACTACCGAAAAGATACGCGACACACTGGCAGCAGCGGGGAGTGACGCCCAAATCCTATACATAGAGAGTATGGACGATCTGATGCGCGGCATTGCCAGGGAACGTTTCGACATTGCCTGGAGTGCGCTCTATCACATTTCACAGCAGGCCGACCACGTTGGAGTGGCCGTCTCCGACGACTGCTGGGTGGCAGACATCCTAGACATGAGGCAGATACCATATATCGGTTCAGACTCTCTAACTATGAAACGAATGATCGACAAGGCGGCCACCCATCGAATACTGGCTGCTGCTGGCGTCCCAATTCCGAAACACTTTCTTGTTGGGGAGCGCGACCTGCTCCCCGAGGTCGCTTATCCCGCCTTCGTAAAGCCGAGTTGCGAATCTGAGAGCACCGGGATCAGTGAAGACAGTGTGGTCCACTCGTATGATGAGTTGGAAACGCGGATCCGCTACGTCGCTGACACCTTCCACCAGCCCGTATTGGTGGAGGAATATCTGCCGGGGAGGGAACTTACAGTGGCGATGGTCGGCAACGGCACCAACAGGGTCTTCATGCCGGTAGAGAATGTGATCCACCCCTCATCATACAGGACATACCCGCTTATTAAGGGGAACATGAAGCAGGAAGGGCTCGTCAGACTGCAAATTCCCCGACGGGGGATTGAAGAGGCCAAATGTCTAGCATCCGCTGCGGCTGACGCCATGGGCTGCCTCGATCACGTGCGCATTGACATGCGCGAAGACGGCTCTGGGAATCTTAGAGTAATAGAGGTGAACGGAATCCCGGGACTCAACCCTAAGAACAGCCGGAGCCTGCGTATTCATGGTATCTATAATCAGACGCTGGGGGTAGAGGATAATTTTAGAGTACTTATCGGCGCTATCGTTGCCTCAGCCGCCGAAAGGCACGGTATCCGCCGCGGGCTGCATAGCGTTTCGCTCCCAACGCAGCAGACGCACCTGCATGACGCACCACCGACCGTGAGCCTACAAATCACCATGAAAATCGATTCCCGAAATCAAGAAGAAGTTTGGGAAATCTGCACCAGGTTCAAGCAACCTTTCCTGGAAACTATTCCTGGGGCGAAGTCAAAGGAATTCCTGGTACGAGACGAGGACGTGCAGTTGCATCACGGTTTCGCCACCGTAGCCGATGCCGAGAACTACCTCTCCAGCACTCTCTTCAACAGGGATATTGCGACCTCCCTTAAGCCGTACCTTGCGGCACAGCCCGACATCCGCATTTATACCAGCCTCTGATGATTTGAAAACGAAGGAAGGTTCGTCGTAGCCATGCAATGGAGAAACATGAATATGGTATCGCAACCAATCTCTTCGACGACAACAGTGACAGCCGAGAGGCGGCAGGGAACCGCCATGCTACCATTTGTTCTGGCTGTCGCTTTTCTTCTTTTTTTAGCCCCGCCATGTACTGCGGAGGATGCCAGCCCCCCGGAAGGCTCCACCGGAACTCACAGTAACCGGGAAATCACTGCCTGGAAGTTCATGGTCGTTGCCGCCAACCCACTTGCCGTCCAAGCTGGCTACGCAGTGCTCAAAGAAGGAGGAAACGCTGTCGACGCAGCCATTGCCGCGCAGTTGGTACTGAACCTGGTTGAGCCGCAATCGTCAGGAATTGGCGGTGGAGGGTTCTTGCTCTATTGGGACAACAAGGCAAAGCGCCTCACCTCCTACGATGGCCGGGAAACAGCTCCGGCTGCTGCGGACGGTTCGCTCTTCCGGGGGGCGGACGGTTCGCCCATGGAGTGGAAAGAGGCTCTGGTTGGAGGGCGATCAGTAGGAGTCCCGGGGCTGTTAAAAATGCTGGAACTGGCCCACAGAGAGCACGGCAAGCTCCTTTGGGGAAGGCTTTTTTCGGACGCCGCCGACTTGGCGGAAAAGGGCTTCGTGGTCTCGCCACGCTTGAGTAGCCTGGTGGAGAGCCGCTTCAACCCAGGTCTTGGTTACTACGACGCCACTTGGAGCTACTTTTTCCCCGAGGGAAAACCGATTGTCGCCGGAAACGTGCTCAAGAACAGGCCGTTCGCAGAGACGTTGCGAAGGATTGCCATCCTTGGTGCCGACGCGTTCTACAAGGGGGACATCGCTCTGGACGTCGTAAGGACCGTCAACGGCGCTCTGGGCAATCCCGGACACATGGCCCCGTCCGATATTTCCGGCTACCATGCCCAAAAGCGGGACCCGGTCTGCGTCCCCTACCGTAAATACAAGGTCTGCGGCATGGGGCCACCAAGCAGCGGAGGTGTCGCGGTAGGGCAGGCGCTTTCCATCCTTGCCCATTTCGATCTTGTATCGACCAAGCCTCTTTCGGCGGAAGCGGTACATCTGGTCACCCAAGCCGAGCAGTTGGCATTTGCCGACCGGAACAGTTATTTGGCCGATCCAGATTTTGTGGCGGTTCCGGTGAAGGGACTTCTGGACGAGAACTACCTGAACGGGCGGGCGTTACTGATGGGTGCCGACAGGAGAATCGAGGAGGCGACGGCGGGCTTTCCGCCGCATAGTGCCGCTTTTGCCCCCGGAACCTCGCCGGAGCTCCCATCCACGAGTCATATCTCCATTGTGGATGCTGATGGGAATGCCATTTCCATGACCTCTAGCATAGAGATGGCCTTTGGTTCCGCGCTCATGGTGCGAGGTTTCCTGCTTAACAACCAGTTGACTGATTTTTCGTTTACGGAACTGGCAGACGGACGTCCGGTCGCCAACCGGGTGGCAGGAGGGAAGCGCCCGCGCAGTTCCATGTCTCCCACCATGGTCTTTGACGGAGAGGGGAACCTGAAGCTGGTGATCGGATCTCCGGGCGGAAGCCACATCATCAACTATGTGATTGAGACGATCATCGCGGTGCTTGACTGGGGGATGGGTATCCAGGAGGCGATAAGCCTCCCCCGTTACGGCAACTGCAATGGCGTCACCTATCTGGAAAAAGACACGGAGGCCGAACGGTTGGCGTCGCTTCTGGAGAAGCTGGGGCACAAGGTGGCAGTGACTGACCTGAATAGCGGGTTGCATGGTATCATGGTTACAGGCAGGGAACTCAAAGGGGGCGCCGACCCGCGGCGAGAAGGGATGGTTCTCGGTGAGTGAGTGGGGTAGGGTTCCCGTCGCATCGTCGTGCCGCAATTTCGTGATGAGAACGGTTCAAAGCTATTCGCAGCTCGACAGGCCCATCATTAATATCATCGCGGCCGACATCTTCATCCAGCTGGTCTATGCCGCATTCATGCAGATATCGCTCATCTATATGGCCAAAAGCGGCTACACCGACAATCAGAGCGCCGATTTCATATCCTACCGTTTCCTGGGAGCATTGCTCCTGTCACTTCCGCTCGGCTTTTTCATCAGGGGGCGCAGGATCGTGCCGATATTCTACGTTGCCTCCGTCGCAACCACTGTTGTTGGCTTCCTCATCCTCTACGCCATCGAACGGCACATCGCTTGGCTGCTTTATTCCAGTCTCTTTGCATGGGGTCTCTGCTTCACTTCTATGCGGGTGACAGTGCTTCCGTTCATTCTGAGGAATGCACCGAAAGAGGTCCACATTGAAGCTATCTCGCTCAGCAGTTCCACCTGGGCTTTGGGAAGTATCCTGAGCGGCGTCGCCATCTACGGGTTCAGCAGGATCGCCCCTGGACTCTATGACGAAAAGAGATGTCTTCAGATGATCGTGCTGCTTGGGCTTATAAGTTTATTTTGCATCGCCAGCATAAGGATCGACGAAAAGATTCCCGATGAGGAGAGCTATGGGCCAGGCATCTCGCCGGGAGATTGGAGCATACTGCTGAAAGCAACTGCTCCCACATTTCTGCTCGCCCTGGGTGCGGGGCTCTCCATGCCCTTCATGGGGCTTTTCTTCTACAAAGTGCACGGAGCCGACTCAAGTTTCTTCGCGATAATCTCGGCATTTTCCACCTCTCTGGTGTTCGCCACTTTCCTGCTAATCCCCTACGCTAGAAAGCGTTTCGGAGACGCTGTGTCCATAATGTCCTCGCAGGTGTTTGCGATAGCGCTCCTTGTCCTGATGGCATTGACGGAGTTATTTAATACCGCATCCTATGCCGTTAGCGTGGCGGCAATCTGCTACGTATTGCGACAGCCTCTAATGAATCTGGCGACCCCGCTCACGACTAACCTGACCATGAAGTACGTTAGCAGACGAAACCAGGAAACAATGTGCGCCCTTGAATCGGCCATATGGACCGGGAGCTGGTTCATGAGTTCTCGGATCTTCGTGTATCTTCGCAGTATGGACGTCGCTTACGTTTATGTCTTCTTGATCACAGCCATTATTTATTTGTTCGGCGTTGCCTGGTACTGCTACCTACTGATAGATTATGGCAAACGGGTTGCGCTGGGTTTGTCGGAATTCTGAAGAGGCCAAGTTCGTAATAAATATTGAAAGGACCAATCCCCGAATTAGAAAAATCATGCAAAAAAATCAGTTGACATGAATCGTGCTTCCGTATAGTTTAATATTAAATCATTCGATGTGGCGAGAGAGGCATGAAAAAATCACCCACGACATTTACTGACGACGAAAAAAGGGCGCTGAACGCCTATACCAAGCTGATGCGGGCTGCGGAGTCGGTGACTGGCCGGATCGGCCGCAACATGGCGGCCGCGGAGCTGACCGTCAGCCAGTTCGGCGTGCTGGAGGCCCTCTTCCACAAGGGGCCGCTCTGCCAGCGCGACATCGCGACGAAGATCCTCAAGAGCACCGGCAACATCACCATGGTCATCGACAACCTGGAAAAGCGCGGCCTGGTGCGGCGGGAGCGCACCGCCGAGGACCGCCGCTTCATCACCGTCCACCTCACGAAAGCGGGCGAGCAGCTGATCGCGGAGGTTTTCCCGCGTGTGCGGGCAGCCATCGTGGATGAGATGACCATCCTCACGGAAACGGAGCAGGAAGAGCTAGGACGGCTTTGCCGCATGCTTGGGCTAAAAGAAAGGAGGGGTAAAGGAGAATAAAATTTTTTGAGCTAATAATTTAATGTTGAATTGTCGCGACTTAAACTAAAAAACGCAAAGGAGAATTCAAATCATGAAACGCTTTATCAGAGTAATCGCAGCAGTTGTCACCCTGGCCGTCCCGACCTTCGCCTCGGCCGCTTCCTGGAGCATCGATCCCGACCATTCCAACGTGGGGTTCAAGGTGCGCCACATGATGGTTTCCAACGTCAGGGGTGAGTTCGGCAAGGTCAGCGGCGTCGTGGAGATCGACGACCAGGACCTAACCAGGTCTAAGGTGGACGTGATCATCGATACCGCATCGATTACTACCGGCGTTGCCAAGCGTGACGCGCACCTGAAGAGCGCCGACTTTTTCGACGTGGCCAAATACCCGACCATGACCTTCGTCTCCCAAAAGGTGAAAAAAGCCGGGAATGACAGGCTGCAGGTGTACGGCCTGCTCACCCTGCACGGCGTTACCCGGGAAGTGGTGCTCGATGTGGAAGGGCCGACCAGGGCGTACAAGGACCCGTGGGGGAACATCAAGCGGGGCGCCACCGCAATTGCCAGGATCAACCGCAAAGAGTTCGGCTTGACCTGGAATGCCGCCATCGAGAGCGGCGGAGTGGCGGTCGGCGAAGAGATAACCATCGCTCTGGAGATCGAACTGCTCAAGAAATAAGACAAATCTGGGTGCCAAAAAAGGAGAAAAACTGATGAACCAAATCACCATTGCCCCGAACAAACCGATAGTTCTCGACCTGGAGCCGGGCACATACTACCGTTGCACCTGCGGCAAGTCAGCCACGATGCCGTTTTGTGACGGCGCTCACCTGGGGAGTGACCGCGCCCCGATCGCCTTCGAGGTCAAGGAAAAACAGCAGGTTTACCTGTGCAACTGCGGGAAAACCGCCAATGCTCCCTACTGCGATGGGAGCTGCCAGAAAGCCTGATAGCTGAAAGAACCTCCGTTGGTCAACAATATGAAACTGCATTGTGGGGCGGGAGTAAGGTATCGCGTACCTTGCTCCCGCCCGGAGCATGAAAGAGCATGGTTAAACTCCTCGAACGAACGATACTGATTGTTGCCCTGACGCACACCGCCTGGGTGGAATGGTCGATCCTGAAGCACGCCGGACTGTTAAGGGCACTGTTCTTCGGCGGGTTCTTCCTGTTACCGTTCGCCACGGTCGCGACGCTGGCCTTTCTGCCGCACGGTGGCTTGAGACGGGATTGATGATCCCCGCTTTGCAGGATGACTCTTTTGTGTTATAACACCCTAATCCTGCGAAGCCGGAACCAAAAAAACCTTGTTTCACGCAACGACGCGACGACGCAACGTTTAAAACCTTGAAGCAAAGATTTTGTTTAAAAGCCTTTCGTTGCGTCGTCGCGTCGTCGCGTGAGTAATGTCTTGCTGGACTTTTGCTCATATATTGTAAATACTCAAGTCGTAAGGGACTAATCCTGCGCGATGTTGTTTTCAACTCAACCATACAACAGGAGATAGCCCATGACGCAGACCCGGGAACTGGTGGACTGGACCCACCAACAGAAGTGCGAGAAGGCGGTGGAGTCGCTCGGGAAGAACGGCTTCACCGCGGTGTACTGCGAGAGCGGCCGAGTGGCCTTCGACTATATTGTCAGGGAGGCGGAGGGGGCGCAAACCGTCGGCTTCGGCGGCTCCCTGTCGGTGGCCGACCTTCGGGTGGCGGAGCGCCTGAAGGAGATGGGAAAGGAGCTCCTGATCCACGGCGTGCCGGGGCTTTCCCTCGATGAGCGGCTGGGGATCATGCGCCGCCAGCTGACCTGCGACCTGTTCCTGACCGGCGCCAATGCCGTGACCCTGTCCGGTTTCCTGGTCAACATCGACGCCACCGGCAACCGGGTCGGCTCCATGCTCTTCGGTCCGCGAAAGGTGATCGTGGTGGCGGGGCGCAACAAGCTGGTGGACGGGGACATCGGGGCTGCCATCAAACGGGTGAAGGACTGGGCGTCACCTCCCAATGCGAAGCGGCTCAACTACAACACCCCTTGCGCCAAGACCGGCTTCTGCTGCGACTGCAACTCTTCGGACCGTATCTGCCGGATCACAACCGTGATTGACCGGAAGCCGCGCCTGACCGATCTGCGGGTGCTGGTGGTGAACGAGGATATGGGACTCTGAAGCGGCACTTCGGGGCGCAGATGCTGCGCCCCTGCGCGGGATAACCTGACTATGCTCCTGAAAGCCTTCTTCGACATACTCTTTCCCCCCCTCTGCCATGGCTGCAAGAGTTTCATCCCCGATGCAGGCGAGCTCCACCTCTGTCCGGCCTGTCTGGCGGGGAGCCCTGCCATTGACTCCCCCCTCTGCACGGTCTGCGGCCTCCCCTTCGCCACCGAGGGAGGGATCGATCACTGCTGCGGCGGATGCCACGAGGAGCCCCCTCCCTTTGCCGCGGCCCGCGCCGCGGTGGTGTTCGACGGCCCGGTCAGGGAACTGGTCCACCGGTTCAAGTACGGGAAAAAGGTCCAGCACAGCCGTCCCCTCGGGCTCCTGGCGGCACGGCAGCTCGATGAATTCGCCGCGGCGAGCGAGGCCGATCTCCTCATCCCCGTTCCCCTTCACGTGAAGAGGCTGCGCCAGCGGGGGTTCAACCAGGCGGTGCTCCTGGGGGAGATCCTCGCCAAGAGGTGGCGCCTGCCGCTCTCCCGTAACGATCTGCGCAGGATCAGGTGGACCGAGCCGCAGATCAACCTGAGCGCGGCGCAGCGGCAGGGGAACGTCCGGGGGGCCTTCGCGGTGCACGACCCGGCGGCGGTCAGGGACAGGCGGATCATCCTGGTGGACGACGTCTACACCACCGGGAGCACGGTTGCCGAATGCGCCCGGACCCTGAAAAAGGCGGGGGCGGAGGCGGTCTTCGTAGTCACCGTGGCACGGGCGATGAGCTGAGGCGGGAACATCTTTAGCTTGTAAAACACCATTTTATTTGTTATGGTGGGGACGGGCTGAAGCCTGGTGAGACCTTGCGAAACGGGAGAAGACATGGCGAATGGTATGGATTTCAAGAAGCTGCACCGACTGATAACGATCTACCGGGTGGTGCAGGTTGTCCTGCTGGCGCTCCTGGTCTTCATGGCGTTCATGTTCCAGGCCCAGTACCGGGCCAAAGGGATGCCGCAGATATTCCTCAACAGCATCGTGGCGAGCTTCGTCATCCAGCTCCTGCTCTTCTACCCGGTCAACCGCTTTGCCCGGGGGGAGGCGGAGAACGAGATCGCCGCCTCGGCGCCGGGGCTCACGGTCGAACAGCAGAAGGCGCTGCGCCAGAAAAGGATCTTTAACGACTTTCTCAAGGCAGCGGCGTTCATCTTCTTCGTCACCTTCGCCCTCCGGGCGCCCGGGGTGCTGTTCGTCCAGAGCACCATCCTGTTCAGCTTCATCCTGACCGCCCTCAGCTATCTCCAGTGTCACAACTATGCGTTGAAGCGGGAGCTGGCGAACAAGCCCTGAAGAAGTCCGCCATGCCGGCCATCACCTCCGCCCCGCTTCCTTTCACCACCGGCGCGTCGGGGAGCGACCTGAGAAAGGACCGCCCGTAGTTCTTCGACACCACCCGCCTGTCGAGGATCAGCACCGCCCCCCGGTCGTCCCTGCTCCTGATCAGCCTGCCGAATCCCTGCTTGAACTTGATCACCGCCTGCGGAACCGTGTATTCCATGAACGGGTCCCCGCCGGTTGCCGCGATGTGCTCGGCCCGCGCCTCCAGGATCGGCTCTGTCGGGACCCGGAACGGGAGCCGCGCGATTACCACCAGCTCCAGTGCCCGCCCCTGGACATCGACCCCCTCCCAGAACGAATCGGTGCCGAACAGGACGGAGTTCCTCTCTTTCCTGAAGCGGGAGAGGAGGAGGTGCCGGTTCATCTCCCCCTGCCGCATCGGCGTGAGGCCGAGCCTGGCGAGCGGCTCGGCCAGCCGGCCATAGATCCGTCCCAGCAGGTCGTAGGAGGTGAACAGGACGAAGGCCCTCCCTTGGGAGATGGCGAGCGCCTGCAGGAGGAGCTCCCCGAGGGCGGCCTCGAAGCCGGCCGCGGTCGGTTCGGGGATGTCGGTGGGGATGCCGACGAAGGCCTGGCGGGGATAGTCGAACGGCGAGGCGAGCAAGAGCTCCGTCACCCGGGGGCGGGGGAGGAGCGCGATGCCGGTCCTCCCTTCCAGGTAGTCGAACCGCTCGCCCACCGCCAGGGTGGCCGAGGTGAGCACCACGGTCTTGAACTTCTCCAGGATGACCGATTTGATCGATTCTGCCACCTCCAGCGGGGAGGAGCAGAGTTTCACCGTCATCCCCTTGCCGGTTTTCCGCACCTCGAACCAGTGGCAGAACCCCTCGTCCCGGGCGATGAAGAAGAGGAGGTTTTCCACCGCCCCCTCCAGCCTCCCCTTGACCCCCCGCAGGTCAACCAGGTTCCCGGACAGCTTCTCCAGTACCTTGTCCGGCAGTTTCCCGCATGCCTTGAGAAAAGCGCCGAGCGCCCCGGCGTAGTCGACCAGCTCCCGGCTGAGCACCCGGACCCGCTCCTCCACCTCCTGCCAGAAAGGGGTGGCGTACAGGGGGGGGGTGAGGCGGAGCTTCCGCTCTCCCTGGGATTCCCGTCCCTTGTTCAGATGGGCGAGAAGCGCCATGCCGACGGCGTCCATGGTGCGGGAAATGGCATCGTTGAGCACCGTCCGCCGGGGGATCAGCTTCCCCTCCAGGATACCGGCCGCCTCCATGTACAGGTCGTCGAGCGTCTCCGGTACCTCCCTGGAGAGTTGGCCCGAGAGCTGGGGGAGGAGTCCCCGCTGGGCCTTGCGGGGGTGCTGGAGCCTGCCGGTGATGCGCAGGAGCCCCTGCCGGGATGCCTGGGAGGAGAGGCAGCCGGTTGCCACGTCCTCCAGGTGGTGCCCCTCGTCGAAGATCAGCCGCTGGAAGGGGGGGAGGATCGCCACGGAGTCGTAGCCCGTTTCCTGGCGCACCGCCACGTCCGCCATCAGCAGGGCGTGGTTGACCACCAGCAGGTCTGCGCCGGCGGCCTCCCGCCGGGCCGTGTAAAAAAAACAACGCGTGTAGTAGGGACATTTGACGCGGTTGCACTGGTCCGCCTCGCAGCAGACCTCTTCCCAGACCTCGTCACGGGGAATGAAGGAGAGGTCGCCTCGGCAGCCGTCGGCGCTTTTCCGGCTCCATTCGATGATTGCCTCCAGCTCGCCGGACGCCTCGTCCTTGAACAGGGCCGGCTCCTTTTCCACCGCCGCGAGCTTCCGCTTGCAGAGGTAGTTCCCCCGTCCCTTGACCAGCACCGCCCTGAACTCGTAGCCGCAGTGCTTGCGGAGGAACGGGAGATCCTTTCTGATCAGCTGTTCCTGGAGGTTGATGGTGTTGGTGGAGATCACCACCCGCTCCTTGTTACGGACGGCCCAGAGGAGGGCGGGGAGGAGGTAGGCGAGGGACTTGCCGGTGCCGGTGCCTGCTTCGATCACCGCCACCCGGTCTTCGTTGAAGGCCTCGGCCACGGCGAAGGCCATCCGGGTCTGTTCGTCCCGGTGCTCGTACCCCTTCAGGTGGCCGGCGAGGAGGCCGTCGGGGGCGTACCAGCGCTCGATCTCCGGGAAGGAGAGGCGCTCCAGGGCGGCCCGGACAAAGGGGGTGACCGCCTGGTAGCAGCGGGAGGCGTCGTTGTTGATGATGTAGAACCCGACCCCCTGGTTTCCCAGGATGCCGGCGATCTCGATGTCCGGCTGGGAGGGGGTGAGGTTGCCCGAGGGGTGGTTGTGGATCACCACGTCGCCGAAGGAGGCGGCCACCAGGATGGCGGCCACGGCATCCCGGTTTCCGCGGGCGAGCGGTTCCGCTTCCACGACCAGTTTTGCTTCGTCGGTGCGGCCGAGGAAGAAGACCTCGTTGCCGCCGGTTTCAATGATCGCCTCGCGCATCTGGAGGAGGGCTTTTTCGGAAAAATAGCGGTTCATCATCCGTGAAGATACTATCTTTGCCGGGGCGATTCAATAAAAAAGGGGGGCTTTTCAGGCCCCCCCGTATCGGTAAGATTCGTATGGGTTCTAGGACTTCTTGTGGCACTCGCTGCACTTGGTCGGCCCCTTGCCCATGTCCGCATGGCACTTCTTGCAGGTATTGTGGGCCATGTCCTTGCCGAACCCTTCGATCTTGCCGCCGGCATCGGTTGCGTGGCACTTTTTGCAGTCCTTCAGCATCTCCTGGTGCTTGGCGTGGGGGAAGGTGACGTTCCCCATCTTGGCCGGCAGTGTGATGGTTTCGGGGCCTGCCGCCATTGCCAGTCCTGCGGTGAAGAGGGTAAGGGCTGCTGCTGCGATGATTCGTTTCATGGGTGGTGCTCCTTTCGTTTTTTGGGTTATTTATGTAACCGGATGTGATAAAAATAACAGGTCAAGGGCACTCTCGCAACCGACATCTACCCCGATTCGACCCGATGTCGGGTTGTTCCGGATATGTGTGCCCCGTTAAAAATAAATGAAATCAAACAGTTAACTGCTATACTGGGTGTATGGAAAATAGTTCGGAAAAAACGGAAAAATCACCCCTTCCGGTCGTAGCCATCGACGGGTTGAAGATAAAGACGGTCCGGGAAACCAAGAAATTGACCCAGCTTTACGTGGCGAACGTGGTCGGGGTGACCACCGATACCATCTCGCGCTGGGAGAATAACCGCTACCCGACCATCAAGCGCGACAATGCGGAGAAGCTCGCCTCGGCCCTGGAAGTGGAGCTGGCGGAGATCCTCCGAAGCGGGGGGCCGGCTGAAGAGGCCGAGGAGATACCTCCACCGCCTGCGGCGAGCAGCGGTCGCCGCATCTGGCTCTTCGTCCCTGTTGTGGCGGTGCTCCTCGCGGTGGCGGCATTTTTCCTTTTTCGTCAGACGGTCTCTATCGCCGCGGCCGAACGGCGGCTCCCCCGGTTCGCGGCGCCCGGCGCGATCATCCCCGTGCAGATCAGGATCAGCCGCGAGGATTCCCCGGGCACCGGGCTCATCGTCAAGGAACGCCTCCCCGCGGGGTGGCGGCTGGTCAATTCCTTTCCCCCGGCAGCGATCGGGAAGGCCGATGCCGGCGAGGTGAAGTGGCTCATCCCGACCGGGAGCGGCCCGCTTACCCTGTCCTATACGGTCCAGGTTTCACCGGCGGCTCCGCTCAGGTCAACGGCGACGTTTGCCGGGGAAATCGTGGCCCATGCCGGCGAAATCACCCGCAAGGCCGCCTGCGGCGGCGACCGGTCCGTGACGGTGGCCGGGGTGCACTGGGCGGACCGCAACGGCGACGGGCGGATCGACGACGACGAGATCATGCCCGCCTACTACCTGAGCGAGGAGATGAAGGGGCTCGGGCTCGACTGGAAGACCATCGAGGCGATCTGGAGCGGCAAAGGGTACCGGTGGGACCCCCGGACGCGGGAGTTCGAGGCGGTCAGGTGACGCCGGTCAATGTTTGCCATTCGGGGGCAAACGTGCTATATTTACTCTTTTCTTTCAAATTCCTTCCGCTCTGGTACGGTTTATTCGATGCCCAGAACTATCCTGAAAAAAGCGAGGCGGGTCGTTGTCAAGATCGGGAGCCGGGTGCTCACCCTCGAGAACAACGGCCTCGACCGCGACTTCATGAAGCAGTTGGCCGCCCAGATTGCCCGGCTCAAGGGGGAAGGACGGGAGGTGATCATCGTCTCCTCCGGGGCGGTGGCGGCGGGGCGGAATGACCTGGGGATCGAGGGGAAGCCCCGGACCATCCCCCAGAAGCAGGCCGCCGCGGCGATCGGCCAGTCCCGGCTGATGCGGGCTTACGAAGAGGCCTTCTCCACGTTCGGCCATACGGTGGCCCAGATCCTCCTGACCCGCGACGACCTTTCCGACCGGCTCCGTTTCCTGAACGCCCGCTCGACCATCGAGACGCTCCTTGCCTGCGGGGTGATCCCGATCATCAACGAGAACGACACGGTAGCGGTGGACGAGATCAAGTTCGGCGACAACGACAACCTCTCTGCCCTGGTCACCAACCTGACCGAGGCGGAACTCCTGGTGATCCTGACTGACATCGACGGTTTCTTCGATGCCGACCCTCGCACCAACAAGGACGCCCGGCTCATTTCCCTGGTGGAGAGCATCACCAGGAAGGTGGAGCACGCCGCGGGGGGCTCGGCGTCAACGGTCGGCACGGGCGGGATGGTGACCAAGCTGGCTGCGGCGAAAAAGGCTGGAAAGTTCGGGGTGCCGACCCTGATGGTGAACGGCAAGAGCCCGGGGATAGTGGCTCGGGCCATGGCAGGGGAGGAGGTTGGGACCCTGTTCCTGGCGGCAAAGGAGAGCCTTCCCAGCCGCAAGCACTGGATTGCCTACACGCTCCATCCCAAGGGGCGGCTCGTTGTCGATGAAGGCGCCTGCACCGTCCTGTCCCAGCACGGCAGGAGCCTCCTTCCCTCCGGCGTCGTCAGCGTGGAAGGGGAGTTCGATCGGGGGGATTGCGTCAAGGTCTGCGGGCCGGACGGAGCTGAATTCGCCCGGGGGATCGTCGCCTATTCCCACAAGGAAATCGCCTCCGTCATGGGGCGCAGGAGCAGTGAAATCGAGGCGGTCCTCGGCTACAAGTACGGGGATGAGGTCATCCACCGGGACAACCTGGTCCTCTTGTCTTGACAAATGGTCACGCAAAGACACAAAGGCGCTAAGATTGACATTGAAACCACTGATGTGCACAGATGAACGCGGATAAAACAGGCTGTTCAGCTTTTTTTCGTGACTTTGTGGCTTTGTGTGAGAAAAAAGGTTTTTTGGTTAATATGATTTGTTTGCCGGAGGTTTCACCATGACCATCGCCGAAAAAATCCGGAAAATGGCGGAAGACGCCCGCCAGGCTTCCTTTGCCATGGCCAGGCTCTCGTCGGGGGCGAAGAACGACCTCCTGCTGAACATGGCCATGGCCCTGATCAACAACGCGCCGCACCTGATCGAGGAGAACCGGAAGGACCTGGAGGCGGGGGAGAAGAAGGGGCTTTCCGCCGCCATGCTCGACCGGCTGATGCTTGACGAGGCGCGGGTGAAGAGCATGGCCGACGCCCTGCGCGAGGTGGCGGCCCTCCCCGACCCGGTCGGGGAGGTCACCCGGATGTGGCGGCGGCCCAACAACCTGATGGTGGGGAAGATGCGGATTCCCCTGGGGGTGATCGGCATCGTCTACGAGGCGCGCCCCAATGTCACCGCCGACGCCGCGGCCCTCTGCCTGAAGAGCGGCAATGCCGTGATCCTGCGGGGGGGCTCGGAAGCGATCTACTCCAACGTGGCCATAGCCCGGATTCTCCGGGACGAGATGGAGAAGGCCGGCATCCCGACCGCGGCCCTCACGGTGGTCCCGTTCGTGGAACGGGAGGGGGTGCTGGAACTTCTCAAGCAGGAGGATCTCATCGACCTGATCATCCCCCGGGGCGGCGAGAGCCTGATCCGCTTCGTGGTGGAGCACTCCAAGATCCCGGTCATCAAGCACTACAAGGGGGTCTGCCACCTGTTCGTCGACTGTTCGGCCGACTTCGGCATGGCGGAGCGGATCATCGTCAACGCCAAGACCCAGCGCCCCGGCGTCTGCAATGCCCTGGAGACCCTCCTGATCCACAAGGACGTGGCCGAAACCTTCGTCCCCCGGATCGCCGAGGCCCTCGGTACGTTGAAGGTGGAGCTGCGCGGCGACGAAACCTTCCGCCAGTTCGCCCCCGGCGCCACAGCGGCCACCGAAGAGGACTGGCACGCCGAATACCTCGACCTGATCCTCGCCTGCCGGGTGGTGGACGGGATGGACGAGGCGATCGACCACATCAACCGGTACGGCTCCCTGCACACCGAGGCGATCGTCACCTCCGACTACGGCAATGCCCAGCGCTTCATCCGGGAGGTGAACTCAAGCACCGTGCTGGTCAACGCCTCCACCCGCTTTGCGGACGGCAACCAGCTCGGCCTCGGCGCCGAGATCGGCATCTCCACCACCAAGCTCCACTCTTTCGGCCCCATGGGGCTGGAGGACTTGACCACGACCAAGTTCATCGTCTACGGGGACGGCCAGATTCGGAATTAACAGGGATATTCAGAATATTCAGGATGAAGTCCGAAAATAGATTGGGGTTTAAGCCTGTGTATCCTGTTCATCCCTGTTAAATGAAGGCTTTGAGGTTTTATGAAAGTCGGCATCATAGGCGGCACATTCAACCCGATCCACATGGCCCACCTTCGCATCGCCGAGGAGGTGCGGGACCGGTTCGCCCTGGCGGAGGTCCTTTTCGTGCCGGCTGCGGCCCCTCCCCACAAGCCGCTGGCGGGGGACCTCCCCTTTGCGACCCGCTGCGAGATGGTGCGGCGCGCCATCGCCGGCAACCGCGCCTTCTCCCTGTCGGAGATCGAGGGACAGCGCGCCGGCAAGTCCTATTCCATCGATACCCTGCATGCCCTCCGGCGGGAGCGCCCCGACGACGAGTTCTTCTTCGTCATCGGCAGCGACTCGTTCATCGACTTCGGCATGTGGCGCCAGTACGCGGCCTTTTTCGACTGTTGCAACGTCGTGGTGGTGGAGCGTCCCGGCGCCGTGGTGGCCGAACTGGACAAGGTCCTGCCGGCTGCCGTCGCCCCTGAGTTCTGTTACTATGGCGCGGAAAAACGGCTCGCCCACCGGTCGGGATATTCGGTCTACTATCTGGAGGGAATTCCCCTCGCCATTTCATCCACCGCCATTCGCGAGCTTGCCCGGCTCGACCGTTCCATCAGGTACCTGGTCCCCGAGGCGGTCGAGCACTACATAAAGGAACAGAGGTTATACGCGCATGCGTGATAAAATGAAGCTGACGGCGCAGGAGCGGGCCATCAAGTGTGCCGCCCTGGCGCTGGACAAGAAGGCGCTGGATGTCAAGGTCCTGGAGATCGGACGGATTTCCAGCATCGCCGATTACCTGGTGCTCGCGTCGGGACGCTCGGACAAGCAGGCACAGGCGATCGCCGATTCGGTACGCCAGGGGCTCAAGAAATTCGGCAAGGCGCTCGACATCGAAGGGGTGAAAGAGGGGAAGTGGATCGTCATCGATTACGGCGACGTGATCGTCCACGTCTTCCAGGAGGATATGCGCCACTACTACAAACTGGACGAGCTGTGGGGGAGTGCGCCGGAAGTTGAAATCCCGGCCGAATACCGCTGGGAAGACAAGGAACCGTGAGAATCAGGGCCATCTGGGTCGGCAAGACCCAGGAGGAGTGGGTTCGGCGGGGGATCGAGGAGTATGCCGGCAGGATCAGGCGCTATGCTCCCCTGGAAATCGGCGAGGTCAGGGAGGAAAAGGGGGCGCAGGCGGAGGTGGGGCGGGAGGCCGAGTGCGGGCGTCTCCTGAAGTCGGTGCCGCGCAATGCCCGGCTGATCATACTCGACGAGCGGGGCGATCAGCTCACCTCTCCTCAACTCGCCGCGTTCCTCGGTGGGGAGCGGGACCGCGGTACCGGTGAACTGGTCTTCGCCGTGGGTGGCGCCTACGGCTTTTCCGAGGGTTTTCGCGCCCGGGCTACACGAACCATCGCCCTCTCCCGGATGACCTTCACCCACCAGATGGTCCGGATCTTTCTCCTGGAGCAGATCTACCGCGGGTTTACGATCCTGAACAACGAGCCGTACCATCATTGAAATAGAAAGATTTTGCCAACCGGGCGCGAGATGGTCGGAAGACTGCACCCGATTTTGGAGGAGCCATGCCGACACACCCCCTTCTGCTGATGATCCTGGACGGCTGGGGCATCAACCCGAATCCCGCGCACAACGCCATCGCCCAGGCGCGGACCCCCGTCATGACGCGCCTTTGCGCCGACTACCCCTGCACCGACATCGGCACCTCCGGCATGTCGGTGGGGCTCCCGGAGGGGCAGATGGGGAACTCGGAGGTGGGGCACCTGAACATCGGTGCCGGCCGGATCGTCTACCAGGACCTGACAAGGATCAGCAAGTCGATCGCGGACGGCGACTTCTTCGAGAATCCGGTGCTCCTCGACTGCATCGCCAGGACAAAGGCCGCTGGGGGGCGGCTCCACCTGGCCGGGCTCCTTTCCGACGGCGGGGTCCACTCCCACAACACCCATCTCTACGCCCTCCTGGAGCTGGCAAAACGAGAGGGGGTGGATGTCTTCGTCCACTGCCTGCTGGACGGCCGCGACACTCCCCCCAAGAGCGGCGCCGACTACCTCGCCCAACTGGAAACGGAGATCGCCCGGATCGGCGTTGGTCGGATCGCCACGGTGATCGGCCGCTACTACGCCATGGACCGGGATAACCGCTGGGAAAGGGTGGAAAAGGCCTACGCCGCCATGGTCTATGGCGAGGGGGAGCGGTTCGCCTCCGCCGACCTCGCCATCGAGAAGAGCTACCTGGATGGCGTTACCGACGAGTTCGTCCTCCCCTCGGTCATCGCCGACAGCGGCGAGACGGCCGGCCGGGTCAGGAACGGTGACGGCTTCATCTTCTTCAATTTCCGCTCCGACCGGGCCCGGGAGATCACCCGCACCTTCACCGACCCTGCCTTCACCGGCTTCCAAAGAGGGGAGTGGCGGCGGCTCGCCTCCTACGTCTGCATGACCACCTACGACGAGACCTTCAATCTCCCGGTGGCGTTCGGCCCCGAAGCGCTCACCAACATCCTGGGGGAGGTGGTGAGCAAGGCGGGCCTCACCCAGCTCCGGATCGCCGAGACCGAGAAGTATGCCCACGTCACCTTCTTCTTCAACGGCGGGAGCGAGGTCCCTTTTCCCAACGAGGAGCGGGCGCTGATCCCGTCCCCCAAGGAGGTGGCGACCTACGACCAGAAGCCGGAGATGAGCGCATTCGCCGTCACCGAGGAGCTTCTGAAAAGGCTGGACGGGGACCGCTACGACCTGGTCGTGCTCAACTTCGCCAATGCGGACATGGTGGGGCACACCGGGATCATGGAGGCGGCGGTGCGGGCCATCGAGACAGTTGACGCCTGCGTCGGGATGCTGGTGGAGAAGGTCCGGGCCAGGGGGGGGAGGGCGATCATCACCGCCGACCACGGCAACGCCGAGACCATGGTGGACGAGAACGGCGGCCCCCATACCGCTCATACCACCGACCGGGTGCCGCTCATCCTGGTGGACGACACCCGCATAGGGGCGAGACTTCGCGCCGGCATCCTGGCGGACATCGCGCCGACCATCCTGGAGATCCTGGGGCTCCCCAAACCGGCGGAGATGACCGGGCGGAGCCTGATCGAGGGGTAGGATGGGGATGTTGCTGCACCGGTAAGAGGGCGCCTGGCAGGGGCGCCCTTTTTTCATCTATGGGGCGAAGGGTTTCCCCCGGAAGCCTTCGGCGCGGCGCACGACATCTGGGTAAAATGTGTAGTCGCGACTTGGCTCATCATTTGCATCGTTAAAACAAGGCGGGTGCAGCAGGTTTGTTGCGCATGCTCAAAACTCATTGAAATCGATAGGATAGTTGAATCCTTCCGATTTCGGCGTATCGACCGCTATGAAAAAATTTCTTACTATCGCGTACTTTTTGCTCCTTTTGCCGCACCTTGCGTTGGCGTCCCGGATCTCCCCGGTCGACGGGGGAACGGTCACCTCCGGCGTGGGGTGGCGCCTCGACCCGTTCGGCAGCGGCAGGATGGTCTACCACTCGGGCTACGACATCGCCGTGCCTGCCGGCACCCCTGTCCATCCCACCCAGACGGGGACCGTCTATTTCGCGGGGCCTTACAAGGGGTACGGCAACCTGGTGGTGGTGAAGCACGGGGAGGGGTACGTAACGATGTACGGCCACAACTCGGAGATCCTGGTCAAAACGGGGGACACGGTCGACACGAACACGGTGATCGCCCTGTCCGGGAGCACGGGGCACTCCACCGGCCCCCACGTCCACTACGAGATCCGCCAGCTCCCCGGCTACGCCAAGGTGAGGCATGAACGGCTGGAGCATAACCTGAAGACCTTCGTCGCGAAGGGGATCGACGGGATGGTGGAAGATTTCGCCCAGGGGAAGGGTGGCGGCGAGGTCGAGACCCCTCTCCCCACCGGCATGGAAGAATGAACTTCCGCATAATCAATCCCGCCTTTTCTTGCTCCCCAGCCTAGTCACCAGTTCCGGCAGTTCCAGGGTGTTCAGCACGTCCCCCTTCTCCAGCCAGGCGCGCCGGGCAACGGATACCCCGTAGGGGAGGGTGTCGAACTGGCTGATGGTGTGCGTGTCGGTGTCGATGACGAGCGGCACCCCCAGCTCCTTTGCCCGGCGGGCATGGGTGTCGGAGAGGTCGAGGCGAAACGGGTAGGCGTTGATCTCCATGGCGGTGCCGGTATCCTTCGCCACCCGGAGGACCTCTTCCATGTCCACCTGGTAGGCGTCCCGTTCGCCGATCAGCCTGCCGGTCGGGTGGGCGATGATGGAAACCCACGGGTTGCGCATGGCGGCGACGATCCGGGCGGTCATCTGTTCCCTGCTCTGCCTGAAGCCGGAGTGGACCGAGGCGATCACCACGTCGAGCTCTTTGAGGACCTCATCGGGGAAATCGAGGCTCCCGTCCCGCCGGATGTCCATCTCAGTGCCGTGCAGCACCCGGAACCCACGCTGTTTCCGGTTGAATGCTGCCACTTCCTTCTGCTGCTCCATGAGCCGCTCGACGGTCAGGCCGTGGGCGACCCCCAGCCCCCTGGAGTGGTCGGTCAGGGCGAGATAGGCAAGACCCCGCTCCCGGGCCGCTGCGGCGAGTTCCGCGAGGGTGTGGGCGCCGTCGCTCCATTTTGAGTGGATATGGAGGTCTCCCCGGATGTCGGCCGCGGTGGTGAGTTGGGGGAGCTTCCCCGCCAGGGCCGCCTCGATCTCCCCCAGGTCTTCCCGGATTTCCGGCGGGATGAAGGGGAGGCCGAGGAGACGGTAGACGTCTTCCTCATCCTCCCCGCCGAGGCGCTTGTCGTCCTTTTCCCTGAAGATCCCGTACTCGTTAATTTTCAGCCCCTGTTTGGCCGCCATCTCCCTGAGCCGCACGTTGTGCTGCTTGCTCCCGGTCAGGTAGGCGAGCGCCGCGCCAAAGGATGCCGGCTCCACCACCCGCAGGTCGACCGATACCCCCTCCCGGATCACGACGCTCGACCGGGTCGGGCCGTGCATGACCACGCCCGCCACCTGGGGAAGGGAGACGAAGGCGGCCATCACCCCGGCCGGGTCGGAGGAGGTGGCGACGATGTCGATGTCCTTGACAGTTTCCTTCCAGCGGCGGAGGCTACCGGCGATCTCGATCCTCCCCACCCTGGCTCGTTTTTTTAACTGCTCCACCAGGTCGCGGGCGATGGGGAGGATCCTGCCGAGGGGCTGACGGTATCCCCCCTGCCCCCGCTTCACCGTGGCGATCCCCTTCAGGATGTTATCCTCGGTCTTCTGCTGGATGCCCGGAATCCCCGCCAGCCGGTGCTCGGCAGCGGCCTGCTCCAGCTCCTCGATGCTCTCCACCCCGAGTTTATCGTGGAGGAGCCTGGCGGTCTTGGGGCCGAGGCCGGGGATGGCGAGTAGCGAAAGGGTCCCCGCCGGGATCTCCCCCTTCAGCTTCTCGTGGGCGTGAACGCTGCCGGTCCGGACGAATTCCTCGATCTTGGCTGCCAGTTCCTCCCCCACCCCGGGAATCTCCAGAAGCTCATCATGGGAGAGCTCTTCGACGTTCCTCGTGAGCCCCTCGACGTTGAGGGCGGCCCGGCGGTAGGCCCTGATCTTGAAGGGGTTGTCCCCCTTGATCTCCAGAATCTCAGCCATCTCTGAGAATATTTGTGAAATATCCTGGTTCTTCATCCTGTCAGCTCCGGCAATACCAGGTTCCTGCTTCGTCGCAGCAGACGACGCGGGTACGGAAATCGTCCCCCTTGACCTTGAAGCAGCGCCGCCTTTTTCCCGTTTCCCGGTCTTCCTCGGTCCACCGGTCGAGGACCTTGCGCACCTCGACCCTCTTTCCGTCGATCGTCAGTGCCCGCGGGCTCTCTTCCTCGCGGTATCCGGCGTAGGCAACCACCTCGACCCGTTCCTCGTTCATGGATTACCTCGGCAACTCTCGTTTCATCTTAAGTATAGCCAATAATTTCTGCTGGAAAAGGAACCGAAGAAGTTTTCCTTTTCGGGATGAAAGGGAGTGGGGTTCCAGGGAAGAGCAAGACGATGGAAGGGGCGCCTGAGGCGGTTAGTGGTGGTTGGAAGCCTGGCAGGCGGTTGAAACCTGCCAGGCTCGGCGATGGTATTCAGGGGGAGAGCTGAGTGTGTGCCAGTTGAGGCGCGAAGTTGCGGACGTCAGTGCTGCACAGCAGGATGATTCGACATTGATTTAGGTTTGCTGCTTGATACCTGTTGCGGGACCCCTGCCACGTGAACGCCTTTCAGTTTTCCGAGCTCCGCCAGGATGCGCAGCCCCGTGGCGGTGGAGTCGGGGGTGGAGCCGTACCCCTCCAGGGGGCCGAACCCGCCGTTCACCTTGATGTAGATCCTATTCAGGAAAGCCATGGCTTGCTTCCGGTTGATCTTATCCGCTGCCTTCAGCTCCTTCAGCGCCCGGACGGCGTAGAGCTGCTCGTCGAGGTCGGGCCGCTCCTTGCTTTTCCCCGCATAGGGGGTGGTTGCCAGGAATCGCACCGCGTTCTTGCGGGTGCCGTCGTCCAGGGCGCCGAGGGTATTCAGGGCAAAGGCCGCCAGGTAAGTGTTTC
>DATDNF010000045.1:0-115509 GCA_036518435.1 Geobacteraceae bacterium
AGTACAAGAGCAAGGAAAAGGCCAAGGAAGTCATGGAAGCCATGGTCAAGCGCACCCGCGGCGCGGGGGGCGAAGTGGTTGCCCTCCTGAAGACCGGCTCCGCCTTCTACTCCCCGGCTTCTTCCGCCATCGCCATGGCCGAATCCATCCTCAAAGACCAGAAGCGTGTTCTCCCCACCTGCTGCTTCCTTCAGGGCGAGTTCGGCGTGAACGGCTACTATGTGGGCGTTCCCGCAGTCCTCGGCGAGAAAGGCGTGGAGCAGATCATCGAGTTCGCTCTCGACGCTGAAGAGCAGGCGATGATGGACAAGTCGGTGGCAGCGGTAAAGAGCCTCGTGGACAGCCTCAAGTAGGTCCGACAAGGTCATATCAATAAAGTCAAAAGAAGGGCTTAGCCCTTCTTTTGCTTATGGGTATCATGTGCACCAGGGTCGCTTCGCTTTCGCGTGCGGCGCCCCTGGCGCGTTGTATGCCCTGCTTGTAATTGTATACAGAATGTGCTATTTTCAACAGGTTATAGCCCTCGTGGCTTCATTTACAGCTAAAGGAGCATAAGTAGATGGAAAAAAAGCTTCCGACAATCGAAATCATTGAGAAGTATTGCAAAGGGTGCCACATCTGCGTGGAGTTCTGCCCGACCAAGGTTCTGGAAATGCAGGGTTTCGTCGCAGCGGTGAAGAACCTGGAGGCGTGCATCAAGTGCATGCAATGCGAACTCCGTTGTCCCGATTTTGCTATCAAGGTAACAGCTTAAAACTTTAACAGGAGGTAGTGAAAGTGGCAAAGAAAGTTGCATTTATGCAGGGTAACGAAGCTGCGGCCCACGGCGCCCTCTATGCTGGCTGCAGTTTCTTCGGTGGTTATCCGATTACACCGTCCACCGAAGTGGCGGAAGTCTTGTCTGTCGAGCTTCCCAAGGTAGGCGGCAAGTTCATCCAGATGGAAGACGAAATCGGTGCCATGGCTTCCATTATCGGTGCATCCCTGGCCGGTTCCAAGGCGCTGACTTCCACTTCCGGCCCCGGCCTTTCCCTGAAGCAGGAGCTGATCGGTTATGCCTGCATCGCCGAGGTGCCCTGCGTCATCATCAACGTCATGCGTGGCGGCCCCTCCACAGGGATGCCGACCGGCCCTTCCCAGTCG
This sequence comes from Geobacteraceae bacterium, assembly GCA_036518435.1. Lineage (GTDB taxonomy): Bacteria > Desulfobacterota > Desulfuromonadia > Geobacterales > Geobacteraceae > JAMPXD01. Next base: position 1,144 of record DATDNF010000045.1, read on the forward strand.
GACGTCATGTGCGCCAAGTGGGGCACCCACGGCGACCATCCCGCGATCACCCTCGTTCCCGCTTCGGTGCAGGAACTGTTCGAGGAAACGGTCCGCGCTTTCAACCTGGCTGAAAAATACCGCACACCGGTTATGGTCATGCCGGACGAAATAGTTGCCCATATGCGGGAGCGTATCGTTTTTCCCGATCCGGGCGAGCTGGAAGTCGTCAACCGTACCCAGCCGACCGTCTCTCCCGAGCAATACAAGCCGTACGACACTCAGTTCGGCGATGTACCGCCGCTGGCTGCCTTCGGCTCCGGGTATCGTTTCCATGTCACCGGTCTCAACAAGATGGCCGACGGCTTCCCCACCACCAAGGCTGCCGTCGTTCAGGCGGAAGAGGAGCGCCAGGTGCGCAAGGTGGAAGCAAATGTCGATGATATCGTCAAGTTTGAAGAGTACATGGTGGATGATGCCGATGTGGTTGTCGTTGCCTTCGGCTCTACCTCCCGTTCCGCCCGCTTCGCCGTCAACGAAGCCCGCAAGCAGGGCATCAAGGCAGGTCTGTTCCGCCTCATCACCTTCTGGCCATTCCCGGAGAAACAGCTCCTCGCCATTTCCAAAAAGGTCAAGGCATTTGTCACACCGGAAATGAACCTTGGTATGTGCACCGGAGTGCTGAAGGGGTGCGTGGAAGGCAATGCCCCGGTTCACGGCATCTTCCGCGTGGACGGTGAACCGATCAACCCGACGCAGATCCTCGATAAGATCAAGGAGGTCAAGTAGACATGGCTTTTGATTACGATAAATATCTCCGTCCCGGCAAGCTGCCGCATATCTGGTGCCCCGGCTGTGGCCACGGGATAGTCATGAAGGGACTGATCCGGGCGATCGATGCTTGTGGCCTGGAGAAGAACAATACCGCCATCGTGTCCGGCATCGGCTGCGCTTCCCGGCTTCCCGGCTATATGGACTTTTGCACCCTCCATACCGCCCATGGTCGCGCCGCGGCCTTCGCCACCGGCGTTAAGATGGCCAAGCCCGAGATGAACGTCATCCTGGTCGGTGGTGACGGCGATGGTACCGCCATCGGCGGCAACCACTTCATCCATGCCTGCCGCCGCAACATCGACATGACCTACATCATCATGAACAACAATATCTACGGGATGACCGGCGGCCAGTTCTCTCCCTGCACCCCGACCGGCGCCAAGGCCTCCACCACTGTTTACGGCAACCCCGATCCGGCCTTTGACGTGGCAAAGCTCGCCATCGGCGCCGGAGCCACTTTCGTCGCCCGCGGCACCGCCTACCACGCCACCCAGATCGACAAGCTGATTGCCGAGGCGATCCAGCACAAGGGGTTCTCGGTCGTCGAGATACTCGACGACTGCCCGACTACCTACGGCCGTCGCAACAAGTTCAAGTCGGTCATCGAAATGATGAACCGCCTCAAGGAAGTGACCGTGCCGGTGAAGGCCGCCGAGAAGATGGACCCCGAGCAACTCAAGGGGAAGATCCTCACCGGTGTTCTCTTCAAGGAAGAAAGGCCTGACTACACCTCTGAGTACGCAAAGGTCATCGAACGCGCCAAAGGTGCCAAGTAAACACACTCGCAAAAGGAGAATGACAGATGTCTGGAAGATATGAACTGAGATTTTCCGGGGCCGGCGGCCAGGGTCTGATCCTGGCAGGTGTAATCATGGCCGAAGCAGCCTCGATTTATGACGGCAAGCAGGCCGTGCAGTCCCAGAGCTACGGCCCTGAGGCGCGTGGTGGCGCTTCCAAGTCGGAGGTGATCATCTCTGACGGTTCCATCGATTACCCCAAGGCGACTGTTGTCGACGCCCTGCTCGCCCTGACCCAGGAGGCGTGCGACAAGTATTCCCACGACCTGAAGGAAGGTGGCGTTCTGCTGATCGACTCCGACCTGGTCAAAAACCAGCCGAAAGGTAATTTTAACGTGGTCGCCTTCCCGATCATCAACACCGCCAAGAACGAGGTGGGGCGTGAGATCGTGGCAAACATCGTGGCGCTGGGCGCCATGGTTGCCCTGACCGGCGTGGTTTCCAGGGAAAGCGCCGAAAAAGCGGTACTTGCCCGCGTTCCGGAGGCCTTCCTCGATCTGAACAAGAAGGCCTTCAACACGGGGTTTGAAAAGGCGATGGCAGCCAAGAAGTAGAGTCGCTTCCGCAGCGATAAAAAGGCCCGGGGATCTTTCTCCGGGCCTTTTTTAATGGCGCGGCGATACATTTTCAGGGGCATGATGCACGTTTTACTTGGAAATCCGGGGATGTTTCTGGTAGAAATAGTGAGGAGCAATGCCGGACTTTCGCCGGGGGAGGGGAGTTGCATCAGCATCTGAAGGAATACCTGGAAATTCACGGTTACTGGGTACTCTTCGTCTGGACTTTCCTTGAGGGGGAGGCGGGACTGATCCTGGCCGGCTTTCTCGCCTTCGAGGGGTATCTCAGCCTTTGGGGGGTAATCCTCACCGCCTTTGGCGGCGCTTTCTGCGGCGATCAGTTCTATTTTTATCTGGGACGCCGGCAGGGGAAGGCCCTGCTGAAGCTTTTCACCAGTATTGCCAGAAAGTTCCGCAAGGCGTTGCGGTTGATAGAAAAGTACGGTGTTCTGGTCGCCTTTGTCTCCCGTTACACCTACGGCTTCAGGATCGTCCTCCCGGTCATTCTCGGGATGACCACCTTTCCCTCCCGCAAGTTCTGTTGGCTCAACACCCTGAGTGCGCTCAGCTGGGCGGCCCTGTTTTCCCTCGGCGGCTACCTGTTCGGCAAGAGCGCCTCCCTTTTCGTGGACGACGTGAGCCGCTACGAACGCTGGCTGATGGTCATTCTCATCTGCTTGATAACGATGATGTGGCTGTCTCATTTCATCCACGCCTTTTGGCGCACAATGCCGGCACGACGGAGGCTGAAGAGAATGAAGGAGAGAAAGCAGTATGGCTGAAATGCCAAATTTACGAGATAAAATCGCAGTCGTTCTGGTGGAGCCGCAAAATCCCGGCAATATCGGGATGGTGTGCCGGGCCATGAAGAACATGGGGCTCTCCGCACTCCGCCTGGTCAATCCCTGCGCGTATCTGCATCCGGAAGCCCACAAATTCGCCGTTTCCGCCAAGGAACTCCTGGGAACGGCGCGGGTATTCCCCTCGCTCAAGGAAGCGCTGGCCGACTCCCCCCTGTCCGTTGCCACCACCCGCAGGCACGGCAAATACCGGCAGGAGATATTTACCCCCGAAGAGGTGGCGCAAAAAATCGTTCCCGAGCTTTGCAACTTCCGGGCAGCGTTGGTCTTCGGCAGGGAGGACAGCGGGCTTACCACGGATGAGCTGTCACTCTGCCGCTGGCATGCGACAATTCCCTCGTCCGACGAGTACGGCTCGCTGAACCTTGCCCAGGCGGTGCTCGTCTTCTGTTACGAAATTTTCAAGAATAACGCCGGACACCTTCCAGCCAGGGAGAGGGAAATCGCCGGAGTGGCGGAGACGGAGGATTTGCTGAAGCACATGGAGAGTACGCTGCTCCGGATCGGTTTTCTCAATCCCCAGAACCCCGCCCATATCATGCGCACCTTTCGCAGGCTGCTCGCCCGTGCGGAACCGGACAGCCGGGAAGTGGCCATGCTGCAGGGGATGATGTCCCAGATCGACTGGGCGGCCGGCGATTTCTCCGGGAGAAAAAAAACATGAACATAACCCATCTCGGGCTGCTAGCCGGGACTATCACCACTGCCGCGGGGGTGCCCCAAGTGGTCAGGGCATACCGGACCAAGCATACCCGGGATATTTCCATCTGGCAGCCGGTCTTGCTCATCGTGGGCATGACCCTCTGGCTGGTCTATGGCGTGGCTCTCGGCGACAAACCGCTCATTGTCGCCAATGCCGTTTCCATTTTCTGCTACGGCGCCCTGATTGTCATGAAATTTCGCTACCGGGAAGATGACAAATAGCACTGCAGCGCGTATAGTTAAACACAGACATGATATTGAGGAGGAACCATGAAGAGATTTGTATCGTTTGTTTTCGTTCTGTTGCTGCTTTCCACCCTCACCGGCTGCGGCTATAACGCCATGCAGGCCAACGAGGAGGCGGTATTCGCCGCCTGGGGGGATGTGGAGGCCGCGTACCAGCGTCGCGCCGATCTGATTCCCAATCTCGTTGAAGTGGTGAAGGGGTACGCCAAGCACGAGGCGGACACCCTCAAGGCGGTCACCGAGGCGCGGGCAAAAGTCGGCTCCATTCAGGCTTCCAAGGAACTCGTCAATGATCCCCAGTCCTTCGCCAAGTTCCAGCAGGCCCAGGGTGAACTGTCCGGCGCCCTGTCCCGGCTGATGGTGGTCGTGGAAAAATACCCGGACCTCAAGGCGAACCAGAATTTTCTCGACCTGCAGAACCAGCTGGAGGGGACCGAGAACCGGATCAACGTGGCCCGGGTCCGTTACAACAAGGCGGTCCAGGGATTCAATACCTCTATCCGCACCTTCCCCAACAGCATGACCAATTCGCTCCTGCTCCATCTCGCCCGGAAAGAGCCGTTCAAGGCGGAGGAGGGGGCGAAGACGGCACCAAAGGTGAAGTTTTAGAGGGAACGCCACTTTTCCGCAATCTCGGCGTTGTCGTTCGGAATCGCCTTGACCTTGCGAAAAATTGACGTTCCCTTTTCGACGCTTTTCAGTACCATGGGGATGCAATGAGACTTGTTGGAATTCTTATATTGTTACTAGCTCTGGCTTCACCAGCTTCTGCCCTTGACGTTCCCCCTTTGCGCGCCCACGTGAACGACTACGCCGGTGTCCTGTCCCCGGCCGCCGCGCAGGAAATGGAGCAGCAACTCACGGCATTCGAACGGAGCGATTCGACCCAGATCGTCGTCCTGACCATTCCGACGCTGGCGGGGGAAAACCTGGAAGAGTACTCGATCAAGGTGGCCGAGGCATGGCGGATCGGCCAGAAGGGGGTGGACAACGGCGCCATCCTCCTGATCGCCAGGCAGGAGCACAAGGTAAGGATAGAGGTTGGGCGCGGCCTGGAAGGAAAGCTCACCGATCTCGTTTCGGGGCGGATCATCAGGAGCGAGATGTCCCCCCGTTTCAAGGCGGGCGATTTCGACGGGGGTGTGGCTGCCGGGGTCGCGGCGATCATGGCGGTGGTGAAAGGGGAGTACACGGCGCAGACGCGCGACCTGCGCCACGCGAAGAGGAGCCTCCATCCCATCTTCACCCTCGTCATCTTCCTTGCCGTGGCGTGCGTGTTCCTCGGTGCCATCTCCCGTCCACTGGGGGGGCTGGTCGGTGCCATAGGGCTTCCGCTCATCGTGTTCCTCGTTTTTCCCGGGCTGGCTTTCCTGCTCCTGATCGGCCTCGGCGCCGTCGGCTTCCTGGTCGGCCTCCTTCTGACCGTTCTCTTCGGCGGCGGTGGAAGGGGAGGGGGCTTCTGGGGAGGCCCCTTCATCGGCGGGGGATTTGGCGGCGGTTTCGGTGGGGGTGGTGGCGGCTTTTCCGGTGGGGGCGGCGATTTCGGCGGCGGCGGGGCCTCGGGGGATTGGTAGTCAGGCTGGTTCAGGCAGAGGTTGAGGTAAAACGATGAAAGACCCGAAAACTCATACCTTTTTCAGCGACGACGAGCGGGAAGCGATCCGGCGGGCGGTGGAGGCCGCGGAAGCGACGACTTCCGGCGAGATCGCCACCATGGTGGTCGATCACAGCGACAGGTACCGGGAAGCGGAACTTCTGGGAGGGATGCTGGTTGCGGGGCTTGCCGCCGTGATCGCCGCGGTGGCAACCCAGCACACGACCATCTGGTCGTACCTGCCGTTGGCCCTTCTCCTCTCGTTCCCCGCCCGGCTTCTCTTCTACCGTTTTCCCCGGCTCAAGTTCCCGTTCGTCAACAAGAGAAGGATGATGCACGCGGTACGGGAGCGGGCGATCCGGGCATTTTTCGAGAAGAAGCTCTACAAGACCCGGGATGAAAACGGCATCCTGATCTTCGTCTCCATCCTGGAGCGAAAGGTCTGGATACTGGGGGACCGGAACATCGACAGTAAAATTCCCCACGAAACCTGGCAGGCCCTGGCCCGGGAGGTTTCCGAGGGGATCAGGGACGGGCGCGCCGGCGAGTCGCTCTGCGCTGTCGTAGAAAAATGCGGGAGGATACTGGCCGCGCATTTTCCGAAAATGCCGGATGACGTGAACGAGCTTCCCGACGACCTGATCATGTAGCAGAGCTCTTCTTTCTTCAGTGCATTCCCGCTGGGCCGCCCATGTGACGCGGTTTTTTCAGGAGCAGAAGCAGCGGGATGATCACCAGGAAGGCTATCCCCACCACCCAGAAGATGCGGTTATACGCCAGCATCCCCGCCTGACGCCTCACCATGCCGTCGACCGCGGCCAGGGAAAACCTGTCCGCGCTGACCGGATCGAATCCTCGCGACAGAGCCGCCTGTTTCAGGGCGTAGAGTTTCGTTTGCGCCTGAAAGCTGTAGGGGTTCACGTGGCCAACCAGAGAGTTCTGGTAAAACTGCGAGTAGCGCGAGAGCATGGTGGCGGCGATGGCGATCCCGACGCTTCCTCCCACGTTGCGCAGGAGATTGAAGATGCCGGTGGCATTCCCCATCTCTTCCCGGGAGATGGTGGAGAGGGTGACGGTGGTGAGCGGCACGAAGATCATGGCGAGCCCCACGCCGAGGATGACCCGTGGCCAGACGAAGTCCCAGTAGGACGCCTCCAGGGAGAACCGCTGCATCAGGAACATGGAGAAGGCGCCGATCAGAAGCCCCGCAAGCACGACTTTCCTGCCGTCCGAGCGCTGGATGAACGCCCCGACAAACGGCATGGTGACGAGCGTGGCGATCCCGCCCGGGGCCAGCACCATGCCGGCCAGGGTGGCGTCGTACCCCATCAGGGTCTGGAGGAAGAGGGGGATCAGCATGATCGAGCTGTACAGGCAAAACCCGACCATGAACATGACGAAGTTCCCGGCAGAGAACGAGACGTTTCCGAAGAGCTTCAGGTTGACGATGGGATGCTCGTGCTTCAGCTCCACATAGACCAGGAGGAGGAGCGCCAGCACGGAAACGAGGGCGCACGTCACGATCAGGGAGGAGTTGAACCAGTCTTCCTGCTGCCCTTTGTCGAGGACCACCTGCAGGGCGCCGAGCCCCAGCGTTAGCAACCCGAGCCCCCAGTAATCCACCCGCATTTTATGCCGTTTCAGGTACGGTGGGTCGAAGATGAACCAAGTCGCCATCGCCACCGCGATGATGCCGATGGGGAAGTTGATGTAGAATATCCAGCGCCAGTTCAGGTTGTCGGTGATCCATCCCCCCAGGGCCGGTCCGACGATCGGGCCGAACATGGCGCCGACCCCGAAGATCGCCATGGCCATTCCCTGTTCATGGGGAGGGAAGGTTTCCATCAAGATCGCCTGGCTGGTCGGGATGAGGGCGCCGCCGGCCGCCCCCTGCAGAATCCGGAAGAAGATCAGGGTGGCGAGATTGGGGGCCGCGCCGCAGAGGAGCGACGACAGGGTAAACAGGGTGATGCAGGTGATGAGAAAACGTTTCCTGCCGAACAGCCGGGCGAGCCAGCCGGTCATGGGGAGGACCACGGCGTTCGACACCAGGTAGGAGGTGAGCACCCAGGTGACCTCGTCCGTACCGGCGTTCAGGCTCCCCTGCATGTGGGGGAGGGCGACGTTGGCCACCGAGGTGTCGACGATCTCCATGATGGTGGGGAGCATGACCGTTATGGTGATCAGCCACTTGTTTATCGATTTTTGTGCTGTTGCTGACATGGAATGGGCTTTTGTAGGGGCAAACCTTGTGTTTGCCCGGAATGAGGGCGATCACGAGGATCGCCCCTACAGAAACGGGTTCAATCCCCGGAGAATGTCCATAACACCTTCCCCGGTGAAGATGGATGGCACGACGCTCATCCCGACGCGGAGCCTGCGCCCCGGGTCGCTCGACTTGTCGATGGCTATCCTGACGGGAATCCTCTGCACGACCTTGACGTAGTTGCCGGTGGCGTTTTCCGGTGGCAGGAGGGCGAAGGCGGCGCCGGTGCCGGCCATGATGCTCTCTACGCTCCCGGTGAACTTCTCGCCCGGATAGCTGTCCACCCTGAATTCCACCCGTTGCCCCGGTTTCATGTGGGTGAGCTGGCTCTCTTTGTAGTTGGCCGTCACCCACGCGTCATCCAGCGCGACAATCGCCATCAGCGGCTGTCCCGGTTGCAGGTTGTTGCCCGGCTCCACCGATTTCCTGGTGACATAGCCGTCCGCCGGGGCATAGATCCTGGTGTAGGAGAGGTTGAGCCGCGCTTCGTCCAGTTTTGCCTGCTTCTGGGCAATGCGGGCGACTTTTCCGCCGTTACCCGGCAGGCCGAGGCTCGCCTGTTCCCTGCGGAGATTCTCCTCCGTTTCCTTAAGCTGTGATGCGGCAATCTTTCGGGCGGTATCCAGTCTGTCCAACTGGTCTTTCGGTATGACCTCCCTGGCAAACAGGGCCTTCCCCCTCTGCATGTCCAGTTCGGCCTGGTCCAGTCTCGCCCTGGCAAGATCGACGGACGCCCTGGCGCCGTCGACCCGCGCGTAATCGCCCGATGTCTCGTTGCGGGCCATGTCGAATTCCGCCTGGGCGTTTTGCAGTCGCACCCGATAATCGTCGGGATCGAGCTCCACCAGCAGGTCCCCCTTTTTGACCGGTTGATTGTCCTGCACCAGCACATGGACGACCGTGCCGGGGACCTTGGCGGAAATGGAATGGATGCGCGCCTCGACAAAGGCGTTGTCGGTCGAGATGCGGGTCATGCTCCTGAGCCACCAGCTCCCCCCCGCGAAGGTCCCTGCGACGATGAGAATCAAGAGAACTATGCCCGCCCGCTTTTTCTTGCCGTTGCCCGTTTTGTTCGTAGCAGCAGCCGTTTCCTGCGGCTCGATTGTTTTTGCTTCTTCCATGACGTACAGCCTCCGTTAAACATTTATCTCCGTACACCGTGTCTCTGTGAAGAAATGATCATAGTTCGCCGAGCGACTTCCTCACCCTGGCAACCGCCACCTGGTAGTCGAACAGGGCGCGGAAGTATTCGGTTTTAGTCTGGGTCAGGAGCGTCTGGGCGTCGATTACGTCGGTGGCGGTGCCGACCTGCGACTGGTAACGGTCTTTATTGATCCTGAGGTTTTCTTCTCCCTGGCGGATGGAGTTTTCCGCCACCTTGATCCGCTCCAGCGCGACTCTGGCATCGTTTGTGGCGGTCTGGTATTCGAGGCGGATGTCCGCCTGTAGCTGGCGGAGCACCTCTTCGTTCCTGGAGCGTGTTTCCACGGCTTGTCGGAACCGTGAAGTTGTTGCCAGTCCGTCGAACAGGTTGATCTTCAGCCCGACGGTTCCTGCAAAGATCGCCTGCTCCTTGACCTGGCCGTTCCGGACGTAATCCATGCCCATTTGGGCAAATAGTTCGGGATAGTAATTACCCCTGCTCTCCCGGACTTGCTGTTCGCTTCCTTCAACTACCTTCTTCAGGGATTTTATCTCCTGCCTTGCGGCAAAGGCATTCTCCGGATCGGCTGCCGAAACGTTTGGAGCCACGATGGCGCCCTCTTCCAGGTCCGACCGATAATCGGGGGGGGAGCCGGTTAGGTAGTTGAGGTAGAGCCAGCCGTTGTCCAGCCGGTTTGCCTCCTCAAGCGCCCGCTGCCTGCTGGTGGCGAGCCGTACATCCGCCTGGAGAAGGTCGTTGCGGGTTACCACCCCCTGCTCGTAGAAGTTTTGCGCCACCCGCAGATGGTCGGTCATCTGGGCGACTTCTTCCTCGGCGGCGTGCAGGAGTTTCTCCTCCTGGAGAATGCCGAAATAGGCTTTCACCACCTGGAGAAAGACATCCTTTTCCTGTCCCGCGTAGGAGTATGCGGCCGCTTCTCTGAGTGCCTCGGCCCGCCGGTAGCGGGAGTCGGTCCGGCCGAAATCGTAGAGAGTCTGGTAGATGGAGAGGCTGAGAAAAGGGTAGTCCGCATCCTGGGTAGCGATGGAACGGCCGGCAAAATCGATCGCTTGCGGTTCAAGTTGCGCGGTATACCCTCCTTGCAGATCGACGCGGGGGAAAAATCCGCTCTTGCCGATCCCCACGTTTTCCTTGGCGATCTTTTCGTCATGGGCCGCTACCTTCAGGGAATAGTTGCCGGTTGAGGCCTTGGCGAGGCAATCCCGGAGAGTGAGGCGTTCCGCGTGGGCAACGGAGGTGGAAAGGCCAAAGAGTATCATCAGGATAAGATATGTTCTGTTCATATGCCCTCCGGGTCAGCGACGGAGTTTTTCCAGAAGCTGTATCAACGTTTCATGCTCTTCGGTGGAGAGTTTAAAGGTAAATCTCGCTAGTGCCTGTTCAGCCAGCGGGGTGAGCTCCGCTTCCAGGGATTTTCCCTTTGCCGTCAGGCAAATGCTGTAGGCGCGCCGGTCTTCAGGATGGGGGAGCCGGTTGACGAGTCCCTCCTTTTCCAGCCGGTCGATGAGCCCACCCATGGTCGTCCGGTCGATCTGGCTTCGCTCCGAAAGCTCGGTCTGGGAGAGGCCGTCTTTTTGCCAGAGAAAGGCGAGTAGCCCGAACTGCTGGGTGGTGAGGTCATAGCCGCTGAACTCTTCCTTGTAGATGGCGCATGCCCGCTGGTATGCCTTGGCCAGGAGAAAACCGACACTTTTTTCGATGTCTATCATTGTCTCACACCTATGGATAATTACGTTCATTATACATATTATCAGTATGCTGTAAATATATTTTTGCCGGGCAGGCTGTTGGACGTTTCGGTGCTATGCACTTCGGGTAGAGGGTGTGTTCCGGTTCAGTTGGCAGCGATGGGGGTGGGAGTGCCGGCAGCGATCTCCCTTGCCGGCATGGCAGGGCGCGATACGGCGGAGCCGGTGGCGTCTCTTGGGGAAGATTGGAGCGCGGATTTGTTGTCCAGCTTGTAGAGCCGCGCATAAATATCGGCGCTGGAAAGAACCTTTTTTACGTACTCGCGGGTTTCCGTGAAGGGGATGTTCTCCACGAATTCGTCCGTGCGCATATTTCCGAAAGCCTTCCGCCAACGGTTGACGTTGCCGGCCCCGGCATTGTACGCCGCGACCGCCAGGACAAGGTCTCCGTTATAGAGGGTCATAAGGTCGCGAAGATGTTTGATGCCGAACCGGATATTGGTTTCCGGATTGGTCAGGGAGCCGGCGTCGAGTTTCCCCTTGCTGCCGTTGGCGACGATTGCCGCCGTAGAGGGCATGAGTTGCATCAGCCCGACCGCTCCGGCCGGGGAAAGGGCGGTAGGCAGGTAACTGCTTTCGGCGCGGATTATCGCAAAGACCAGGTTTTCAGGGACATTGTTCGCAGCAGCCAGGCGCGCCACGGCGTCCCGGTAGGCAAGGGGGAAGCATATCCCCCATTGGTAAAGATTTTCTTTTCCGAAGTTCCGGGGACGCCCGTTTCCGAGAAGATTATAGGCCCCATGGTAGTCGTTCATCTCCAGATAGAGCCTGGCGAGACCGGCAAGCGAGCCGCTTTTCGCGGCCTGTTTCTTCTTGGCGGAGGAGAGCTCTTTGCGCGCTTCGTCATGGAGGCCGAGCGTGATAAGTGCCTTTATCCGCTCGTATCCCGGGGGAAGAGGGAGCATTTCGCAGAGGTTTCCGGTCGGGAAAGAAATTTCATCGCCGGCAATATTGACTTCCTTGCGGTACGACTGGGCATAGAATCCGAAGGGATATTCCGCCAGAAGGGCGGCGTATGCCTTCTGCGCTCCGGGTGTGTCGCCTGCGGCGGCGAGCGTGTGGCCGAACCAGTAGAGAGCCTTTTCGCGGTAAGCTGGAATGTCCGCGAGGGTCTTGAAGTAGTCGGCAGCTGTTTTCGTGTCGCCGCTCTGATAACTCCTCCAGGCGATTTCCCAGGTCACACTCTGCTTGAGTTGGGATGCGGGGTGCAGGAGGAGGAGCCTCTTCATGATGGCCAGGGCCTCATCTCCCTTTTTCTGGCCTTTTCTGATGCCGGCCGCCTCGAAGAGCGCTTTTTCGGCCAGTTCGGAACCGGCGGAGGATTCGGACAGCTTGATGAACGCGGTGAAAGCTTCCTCTTTCCGGCCGCTCCTGTCGAGGGTTATTGCCAGCCAGTAGGCGGCTTCGTCGGAAACATCGCGGCTCGTCTTTTGGGCGAGAAGGGCTGAAAACGCCGCTTCGGCATCCTTGTATCGTCTGCACCTGAATAGGGCCTGGCCAGCTTTCAGGCGGTATTTGTCGGCGGATTCCCCTGGCAGAGTCTCCAGTGGCACGCTACGGATCGCTTTGGCCGCCGCATCGTATTTTCTCAGATCGAACAGGGTCGATGCACGCCGCAGCAGTTCTTCAGCGCTGTACGGTGCGACCCGGACCCCTCTGGCCGCCAGCCGCTGGAGGTCTTGTTCGGCCTTGGCGGCATACGTCGAGGTGGGGTATTTCAGCCACACGGTTCGCAGGGATGCGACTGCGCCGGCAGTGTCACCCATCTGTTCCTGGCAGAGTGCGGATTTATGGGTAGCCGCCAGGGCATCCGGGCCTGACGGGAACTTTTCGATGAATTTCTGGTACGCCTCGTAGCCGTCTTTGAAGTCCTTCCCTTCGAAGAGAGTATCCGCATAGAGCAGCTGGGCCGGACGAACGAGAGGCGAATCGGGGAACTCCCTGATCATTTTCCGGAGGGGGGGGAGCGCTTCGGTAAATCTGGCAAGACTATACAGGGCGCGGGCTTCGTAGTAGAGTGCGTAATCGGCCAGGAGGGGAAAGGCATCGGCGGCAGCGCCCAGACGACGGGCAGCTTCCGGCCAGTCTTCCAGCTTCGCCGCGGAAATGCCGAGGATAAACTCGCGCATGCCTCCTTGCGGGGCCTTGAGCGCCGTTTCCCGGGCATCCTTATACATATTCCGCCGAAATTTCTCCGCCGCCAGGACGATCTGTTCATTGGGGAGCGGGTAAATGCCGGCTGCCGAGGCCTGCTGGGAGAGGGAAATCAACGAGACGAATGCGATCAGGCAACGGCGAAACATGACAACTCCTGGAGAAAACACGGGGGAAAAAGGTTAAAATCAGGTGCCTGTAGTCTGCTCGCGTGCACGCGCCACCGATCCAATTTGATATAGTAAGCGCAATGTGATACAAAAATCAAAAGATTTTTGAATCTGACGCTGTAAACTGTTTGACAATCGGCATATATGCCTGGATAGTCATCTCGGCCCGCGATTACCACGGAGACCAGGAGCGTTAAAGATGAAGATCAAAAAAGAGGCGATAACCAAATTTTTCCGGGAGAGTCCCCTCGATGCCCATGAATTCAGGGATCTGATGCGCCTGTTCGGCGTCGGCAAGGCGGGGCGCCTCCAACTTAAAACTCTCGTGGATGAGTTGGTCGATGAGGGAACGCTGGTGAAGTTCAAGGGTAACCGTTATGGAAAAGCGGCAGGTGTGTCCCGGCTAGCCGGCAGGCTTTCCACCCACCGCGACGGGTACGGTTTCGTCACCCCAGACGAGGGAGGAGAGGACATTTTCATTCCCGCCCGCTACCTGCGGGAGAACATGCACGGTGACCGGGTCGAGGTGCGTATCGTGGCGCACAACCGGCACGGGAAGCAGGAAGGGCGCATCGTTGAGACCCTGGAGCGCGCCTATACCCGGATTGTCGGGAGGTTTGCGAAGACGAAGAGCTTTGGCTACGTCACCCCCGACGAGGAGCGGATCACGAGAGACCTGTACATCCCGCCCGGAGCCGCGGGGAGAGCCGAGAACGGACAGGTCGTGGTGGCCGAGATCACCCGCTATCCCACTCCCCATCGGGCGGGGGAGGGGAGGGTCGTCGAGGTGCTGGGGTGGCCGGAGGACCCGAAGGTCGAGGCGGAGACCATCATCAGGAAGTTCGATCTTCCTCACACGTTCCCGGTCGAGGTTCTTGCCGCGGCCCGAGCGGTTTCCCAGACCATTGCGGAGGAGGACCTGAAGCAGCGGGTCGATTTGCGCAACCGCCTGACGGTCACCATCGACGGAGAGACCGCCCGCGATTTCGATGATGCGGTTTCCGTAAGCCGGGAGCAGGGGGGACGGATACGCCTCTGGGTTTCCATTGCTGACGTATCGCATTATGTGGGGCACGCATCCCCCCTGGACGCCGAAGCGTACCTGCGCGGCACCTCGGTCTATTTTCCCGACCGTTGCATCCCGATGCTTCCTGAGGAACTATCCAACGGCATCTGCTCGCTGAACCCCGAAGTGGAACGCCTGACGTTAACGGCCGAAATACTCTTCGACAAGGGGGGGAACCCTGTTCAGTCCCGGTTCTATCCCAGCGTTATCAGGAGCCATGCCCGCCTCACGTACACGGCCGTCAAGCGGATACTGGCGGACGGCGACCCGGAACTGCTCGAAAGGCATGCCAGGCTCGTCCCGGAGCTGCGGCTGATGGAAGAGCTGTCAGTGCGGCTCCTGGAGAAACGCGGGAAAAGGGGGAGCATCGACTTCGATCTCCCCGAGCCGCAGGTCGTCCTCGATCTGCAAGGACAGACAGAGGCGATCATCAGGGCGGAGCGGAACGTTGCCCACCGGATCATCGAGGAATTCATGCTGGCGGCGAACGAGGCGGTTGCCGGTTATATCGAGGGGGAAGGGGTCCCGTCGCTCTATCGCATCCATGAAACGCCCGACCTTGCAAAGCTCGCCGAATTCAGCGAACTCATCAGGGGGTTCGGCTACGAGTTCCGGATCGAGGAGGACAGGGTCGAGCCGGGGGAGTTCCAGCGGCTCCTGGTCGAGGCCCAGGGGAAGCCGGAGGAAAAAATGATCAACGAGATGCTGCTCCGCTCCATGAAACAGGCCCGTTATGCCGCGGAGAACCTGGGACATTTCGGCCTGGCCGCCCCATGTTACACCCACTTCACATCGCCGATCCGCCGCTATCCGGACTTGGTGGTGCACCGCATTCTCAAAAGGGTCCTGGCCGGGAAAATGAAGGAACGGGAGATCGAACGGCTTGCCGAGACCCTGCCGGAGGTTGCCGTCCATACGAGCAACCGTGAAAGGGTGGCGATGGAGGCGGAGCGGGAGATAGTCCGCTTGAAGAAGGTTCAGTTCATGCGTGACAAGGTGGGGGAGGAATTCGACGGTTTCATTACCGGCGTGACCGCCCACGGATTCTTCGTCGAGCTGGTGGAGCTCTTTGTGGAGGGGATGGTCCATGTCTCCACCCTGCCGTCCGACTTCTACCGGTATCTGGAAAAACAGCATGCCCTGGCGGGAGAACGCGGCAGAACTGTTTTCAGGATCGGCGACAGGGTCAGAGTGAGGGTGGCCCAGGTGAGCACGGAGCGGAAGCAGATCGACTTCGTGCTGGCGGAGTCTAAAGGATCGGATTCGGGACGGTTTATGGCGGCTGACGAGGAATACCCCAAGCTCCCCGTCACGGGGAAACGGCTGCCGAGGCCGCACAAAAGGGGCAGGGGCCGCAAAGGATGAGCTAAGGCCGCAGGGGAGCGAAAGCTGTTGCGGATCGGACGAATGCTGTGGTATCATCCTGCCCCGTGCCACGAGACTTCATCAAGGAACCCTATTTACACATGACCGACGAAAAAGTCCTGCCGTTCATCGAACACTTGGTCGAGCTGAGAAAGCGGCTGATCATCTCGGTCATAGCGATCGTCATCGGGATGGGGATCGCTTGGAATTTCTCCCCGGCCCTGCTGGAGTTCGTGGAAAAGCCCTTGACCGGCCAGACGTACCTGACCGACCTCAAAAAGATCGTCTATCAGAAGGTCAAGGAACGCTACCCCGCATTGTATGCCCACTACAAGCTGGATAAGGATCTGACCGGCACGGTGAAGGATCGGCAGCTGAATTACAGCGCTCCCCTGGAGCCGTTCTTCATCCAGTGCAAGATATCGGTGCTCGCCGGCTTTATCCTGGTCCTGCCGGTGGTGTTCCATCAGCTGTGGCTCTTCATCGCGCCGGGGCTGACCCGCAAGGAAAAAAGGCTCGTGCTGCCGTTCGTCACCGTGAGCTCGGTGAGCTTCTGTGCGGGTGCTCTCTTCTTCCTCCTCTTCATCTGGCCGGTGATCATCAACTTTTCTCTCTCCTATGAGGCGGAAGGGCTTCGGAGCTGGTTCAACCTGAGCGCGTACATCAACTTCTGCCTCCGGCTGATCCTGATCTTCGGCCTTATTTTCGAGCTGCCCATTATCTCGCTGCTCCTTTCCCGGCTGGGGATCGTAACGTACCGGATGCTGGCGAAAAACCGCAAATATGCCCTTTTGGCGAGCTCCATCATCGCCGCGTTTCATGCCGACTTGATCACCATGTTCGTCATCATGGTGCCTCTGTATCTGATGTACGAAGTGAGCATCTGGGTGGCGCTGCTGTTCGGTAAGAAAAAACCGGCGCAGGCCCCTGCATAACGGCATTGTTATGCAAAATCCAACGGAAGCCCCCCCGGACATGATAACCATCAGAACATTGGATGACATACAGGGCAAACTTACCAATGCCGTCGTAACCATCGGCAATTTCGACGGGGTCCACCTGGGCCACCGCGAGATATTCCGGCGCGTAAGGCTGGCAGCCGCGGAGCTCGGCGGTGAATCGGCGGTGATAACATTCCTTCCCCATCCCCTCAAGCTCCTTCCTTCCCGCAAGAACCTGCGGCTCATTACTCCCTATGCGGAGAAAGAGGAGCTGATCGCGGCGTCGGGCATCGACTATCTCATCATTATCCCGTTTACCGAGGAGTTCTCAGCAATAGCCGCCGCGGACTTTGTCGCCCGGATTCTGGTAGGGCGGATAGGCATTAAAAAACTGGTTATCGGTTATGATTATGCCTTCGGCCGCAACAGGGAAGGAAATGTTGCGCTTCTGGAAAAACTGGGCAAGGAACTGGGGTTTGTCGTGGATGTGATGGCGCCGATCGGGAACGGGGAAGGCATTTACAGCAGCACGAGGATACGGGAACTGATCGGACACGGCGACGTGAAAAGGGTGGTAACCCTGCTGGGGCGCCATTTTTCTCTGGCGGGAACAGTCGTTCATGGCCACCATCGCGGCAAGGGGCTCGGCTTCCCCACGGCCAACCTGGCGACCGACAATGAGTTGATCCCGCAGAGCGGCGTGTATGCGGTAAAGGTCAAGGTCGACGATCGCCTGTATGACGGCGCCTGTAACATCGGCTCCAATCCGACGTTCGGCGACGCGGCAACATCGATCGAGGTATTCATCTTCGATTTCGCGGGAAACCTGTACGACCGCCAGGTCCGTGTCTATTTCATCGACCGGATCAGGGAAGAACGGAAGTTTCCGGACGCGGAAGCCTTGCAGCAGGCCATCCGATCGGATGTCATACGGTGCGGAGAGATCCTGCGCGACGCATCCGTCATCGAATATCACGAGTACCCGGGAAACGGTGATGGTGTTGAAAAGTAAGCCTGACAAGAAACTCTGGATCGGGATCGGGATAAGTGCGTTCTTTCTGTTCCTGCTGTTCCGGAAAATCGACTTCACCAAACTGGCGGCCGCCCTCGGCGAGATGAATTATCGCTATCTCGTCCCTGCGGTGCTGTTCACGTTCATCAGTTATTTTTTCCGCGCAGTACGATGGCGGTTCCTCCTGTTGCCGATGAAAAACACCCGCATGGGCAATCTTTTTCCCGCAACGATCATTGGCTACATGGCGAACAATCTCCTCCCGGCACGCCTGGGTGAATTCGTCCGGGCCTATGTCCTGGGGGAGAAGGAAAAACTCGATACGAGCGCGGTCTTTGCCACCCTCGTTCTTGACCGTCTCTTCGACGGTTTTACCGTGCTCCTCATCCTGGTGGTCACCTTCTTTACCGTTAACCTCCCCCCCGGCATGGAAAAGGTCCAGCACGGCCTGGTGGTCGGGGGGTATGTGACGCTCGCGCTGTATGGCATGGTCATAGCTTTTCTGGTTCTTTTGAAGAAGCAGACTGTTCGGACTCTCGCGCTTGTCGGCAGCCTTCTGAAGCCGTTCCCCGCACGGGTTCAGGAAAAGGTCATACCGCTTCTCGGGTCGTTCATCGAGGGGCTGCGTCTTTCCGCCCGGCCGTCGGACCTTTTACTCCTCGTGCTGTCATCGTTCGTTATCTGGACCTTTGCCGTCTGGCCGGTCGATCTGCTGCTCCGTTCCTTCGGTATATTTCTTCCCGTAACGGCATCCATGTTCATCATGGTTTTCCTGGTATTCGCGGTCATGGTACCCGCCTCGCCCGGGTACGTGGGTACCTACCATGCCGCCTGCGTGTACGGCCTCATGGCCTTCAGTATCCAGAAGGAAAAGGCGCTGAGCGTGGCATTGATCATTCACGGCGTGAATTTCTTCCCCGTCATAATCATGGGATTCTACTATCTCTGGCGCGACAAGTTGTCGCTTGCCGAGGTACGGGACAAGTCCTCCCGGCAGGAGTCTTCGCATGAATAGCCGGACATATCTACAGCGGATAGACCCATGGGGGATACTTGCCGTTCTCATCCCTTTTTCCGTCTACCTGATGACGCTGGCCCCCTCGGTTACCTTTTTCGACAGCGGCGAGTTCATCACCGCCATTTATTCCCTCGGTTCGGCCCATTCTCCCGGGTACCCCTCGTTCATCAATTATGCCAAGCCGTTTACCTGGCTACCGTTCGGCAGTATTGCGTTTCGCGTGAACATTGCCACCGCTTTTTCCTCCGCGCTCGCATGCTATGCGGTATATCTTCTGGTAACGCGGTTTCTGGACGGGGAAGAGGTGGCCGATAACGGGCACTTTTCCCGCTTCTGCAAAACAATGACGGCCCTTGCCGCTGCCCTCACCTTTGCCTTCTCCGCCAGGCTCTGGCTCCAGTCGAATCACGACAAACCCTATCCCCTCGTTTCATTCCTGGCGGCAATGGTATTGTACCTCCTGCTTCTGTGGCGGGACCACTACCGCCGGGGGGAGGAGCGACCCGGTTATGTCTATGTGGGGGCTTTCCTCTGCGGCATCGCATTCGGCACCCACCAGACCATTGTGCTGTTTCTCCCCGCCTACGCCTATCTCGTGTTGTCCGTTGATTGGCGTCTCATAACGAGGGTCAAGGAGTTCGTCCTCGCAGTTGCCTTTGCGTTGCTGGGGTTTTCGGTGCATCTTCACCTGCCGCTGAGGGCAACCCGCAGTCCTCTCCTGAACTGGGGCGATCCCAAGACATTCTCCCAGTTCATGTGGCACCTGTTGCGCAAAGGATACCCCGTGGAGAAGCCGGTTCGGGGGGGGGCGCTTCTGTGGGCCCAATTGAAGGCCTTCAATATTCCCCACGAATTTACCTTTGTCGGTTTGATCATACTGGCAATAGGGGCCATCGTCTTTTTCAGGAAACGGCGTGACGAAGTGCTGGCCTACGGTATCGGCATAGGGGCATTTCTTCTGGTCATTGTCGGTTTTTTCAATACTCCCGAAGAGTTCATCTTCCTCACCGAGGAATTCTTCACCCCCTTGTATCTCCTGTCAGCCGTTTTCATAGGTCTCGGACAGTATTATCTGATCAGGAATGCGGTATGCGGTCTTCCGGAACTGCGGCTGCGCACATTGCCGGTCAGGGCCCTCGTCGGCATCGTGCTGCTCGCCCTCCCCGTAACGGTCTGTGCCATGCACTACGTGGAAAACGATCAGCATGAAAACTACGTCGCGTATGATTACGCGACCAATAGTATGCGTTCTCTTCCGCAGGGAACAGTCCTTTATACCTGGGGTGACAGCGGTGCGTTCCCGCTCTGGTATCTCCAGGGGGTCGAAAGGATGCGGGAAGACCTGGATCTTCTCCATACCCCGCACCTGGTCTTCACCTGGTATCTGGATGCCTTTCCCCGCCTCTTCACCAGGAGCGTGCTCAGGACCATTCCTCTTGATACCGAGGCGCCCGATACCGTCCTGAAGCTCTCCATCTCCGAGATGATCGACCACAGGCCGGTGTATGTCGACTTTTCAACCCGTTATTCCGTCCAACTGGACGGTTACGGAATTCTTCAGCGGGGGATATGCTATCAGGTGGAAAGAAATCCCGCCATCCAGTACCCTCCCGATCTGTCGGTATGGAATCTGTACACCCTACGGGGCACGAGCGGGGACATGTTCTTCAGAGACCTCGATACGACAAAGGCAATGCTTATCTATGCCAACAGTCACATGGAGTCCGGGGAGGCACTGCTGCGTCTCGGCCGGGGAGGGGAGGGCCTGGCGGAGCTGCGGACGGCAGAGAAGGCAGCCCCGGAGCTCCACGGCCAGATTGCCCAGATCCTCCGCAATTTCGGCATGTAGATCCACCTGACGGCACCCGTCGAGCTGTGGGCGAACCTGTAGTACCCTATGCCCGAGGGGCTCATGAAGCGGCGGTTCCACGGTCCCCGGCGCCTAACTTATGCTTGACATTGTGATGCGTCCTGATTCAATATGTCGCTTTGAGTAATTCTTGATTGATTGAGGATTTTATGCAGGCAAGCCGACTGGGAGAACTCCTGGTTAAAAACAATCTGATTACCAAAGAGCAACTGGCTAAAGCCCTCGATGAACAGAAGGAATCCGGGGGGCAGCTGCGGCTGGGGACCATCCTCATCAAAAACGGCCTCATCAGCGAGCCGGACCTCACCTCATTCCTTTCCAAGCAGTATGGCGTTCCATCCATCAACCTTGCCGATTTCGAAATCGACCCCGCGGTCATCAAGATCATCCCGGCGGAGATCGGCAAGAAATATCAAATCGTTCCGGTAAACAGGGCCGGCTCCACGCTGATCGTTGCCATGAGCGATCCGTCGAACATTTTCGCCATCGACGACATAAAATTCATGACCGGCTACAACGTGGAAGTGGTGGTCGCGTCGGAAACGGCCATCAAGGCCGCTATCGACAAGTATTACGATCAATCGGCATCGTTCGCCGACGTGATGGGCGACTTCGAGTTGGAAGACCTGGAGATCGTCGGCGAAGAGGAAGAGGTCGACATCAGCTCCCTTGAGCGCGCCACCGAAGACGCGCCGGTCGTCAAGCTGGTCAACCTGATCCTTACCGACGCCATCAAGAAAAAGGCGAGCGACATCCATATCGAGCCGTACGAACGGATATTCCGGGTCCGTTACCGCATCGACGGGGTGTTGCACGAGGTGATGAAGCCGCCCCTGAAACTGAAAAATGCCATCACCTCCAGGTTAAAGATCATGGCGGAGCTCGACATTGCCGAGCGGCGCCTTCCCCAGGACGGCCGGATCAAGATCAAACTCGGCGGCGGACAGGACATGGATTTCCGGGTTTCGGTGCTGCCGACGCTGTTTGGCGAGAAGGTCGTCCTGCGGCTTCTGGACAAGTCCAACCTGCAGCTGGATATGACCAAGCTGGGGTACGAGCCGGAAGCGCTCGAACACTTCAAGCGGGAGATCCACAAGCCTTTCGGCATGGTCCTTGTTACCGGTCCCACCGGCAGCGGCAAGACAGTTTCCCTCTATTCCGCCCTGTCGGAGTTGAACAAGGTCACGGAGAACATCTCTACCGCCGAGGACCCGGTCGAGTTCAACTTCGCCGGGATCAACCAAGTCCAGATGCACGAAGACATCGGCCTCAACTTTGCCGCAGCGCTCCGCTCCTTTCTGCGCCAAGACCCGGACATCATCATGATCGGCGAGATCCGGGATTTCGAGACTGCAGAAATCGGGATAAAAGCGGCCCTGACCGGCCACCTCGTGCTTTCAACCCTGCACACGAACGACGCGCCCGCCACCATCAACCGCCTGCTCAACATGGGCATAGAGCCGTTCCTGGTGGCCTCGGCGGTAAATCTCATCACTGCCCAGCGTCTGGCGCGCAGGGTCTGCGCCGATTGCAAGGTTGTGGAAGAAATTCCCGTGCAGGCCCTCATCGACGCTGGCGTGCCCCCTGAGGAAGCGCCGGAATTCGTCTGCTGCAAGGGAGAGGGTTGCGCGAAATGCAACGGCACCGGCTACAAGGGTCGGGTCGGTTTTTATCAGGTTCTGCCGATGCTCGAACAAATTCGTGAGCTCATCCTCAACGGGGCGAACACGGCCGAGATCAAGCGGGAGTCGATGCGGCTCGGGATCAAGACCATGCGTCAGTCGGGGTTGACCAAGCTGAAGGAAGGGGTCACTTCGTTCGAGGAGGTACTGCGGGTGACCGTGGCCGATGATTAGTTCGCTGCCTCGGGCAAATGCAGCATTTACGCTGTCCATTCGATAGAAATCGGGAGATCCCATAATTATGGCAAATTTGCACCAGATGCTGAAAGAGCTGGTGGAGCGGGGCGGCTCAGACCTGCACATCACCACCCAAAGTCCCCCCCAGATCCGGATTAACGGCAAGTTGACTCCCCTGAACGAACCTCCCCTTACGGCCGTTGAAACCAAGCAGCTCTGTTACAGTGTGCTGACGGACGCACAAAAGCACAAATTCGAAGAGGAAAACGAGCTCGATCTCTCCTTCGGGGTGAAGGGGCTGTCCCGCTTCAGGGGCAACGTGTTTATCCAGAGGGGGGCGGTGGCAGGGGTCTTCCGGGTCATCCCCTACAAGATCCTTTCCTTCGAGGAACTCGGCCTGCCGCAGGTGGCACGGGATTTGACCGAAAAGCCCCGCGGCCTGGTGCTCGTGACGGGGCCGACCGGCAGCGGCAAATCCACCACCCTCGCCTCGATGATCGACAAGATCAATGTGGATCGGCACGACCACATCGTCACCATCGAAGACCCCATCGAATACCTCCATCCCCACAAGGGGTGCCTGG
Organism: Geobacteraceae bacterium; assembly: GCA_036518435.1. Lineage (GTDB taxonomy): Bacteria > Desulfobacterota > Desulfuromonadia > Geobacterales > Geobacteraceae > JAMPXD01. The sequence goes on from DATDNF010000045.1 coordinate 23,931, forward strand.
TAAACCAGCGCGAGGTGGGTGCCGACACCAAGAGCTTCAAGAGCGCGCTGAAATACGTGCTGCGCCAGGACCCCGACGTCGTTCTGATCGGCGAGCTGCGCGACCTGGAAACCATAGAGGCCGCCCTGACGCTGGCGGAAACCGGCCACCTCTGCTTCGCGACACTGCACACCAATTCGTGCGTGCAGACCATCAACCGCATCATCGACGTGTTCCCCCCCTACCAGCAGACCCAGGTACGGACCCAGCTTTCCTTCGTGCTCGAGGGGGTCCTTTCGCAAACTCTCATCCCCCGGATCAGCGGTGGAAGGGCGCTGGCCTTGGAGGTCATGGTGCCCAATGCGGCTATCCGCAACCTGATCCGCGAGGACAAGATCCATCAGATATATTCCCAGATGCAGGTAGGCCAGGAGAGATTCGGCATGCTGACTATGAATCAGTGCCTCTTCTCACTCTATTCGAAACGGATCATTTCCATGGACGATGCCCTGGGACGATCTCCCGATCCGGACGAATTCAAGCAGATGATGGGAGGGGGGATGTCGTCCCCGCCGCGAAGACCGCTCAGGTAAGAATACGGACTGTCAGGGAGTGAAATATGGCTAAATTCAGCTGGGAAGCCAGAAGCAGAACGGGTTCGGTGCAAAAGGGGGTAATGGAGGCATCCAGCGCGGCTGCTGTGGAGGCCCAACTCAAAAAATACGGTTTTGCCGGCATAGCCGTAAAGGAAGAGGCCAAGCGCAGAGAGGTGAAGGTTCCCGGCTTCGGCGGGAAAAAGATCCAGACCAAGGACCTGGTCGTGTTTACCCGCCAGTTCGCCACCATGATCGACTCGGGCCTGCCGCTCGTGCAGTGCCTCGATATTCTCGCCGGCCAGCAGGAAAACCCGGTCTTCAAGGGAATCCTGTTCAAGGTAAAGGAGGACGTGGAGGGGGGCTCCACCTTTGCCGACGCCCTTGGCAAGCACCCGAAGGCCTTTGACGAACTGTATGTAAACCTGGTCGCCGCCGGGGAAGTGGGGGGTATCCTCGACACCATCCTCAACCGGCTGGCGGCGTACATCGAAAAGGCGATGAAGCTGAAAAAGAAGGTCAAGGGGGCGATGGTTTATCCGGTCACCATCATGTCGATTGCCGTGATCGTGGTCGGGGTCATCCTGGTCTTCGTAATCCCCACCTTCGCCAAGATGTTCGCCGATTTCGGCGGGGAGTTGCCTGCTCCCACCAGACTCGTCATAGCCCTGAGTAATTTCATCACCAGATACATTCTGGTGATGATAGGTATCGGCATCGGGATCAATATCGCAATAAAGAAATACTATGCGTCGCCCGGCGGACGGAAGGTGATGGACCGGATGTTCCTCAATTTGCCGGTAGTCGGACCGCTGATCAGAAAGGTCTCTGTGGCCAAGTTTACCCGGACCCTCGGGACCATGATCAGCAGCGGCGTGCCGATCATGGACGGCCTGGAGATCGTCGCCAAGACGTCGGGGAACAAGGTCGTCGAAGAGGCGATCTTCAAGGTGCGCCAGGCGATCTCCGAGGGTAAAACTATGGCCGAGCCTCTCGCCGCATGCGGTATATTCCCGGCGATGGTCGTGCAGATGATCTCGGTCGGCGAGGCGACCGGCGCGATGGACGCCATGCTGAACAAGATTGCCGATTTTTACGACGACGAGGTGGACGACGCGGTGGGCGCCCTGACATCCATGATGGAACCGCTCCTGATGGTGTTTCTCGGCACCACGGTCGGCGGCCTGGTCGTTGCCATGTACCTGCCGATCTTCAAGCTGGCCGGCGCTGTCGGCGGATAGCCGATGGAAGAGAGAAGGCGTCTTGCCTGGTTCATTCTCCTCAGGGTGGCGGTGGTTTCCGTTTTCCTGGTCTTCGCCATTCTCCTCCATGCCAAGGAGCCCGGAAGCCTTGGCGAGGAGGCGCTGTCGGGTCTGTCCAGGCTGATCGTCGCCACCTACCTGTTTTCGGCCGTTTCGCTGGCGGTATTGCGGTATGCCGGAAAGTTTCAGCAGATCCTTACCTATGCCCAGATCATCTGGGACCTCATCCTGGTAACATTCCTGATCCTGCTGACCGGCGGGATCAATTCTCCCTATTCCTTCCTCTATATCCTCGCCATCATCAATGCCAGTGTGCTTCTTGCCCGCAAAGAAGCCATTTATACCGCATCGCTCTGCGCCATCCTCTACGGCGCCATCCTCGATTTCCAGTTTTACGGGAAACTGACATATTTCGGGTTGAATCAGCTCCCTGCCCGGCAGCACGGGGCCAACTACGTTTTTTACACGATCTTCGTCAATATTCTGGCCTACTACCTTACCGCCTTCCTGACCGGTTATCTGGCGGAGCGGGCACGGAGAAGCGAGCATGCCCTCCTTGAGAAGGAGATAGACTACGAGGAGCTGGAGAGGCTGAACAGCTCCATCGTGTCCAATCTGGATAGTGGGCTGGTAACGCTGAACAAGGAAGGGAAAATACGGGTCTTCAACCGTTATGCGACGGAATTGACCGGCATGACCCAGGAGGATGCCTATGACAGGCCGCTGACGGAAATTATCCCCGCTTTCTCCGCTGACAGCCGGGGTGAATCATTCGTCCACAGGGGGGAGGTCGAGTATCGGGACCCCTTTGGCGGTACCATGATTCTCGGGTTCAAGACCGCCCCGCTTCTGGACAAAGGGGGAAAACGCGCCGGCATAATCGTGGCGCTGCAGGACATCACCAGGTTTAAAAGCATGGAGGCCGAGCTGAAAAAGGCGGACAGGCTTGCCGCCATAGGCGAACTGTCGGCGCGGATCGCCCATGAGATACGAAACCCCCTTGCTTCCATCAGCGGCTCGGTGCAACTGATCGCCCAGGGTGAACGAGTGGATGCGAACGACAAGAAACTGTTGGAGATCGTTCTGCGCGAGACGGACAGGCTCAACGGGCTCATCGGGGATTTTCTGGCCTATGCCCGTCCTACTCCGCCCCTGAAAATGCCGATTCTGCTCAAGCGGTTCTTGTCTGACCTGGCGGTGCTTCTCCGGACCGACCCGCGTTTCGCGCAAGTAGAGATAGTCAGCGACTACCGTGACGATATCACTATTTACGCCGACCGGGACCAGTTCCAGCAGGTGTTCTGGAACCTTCTGGTGAATGCAGCTGAAGCGATGCCTGCCGGCGGGGAGATACGGGTAGCTGCGGAGCATCTTGTCGTGGAGGATGCGGGTGTACAGCCGGTGAGCGTGATAAAGATCTCCGTGGCCGATACGGGGAAAGGGATGGCACAGGAAGAGATCCGAAGGGTGTTCGAGCCGTTCTTCACGACAAAGACAGGGGGGAGCGGCCTCGGCCTTGCTACGGTGTACCGCATCGTCGAATCCCACGCCGGCATCATCCGTGTTGACAGTGCTATCGGCAAGGGGACGACGTTCACCATGTATTTGCCTGTTTCAGAACGGACGGCGTGAGGGCTGTATGAAGATCAAAATCTTGATAGTGGACGATGAACTGAGCATGCGGGATTTTCTGTCGATCCTCCTGGAACGGGAGGGTTACGCGACGGACAAAGCTGAGAATGCCGAGTCTGCCTTGCATATGTTGGAGTCCACAGGTTACGACCTGATCATCTCCGACGTGAACATGCCTGGGCTGGACGGGCTGGCACTCCTCAAGATGGTCAAGAGGAACGCGCCGGACACCGCCGTGCTTCTCATCACCGCCTTTTCCACCTCGGAACAGGCGGTGGAGGCGATGAAACTCGGCGCCTACGACTACATCGCCAAGCCGTTCAAGGTCGAAGAGATCAAGGTGCTGGTGCGAAACGCCCTGGAGAAGCGGGACCTGGAACGGGAGAACCTGCGGCTGAAGCAGGAGATCGCCGAGCGCTACAGCTTCGGCGGCTTGGTCGGCAAAAGTAAGAAGATGCGGGACATCTATACTCTTATCGAAAAGCTCTCCGCCAGCATGGCCAGCGTCCTCATTCTTGGCGAGAGCGGCACCGGTAAGGAGTTGGTGGCCAAAGCGATCCACTACAACGGCCCCCGGAGGGACAAGCCGTTCGTGGCGGTCAACTGTGGTGCGATCCCGGAAACATTGATGGAGAGCGAGCTGTTCGGCCACAAGAAGGGATCGTTCACCGGGGCGATCGCCGACCGGCCGGGGCTGTTCGAGCAGGCCGACGGCGGGACCCTGTTCCTCGACGAGATCGGCGAGGTGCCGCTGCAATTGCAGGCTAAACTCCTGCGCGTTCTCCAGGAGCGGGAGTTCAGGAGGGTGGGGGGGACCCAGGAGATCAAGACTGACGTCCGGATCATCGCCGCCTCCAACCGGGACCTGGAGGAGCAGGTGAAGGAGGGGACCTTCCGTGAAGACCTTTTTTACCGGGTCAACGTGGTGCAAATCCGAATGCCTTCCTTGCGGGAACGGCCGGAGGACATCCCGCTGCTGGTGGAGCATTTCTACAAGAAGTTCGCCCAGCCGCCGTACGTTCCGGAGCTGATCACCGCAGATGCCTTGAAGGCCTTGACATCGTACCACTTCCCCGGCAATGTCCGGGAGCTGGAAAACACAGTGGAACGCTGTCTCGTGCTCGGGGGTAAAACCATCTGCACAGAGTGCCTGCCGGCGCAGATAACAGAGTTTCGCAATCCTGCTTTGTACGGGGGGGGCGAGCTGCCTGCGGAGGGAATGGATCTGGAGGCCTACTTGGACGGGGTGGAGAAGCGGTTTCTCCTGATCGCCTTGGAGAGAAGCGGTAACGTGAAAAAGAAGGCGGCGGAGCTGCTGGGCATGTCGTTCCGGTCTTTTCGCTACCGGCTGGCGAAATTCGGGATGGACGAGGAATAGCGGATTCAAGGGGTTGATCGGGGGGGTGACAAAATGTGTCATATCCAGGTGACGTTAAATTGTCTTTTTTGTGGCTTGTTGCTTTATCGTGCTGTGTATAACGCGGTAACCATGCGTTATCATGTCGATAATTATTGCCTGGAAGCTTTGGCACGGCTCTGGCATCTACACATTTAACGAGAACGATACTGATGAGTTGCTGGAGGTGATTTGCCGGTAAGAAGGTGTATCGCATTCATCAAACATAAACCAAACAGGAAAGGAGAAGGAACATGTTGAACAAGCTGAGAAGCAACAAAGGTTTCACCCTCATCGAGCTGCTGATCGTCGTGGCGATCATCGGTATCCTGGCGGCCATCGCCATCCCGCAGTTCGCGTCCTACCGGCAGAAGGGGTTCAACTCCGCAGGGGTTTCAGACGCAAGGAATGCCAAGACCGCCGAGGAGGGGCTGTTCACCGATTACCAGACCTACGGCTCGACAGAATTACAAACCTTAAACTTGGCACAGGCTACCGGTGCTGGCGGCGCAGGTCAACTGCTCACTGGCCCCGTGTCTTCCGCTACGGCGACGACACCCGGCGGCATGATAGGCGGCACGAAGTCCGACCTCTCCATTGCCGCCATGGCCACTGCCGTCTCCAACGGGGTGAACCTGTATGCCAGCTCGGATGGTACTAACGCTGCGCCCGGTTCCACGTATTTCCTGGCGTCCAAGCATAAAAACGGTACCCGGGTGTTCGCCGCGGAGCAGATGTCCACCACCATCCATTATGTCCAGAATGATGCCTGGGGCGGCGGCACGATCGGCCTCGGCACAGCTGTAGCTCCCTGTACAGTGACAGGTTTGATTACGGCTCCGGTAGCAGGTACCGCGGCTATTGTTGCCGGCACCACGGCTGGCGCTGGGGCGCCGACTACCACCTGGAGCGACATGTAAACGTGCCTCAGGCAGATTGCATCAAAAAAGGCCGGGTTTCCCGGCCTTTTTTTATCGTAGCCACCAAACTGTCCACTGCATTGCGCGTTAATTCTATTGACATTCGAGGCGGGTGAAAATATAAATGCAGACCATGATACAACTCGAACACATTTCAAAGGCGTTCAAGGAGGGAATCGGCAGCAGGCGGGTGCAGGCCCTCCAGGACCTTTCCCTGGAGATAGGAGCGGGGGAGGTCTTCGGTTTTCTCGGCCCCAACGGCGCGGGCAAGTCCACGGCGATCAAGATCCTGATCAACCTGATCTTTCCGGACTCCGGCAGGGCATTGATCGCCGGGAAAAATGCCGAGGACCGGGATGTAAGAAGGATCGTCGGGTACCTCCCGGAAAATCCCTATTTCTACGATTACCTGACTGCGGAAGAGCTCCTCTGGTTCGGCGGCCGGGCCTCCGGAATGGAGAAGAGCGAGATCAGGGAGAGAACCGACCTGCTGCTGACCAAGGTCAACCTCGACCACGCGCGCAAGAGACCGCTGCGCACCTATTCCAAGGGGATGGTGCAGCGGGCCGGGCTTGCCCTGGCGCTGATCCACGATCCGCAGGTGGTAATCCTGGATGAGCCCATGAGCGGCCTCGATCCGATCGGCAGGAAGATGGTGGGGGATATCATCCTGGAGTTGAAGGAGGCCGGCAAGACGGTCTTCTTTTCCTCTCATATCCTGAGCGATGTGGAAAGGTTTTGTGACCGGGTCGGGATCATCGTAGGGGGCAAGTTGAGGCTGGTGGAGAACCTGGAAACCTTGCTGGCGGGAGGCGCTACACTTGAGGATGCATTCCTGCAGGAAGTGGCCAGGGCGGGTCAGAAGGAGGTCATGTAATCGATGAAGCCACTTTTTCCGATAGCAGTAATAACCTTCAAGGAAGGGATCAGGAACCGGGCCATCTACGGCATCTCCATTATTGCCCTGCTGATGCTGGTCGTTAACTTCCTCATCTCCCAGATGATCATGCGCGAGGTCGGCAAGGTTGCGGTGGACATCGCCCTTTCCACCGTCTCCTTTTCCGGGCTGCTGCTGGTTTTCTTCGTCGGGATCAACCTCATGGCCAAGGACCTCGACCGGAAGACTATCTACATGGTCCTTGCCCGACCGATTTCCCGGGCGCAGTACATGGTCGGCAAGTTCCTGGGCATGGTCGGCTTGATTGTGGTTTCCAATGTGATTCTTGGTGGGTTTGCCGCGGCATCGTTGTTCATGCTCAGCCGTATGTACGCCACCTATTTTCAAAGATTCTCCTGGCCGATGGTGGTCCTTGCGCTGGCATTCATCATGTTGATGCTCATCCTTCTTTCCGCCTTGAGCTTTCTCTTTGCCTCGTTTACCTCCACATCGTTCATTGCCTTGGTGCTGACCATTGTAACCTACCTGATAGGCAACTCGATCAACGATGTCAAGGCGCTGGTGGAAGCTCCGCAGGCTGTCGGTATCACTCCCTCACCTGTCACTGTCAAGGTAGTGCAGATAGCCTATTATTTATTTCCCAACCTCTCCTTCTTTGATATCAAAAGCCAGGCTGCCCATGGCCTGGCACTATCTTCTGCCTATGTTTGCTGGACCGTCATCTATGGCCTGGTTTATACATGTCTGGTCATTGCCATTGCCTGCCTTGTATTCAGCAGGCGGGAATTCCCATGATCGTACGCCGGTTGTTTCCGATTGTCATAATTATTCTCCTCCTGCCGGCGTACCTCTTTTCTCTCTCCATGACGTCAACCCAGAGAAAGATGTTGCCACTGGGAGGTGAAGTTTCATATGTCCTCCCATCGCCTCTGCTGAAGATAACAGCCCTTGAATTTGATGGCCTGGCTTCGGATTTCATGTTTCTGAAGGCCCTGACCTTTTACGGTGGAACCCTGGAGCGCAAAGAGCGTCCCCGTGTTCAAGAAGTGGAATGGCGCTGGATGTATGACGTCTTAAATGCCGCTACAGACCTGGATCCATATTTTTATGATCCCTATTACTTCGCCAACTCCAACTTTACCTGGGAAGCCCACATGGTAAAGGAAGCAAATACGCTGCTGGCAAAGGGGAATCGCTACCGTGAGTGGGATTGGACAATCCCGTTTTATATGGGTTTCAACGAGTTTTATTTTCTCCACGACAATGCCAAGGCATCCGAATATCTCATGCAGGGTTCAAAGAGGCCGGATGCCGACCCGATTTTGGCTACACTTGCGGTTCGTATGGCGTACAGGGGTAACAGGACTGAAATAGCTATCGTTTTTTTGCAGGAAACCCTCAAGAAGACCAAGGACAAGAATACCCGGAGGGAGCTGGGAATGCGGTTGGAGGTCCTGCAGGGGGTTCTCGCCCTGGAACGGGCCGTGGAAACCTACAAGAGCAAATTTGCAAAACTGCCGCATGACCTGAATGAGTTGGTGGCTAAAGGGCTTCTTGCCCGCATCCCCGACGATCCTTATTGCGGCGAGTTTTATCTTGATGAAGACGGTTCCGTGAAAACCACCAGCGACCTTTACACTACGAGAAAAAAGTAAAAATTTGCGGAGCAGCAGTCCTGTAGTTTATGGGGGGCATTGAGGTTTCAATGCCCCTTTTTTGCAGATCGGGCAACGATTGCCGACAGAAAATTGCCCTGACGCCTTGAAAAAACGCCAATTGGGGGTATACTATTCGTACAATGCCGTAATACTCGAACCTCCGCTGTTGATAAAGCCGCTGATGAAGTCAATATCCGTTGCCTCGTACATAAGACTGTTACGGCCTTCCCAGTGGCTGAAAAACCTCATGCTCCTTTTTCCCCCCTTTCTGGGCGGGGCACTCCTGCAGGGGGGGCTGCTGGGAAAGGCTGCCCTGCCACTCAGCTCGTTCTGCCTCGCGTCGAGCGCCACCTATGTCCTCAACGATATGCTGGATGCCCAAAACGATGCCCGGCATCCCGTCAAGTGCAGTCGCCCCATACCTGCCGGCGTGGTGCCGAAACAGCTTGCCTGTCTCATGTCACTCTTTCTTGCGGCCGCAGCGATTCTGCTCGGATATGCGGTGTCACGGCCGTTCACGGCGATTCTCGTCTGTTATCTGCTGATCTCCTTTTCCTATTCCTACAGATTGAAAGAGGTCCCACTCGTCGACATCTTCTGCGTATCATCGGGTTTCCTCTTGCGTCTTCTGGCGGGGGGCGAGGCGTTCCGGATTGCCGTCTCGGAATGGCTTTTCCTGAGTGTGTTTCTCCTTTCGGTTTTCCTGAGCACCGGCAAGCGCCTCTGCGAGCAGGTGATGCTGGGGGAAACGGCAGGCGCCCACAGGAAGAGTCTCGAGCGCTATCCTCACGGCTTTCTCGAAGGGACCATGTACCTGACTGGCGGGGCGGTCCTGGTGACCTACGCCATGTATGCCATTTCCAGGCATGCGCTGGTCTATACGGTACCGCTCTGCACCTTCGGGCTCCTGCGGTACATCATGCGCGTTAAAACAGGCCAAGGCGGCGATCCGACCGAATCGCTCCTCAGGGATGCGCCCTTGTTCGCAACGGGCGGTCTCTGGGCGGTCTTGGTCGGGTGGGGCATTTATGGCGGGTGAATGCGGCAGATTGTTACGAAGGAGTTGAACTGAATGGAACAGCACGAGATCATTATACAACCCGGCATGGGCGCGTTTCATTACTGGCGCGACATCTGGCGCTTCCGGGAGTTGTTCTTTTTCCTCGCGTGGCGGGATATCCTGGTACGCTACAAACAGACCGCCATTGGTATAGCCTGGAGCGTCCTGCGCCCGCTTATGGCCATGCTGGTCTTTACCATCGTCTTCGGCAGGCTGGCCAAGCTCCCCTCAAACGGCGTCCCTTACCCAATAATGGTTTTTGCTGCCATGCTGCCGTGGCAGTTCTTTGCCAACTCCCTCACCGAGAGCAGCAATTCGTTGATCGACAACTCAAACCTGCTGACCAAGGTCTACTTCCCCCGTCTGATCGTTCCGGCCAGCTCGGTTATTGTCAGCCTGGTGGATTTTATCATCTCCTTCGTCATTCTTGGCGGCCTTATGGTCTGGTACCGCTTTATGCCCGACATGAAGATCCTTCTTCTGCCCGCCCTTCTTCTGATGGCATTAATGGCCTCGTTTGGCGCAGGGGTGTGGCTTTGCGCTCTCAACGTCAAATATCGCGATTTCCGCTACGTAGTCCCATTTCTGGTGCAGTTCGGCCTCTATGTCTCGCCGGTCGGTTTCTCAAGTGCCATTGTTCCCGAGGGGTGGCATTACCTTTACTTCCTCAATCCAATGGTAGGGGTTATTGACGGGTTTCGCTGGACGCTCCTCGGTAACGCCTTTCCCGTGAACTGGCCCGGTTTCCTTCTATCAACCATGATGTCAGCGTTAATATTTATCGGCGGGCTCCTCTATTTTCGCCGCATGGAACGCACCTTCGCAGATGTGGTGTAGTAAAATGTCGACCGTCATCACTGTTGAAAATCTTGGTAAGCAATACGTGCTCAACCACCGTGCAAAGCAGGAGTCGTATGTAGCCCTGCGTGACGTGCTCAGCGACGGTGTGCGGAATTGGGGCCGCCGATTGGTCGGTCGTGGCAATACAGCAGGATATGGCACCAGCCAAGAGGAGTTCTGGGCACTAACGGGGGTCTCTTTTGAAGTGAAGCAGGGCGACCGGATCGGCGTCATCGGCCGGAACGGAGCTGGAAAATCAACTCTTCTTAAAATCCTCAGCCGCATTACGGAGCCGAGCGTCGGCAGAGTGCGGATCAGGGGGCGGGTAGCCAGTCTTTTAGAGGTCGGTACGGGGTTTCATCCCGAATTGACGGGGCGGGAAAACATCTTCCTTAATGGGGCAATCCTCGGCATGAGCCGGGCCGAGATAAAGAAAAAATTCGATGAAATTGTGGATTTCGCCGAAATGGAGAAGTTTCTGGATACGCCGGTAAAACGGTATTCTTCTGGAATGTATGTCAGGCTGGCCTTTGCCGTGGCCGCCCACCTGGAACCGGAAATCCTGATTGTGGATGAGGTGCTGGCTGTTGGGGATACCCAGTTCCAGAAGAAGTGCTTGGGCAAGATGGAGGAGGTTTCGTCTAAAGAAGGGCGGACGATTTTGTTTGTGAGTCATAATATGACTTCTATTGAAAGTTTGTGCACCGAAACAATTTATCTGAATAATGGAATTGCTGATGGTCCTTTAAGTATATGGGATGGAATACATCTCTATCTAGAACAATCACAGAAAAATGAAGCTACCTTTGATGACAAGATAATAAAACAAGCAAGAGTTAGTCAACTAAATGACTGCATCGAGATTTGCGCCGAATTTGAGATGAATGATCCAATAAAAACACCATGCTTAGGTTTTGTTATTAGTGATTATTTCGGTGCGCCAATATGCGGTACAAATCCGGTAATTGACAAAGTTGATTTTGAAGGCAATGGGTATACTAAAGGAACAGTTAGGGTTATAGTAGAACAACCTAAATTGCTTAATGGCACTTATAGATTGTCTTTGTGGTTTGGAGATGGTAAGGATAATTTATTTGAAGAAAAAGATTGTTTGACTTTTGAAGTAATCAGTATGACAAATAAGTTACAATTGCCGTTAAATTCTGTTGGGCCAGTATTTCCGACATGCAAATGGATTTTCTCGTAGACAATAATTTAAGGAATGTAAATTGCTATGAGTATTGCTTATGAGCACGATAAAAACATCCATACGCTTGAAGGAGCAAGGACAGCGTTGCCCATAATCCTTGAGGGAATGAATCCGGCCAGCTTGCTCGATGTCGGCTGCGGCATAGGTACATGGCTGAATGCTGCCACTGAGTTTGGAATCGCTGATTTCTTAGGCCTTGATGGAGTTGCTATTTCTCCGGAGAAGCTGTTAATTCCATATGATAGGTTTAAATGTCAAGACCTGACGACTTCATGGAGCCTGAATCGACGTTTTGATGTTGTGATTTGCTTTGAAGTGGCTGAGCATTTGGACGAAAAATCCAGTAAGCATCTTATTCAGTCGATTGTTGCCCACTCGGACAATGTATTATTTTCTGCCGCTTGCCCTGGGCAGGATGGCCAACATCATATAAATTGCCAATGGCCTGAATATTGGCAATATATTTTCAATACTCAAGGATTTGTTTGTGATGATGCAGTGCGTTGGAGAATATGGAACTTGGAAAGTATAGAGCCGTGGTATCGACAGAATATGTTTCTCGCAATTCGTTCTACTGAAAAGGCGGGTTTTGAGAAACGAATCGAATCAGTCGTACATCCAGAAATGTTAAAGTGGCTGTCCATTGACCAAACAGACGAATGCAAATCAGAATTGACGAGGCGGATAGAAGACGGAGCCGCCAGGGCAGGTTGGTTTTCAACTACCCCTGCTAAGGCTCTTTGGCGTAAGTTGAAGAGCAGAGTCGCTTCGCGTTATTCAAAATAATGCACAAATCATAAAAAGCACTAATATGAATTTGCAAAAAAATAACATTATATTAGTTACAGGTGGTGCTGGCTACATTGGGTCTCACACTTGCAAGGCTCTTAGAGAGGGGGGCTATACACCTGTTACATATGATAATCTTGTCTATGGACATAGAGACTTCGTCCGATGGGGACCTTTTGAAGAGGGCGATATTACCAATTGTTCCCGTCTGTCGGAGGTTATAAAGAAATATCGTCCTGAAGCGATTATGCATTTTGCTGCTTTTGCTTATGTGAATGAATCAGTAAATAATCCTGAAAAATACTATAGAAATAATGTAATTGGATCTTTTGTGTTGCTTGAAGCCATGAAGAATAATGATATTCCGCACATCGTATTTTCATCGACGTGTGCAACCTATGGCAATCCAATTTCAATTCCAATTTCTGAAGATCATGCGCAGCAGCCGGTAAATCCCTACGGACAAAGTAAGTTTATTGTAGAAAAAATGCTTGGCGACTTCGATCAAGCGTATGGGATCAAGTATATTTCACTCCGTTATTTTAACGCAGCGGGGGCTGATCCAGAAGGTAGCGTTGGTGAAGATCACACTCCTGAAGCCCATCTTATTCCTCTCGTACTTGATACTGCGCTGGGGGTGTATCCTAGTGTTAATATTTTTGGCGACGACTATCCAACACCGGATGGCACATGTATCCGAGACTACATTCATGTTACTGACTTGGCAGATGCACACGTCCTTGCTTTGAAGATGCTGCAAACAGGGTCTGATAGCAAAGCGTTCAACCTTGGTAACGGAAGTGGTTATTCAGTAAAGGAAGTAATCGAAGCAGCTGAACGTGTAACAGGAAATAAAATAAAAACGATTATCACTTCTCGTCGACTCGGTGATCCTGCATTTCTTGTGAGTGATTCTCGCAGAGCTCGTATTGAGTTGGGCTGGCAACCTCGGCTCAACGATATTGTGACAATGCTTAGTAATGCTTGGGAATGGCATAGAAAAAGAGCTAAATATAAGAGTCAATAACTGGACTGTTGTCATAACTCTAAATATCAAAATTCAAAAACAGTATGGATATGAGTAAAAAACATACAGATGGTGTAAGTGTTGTAATCTGCTGCTACAATAGCTCCAGCAGATTACCTAATACCTTGAAATATTTATCGGAACAGGCTGCAAAAGGTGTGCCGTGGGAAGTAATAGTTGTTGATAATGCTTCGACAGACGATACTTCAGGAACTGCAGTTAATCTTTGGAAAACAATTTCAAGCGTACCTTTTACTGTTGTAACTGAAAAGCAATCAGGTTTGAGTTTCGCCAGAAAGCGTGGTTTAATCGAAGCGCAATATACTTTTGTTAGTTTTATAGATGATGATAATTGGGTATGTCCTGAATGGGTGCAATTAGTTTATAACACAATGTCTCAAAACTCTAAAATTGGTGCCTGCGGCGGATTGAATGAGGCAATATGTGAAATAGAACCTCCTTTTTGGTTCGAGAATTTCAAGGAATCCTATGCTGTGGGGACGCAAGCTGAAAGAGCAGGAGACATTACCTGGACGAGAGGGTATTTGTGGGGTGCCGGTCTAACGATCCGAAAAAGAGCGATGCAAGATTTACTGGATAGTGGATTTATCTCCTTGCTCTCTGACCGCCAAGGCTCGTCTCTCATTTCCGGAGGTGATTCTGAAATATGTTACGCCCTTCGCTTGGCCGGATGGCGTATATGGTATGAGCCAGGGCTTACCTTGAAACATTATTTGCCCAAGGATCGCCTCGACTGGAATTATTTAACAAGATTGCATCGGGGATTTGGTGCGTCTTCAGTCGGACTCGATCCGTATTGTTTAATAAATATTCAGGGCGAACGTTCTTTAAAAAAAACTTGGCAGTGGAAAGCGTTGGCTATAATCAAATTTTTACTCATTAATCTAGATATCGTAATCCATCTGGCGAATAAACGCATGGAGGGGAATTTAGCTGTTTTGTCAGTGGAATGGCAAATTGGTCGTCTTTATCAATTATTAAAACAACGATCAACATACTCTACTCGCCTTGATGACGTTAAAAAGGCCGTTTGGGTCAAACCTGAACTAACAATGTAACTCATCCATTGGTAATTTATCAGGCATTATAATGGTCCGGAAATCAATCTCATATCCTCCGCTCGGTAAAGCAGGCTCGCCCCGGACTGAAGAATCTGCTCTTGTGTCTCCTGTCATGCAAGGCGACAAGTCGTGGCCAAAGATCAGCATCGTTACCCCCTCCTACAACCAGGGGCAATTTTTGGAGGAAACGATCCGCTCCGTGCTGGAGCAGGGCTATCCGAATCTTGAATACATCATCATTGACGGCGGTAGTAGCGACAACAGCGTCGAGATCATCAAAAAATACGAGAAGCATCTTGCTTACTGGGTCAGTGAGCATGATCGGGGTCAGAGTCATGCTATCAACAAGGGGTTTGTACATGCTACGGGAACATTGCTAGGATGGCTTAATTCCGATGATAGACTAATGCCGGCGGCGTTGCAAATGGTTGCCGGCATGTATATGAGCCATCCCGATGCCGGTGCGTTTGTAGGAGCCGGAGAATTCGTGGACAGGCGTGATAAGGTGCTTTTGCGGAAGGAGCCGCAGGAGGTGACGCTGAGTTCTCTCTATGACTGGCTTGATCTTTTCCATTTCATGCAGCCGTCCTGTTTTTTCACCTGCGCGGCATGGCAGGATGCCGGAGGGCTTGATGAATCGATTCATACGGCGATGGATCTCGACCTGTGGTTGAAAATAGCGCGCAAGTTCAGGTTTGAACGGACAAACGCCCTTCTGTCACGCAGCATTGTGCATGGCAAGGCGAAAACCACGGAATACCGTTATCTAGCCGATATAGATGCTGCATTTGTCATTATGCGTCATGGAGGGCAGGATCAGGCGCGCCGTCAGATCGAGAAGATTGCCGCCAAATTGGCCCTGTATGACCGTTGGCTCAGCCCCGTGACAGGTACTGCACTGTTTCGTGCCATCTTGCCGTATCTCAAGCGCCTTATTGGATTTGAAAAAAAACTGCAAGCCATGTATCCCCGGTGGTTATCAAAGTGAATCTCTTTCATGTCGGCATAATTGAGTATAACGAACCATGATGCGCCCCTTGCTCATCTCTACGTCTGATCTTGGTCACGGCGCTGGCATTGCGGCGTACCGGCTTCACCAGGGATTGAACGCCGCGGGCGTCGAATCCCGGATGCTGGTGAGCGACAAGTTGTCCGACGACCCTGCGGTCGTTCAAGTCCCGCCGCCTCCACGCTCTATGGCGGGAAGGGCCGTGCGACGTTTGCTGCGCATGTGTGAATATGCACTGAATCAGGCAGGACCTCAGAATCTTTTTTCGCTTGCAGCACCGTGGACGTTGCGACATCCCTGGACGGATTCTGCCGGTGTGATTCATCTCCACAATATCCATTGGCATTCCCGGAATTTTTCCCCGCTGATGCTGCCGTACCTGAGCAGAAAAAAACCGCTGGTCTGGACGATACACGACATGTGGCCCTTGACCGGTCACTGCTATAACCCGATCGACTGCGAGCGTTGGCTGGAAGGGTGCGGAAGGTGTCCGGACCTGAAGAGCTATATCCGGCTGTCGGTCGACACAACCGCTGCGATGGTCAGGTTGAAACGCAGCATGGTGGAAAA
The DNA here is from genome assembly GCA_036518435.1 of Geobacteraceae bacterium. Taxonomy (GTDB): domain Bacteria; phylum Desulfobacterota; class Desulfuromonadia; order Geobacterales; family Geobacteraceae; genus JAMPXD01. The sequence continues at coordinate 39,856 of DATDNF010000045.1, forward strand.
AAGCCGCATGGTTATCGTGACCCCGTCCCGGTGGATGAAAGGGCAGGTGGAGGAGAGCTCTATCTTTTACGGCAAGGATGTGCGCTGCATATCCAACGGGGTTGACACCCGCGTTTTCCGGCCCCTCGACCGGGCTGTGGCACGGGATGGATTGGGGATTCCACAGGCGAGCACTGTTATCCTGTTCGTTGCGTCCCGGTTGCACGATCCAATGAAGGGGTACATGTATTTTCTGGAGACGCTTGCCAGGCTGAATCTGCCGAAAAACAACGCCCTGGTGCTGACGATGGGGAGCGGCAGCCTGCCATTAGACAGTCTGGCTGGATTTCCGATGAAGTCAGTTGGATATGTTGCCGATGAATCCAGAATGGCGAAAGTCTATGCAGCCGCTGATGTCCTTGTCATGCCCAGTCTTCAGGACAATCTGCCGAATGTTGTCCTGGAATGCCTGGCCTGTGGCACCCCAGTAGTCTGTTTCGATGCCGGAGGGCTGAAAGATATGGTCAGGCATGGCGAGAATGGTTATGTGGCTCGACATAAGAATACAGACGATTTGGCGGCAGGTATAGAATTTGTGCTTGCCTATCCTGATGGGGGCCGTCAGTTGCGACACGAGGCGGTCAAAACGGTGCGGGATGGGTTCACGCTTGAACGAATGGTGCAGGCCCACCTCAGCCTGTATGCGGAACTGTCGGGCCAGATGGGGGAAGCCTGATGGCAACGGCGGCATGCATATACTCTTTCGACGTATTCGACACAGTCCTCACCAGAAATGTGTTATACCCCAAAGACGTTTTCCATCTCGTCCAGCAGCGAATTCCCGCACGGTTGCCCGATGCCGGCCTTTGCCTGGGTAAATGTTTCTGGGGTGAGCGTGTCTGGTCTGAATTCATGGCGCGCCGGAAAACGGCGCGTGAAGACATCACCGTTACAGAAATTTATGCAGCGCTGGCACATGCCTGTGCTCTCGACGATAACCTGCGAAACGGCCTGATGGAACTGGAACTGGAGGTGGAATCCGAGGTGCTCGTGCCGGTGGACGGCGCGGCGGCCTTGCTTGCCTCCTGTCGCAGCGAAGATATCGGGGTGGTTTTTGTCTCCGATATGTATCTCCCCGCGAGTTTTCTTCAAGATGTCCTGGAGAGGGCAGGCCTGTTTTTGCCGGGAGACCGTCTGTATGTCTCAGGGGAACTGGGCCGGACGAAAGGTTCCGGCAATCTGTTCCGTTATCTGCTCAACGACCTTGGCATAGCCCCCGGACAGCTTGTCCATTGTGGCGACCACCTGAGATCGGATGTTTTGGTTCCCCGCTCGCTCGGAATACGGCTGCTCGACAACGGTGCCGCCGCGAATGGCACACGTGCTTTGTTTGTCAGCCTGGCAGCAAAGGTTTCATATGCCGTCGAGTTGGTAAAGGCCCGTAGACGAATTAGCGAGGCGAAAAATGTTCGATAATTGGGCGCCGACCCGTTATGAAAGGATGCTATACGAAGGTGGCGGTTCAGAGGAACAGCGGGCGTTACTGGCCGGCATTTCCCGTGCCATACGCATGTCGCACGCAACCCGCGACGCCCGCGATATGGAGGTTGCCGGCACCGCAACGGGACTGGTGGCGCCGCTGGTATTTTTCTATACCTGGTGGATGATTCGCTCTGCTATGGCGTCCGGGATACGGCGTATCTATTTCATGGCCCGCGACGGCCAGATTTTCATGAGGGCGGCCCAGGTGCTGGTTAGGAGTTGGAACCTGGATATCGAGGTATGTTACCTGTACTGCTCGCGGGAGTCCTTGCTGTTGCCCAGTTTCGAGCGGATGGAAGATTTTGAACTCAATTGGATCACTTGGGGGTATCTCAGCACAATTACTGCGGCCGAGATCAGTCGCCGACTGGGGCTGACACCGGAAGAGTTGCGGCCATTTCTCGAGGCCGGAGGTCTCAATCGGTACGCCTCCCATCCGGGGCGGCCCATTGCGCGGGAAGATATGCCGGTTTTGCAGGGGGTACTGAGGGAAGAGACTCTTGCCGATGCCGTCAGGGCAAAGGCACGGCCGCTTTTCGATCTGACCATCGCATATCTCGACCAGGAAGGCCTGTGTGACGGTATGCCCTTCGCCCTCGCCGATACCGGCTGGCGAGGCTCGTCCCAGTATGCCGTCAGCGCCCTCATGCATAAGGGGAAGATACGCCCGGCGGGCGGTATAAGCGGTTATTATGTCGGTCTGAATTGTGATGTCCATCAGTACGGCAACGACATGTTGCAGGCATTTCTCTTCGATTGGCGACACACCCCACGGGATTATCGGCTATATTATTTCATCTGCTTCGAGATGCTCTTTTCGGCCGACCATGGCCGCACGCTCGGATATCGGCAGGAGCGGAACGTAATCGTACCCATCCTGGGGAATGCTCCCGACGACGTCATCCGAAACTTGGTCGGGATTCATCATGACTATGTAGAGGAATACGTCCGCAGGGCTTCGGGTGCCATGGGATTCGACTCATTCGACGAGGCGCTGGCCGATGTCGCACGCCGTTTGTCCCGGAGTTTCATTTGTTCGCCGAGTAAATGGGAGGCGGCGATATACGGCGATTGGCCGATAGCCAGCGAGATCGGCGAAGGCGATTTTCAGTCAATGGCCCCACCGATGGGTTTGGGGCAGTTCGTCAGGTGCGCTTTGGGAAAGGAACGGGTCAGGGGGTTCTGGCCCCAGGCGAGCCTGATCCGCAATTCGCAGGGACTGGCTTGCCGGGCATATAATCTGTTTCTGGATCTTGGCGCCCTGGACTGGTATCGCCGCTTCCTGCTTCGCTACTGAGACGGTTTGCGGGCTATCCGGAGAGGCCCTTCCTTATCGTGCAAGACAGTCAGGAGTGTTTCCTCTGAAGATCAAGCTGCTAAAATTTCTGGACAGGACGGCCGGCACTATTGCAGCGTTGCTGTTAACCAGTCCCGCTTCAGCATCTCAGCAGGAAATGCGTTCATTCCTCCTGATCCGTCCCGGCGGTATTGGCGACGCCGTGCTTCTGATCCCGGTTCTTAACGCTATCAGGGCACAATTTCCTGCTGCTGAAATCACAGTGCTGGCTGAGCGCCGCAATGCCTCGGTTTTCCGTCTTTGCCCTTGTGTGGATCACGTCCTGCTGCGCGATTGCCCATCCGATCTCGTCGCTGTCCTCAAGGCCGGCGTTAATATCGTAATTGATACAGAGCAATGGCACCGGCTCTCGGCTGTAGTGGCTCGTTTGACCCGTGCCCCGATGCTGGTTGGCTATGCCACGAATGAGCGTAAAAAATTATTTACTCATCCTGTCACGTATTCGCATGATGATTGTGAAATGGACAGCTTCTTCAATCTTCTCTCCGCGCTGGGGATTGAAAAACCTGCGGCAGTATCAGTTCCGTTTTTAACCATTCCCGAAGACGCCGGTAAAGTGGCAACTACTCTACTGGGGAAATATCTAAAGAATGCATTTGTAGTGATTTTTCCTGGTGCCAGTATTTCGGAGCGTCGATGGGGATCGGGTTGTTTTAGCGCGGTGGCGCGGCGGCTCCGTGGACATGATATCCCCGTTGTTGTGGTTGGGGGTAAGGAAGACCGGAGAGTCGGGAATGAGATAGTTTGTGATGTGGGAGGCTTGAATCTGGCGGGGAAAACGTCACTGGTGGAAACAGCGGCTGTCATTGACAAAGGGGCGCTTCTGCTCAGTGGCGATTCCGGTATCCTCCATATCGGTGTGGGGCTCGGCAAGCCGACCGTCTCCCTGTTTGGCCCCGGCATTGCCCAAAAGTGGGCGCCGCGGGGAAAGCAGCATGTCGTCATCAATAAGCACCTTCCGTGCTCCCCCTGCACAAAATTCGGCTACACTCCCAAGTGCCCCATCAATGCCAAGTGCATGTCGGATATCACGGTGGACGAGGTCGTTGCCGCAGTGGAGAAGCTACTGTTGGGGCAGGTGAAGCGTGACGGGTAACGAGTTCAGGAAAAATCGAAGCCGCAAACAATTTCCTTGACAATCCCGGCGCGAATTGTTAAAAATACCTTCTGTTTTTCATGGAGGCGCGTAGCTCAGGGGTAGAGCACTAGCTCGACACGCTAGGGGTCGGCGGTTCGAAACCGCCCGCGCCTACCAGTAAAACATGCCGAAGTTATTCATCTGACGGGGCATCGAGGTTCGATGCCTTTTCTGTTAAGGGGCTTGTGATGAGCGACATCAAGGTGACGCTTCCCGACGGTTCGATCAAGGAGCTCAAAGAGGGCGCAACCGTCTACGATCTTGCCGCTGCAATCGGGGCGGGTCTTGCCAAGGCCGCCATCGCCGGGAAGATCGACGGCAAGCAGGTTGACTTGGCTGCTCCCTTGCAAGACGGGGCCCGGGTGGAGATCATCACCGAGAAAAGTCCGGAAGCCCTGGAGATCATCCGTCATTCCACCTCGCACCTGATGGCTCAGGCGGTCCAGAGCCTCTTCCCGAATGCCAAGGTCACCATCGGCCCCGCCATCGAAAACGGCTTCTACTACGATTTCGATGTGGACGCCCCTTTCAGCCCCGAAGACCTGGATAAAATAGAGAAAAAGATGGCGGATCTGGCCAAGGCTGATCTGAAGATCGAGCGCCAGGTGCTTGCCAAGGCCGACGCCCTGCAGATCTTCCGGGAGATGGGCGAGAACTACAAGGTCGAGCTTATCGAGAATCTGGACTCCGAAACCGTTTCGCTCTACCGTCAGGGTGAGTTCGTCGATCTCTGTCGCGGCCCGCATCTCCCGTCTACCTCCCGGTGCAGGGCTTTCAAGCTGACATCCATTGCCGGCGCCTACTGGCGGGGGGATGAGAAGAACAAGATGCTCCAGCGCATCTATGGCACCGCCTTTGCCGACAAGAAGGAGCTGGATGCCTACCTGGAGCGGCTGGAAGAGGCAAAGCGGCGCGACCACCGGAAACTGGGTAAGGAGCTCGATCTCTTCTCATTCTCCGACGAGGTCGGCGCCGGTTTCGCCATCTGGCATCCGAAGGGAGCGATGCTCCGGACCATTCTTGAGGATTTCGAGCGCAAGGAGCATTTGAAGCGCGGTTACGACATCGTTGTGGGGCCGCAGATTCTCAAGACGGACCTCTGGCAGCGTTCCGGCCACTATGACAATTACCGCGAAAACATGTACTTCACCGAAGTGGACGAGCAGAGTTTCGGGGTCAAGCCCATGAACTGCCTCTCCCACATGATGATCTACAAGTCACACCTGCGCAGCTACCGCGACCTGCCGCTCCGTTTTTTCGAGCTGGGGACCGTTCATCGCCATGAAAGGGCAGGGGTGCTCCATGGCCTTCTCAGGGTACGTTGTTTCACCCAGGACGACGCCCACATACTCTGTACACCCGAGCAACTGGATCACGAGATAAAGGGTGTCATTGCCTTTGTCAGCGATGTGATGAAGATTTTCGGCTTCGAGTATGAAATGGAGCTCTCCACGAGGCCGGAGAAGTCAATCGGGTCGGATGAGGACTGGGAACGTGCCACTAATGCGCTGCTCGGCGCTCTCAAGGATACCGGGCGCCCCTTTGATGTAAACGAGGGGGATGGCGCTTTTTATGGCCCCAAGATCGACATTAAACTGCGCGATTGTCTTGACAGGAGATGGCAGTGTGCTACAATCCAGTGCGATTTTACTCTGCCGGAGCGCTTTGATCTGACCTATGTGGATGCCGGTGGAGAAAAAAAGCGGCCGGTCATGGTGCACAGGGTAATCCTCGGCTCCATTGAGCGCTTCATCGGTGTTCTCATAGAGCACTTTGCCGGGAATTTCCCGGTCTGGTTGTCGCCTGTACAGGCTGTTGTACTTACGGTCACCGAGAGCCAGGTTCCTTATGCTCAGGGCGTGTTTGAAGAGCTTCGCTCAACGGGTGTGCGCGTTCAGAAGGATTTCAGGAACGAGAAGCTCGGCTTCAAGATCCGGGAAGCCCAGATGCAGAAGATTCCGTACATGCTGGTCATAGGGGACAAAGAGGTGGAGTCCGCTACAATCACCCCGAGGTTCCGCGACGGCAGCAATCTTCCGGCGATGAAGCCGGCTGAATTTGCAGATTATATGGCGAAGGAAGTGGAAAGTTTTCGTTAGGAGGTGGCATCATAGCTAAACCCACAGTTAACATCAACCAGGCGATCCGGTCCAAAGAGGTCAGGGTAATAGGCCCCAACAGCGAACAATTGGGGATAATCCCTCTGCATGAAGCGTTGACTCTCGCGGAGAGCCAGCAGCTTGACTTGGTGGAAGTCTCTCCGACTGCCGTTCCGCCGGTGTGCCGGATCATGGATTACGGCAAATTTAAATATCAGCAGAGCAAGAAGCTCCAGGAAGCCAGAAAAAAGCAGGTCCAGGTGGTGGTGAAGGAGGTAAAGCTCCGTCCCAAGACCGATGAACATGACCTCGACTTCAAGATCAAGCATGTCCGCCGCTTCATCGAAGAGGGGAATAAGGCCAAGATCACGGTCGTCTTCCGCGGTCGCGAGATAACCCACATGAATCTCGGCCAGGTGGCCTTGGACAAATTCGTCGATGCCTTGAAGGATATAGCCATAATCGAAGTAAAGCCGAAGATGGAAGGGCGCAGTATGTTCATCATCGTCGCCCCGAAAAAATAATACAAAGTTCAACGGAGGAAAGCGGAATGCCTAAGATCAAGACCAACAGGGGAGCTGCCAAGCGTTTCAAGAAAACGGGCAGCGGAAAAATAAAAAGAAGTCACGCTTTTACCAGTCACATCCTGACGTCCAAAACCAAGAAAAGAAAGCGTAACCTCCGCAAGTCGGCTACTGTCGAGGCGGTGGATCACAAGAATATCGCCAGGCTGATTCCGTACATGTAGTAAAATCTGGCGCCAGGCTAAAGGGGGTAACCTATTGCCTCGTGCCTGTTTTAAAGTCCGAGAACCGTGAGGAACCGTCTCCCCTTGCGGATCCGGCAAATACCACGCAAAGGAGCAACAGATGCCGAGAGTAAGAAGAGGTTTTAAAGCGAGACAGAGAAGAAACAAGGTGTTGAAGTTGGCCAAAGGGTACCGCGGTGCCAGGAGCAAGTTGTTCAGAAGCGCCACTGAGGCGGTCGATCGCGCCTTGAATTACGCCTTTCGCGACCGGCGTGTCAAAAAGCGGGACTTCAGGGCGCTGTGGATCACCCGTATCAATGCAGCGGCACGGATCAACGGCCTTTCCTACAGCAAGCTGATCCATGGTCTGAAAACGGCCAAGGTGGAAATTGACCGGAAGGTGCTCGCAGACCTTGCAGTGTCCGATCCGCAGGGGTTTGCCGAGATTGCTTCTCTTGCAAAATCACATGCCTGATTAGTTCATTCGCTAGAAAAAAAGAAATGGGATGCCTGACATCTCATTTCTTTTTTTTATTAAAGGAGTATCTTGTGATCTATTGTAGGAGCGCCTGCAGGCGCGACGGATGTCTGCCTATCGCGGCTTAAGCCGCTCCTACTGTAACACATTAATATTTGCAAGAAACTCAAAAGGCTAGAACATATGGAAGATATTAGAAAAAAAGTAGAGGCCTTATCAGAGGAATTTCGCTATAGGCTTATTCAGGCGGCAAACGAAAAGGCTCTGCAAGAATTGAAAGTCGATTTCCTCGGAAAGAAGGCAGAATTCACGTCTCTCATGAAGACTTTGGGCGGTTTCTCCGCTGAACAGCGCCCGGTGATTGGGGAGCTGATCAATAAATATAAGGTCGATTTCGAAAACTCAATTGCTCAGGAATTAGTGAAAATAAGAGAGCGTGAGAAAAGGGAGCGGCTAGCTAAGGAAAGGCTCGACGTTACCCTGCCGGGTCGTCGCAGGCCTATCGGCACCAAACATCCCATCACCCTGGTCAGGGAAGAGATAACCGAGATATTCGCCGGTCTCGGCTTCCAGGTGGCTGAGGGACCGGAAATCGAGCTGGATTACTACAATTTCGAGGCCCTCAATTTCCCCAAGGATCATCCTGCCAGGGATATGCAGGACACCTTTTTCATCGACGAAAACCTTCTCCTGCGGACCCATACATCGCCGGTGCAGATACGGACTATGCTGAAACATGCCCCGCCGGTACGCATCATTGCGCCGGGCACCGTTTACCGCTGCGACTCCGACGCTACTCATTCACCGATGTTTCACCAGATAGAGGGGCTCATGGTGGACAAGGGGATTACTTTCGGCGATTTGAAGGGAATCCTCACCATCTTTGTGAACCAGTACTTCGGCCGGGGTACCGGTGTCCGGCTCCGTCCCAGCTTCTTTCCCTTCACCGAGCCGAGTGCTGAAGTGGACATCGCCTGCGTGATCTGCAAGGGAAAGGGGTGCAGGGTCTGCAAGAACACCGGCTGGCTTGAAATTCTCGGGGCCGGCATGGTGGACCCGGAAGTTTACCGCCATGTTCAGTATGACCCGGAATCGATCTCGGGATTTGCTTTCGGCATGGGAATAGAACGTATTGCCATGCTGAAATACGGTATTAACGACATGCGGCTGCTGTTTGAAAACGACCTTCGTTTCCTGGCCCAGTTTTAGGGAATATTTTTAAAGTAATGCTTGAATAACATAACGGATATATTCAAAAGAGCGCGATATGATCGTAACATACAATTGGTTGAAAGAATTTGTTGACGTTGCACTCCCTCCTGCGGAGCTTGCGGATCTTCTCACCATGCTCGGTTTGGAGGTGGAGAGGATGGAGGGCCGAGGTGAAGGCATGGACGAGGTTGTTGTTGCCGTAGTTCAGGAGAAGGCCCAGCACCCCAACGCCGACAAGCTCTCCCTCTGCAAGGTGAATAACGGTCGAGAGATCCTGGACATTGTCTGTGGTGCCCAGAATTTCAAGGCTGGTGATAAGGTGGCACTGGCCCAGATTGGTGCGGTGCTTCCCGGTGAATTCAAGATCAAGCGCTCCAAGATAAGGGGTGAGGAGTCGAGCGGCATGCTCTGCTCGGAAAAGGAACTGGGGCTCGCAGACGAATCGGCCGGTATCATGATCCTCCCCCCCGATGCGCCGCTCGGTATCCCACTTTTCGAGGCACTGGGGCTGAAGGACACCATTTTCGAGATAGGACTCACGCCAAACCGTGCCGACTGTCTGAGCGTGATCGGGATTGCCCGCGAGATAGCCGCCAAGCTCGGGGAGAAGGTCAGGTATCCCGGGCTGACGGTCGAGGAGACCGGCCCATCGATAAGCGGTGTTGCCTCGGTGGTCGTGGAAGATTCCCAACTTTGCCCCCGCTATACCGCCCGGTATATATCCGGTTGCACGATTGCCCCTTCTCCGCAGTGGCTGGTGGACCGGCTGAAGGCGGTAGGGATGCGCTCAATCAACAATGTCGTTGATGTCACTAATTATGTACTCATTGAATATGGTCATCCGCTCCATGCCTTCGATTTTGATCTCTTGGCCGGAGGGAAAATTGTCGTCAGAAGGGCAGGGGAGGGGGAAAGCTTCACTACCCTGGACGGCCAGGCGCGCCAGTTGAAGTCTTCGGATATCACCATACGCGATGCGGGAAAGGTGGTCGCCCTGGCCGGGATCATGGGGGGGGGGAACTCCGAGATCTCGGAAAAGACCGCCAATGTCTTGCTGGAAAGCGCCTATTTCAAGCCATCCGCCATTCGCCTCACCTCCAAGAGATTGGGGCTGCATACCGAGTCGTCGCATCGGTTCGAGCGAGGGGCGGATATTCTCATCCTGACCAGGGCGCTTGACCGGGCTGCCTCTCTGATAGCGGAGCTATCCGGGGGGCGCGTTGCACAAGGAACGATAGATGTCCATGCCGGGACGGTGCATACGAAGGGCATCCGTGTGCGCCTCGACCGGATCAACCGTCTCCTGGGGACCTCGCTCACTGCAGAAGAAGTGGTGCAAATGTTCAATCGGCTTGAATTTGCCGTCGAAACGGTTGAGCCGGGGGTTTTCGATGTGGAGGCACCTTCATTCCGCGTAGACATTGAACGCGAGATAGACCTCGTGGAAGAAATCGCCCGATTGCACGGTTACGATCAGATCCCGACCACCATGCCGAAGGCGCGGGTCTTTTCTGACCGGCCGACCCGCCACCAGAAGCTCGAAAATCGGGTGAGGGATCTGCTGGTGGCCCACGGCTTCAACGAAGTCGTCAACTTCAGTTTCATCTCTCCCGACTCCTACGATAAAATCCTGCTGGAGGGTAACGACCAGCGCCGCCATTCGATAAAGCTTCTTAATCCCCTTGTCGAAGAACAATCCGTGATGCGCACCTCTCTCTTGCCGGGGCTTCTTGAAACGGCTGCCAAAAACGCCAGTTTCAGGGTCCTGAACCAGCGTATTTTTGAGATGCGCCGCGTCTATCTCGCGCGGGAGGGGAGGGAGCTTCCCGATGAACCGATCAATCTTGCAGCTCTTCTCACGGGGCTGCGGGAGCCGGAGGGATGGAACCGGCCGAAAGAAGCGGCGGATTTCTACGACATAAAAGGGGTGGTGGAAAACCTCCTTGGAGAGCTTAATGTCTCCGGCGTCGTTTACGATAACAAGGGGGCTGAGAATTTCTATCACCCCGGCAAGTCGTGCCACATACGCATTAACGGAGAAATCATCGGTTCATTGGGGGAGATTCACCCGACCGTTCAGGAAAACTTTGAAATTGAAAAGCCGCTCTACTATTTTGAGTTGAATTTCGAGAAGCTGGTTGCCCATGGCAGGGACGAAGCCGCAGTCAAGGCGCCCCCCCGTTTCCCGGATACGTTCCGGGATATAGCGATGATTCTGGATGAGGAAACGCCGGCAGCAGATATTGCACAGTGCATCAACGGTCTTAAAGAAAAGCAAATCGAAGGGGTGGAATTCTTCGATCTGTACAAAGGGGAGCATATACCGCCCGGCAGGAAGAGTATCGCCGTCAGGGTGCGGTATCGCTCGCCGGACAGAACACTGACGGATGACGAGGTGAGTCGGCTGCACACGCGCGTCGTTGATGCGGTGATAAAAAAATTAAATGTATCAATCAGGTAAAAAGGGGTTGATTATATTCAACTGCTGTGATATAAACCATGCCGTTGTCTAACCCTTTGGGATAGTTGAACATTCAGTTTGTTGAGGTTGTTATGACTAAAGCTGATATCGTAGAAAAGATATATGAAAAGGTTGGTTTCTCCAAAAAAGAATCTGCCGAACTGGTGGAAATGGTATTCGATATCATCAAGAACACATTGGAAAAAGGCGACAAAATTAAAATAGCAGGCTTTGGTAATTTTGTGGTGAAAGAGAAAGCCGACCGCCGGGGCAGAAATCCACAGACCGGTGAGGAAATCACTATTTCCGCCAGGAAGATTCTCACCTTCAAGCCGAGTCAGGTACTCAAAACTTCTCTTAACAAAGAGTGACAACTTTTTCGGAAGAGGGGATAATGACAGCCGACATTCCCGATAAGCTTTTTTTCAAGATCGGCGAAGTGGCTAAAATTGTTTCCCTGCGTCCTTCTGTTTTGAGATTCTGGGAAGCTGAGTTTGAGGCGTTGAAGCCGGGGAAGAGTCGTGCAGGACAACGTCTCTATACGAAAAAAGAACTGGCATTGATTTTCGAGATCAAGAATCTGCTCTATGCCGAAAAGCTGACTATAGAAGGTGCAAGAAAAAAGATTGGCAAAAGAAGGAAAAGGAGCGAGGCAATAGCACCAGAGGTTGAACCTGCTCCTGATGAAGAATTACGAAGAATTATTTATGAGGTACGAAAAGGCCTGGTGGCAATCAGGAATTCACTGTAAAGATATCGGGGCGTAGCGCAGCCTGGTAGCGCACTAGACTGGGGGTCTAGTGGTCGCTGGTTCGAATCCAGTCGCCCCGACCAATGAGATAAAGGGTTTGCAGAATATCTGCAAACCCTTTATTCTTTTTTGCAGGCGTTGCTCCTGACTACAGACTTTACAGACTTTGAAGGAGGCTGCAATGAAAATACTGGTGACCAATGACGATGGCATCAATGCCCAAGGCATCAATGTCCTGATACAATCCCTCGAACGGGTTGGCGATGTCGCAGTCGTTGCACCTGACAGGGAGCGGAGCGCGGTTGGTCATGCCCTTACGCTCCATCAGCCTCTGCGGGCCGTAAAGCAGGGGACGAACATTTTTGCGGTTGATGGCACCCCTACCGATTGCGTCAACCTCGGCATTCACAGCCTTCTCTCCTTTAAGCCGGATATAGTGATTTCAGGGATAAACCATGGCGGCAACCTGGGCGATGACGTTACCTATTCGGGTACCGTCTCGGCTGCCATGGAGGCCACGTTAATGGGTATTCCGGCATTTGCTGTTTCTCTAGTGACGAACGGGGAGGGTCGTAATTTTGCCGCTGCCGGAAAATTTGCGTGTGAACTTGCCGGCACCGTTTTAGAGCAGGGGCTTCCCGCCGATACTTTTCTGAATGTCAATGTGCCTGATCTTCCAGCTGAACAGCTTCTCTCTCCTGTCATCACGAGTCAGGGGAGGAGGCGTTATGATGGAATGATAATTGATAAGGTCGACCCGAGAGGGCGTAATTATTATTGGATCGGCACAGTTGACGTGAATTTTCACGACATAGAGGGAACCGATTATCATGCGGTTTCCCGCGGTCATATTTCCATAACCCCTCTTCACCTTGATCTTACGAATTATCAATCATTTGCGACGCTAAAGAGGTGGAAGTTGTCCTAGCTCTGGACATTGCTGGTGCGCTCTGCTATATTTTAGCCTCACGAGGGGTTCAAAATTCACGATGAATTATGTGATTGCTCGAAAACGGATGGTGGAAACCCAGTTAATCGCCCGCGGGATCACCGATCGCCGTGTTATTGAGGCGATGCTCAAAGTTCCGCGGCATATTTTTGTCGAAGAAGCTATGTCTGCGCAGGCATATAGCGACTCTTCGCTACCGATCGGCGAAAAACAGACTATTTCCCAGCCGTATATGGTTGCATTGATGACTGAGCTCCTCCAGCTCAATGGTTCTGAAACGGTTCTGGAAATAGGAACCGGTTCAGGCTATCAGGCCGCGATTCTTGCCACTATCGCCAGGAAAGTTCATACTGTCGAAAGGATTCGTCCACTCGCCCTTCGCGCCCGCAAAGCGCTGGACAGTCTGGGGCTCCTGAACGTCAATATCAAAATTGACGACGGTACCGACGGATGGATCTCCGAAGCCCCTTTTGATGCAATCATTGTGACTGCGGGGGCACCCGAAGTTCCTCAAACCCTGATTTCACAGCTGAAGGTCGGGGGTAGACTCATTATTCCGGTGGGCGATCAGTTTCAACAGACACTCATCAGGGTCAGTAGAAGGGAAGACGGGGCTTTGGTGCAGGAAAATTCCGTCAGCTGTCGGTTTGTCAAGCTGATAGGAAAGTCCGGCTGGAGTGTCAAGGATTGACACAATGCAGTTAGTTTTAAGGGATCACGACGTTTCATGGCGATCACCGGCAGGGAGAAACAATGGACAGCGATAAATTGACGGATGACGTGCACATAGAGCAGAATGAAATATTTATGGAGCCGGAACCCGGTGCCCTCGATTTTGAAGAAGAAGTTGAAGATGAGGAGGTTAAGCTGCCGGAAACGGAGCATTTTGACGATGCCATCAAGCTGTATCTCCGTGAAATTCAAAGGACCAAGCTTCTCACTGCTGAAGAAGAAAAGGAGCTGGCCGGAAGAATAGCCAAAGGCGAAAAAGCCGCCCGTGACAGGATGATAGAATCAAACCTGCGGTTGGTGGTGAAAATAGCCAAGCGTTACATCAACCGGGGGCTCCCTTTCCTGGATCTCATCGAAGAAGGGAATATGGGGCTGATTAAGGCTGTAGAACGCTTCAAGCTGTCAAAGGAATGCCGATTCTCGACCTATGCGACGTGGTGGATTCGTCAGTCCATTGAACGAGCTCTCGTAAATCAGTCTCGGACCATCCGGTTGCCGGTTCATGTGTCCGATGACATCAATAAGATGCTCAGAGTGACGCGGGAACTGGTGCAGAAGGTGAACCGCGAGCCTTCGGTCAAGGAAGTGGCAGCTGATATGGGTGTGTCATCCGTCTATGTCCGCAGGCTGATGGTTCTTTTGAAAAAAACCTATTCTATCGAGCGTCCTATGGGCGAAAACAACGATTATTTTCTCATCGATACCATCGAAGATACATCCACCATTTCACCGGCAGCACTACTTGAAGACGTAAATAAATACGAGTTGATTTCCAAATGGTTCGATACGCTGTCGGACAGTGAAAAGAAAATCCTGACCTTGCGCTTTGGGTTAGATGATATGGAGCCCCAGACGCTCGATACGATCGGCCGCAGTTTTGGAGTCACCCGGGAGCGAATCCGCCAGATCGAGGCAAAATCGTTGGAAAAGCTCCGGAAGATTGTCGAATCGCCGTAACTTTTGTATCTATTGAAAAGGAGGTCTGTATTGATGGAAGAATTGAAAAGCATAATAAGGGACATTCCGGATTTCCCGAAGAAGGGGATAATCTTCAAAGATATTACGACGCTGCTTGCCGATGCAAAGTCATATCAGCGGATGGTGGATCTGCTCTCGCACCGTTATGTCGGACAAAAAATTGACAAAGTGGTGGGGGTCGAGGCACGCGGTTTTATCATAGGCGCGGCCCTGGCATACAAATTGGGTGCCGGTATAGTGCTGGTGAGAAAGCCTGGCAAGTTGCCGTCGGAAACGTTCAAAAAAAGTTATGCGCTGGAGTATGGTACCGATACTTTGGAAATTCACACTGACGCAATTAAGAAGGGGGAGCGGGTTCTCATTGCCGACGATCTGCTGGCAACAGGTGGGACCATGGCTGCGGTTGTCGATATGGTGACCAGCATGGGGGGCGAGCTTACCGAATGTTGCTTTATGGCAGAACTTGAATTTCTTCATGGGAGAGACAAGCTTCCCGCGGGGAAGGTACATTCACTCCTCAAGTTCTAAAATGCCTTGCGGGGTACGATATAGGTTGCCGGCAATCCCTGAAAAACCTTGCAAAAGTCGGTGTCTTGAGGTATAAACAAAGATTGTGTCCCCGTAGCTCAGCAGGATAGAGCACTTCCCTCCTAAGGAAGGGGTCGGACGTTCGAATCGTCTCGGGGACGCCATTTTCACCAAGGTTTAGCACGTGCGCTAAGCCTTTTTTTACAGCCTTTTCCTGCCAAGGGGAAAAACATGCGAAGAGCTGGTTCCCTTGTCGCTGAGGGGGCCGGCTTTGCTATGAAGACGTATGACACTTCATTTAAGGAGCAGAGATGTATCGATTGAAAATTATTACCTCTTTTGCTGCTGCCCACTGCCTTATCAATTACCAGGGGGATTGTGAGAACCTGCACGGCCATAATTGGAAAGTAGAAGTGGCGGTTACTGCGCAGGAGCTTGATAAGGCAGGGCTCGGCATTGATTTCAAGATATTGAAGCGTGACACCAATGACCTCCTGAAAACCCTGGACCATAAATACCTCAACGAGCTAGCCCCTTTTCGTGAAACTTCACCTTCTTCAGAAAACCTTGCTCGCTATATCCATCGAGAGCTTTCCCAACAGCTGAATACCGACAATATAAAAGTCGAGATGGTCACCGTCTGGGAATCGGACTTTGCCAGTGCCAGCTATTATGAGTGACCATTCATCTGATTTGGTGGAAATATTCTCATCGATCCAGGGGGAAGGATTGCTGGTAGGAATGCGGCAGATATTTCTCAGGTTCCATGCCTGTAATATCGACTGCGCCTACTGCGACACCGAGAGAAATGTTTTCCCGGAATTTTGCACAATGGAGGGGGTGCCGGGGAGGCGCAATTTCAACCGGGTCAGAAACCCGATTGGCTTGGATCGCATTCTGGCACTTCTTGACAACTGGGTGAATGGCTGGCCCGGAATTCATCACTCCCTCAGCCTGACCGGCGGGGAACCGCTCCTGCACCATGAAACCCTCGGTGGTTGGCTTCCCTTACTCAAAAAACGCTTTCCGATCTATCTTGAAACGAACGGCATGCTTCACAGAGCGCTGGCCGATCTCATTGATTTTATAGATTACGTAAGCATGGATATAAAGCTTCCGTCAACCTCGGGTCATTCAGAGTTATGGGATCAGCACCATGAATTCCTCAAGATTGCAGCCAGGAAAAATGTTTTCGTGAAAACGGTGGTCAATGACATGACAGAAGATTGGGAAATCATCAAGACTGCCGCGATAATCACATCGGTAAACAAGGATATTCCGCTCATTTTGCAGCCGATCACCCTGCCTAGTGGGGGTGTAGGGATTTCCCCCCTGAAGACGCTGGAGTTCCAGGAAGTAGCCAGCAGATATCTTACGGAAGTGCGGGTAATTCCCCAGACCCACAAGTTTCTGGGACAGTTGTAGTCCGGAAGGTATTGTATATGATCCTGGAAGAGATGACCATGGCCGAATTCAAGGAAGGGCTGAGAAGCACCAGAACCATTCTCATTCCCTTCGGCTCGGTTGAAGAGCATGGGAATCACTTGCCCTTGTCCACAGATACCATCCAGGCATATGAAGTCGGTAAGAAGGCAGCACATCTGGTACCGCTGTTCGTTGCCCCTCCGGTCCATTACGGCAACTGCCGTTCGACTTCATGCCATCCCGGCACAATTTCCATTACAACTGGCACCCTTAAACGATTACTGAAAGATATCGTTCATTCATGCCGTCTTCAAGGCCTCACAAACTTCATTATCCTCACCGGACATGCAGGGGGCTCGCACCGAATGGCTTTGCAAGACGCCGGTGAAGAGCTCATCGCCCAATACAAGGATATCCGGATCGCTGTGCTGACCGAGTTTGAGCTTGCCCAAAATGCAGCAAGCGATATCATCGAAACCGATGATGATCGGCATGCGGGAGAGATGGAAACATCACGCATCATGTTCACCCATCCTCAACTTGTTAAGGGGGAAGGGAAAAGGGAATATCCTCATTTTCTCGAAGGCTTTCTTGTAAGAAATAAGCGCAAGTATTGGCAAAACGGCGTCTGGGGAGACCCCACCAAAGCAACGGCGGATAAAGGGAGACGGCTTGAGGAGAAGGTTGTAAAGAGGTTGGTAGAGTATGTGCGGGATATAGAGGGGTTAGAGGACTAGCTATTTTATTACCCATGTCTTCAACTTGACATAATATATCTTATCGGACGTAAGGCGGGTGTGTTAGTGCCATTACATGCTACATGTTCCGATTATCGATGACCCGTGCCGCCTTTCCTTCATGTCTCGGTATGCTGTTGGGCTCGACGAGTTTAACCGTAACCCCGACTCCTAGAACCGTTTCAATCCTTTTTTCAATCATTTCAAGGAAGGCCCGCTGCATTTTCATCTCATCGAAAAATATATCCTCTGTTACCTCGATATGGACTTCCAGTACGTCCATTGCCCCCTTCTTGCCCACAACTAGCTGATAATGGGGTTCACACCCTTTTATTGCCACGAGGACTTCTTCGATCTGCGATGGAAAGACGTTGACCCCTTTGATGATCATCATATCGTCGGACCGCCCCATGGTCTTCTTCATCCTTGCCAGGGTCCTGCCGCATGCGCAGGGGGAATAATCAAGGCTCGTGATATCCCTTGTTCGGTAGCGGATCATCGGGAAAGCCTCTTTGGTGAGAGTGGTCAGCACCAATTCTCCCACGCTTCCCGGAGGGAGCGCGACCCCGGTGTCCGGATCGATGATCTCCGGTATGAAGGCATCCTCGAAGATGTGCATCCCGCATTTGCACCGGCACTCGCCCGCCACTCCGGGGCCGATGATCTCCGACAATCCGTAGTTGTCGGTGGCGCTGATTTGCAGCCGCGACTCAATCTCGTGGCGCATCGGCTCAGACCAGGGTTCGCCGCCGAAAAGCCCCACCTTCAGGGACAACCCTTTCGGATCAACCCCCATCCGCTCCATCCGGTCAGCCAGTGTTATGGCGTAGCTCGGGGTACAGACAAGGACGGTCGATTTGTAATCCTGCATGATCATGATCTGCTTCTCGGAATTGCCGGCGCTCATGGGGATTACCGAGGCGCCGATCGTTTCGGCGCCGTAGTGAAGGCCGAAGGCACCGGTAAACATGCCATAGCCAAAGGCGATCTGGACCACGTCATCGTGGGTTACGCCGGCAGCCACCATAAAGCGGGCCACCAGATTGGACCAGGTCCTGATGTCATTTTTGGTGTATCCGACAACGGTCGGTTTGCCGGTGGTGCCGGATGACGAATGGATCCGGACCACCTCTCTGAGGGGCACGGCAAACATGCCGTACGGATAATTGAGACGCAGATCCTCTTTAGTGGTGAACGGAAGCTTGGTCAAATCTGAAAGGGATCGGATATCTTCCGGGATAATACCCTGTTGATTGAATTTATTGCGATAGCAGGTGACATTCTTGAAAGCCCGGTTGAGGGTGGCCTGCAGCCTTTCCAGCTGCAGCTGCTCCAGCTCCTCCCGCGGCATGCGTTCGTATGTGGCGTCCCAGGTTTCCATGATGACCTCTCAAAACCGGATTATCTCTCCCAGATTTCCTTTTTTTCCTTGCCGAGATATGCCCGCTGTACCTCTTTATTTTCCAGCAGCTCCGAGGCCGAGCCTTCGAGTATCACCTTGCCCGTCTCCATAACATAGCCGCGGTCCGCCATCTTCAAGGCAACCCTGGCGTTTTGCTCGACCAGCAAAACGGTAGTGCCCTTCTCGCGGCGCAGATTCTCAATGACCGAAAAGATTTCCTGCACAACCAACGGTGCAAGACCCATGGACGGCTCATCGAGGAGCAATACCCTTGGTTTTGCCATGAGGGCGCGGCCGATGGCAAGCATCTGCTGTTCCCCCCCGGACAGCGTGCCGGCCATCTGTTTGCGTCGCTCCAGAAGCCTCGGGAAAAGGGTGTAAACCTCTTCAAGCCCCGATCTTATCGCCCCCCTCCCCTCTCTTCTCCTGAAACGAAGGTATGCCCCAAGTTCCAGGTTGTCTTCCACCGAAAGGGGCTTGAATACCTGACGACCCTCGGGAACCTGGGAGATGCCCAGCTCGACGACCCGGTCAGGGGGAAGAGTGCCGATAGGTGCGCCGTTGAGGCTGATCTCTCCGCTTTTCGGAGGGGTAATGGCAGACAGCGAATTGAGCATGGTCGTCTTGCCGGCCCCATTGGCGCCGATCAGGGTGACGATTTCCCCCTGCTTCAGGTGCAGAGAGACGTTTTTCAGCGCATGAACCTGGCCGTAATAGGTGTTGATGTTTTTGGCCTTGAGTGTCTCCACAAATAGTATCTACCCTTCTCCCAGATATGCTGCGATGACAGCGGGATTTTCCTGGATTTCGCGCGGTGTTCCCTCGGCCAGCTTACGGCCGAGATTCAGTACCAGGATGGAGTCGCACACGTCCATCACCAGCTCCATATCGTGCTCGACAAGCACTACTGTCACCCCTGCTTCCCTGATCTTCCTGATCAGAGTGGCGAGTTCGACGGTTTCCCGGCTGTTGAGCCCGGCAGCCGGTTCGTCCATCAGGATGATCTGCGGTTCAAGGGCCATGGCCCGGGCAATTTCCAGAAGTCTCCCCTTGCCGAACGGCAGGTTTGCCGCTTTTGTCCCACAGAGCTCCGCAATAGCGGCAAAATCGAGCCACTGCATGGCCCGCTCCTTGATGATCCGTTCCTCTCTAAGATGGCCGGGAAGCTTGAAGGCACAGGAAAAAATTCCGCTTCTGCTTTTGGTATGGAGGCCGACCATGACGTTTTCCACGACGGTCATCTGGCCGAACAGTTCGATGTTCTGGAATGTGCGGACCATGCCGAGGGTCGCGAGCTTCTCCGGCGGAAATCCGGACACATTGCGGTCGTTCAGATAGACTGAGCCGGCGGTCTGACGATAAATCCCGGTGACGATGTTGAAGAGCGTGGTTTTCCCTGCCCCGTTAGGGCCGATGACGCCGGTTATCTCGCCCCTTTTGACGTTAAACGAAATATCCTCCAGGGCAGTGAGGCCGCCGAAAATCTGGGTTACCCCTTCCAGTCTAAGCATCCGCTTTCCTCCAGGCACGCTGCCGGGAAAGTACATACGTAAGGATGGATGGGATACCCCGTACCAGCCCGCCCGGCATGAACATGGTGATCAGAATCAGGATCAAGCCGTAAATGACGATGTCGTAATCCTGGAACGTTCGCAGCATTTCGGGGAGGAGAGTGAGGATGGCGGCGCCGACGAGTGAACCGTAGATGCTTCCGAGTCCGCCGACAATGACCATGGTGACAAGCTCCACGGAAAAATTGAAGCCGAACGAAGCAGGTGAAACAAAGGTCATGGTATGGGCGTAGAGGCTCCCGGCAATGGTGGAGAAGAAAGCCGAAAAGGCGAATATCTGAACTTTCAAAAGCCGCGCATCGACCCCCATCACCCTGGCGGCAACTTCCGAATCGTGTATCGCCCTGAGAGCCCTGCCGATCCTTGAATGTGCAAGGTTGACGGCGAGAAGGATGGTGATCAGTGTGAAGGTCCAGATCAGGTAGAAATTCTTGATGTCGCTGTCGAAAACAATCGTACCGAGGGTAAGGTTTGGAATCCCGGACAAACCGGACGGTCCGCCGGTCAGGTCAACCGCTTCGTTGAAAACGATATAGACGATTATGCCGAGCCCCAACGTTGCCATGGCAAGGTAATGCCCCTTGAGCTTGAGGATGGGAAATCCGACGATGAAGGCAATGATCCCCACGGCTATTGCGGCAGCAGCCATGGCCAGCCAGGGATTGACCGCATACGTTGTGGTAAGGATACCGGAAATATACGCCCCAAGCCCGAAGAACGCTGCATGTCCAAGGGAAATCTGGCCGGCAAAACCGAGCAGCAGGTTCAGTGCCACGGCGAGCATGGTGTGGATACCGACAAAAACGAGCACGTTCATCAGATACCCCCCTTTGGCAAACAGGGGGCAGATCGTAACTAATAGTGCCAAACCAAGAAATTTCAAGATTTCACGTTTCACTATTCGACTCTTGAATGAACCCTTTCAAGGGATTAGACGCGTTCGGTTTCAGCTTTCTTAAACAATCCCTGAGGCCTGACAAAAAGGATAAGGAGGAGAATGACAAACGCAATGGCGTCTTTGTAGCCGGAGGATACCAGCCCAGCCCCCAGCGATTCCAGAATACCCAGCAGGAGACCACCCATGACCGTGCCAAACCCGCTGCTCATCCCGCCGATGATTGCAGCGCAAAATCCCTTGAGCCCGAGCATTATGCCGACGTCGTAGGAGGTCATGGTGAGCGGGGCAATGATGATGCCGGCCATTGATCCCATGGCCGAACTGATCATGAAAGAGAAGAGCACCATCCTTTTCACGTCGATGCCGATCAGGCTGGCAGCCCTCCGGTTGCTGGCACAGGCGCGCATGGCCTTGCCGGTAATGGTGCAGTTGAAAAAGAGTTTGTTGGCGGCAATGGCGAGAAGGGTCAAACCGAATATCCAGAGGTGCTGAGGCAAGATGGTGGCGCCAGCCAGGAGAATAGGTTCGTTCCCGGAAAAGGTGGGGATGGCGTGGGTGTCTTTTCCCCAGATGAGCATGGCCAAGCCGCGAATCAGGATGCTGCCGCCTATGGTAATGATCACCATGCTGAGGGGAGTGGCGGACTTGAGGGGGCGTATCGCCAGTCGTTCAAAAAGTATCCCTGCCACAGTGGCCGTGAGGATTGCACAGGGTATGGCAGCTACGAGCGGCAGTTTTATGGCCGTCAGGAAAAAATAAGCCAGCATTCCTCCCAGCATCACGAACTCGCCCTGGGCAAAATTGATGATGCTGGTGGAGTTGTAGATGATGGCAAAGCCGAACCCGATCAGAGCGTAGATAGCTCCGGTGGATAAGCCTGACAACAGGTACTGTGTCAATTGTTCGGAAAATTGCATGGCAAGGGGTCTTCTTCAAACAAAAGGCAGCGCAGGGGGATGAGCTCGCCTGCGCTGCATGTTGAGCCTCCCGGGAACGGGAATTTATTTAACCAGTACCCAGTCCTTATGTTTTACTTCCACGAGGACGAAGGCATCCTTGCCAAGACCGCTATGGTCCAGGGGAGAAAAGGAGAATATGCCGCCGATCCCTGCAAAGTTATGCGTCTTCTCCAACTGGTCGCGGATTGCAGCCGGCGTGTCCCCTCCCCGCTCGATCGCTCCCTTCAGCAGCATCACGGCGTCCCAGGCATGGCCGCCGAAATGGTCCCCTTCGGCCTTGTAATGCCGCTGATAATTATTGACGAACGCCAGTAGAGAATTTTTCTGCTTATCGGATTTTGGGAGGTGGTCGGCAACCAGGACGCGACCGGACGGCAGGATAATGCCTTCGGAGGCATCGCCGGCGAGTTCGATGAATTTCTTAGAAGACACGCCATGACTCATGAAGATGGGGAGTTTTAGTCCCAACTGCTTGGCGTTCCTGGCAATGACCGCAGGACCGGGGTTGGTCCCCCAGCAGATGAGCACCTGGGCTTTACTCCCGCGAATCTGGGTAAGCTGGGATGTCATGTCGGTATCTTTCGGCCCGTACGTATCGTCAGCGACAATCTGGATACCGAATCTGGCGGCCTGGGCCTTGAGCTGTTCCCGCCCGGAAGAGCCGAATGAATCGGAAACCGTCAGGAGAGCCACTCTGGAAAGATTGCGCTTTTTCAGAAATTCAAAGATCTTCGCCACTGCCAGCGAGTCGTTCTGGGCGGTCTTGAATACCCATTTTTTCACGGGCTCGGTGATCTTGATGCCGGCCGAACAGGAGATCATCGGAATCTGGGCTTTTTCGACTACGGGAATGACCGCCATGCTGTCGCCGGTGGTGCTGGGTCCGATGATGGCAGTCACATGGTCTTCCTTGATGAGCCGGGTTGCGGCCTGAACCGCCTTCGTGGCATCACCCTGGGTGTCGTAAACGATCAGTTGCAGCTGCCTCCCTTTGACACCCCCCGCTTTGTTGATTTCATCCACCACCATCTGGGCGGTGTTCCGTTCCGGTTCGCCCAGGAAAGAAGCCGGGCCGGTAACGGCGAAGAGGGCGCCGATCTTGATCGAAGGCGCAGCTATGGCTACGCCAGATACGGACAGGGTCAGAAAGACAGCGAGCAGTAAAGCACCAAATCTCGAAAGCATGGTTCCCTCCAGATTAAGAGTTAGTGTGCGATGACCCAATCGCCTTTGCTGATCCGGACCATTTCGAAGGCCGAAAGGTCGAGGCCGTTATGATCGGCGGCAGAGAGCGTGTAGATGCCGGAGACTCCAACCATCTTCTTAAGCTACACATTTACATGCTGTACAGCCGTTCCCCCTCCAGCACTGTGAACCCTCTGCCGGTGAGGGCCGTGATCGCGTTTTCAGTCTCGTCGAAGCGAAAAATTATCACTGCATTCTCTCCGCACCGCTCCACAAAGGCATACATATATTCGACATTGATGGACTGGTTGTCCAGCGTCTGGAGGATTTCGGAGAGGCCGCCGGGACGGTCGGGCACCTCGACGGCGACCACTTCGGTCTTGCTGACGGTGAACCCCTTCTCCTTCAGCACCTGCTTGGCTTTTTCCCGGTCGTTGACGATCAGCCTGAGTATCCCGAAATCGGTAGTGTCGGCCAGCGAAAGGGCACGGATGTTAACCCCAGCTTCGCCGAGGAGGCGTGCGATTTCGGCAAGGCGCCCGGACTTGTTTTCGATGAATACCGATATCTGCTCTACTTTCATCATCCCCCCTAACCAATCTTGCGATTATCGATTACGCGCTTTGCCTTGCCTTCGCTGCGGGCGATAGTGCGTGGCTCAACCAGCCTCGCCTTGCAGGTGACTCCCAGCAGATCCTTGATTTCCTTTTCGATCGTATGGGCGAGCGTCTGGAGGTGCTTGATCTCGTCGGAAAAAAGCCGCTCATCGACTTCGACCTGAACCTCCAGCGTGTCAAGGTTGTCCTGCCGGTCAACGATCAGCAGATAGTGGGGCTCGACCCCCTCGATCCCCATCAGAATAGATTCGATCTGCGACGGGAAGACGTTGACGCCACGTACGATGAGCATGTCGTCGCTGCGTCCGCTCATGCGGGCGATCCTGGCATGGGTACGGCCGCATGAGCAGGTTTCGTAGGCGATGCTGGTGATGTCCCTTGTCCGGTAGCGGATGAGGGGGATACCTTCCTTGGTGATGGTGGTGATGACCAGTTCGCCCTTTTCCCCGGCGGGGAGCACCTCGCCGGTATCCGGATTGATGATTTCGGGAATGAAGTGGTCTTCCCAGACGTGCAGCCCCCGTTTCGCCTCGTGGCACTCGATGGCCACGCCGGGCCCCATGATCTCCGAAAGTCCGTAGATGTCGATGGCGCAGAGGTTGAGCTTCGCTTCTATCTCGTCTCGCATCGCCTCCGACCAGGGTTCGGCGCCGAATATCCCGATGCGGAGATTCAGTGCCCGGAAATCGACCCCTTCCTCCCTGGCTGCCTCCGCCATGAACAGGGAATAGGAGGGGGTACAGGTGAGGACCGTGGAGCCGAAGTCCTGCATGATCATGATCTGTTTCTTGGTGTTCCCCCCGGACATCGGTATGACTGAGGCGCCGAGACGTTCGGCACCGTAATGGGCGCCAAGACCGCCGGTAAACAAACCGTAACCGTAAGCGTTATGGATGATGTCCCCTTTGTGGACACCCGCGGCCACGAAGGAGCGGGCCATCAGCTCCGACCAGATGTCGATGTCTTTGCGGGTGTAGCCGACCACGGTCGGCTTGCCGGTGGTTCCCGACGAGGCGTGGATGCGGACGATATCCTCCATCGGTACGGCAAAAAGGCCGTAGGGATAGCTGTCGCGCATGTCCTGCTTGTAGGTGAAGGGAAGCTTCCTCAGGTCGTCAAGGCTGACCACGTCGTCGGGGGTGACACCCCCCTTGTCGAAGGATGCCCGGTAGAAGGGTACATTGGCATAAACCCTCGCCAGAGTACTTTTGAGGCGCTTGAGTTGGAGGGCTTCCAAGGCTGTTCTGGGTAGAGTTTCGAATTCTATGTTGAAAAACATGGTACAACCTCGAACTTAAAAGTTACTGGCTCCTGCCAGCCTGAAATGCCTTCCTGTTCACCTCGAACGCCTTGGGGGGGACCATCTTCTCCAGGGCCTCCATCCAGTAACGTTCCGGGATGTCGAGCCGCTTCGACACTGCGCCGAGGAGAACGGTATTTGCGGCACGCGGATTTCCTGCCTCTGTGGCCAGCTTGAGGCCGTCGACCAGGAGGAAGTCCGGGAACCGGGAGCCGATCTTATCGGCTAGGCCATCCGGGTACTGTTCCTGTCCGCTCAACACCGCTGGAGGGGGGATGCACAGGTCGTTAGCGATGACGCTTGCCCCCTTTTTCAGCAGGGGGAGGGAGCGGCAGGTTTCCAGCATTTCGAAGCCGAACAGGATGTCCCCGTCCCCTTCGGGGATAATGGGGGAAAAAACTTCCTTGCCGTACCGGACATGGGATACAACACTGCCGCCGCGCTGGGACATGCCGTGGATCTCGCTTTTCTTCACGTCGAAGCCGGCCAGCATGAAGGTTTCGGAGAGGATCTCCGAGGCCAGCAGTATCCCCTGCCCCCCCACGCCGACAAGGAGGATGTTGGTTATCGTTCCGCTCACTTCATCCTCCCGATAGCCCCGAATTTGCACAACTGCCGGCAGACGTCGCAACCGGTGCAGAGCTGGTAATCGATATACGCCTTGCCTTTGTTCCCCTCGGCCGGTTTCCAGGCGATTGCCGGACAGCCGATTTTCAGACAGGCGCGGCAGCCGGTGCATTTTTCCTCGAACACGGTGAGAACGGGCCCCTTCTCGAAAACCCCTTCCCTTTTCACGAGGACGCAGGGGCGGTCGGTGACGATTACGGACGGTTCGGGCCGCGCCATTTCCTCTGCCAGGGTCCGTTTTGTTGTTTCCAGGTCATACGGATCGATGGTCCGGACAGTCTTCACCCCCAGCACCCGGCAGAGCTGGGGGATGTCGATCTGATGTGCCGGTTCGTCCATGAGGGTGAACCCGGAGGCGGGGTTGTCCTGCCTGCCGGTCATGGCGGTGATGCGGTTGTCGAGGATCACCAGGGTTGCCGGTGCATTGCTGTAGACCATGTCCATGAGGCCGGCAATGCCGGTGTGAAGGAATGTGGAATCGCCGATGACCGCAACCACCTTCTGCCGCTCCTCAGCGGAAACCACCTTCACCACCCCGGTGGCATTGCCAATGCTCGCCCCCATGCAGACACAGGTATCCATCGCCGACAGCGGCGGCATGAAACCGAGGGTATAGCAGCCGATGTCGCCCGTCACATAAGCCTTGAGCTGGTTGAGCGCGTAAAACACCCCCCTGTGCGGACAACCGGGACACATGTTGGGGGGGCGTGAAGGTAGGGGCAATTCTTGTGATTGCCCTTGGGCGAACACAAGGTTCGCCCCTACAACACCTTCCTTGGCAAATGCCTTACGCAGGATGGCGGGGGTCAGTTCGCCGCAGAGGGGAAGAATGTCCTTGCCGATTGCCGGGATGCCTGCTCCCCTTACCTGCTCCTCGATGAACGGGTCGAGCTCTTCCACCACGTACAGTTTCTTCACCTTGGCGGCAAATTCTCTGATGAGTGCGAAGGGAAGCGGATGGACCATCCCCAGCTTGAGGGTCGAGGCGTCGGGAAGCACCTCTCGCACATACTGATAGGAGACGCCGGCGGTAATGATCCCGATGTCGGTGCTCCGCAGCTCCATCCGGTTAATCTCCAGGGTCGAACCGAAGGCGGAAAGCTTGTTGATGCGCTCCTCGACCAGAGGATGACGCACCCGGGCGTTGCCGGGAAGCATGACGAGCTTGGCGGCATTTCTTACCAGTCTCGGCTCGGGGAGGTCGTGCACAGGCTCGGTGAAATCGACGATCGACTTGCTGTGGGAAATGCGGGTAGTGGTGCGCAGCATCACCGGCGTATCGAACTGTTCGGATATCTCGAAGGCGAGCCGGGTGAACTCTTTGCATTCCCGGGAGTCGGACGGCTCAAGCATCGGGACCTTGGCGAATTTTGCGTAGTTGCGGTTGTCCTGCTCGTTCTGGGAGGAATGCATTTCCGGGTCGTCGGCGGTCACCAGTACCAGCCCGCCGTTGACGCCGGTATATGAAAGGGTGAAGAGCGGATCGGCGGCAACGTTCACTCCCACATGTTTCATCGCGACGAGGGCCCTGGCGCCGCCAAAAGAAGCACCGATTCCCACCTCCAGCGCCACCTTTTCGTTGGGCGCCCACGAGGCGTCTATTTCTTCGTAGCGGATGATGTTTTCCAGGATTTCCGTCGACGGGGTGCCCGGATAGGCGGAGGCAACTCTCACCCCCGCTTCGAAGGCACCACGGGCAATAGCTTCGTTACCTGAGAGAATTTCCTTCATCTTTGCGTGACTTTCTTTGAAAGGGTTGAGATTCGGCGTCTAGTCAGATCGGCTTGTACGATGCGGGCGAGAACATTTGATGCGAGGGACTTACCACCCTGTAAGCAACGAAAATATACAAATAATGACCAAGCGTGTCAACTTCTTTGTAGAACAGAGTTCTTTCCGGACCGTAGGTCAGATTGCGCCGTCATCAGACTGAGAGGAGCAGTCCTTCCAGAAGGCCGAAGTCGCTCACCTTGAGGTGTTGGAAGCCGAACATCTCCATGGTTTTCACGGTGATCATGATGCCGGCGATGATGAGGTCTTCCCTCCCCTTTTCCAGCCCCGGTACCCTGAGGCGCTCTTCGGGCGTCATGGGGAGCAACGTGCGGAATATGTCGCGGATCTCGGCGAGGGACAGAATGTGATTGTTGACCAGACGGTAATCGTAGTCAGTCATCTTCAGACTAATAGCCGCAAGAGTCGTTGCAGTGCCGGCAGTGCCCACCAGCGTCACCCCGGCGAGTGAGCCGAGAAAACCGACCACGTCCAGTTTCTTGCTCAGGACGGACAACTCCCGGAAAATCTTGTCTCCCATGGCTTCCGGCTCCCTTTTCCCTTCGGTGAGCCTGACGACCCCGAGCGGCAGGCTATCGGTGAAGACCGGTTCCCCCTGCCGGGTCAGCGTGTATTCCGTACTACCGCCACCGACGTCAAAAACCAGGAAGTCACCTTGAGGGTCGTCAATGCCGGCAAGGACGCCCCGCAATGTCAAGAGGCCTTCCTCTCTGCTGTCGATAACTTCGAGGCGTATGCCGGTTTCCCGATACATAGCGGCGCAAAAGCCCTCCCCGTTTGCCGCATCACGGACTGCACTGGTGGCCACGGCCCGCACCCTGGAGACAGCATGCTTTCTTATCTCCCCGGCAAAATCGCGCAATGCCGCAATGCTCCGCATTTCCGCTTCCCGCGATATGCCGATCTCCCGGGAAAACCCCCCGCCAAGTCTCGTAATCTGCCTCTTGACGAGCAGGGGGACGATTGAGCCGGAAGGCGCCCTGTATCCTATGAGGAGGCGTGCGGTGTTGGTTCCGAAATCAATTACCGCCGTTGGATGCTGCATGAAAGAGTTCCCTTTCCTTATCCATCAGGGCCAAAGAATGATCCGCAATTTTATCGATCGCGGAAAGAATGTCGCTGTAGACCACGCCTGCAGCCACAGAGCATTTTCCGCCAGTCAGCCGTTTCATATGGTTGTTGAGCATCGTTTCCTGCATCCTGGCGATGGCATCCCGGCAATCCTGCGACAACCGGTTATCGCCGGCGGTTTCTTTATCCACCGCTTCGACCGACAGCTGCACCAGTTCTTTAAGCTTGGCGGCCATGGCCTTGAGTTCCGACATGGCCGTGCCGGAGAAGACGATTTTATCCTCTTTCTTGCGCCGTAACAGCTCGTGAAGAGCTGCATTCTGATCTCCCATCTGCTTCAGGTCGTTGACCATATGGAGCATGATTGAAATTTCCAGGGAGTTTTCAATGGTTGTCCCTTGCCGGGAGAGGAGCACGAGAAAAGTGGAAATTTCGCTCTGGAGAATGTTCAACACATCTCTTTTCCCTTCAATCCGGGCCGATCTCTTGGCATCGTATCGGTAGAATTGTTCGGTGACATCAGCAAGCATCAGCCGCGTGATCTCCGCCATGCGCCGCAACTCGTTCTTCGCCTGTAGAAGGGCAATGGTGGGAGTGTTAATGACCCTTTCGTCGATATACAGGGGACGGGGTTCTGTATCGACCTCTCCTTTTTTCCCGGGAAGGACAACCGCCGCAGAGCGGGCAAAAAAGCCGACGAGGGGAAGAAAGACACGGACAATAAGGAGGTTGAAAAGGGTATGGGCGTTGGCCAGATAGCGGGCAACATAGGGTCTGGTTACGGATGACGCTTCACCGTGGATGCCCGACGAGAGATTGGAGATGGTATAGTCAGCCTCGCCGGGTGAAATAAGATGAACGACCTTCAGGAACAGGGGGAACATGGCCAGAACGCTGGCCACGGCAAAGGCGTTCATGAGGAAATAGAGAAAGGCGGTCCGTTTTGCCGCCAAAGCGCCGTTAATTGTTGCAACGAGGGCGACGAGGGAGGTGCCGAGCACCTCTCCCACAACCATGGCAGCGCCTGTCTCATACCCCATGAGTCCGCTGCCGGTCATGGCGATGACAAGCCCCGTTGCGGCACTGCCGGATTGGATGAGAAAGGTCAGGATTGCCCCGATAAGTGCCGCCGAAACACGCCACGAGAGATATCGGTTTTGCAGCCCCATAAGAATATCGTTTTGGCTTATGGGCGAAAAGCCGGCTTCCATGATTTGCAGGCCGAGATAAACGAGTCCAGCCCCGAGGAGAAGGTTGCCCAGGTAGACCAGTCTTCTTTTTTTACTGAAAAAGGTTAAAAGGACGCCGAGAAAGATGGCAGGGAGTGCAAACAACGACACCTTGAAGGCGATGAATTGGATGGCGATGGTTGCCCCGAGGCCGGTGCCGAGGAGAATCCCCAAAGCCTGGTAAATGGAGATGAGGCCGGCATTGACAAAACCGATGACGAGAATGGAGGCGGCACTGCTGGATTGGAGCAAGGAAGCGATACAGCTTCCCATGAGGGCAGCGGTCAGGCGATTGCCGGCAATTTTTTCCAGCGAGCGCCGGAGCCGCTCTCCTGCAAGCTTTTGCAG
The DNA here is from genome assembly GCA_036518435.1 of Geobacteraceae bacterium. Classification (GTDB taxonomy): domain Bacteria; phylum Desulfobacterota; class Desulfuromonadia; order Geobacterales; family Geobacteraceae; genus JAMPXD01. Next base: position 69,968 of record DATDNF010000045.1, read on the forward strand.
CCCTTCCGACATCGACTTCATGCCGAGAATAAAAAGCCCAAGCCCTCCGAGCACTTCCCAAAGAAATATCAGAGGCATGAAATCTATGCTCCACATCCATTGTTTCTTGTTGAGAAAATCGGCGCGTACGCATTAACCGCACGAAGCGGCTGGGAGGTTACCGCATTACTCTCTCCCTGAGATCCTTGCCGACCTTGAAAAAAGGAAGTTTTTTCGGCTTCACGGCAATGGCTTCGCCTGTTTTCGGATTCCGGCCCGTGTAAGACTTGTAGTTGTTGACCGTGAAGCTGCCGAAGCCCCGAATCTCTATGCGTTCGTCGGACAACAGGGCATCGGTCATGCACTCGAAGACGCCATTGACAACCTCTTCCGCCTTTTTGAAGGTAAGACCGTGAGTTGCCGCCAGCGCTTCGACAAGTTCGGATTTGTTCATGACGGCACACCTCCGTTCATGGGGCTTTAGCGCAATTATAGCATAAAAATCAGCAACATCCCTTTAAATAGCGTTTTGCCAGAAAAGCCGCCTCTTCCAATCTCTCCTGTTTTTGCAACAGTGTGACAAGTCGCTCTGCCGCTGCCTTTGCCGCTGACGGATATGCAAGCCCCTTTGAATAGCATTCCATTGCTTGCGGCTCGTTTTTCAGGTTCAGGTAAACGTCGCCGAGAAAAACCACTGCCTGCTCGATCAGGAGTTGGTGGTCAATCATGTAATTCAGCAGCGGTATGCATTCCGTCAGTCGTCCGGAGTCTGCCAGCAACTGCACGAGAGTCAGGTAACAGAGAGGATTTGCGTCATTGATCGCTATTGCCCGGCGCAACTGTTCTTCACTAATGTCAACGTGGCCGTCCCTGAAGTTGATCAACGCCATTTCGTAGAGAAGAATATCACTCTCCCCGTCCGCCAGCAAATCCCGGAAAATCTTTTCTCCCTCGCGCTCATTCCCGTCATGAACCAGCAGGTACCCCCGGGAGAATTCTTCCCCCATGGCGGCATACCGTTGCGGGAGATCCCCGGGAAGGGGGTGTATGAGCAGTTCGAACCGCTCGTGCGCCGACAGGTGATCGGCGGTAAATGTTTCATGCTCACCAGCTGCTTCCGCCTCTGTCCCGCATCCGGAGCAGCTGTGGTGCGTGTGCCGGATCTGGGCCGGAACGGCCGCCGGGGTCAGCGAGCCCATGAGCTCTTCGGCCTTTTCCCGGATGGCCTGATCTTCGGCTAGTTCCAGAGCCAATCGCAGATGCTCCTCTGTCTTGGCAAAATCGCCCCGCCCCGCAGCATGCTCCGCTTCCGCGATATTCAACAAACCGAGCCGGTTGCCCGCTTCATGGAGGTATCCCTTGATTTCCTTCGCGACGGCGCTGTTGCCCTCCCCTTCTCCGCCTATTTTCTGCAAAGCCTCCTCAAAGGCGTGCCGGGCATCGGCATAATGCTCTTCATCTAAGTACTTTTTCCCTTTTTCCAGGTAATGCCGCCAGTCTTTGCCGAACAGCTTCTTGAAAAACATGGGTCCTCCACGGTTTAGGTTTCAGCCGGCGGTTCGAAGTGCGCCGGCTCAAGCAAGGTTACGCTTTCGATGTGGTACGTTTGGGGAAACATGTCGACCGGCATGGATTTGACGACATCGTACCCCAGCTTCCCCAACATGCCGATATCCCGGGCCAGTGTGGCCGGGTCGCAGGAGACGTAGATGATCTTGCCGGGATGCAGCGACGGTATGTGCCGGATCAGCTCTGCCGCTCCTGTTCTGGGCGGATCGAGGATGACAAGGTCGAACCGCTCCCCGGCCTCGACAAACCCCGCCACAGCGGCGACAGCATCGGAACAGCGGAAAATGGCATTGTTGACGCCGTTGATGACGCAATTGCGCTGTGCATCGATAATGGAGGGTGGATACTCCTCTATGCCCACGACTGCTGCGGCTCGCTGAGCAAGGGGGATGGAGAAGTTACCATTGCCGCAGTAGAGATCGAGTATTTTTTCCGATCCGGTTAGCTCTGCCCAGGCACAGACCGTGGCGATGAGGGACAGGTTCTGCCGGTAATTCACCTGTGAAAACCCTCCCGCGGCGAAGGTGAGGACCGTTTCGGGGATCTCTGCGGGGAAATACTCCGGGATACGGTAGGATAGGGTTTCGGGTCCGGCAATGTTCTCCAGGGTGGACTTGCGCCCCCTCTGGAGGTAGATCCCCGTCGACGGCCCCATGGGCAATTTTCCCAGATGCCCGGCTATATCATCGTGCCGGTTTCCCAGGTAATGGAAGACCAGGACGGCTGTATCATCGTCGCCGAGCGTCACGTCGATCTGCGGCACCTTGTCCGGCTCGGGGAACTGAGCCATGAAACCGCGCAATTCATGGAACAGCCGGTTGATGGCCGGCTGGGCAATGGCACACTGCTGTGGAACATCCACCACAAAATGGGAGCCTCCCCGGTAAAAGCCCATGTGGAGCTGTCCGCCGACGTTTCGAAGCTTGAACTGCACCCGCGACCGATAGCCGTACGGTTCCGGAGCGGGAGCAATCGGCATGATCCGCTCGCGTTCCACCCGTGCCGAGCGCCAGAGGAGGTCGGCGAAAATTTCCTGCTTTGCCGCCAACTGGGTGGCGTACGGAAGGTGCTGCCAGTTGCATCCACCGCAGATGCCGAAAACGGGACAGGGGGGCGTCACTCTGAGCGGTGACTGGCCGAGCAGTTCGACAATTTCCCCTTCCAGGTAGGAGCGTTTCTCGGTGCTGACCCTGATTCTCGCCGTGTCCCCGGGCGCGGTAAAGGGGACGAAGCAGACCTTCCCCGCCACGTGACCCAGGCCGGAACCGCCGAAGGCCATTTTTTCTATGGTAACTGTTTGCTCGCCCATGATCACGATCCGGGCAGCGGCAAGCGGAGCGTTTTTTTCTTCATTTTTTTCAGTTCCGCGGCGACCAGTTTTTGTGGGAACGCAGGGGCCGCAAAATACGGGATCGAATGCTTTTCGAAGTCCGCCGCGAGCCTGTCCCGCACCCGCTCGATTTCAGTGGACGGTACCCCCATCTGTTCGACGTTGCGGCAATACACAACCTTTTCCCCCAGGAGCGCCCGCGCCTCGCGGAATTCATCCTCTCCCGCGAAATATTCCCGAACGATGGGGACATTGCAGACAATTTCCAGTTTCACGAGGTAAAAGTCCCCGAAGTAGCGGCGGGTTCGGTCGTAAAAGAAAACAGTTAGCCCGTTGGGCAGGGGGTCTTCTCTGACAAGGGTGGCCATGTAAAGGTACTCTCCCCTTACTATCGTTGGTCCGTGGAATCGAATGATCACGTTAGAAAATAATATGCCGGCCGGTTTATTGTAAAGGTTTTTCTGCAAAATAATTTTACAGGCGGCTCGTTGCGAGAAAGCGCACTATGAGTCTTTTCAAGGGGGCATCCGTATCTTCGGCGATATCATAACGGACCAGGATGACGGGGCGCGAGAGAGGCATCAGTCGGTTCAGGTCGATAGGCGTGGCTGACAGCACCAGATCGGACGGCGTCGCCTCAATGGTACGGCGCAGCTCCTCTACCTGCTCCGGCCTGTAGCCCAAGGCAGGGAGCACCGGGCCGATATGGGGGTAGACCTTGAATATCTCAGCCAGTGAGCCGACCGCGTGGGGACGGGGGTCAACAATCCTGGCTGCCCCGTACAACCGGGCGGCGACAAGGCCGGCGCCGCCTGACATGGTGCCGTGGGTCATCGTCGGTCCGTCCTCGATGACCAACACGCTCTTCCCGGTGACTGATGCGGGATCGTGCACCGATATCGCCGACGCGGTCCTTATCACCTCAGCATGAGGGTTTATTCTGGCAACGGTGTGTTCCAGTTGACTGATTTTGTCCTCTGGAGCTGTATTGCTCTTGTTTATGATAACAACCTTGGCCCTCCGCAGGTTCACTTCGCCGGGAAAGTAAGCGACTTCGTCACCGGCGCGCAGCGGGTCCGCGACCGTTATCTCCAGGTCGGACCGGAGGAACGGCACATCGTTGTTGCCGCCGTCCCAGATGATGACCTCCCCCTCCTTCTCCGCCATACGGAGGATCTTTTCGTAATCGACCCCGGCATAGACAACCGCATTGCTCTGCAACAACGGCTCGAATTCCTCACGCTCTTCGATGGTGCAGCGGTAGAGGGAGAGGTCCTCCATGTGCTCAAACCGCTCCACCACCTGGTCGGCAAGATTGCCATAGGGCATGGGGTGGCGGATGACGACAGGTTTTATCCCTTGTTCGAAGAGAATGCCGCACAGATAGCGGGTGATTTCGCTCTTGCCGCAGCCGGTGCGCACCGCCGACACCGAAATGACCGGCCGAGAACTCTTGATCATGGTGACATCGGGGCTGATCAGCCGAAAGTCGGCGCCGAGGGAAAGGACCAGAGAGGCTTTGTGCATCAGGTCGTGGTAGGAAATATCGCTGTAGGAAAAAACAACCTGCTGAATACGGTGTTTTTGTATCAGTTCTTCAAGTTTCGCTTCAGGGTAAATGGGGATGCCGCGGGGGTAAAGCCTTCCCGCCAGCACGGGAGGGTAGCGGCGGTTGGCGATGTAGGGGATCTGGGCAGCGGTAAAGGCAACCACGCGGAATGCGGGGTTATCGCGGAAGCAGACGTTGAAGTTATGAAAGTCCCGCCCCGCTGCCCCCATGATGACAGTCCTTACCCGTTTCATCCCAGGGCACTCAGCGCCTGCTCCAGGATTGCCACAGCACGCGATATTTCGTCGCTCGACGCGGTCAGGGGGGGGATGAAGCGGATGATATTCCTCTCGGGACCGCAGTTGATAAGGATCAGCCCTTGCTGGAGACAGAATTCCAGCACCTTGTTGCAGGCCGCACCGTTCGGCTTGCCGCGCTCATCAACGAACTCTATCCCGATCATGTGGCCGAAACCCCGCACGTCGCCGAGCACCGGGTATTTCCCGGCCAGCGCCCTGAGCTTTCCGAGTACTATTTCGCCGCCTGTGGCAGCCTTCGCCAGCAGTCCCTCCTGCTCGATGACGTCAATGGTGGCTATTGCCGCGGCACAGGAAACCGGATTCCCCCCGAAGGTGGTGCCGTGAGCACCGGGACCCCAGCGGCGCATCAAATCCGCGCGGGAAACCACTGCGGAAAGGGGAAACCCCGAGGCGATCCCCTTGGCGATGGTCATGATGTCGGGGGTAATGCCGTAATGATCGGCGGCGAACCATCGGCCCGTCCGTCCGATCCCCGATTGCACCTCATCGAAGATCAGGAGTATCCCATGCAGGTCGCACAGCCTGCGCAGCCCGGAGAGAAATCTTTCCGGGGCGGGCACATACCCCCCCTCGCCCAGCACCGGCTCGATGATGGCGGCTGCAACCTCGTCGGGGGTGATCATCTTCTCCAAGGTGTTTTCGATGTAGCGCAAGCAATCCACATCGCACCGTTCGGGCGCCTTTTCGAAGGGACAACGGTAACAGTAGGGGTAGGGGGCATGATACACGGAGGGGAGGAGCGGATGGTATCTCTTCCGGTAGCGTGAAGAGCTTGTGGTCACCGAGAGGGCGCCGAGGGTCCTGCCGTGAAAGCCGCCGGTAAAGGAGATGATCCCCTGTCTGCCGCTTACGTAGCGGGCGAGCTTCAGGGCTCCTTCCACCGCCTCTGCTCCCGAATTGCTGAAGAAAAGCATGTCGAGTCCGTCAGGGGTCACGGCAACGAGGCGTTCTGCGGTGTTTACCACTGTTTCGTTGTAGTAGACACCGCCGGTATGGGTCAGGTTGTGCAGCTGCCCAACGGCCGCCTCCACAACCCGCGGGTGGGAGTGCCCCAGGTTCAGCACCGCAAGCCCCGAGGAAAAGTCCAGGTATCTCTCGCCGTTGGCGGTTTCCACGTAAACGCCGCTCCCCTTGGCAATGGCAACGGGGTAGTAGAGATGGAGCGCCGGGGTGATCACCTCCGCCGCCCGCTCCATGAGGGTTGCATGGTTTTTCATAGAATTCCCATCTGATGGCATAGATTTTACTTGTCGATCTGCGCCTTTTGAAGTTTGCCGCTGAAATCCCGGTAGACGACCTTTACCCTGCTGTAAAAATCGATCGCCCCTCCCCTTCCGCCGGCTTCCGGATGACCTGAGCCGGAGTGCTTCCAGCCGCCGAAGGGTAGCTGAATCTCGGCGCCGATGGTGGAGGCGTTTACGTACACGATGCCGGTCTCCAGGTCGTGTTCGGCACGCGCGGTCTTGTTGACGTCGCGGCTGTAGATGGCGGACGAAAGCCCGTAGCCGACACCGTTGACGATGCGGATTGCCTCGTCGAGATCGGCGCATTTGATGGCACTCACCACCGGGCCGAATATCTCTTCCCGGGCAATGCGCATGGTTGGTGTCACATCGGCGAATACGGTCGGCTCGATGAAATAGCCGTGGGCGCATGCCCCCGCAGTCACAGGCTTGCCGCCGGTCACCAGCCGGGCACCTTCATTCATCCCTGTCCTGATGTAGTCCAGCACCTTCCTGTGTTGCCGTTCATTGATGATCGGTCCCACGTCGGTGTCGCTCTTCAAGCCGTCCCCCAGCCTGAGCCGTGCGGCCGCTTCGCTCAGCATCCCGATAAACTCGTCATAGACCTTATCGTGGACAACGAGGCGGCTGGCAGCGGTACAGCGCTGACCGGACGTCCCGAATCCTCCCCAGAGTACCCCCTCCAGGGCCAACGTGAGGTTTGCGTCATCCATGATGATGATGGCGTTCTTACCTCCCATTTCCGTCGCCAGGGGGCGGTGGATTTTTCCCAGCATTCCCTCCAGCTTCTCTCCGACGGTGCTCGATCCGGTAAAGGAGACCGCGTCCACACCCGAATGGATGGCGAGGTACTCTCCCATCATCTCTCCGCTCCCATGGACGAGGTTGACCACGCCGGGGGGAATGCCTGCCTTTTCCAGAATCTCCACGAGAGCTGCGGCACATGCCGGCGTGTCGGACGAAGGTTTGAGAATCACGGTGTTGCCGCAGATGAGGGCGGGAAAGAGCTTCCATGCCGGGATTGCCACCGGAAAGTTCCACGGGGTTATCTGGGCCACCACCCCGAGGGGTTCACGGAACGACTTGCAGTCCTTGTCGGGAAGTTCGGAGGGGACCGTTTCCCCCTGCAGGCGCCTCCCCTCTCCAGCCATATAAAAGGCGATGTCGATCGCCTCCTGCACGTCGCCGAGCCCTTCGGCAAGGACCTTCCCCATCTCGCTGGTCACCAGTTTTCCCAGCCGTTCCTTTTCACGGGAGATCAGTTCTGCGGCCCGGAACAGTATCTCGCCCCGCTGCGGAGTCGGAAGACGGCGCCAGATCGGAAAGGCGGCGCGGGCAGCGGCCACAGCCCGATCAACGTCCCCCGTAGACGACAGGGGCGCCGTTGCCACGGTCCGGCGGATGTCGGCCGGGTTCAGGCTCCCGAAGCGTTTCCCTTCCGCGCTATCAACCCACTCTCCTCCGATGAAGTTCTGGATGTTCACGGGATGCCCCCTGGACAGAAGTCGTCAACCACTATGATATCAAAAGGCTCGACTTATGCAATCGGCTGAGGCCGAATCGGTGCCGCGGTAATTCTCTTGCATTTTCGGCGAAATGCCTGTAGAGTAATAGAGTTTGGAAGGCCTTGAGAGGTCAGATACGCTGTAAGGAGTGATGAATGAGCAAAGAAGAAGCAATCGAAGTGGAAGGGACGGTTGTGGAGCCTCTTCCCAATGCCATGTTCAGGGTAAAGCTCGACAACGATCATATCGTGCTGGCCCACATCTCGGGCAAAATGAGAAAGTACTTCATCAAGATATTGCCCGGCGACAAGGTAACGGTTGAACTTTCCCCCTATGACCTCACGAGGGGGCGTATCACCTATCGCGCCAAGTAATCCAGCCTTTGCAGACCCCAAAGCGGCAGATTCTGCGTTAAATCATTTTTACAATTGTTTGAGCGACGTCGGAGAGAGGAACGATTGAGTCCACCTGTACCGACTCGATTACCGCCTTGGGCATCCCGAACACCCTCGCAGTTTCTTCCGATTCGGCTACGATCCTGGCGCCGGCTCTCTTCAAAACCTGCGCCCCGTTTGAGCCGTCCCTCCCCATGCCGGTGAGAACCAAAGCAAGGCATCTTCCCCGGCACTCAAGCGCTGCCGATTCGAACAGGACGTCCACCGATGGGCTGTGGAGCGCATTTTCAGGAAAGATGTCGAGCCAGACCTGCAGGCCCCCGCCGGACCGTTTGATTTTCATTTGCTTGCCTGCCGGAGCGATATACGCCCGGCCGGCTTCGATCAGCTCACCGTCCGTCGCTTCCTTGACATGAAGGGGACTGGTTCTGTTGAGCCTTTCCGCGAGAGATGCCGTGAACCCTGGCGGCATGTGCTGCACAATGAGAATGGGGCAGGGAAAACCAGCGGGGATAGCGCTCAGTATAACCTGAAGAGCAGGCGGACCGCCGGTGGAGGTCCCGATCAGCACAACCTCGGTGTCCCCCCGGTTCAGAATGGGTTTTGGCGGAGAAATTCCGGCATGCTCCCGTGTGTCCTGACTCGACAGCAGCTTATGCACATCAATCTGGGCGGCGATATGAATCTTGGCGGCCAACTCGTCAGCAATGACGGAGATGTCCATGGGACCGCCGGCAGAAGACTTGTCGATGAAATCGACGGCACCCAGTTCCAAGGCTTTGAGAGTGTTCTCTCCCCCCTTCTCGGTGAGCGAGCTCAGCATCACCACCGGAGTGGGACACTCGCGCATGATTCTTTCAAGGGCTTTCAGGCCATCCAGTACCGGCATCCTGATGTCCATGGTGACCACATCGGGACGCAGCTTCTTAATCAGTGCGATGGCCATTTCTCCGTCCGCAGCCACGTCGATGACCTGGATAAGCGGACTTTCCTTGAACATTCTGATGAGAGCCCGGCGCACGAATGCGGAATCGTCAACCACAAGAACCCTGATTTTTTGCTGTATGGGAGAACGAATCGTGTCCATGGGTTATCCTGTGTGTTTCCCGATCTTCTCCAGCGCATTACTAACCGGCTCCATTAACAGTTCGTTATCCAGCGCCGCCAGCAGGTATGGCACCGCCCGTTCATCCCGAATCTCCCCCAAAGCAACAATTGCCGCGTGCTGCACCCAGAAATCTTCTCCCAGCAGTTCTATGAGCGGCGCAAAGGCTCCATGGTCGCCGATCTTACCGAGGGCTTCGGCCGCACCATGTCTGACGTTGACATCAGGGTCTTTCAATGCCTGAATAAGGGGGCGGACGGCTTCCCGATGACCGATGTTTCCAAGCATGACCGTGCTGAAATTTCTCACCTCTTCGTTTTCATCCCCGAGTAACTCGAGGAGCCTTGGAACCGCCTGCGGTCCGAAGGCAACCAGCGCCTCCATGGCGCCATTTCGAAGATCGGCGTTGTCACCGTTACGCACGGAGCGTTCCAGGGCAGTATAGACCGTATCCAATCCCATCTTCGTAAGCATATCCATGCTCTCGGGTTTGAAGCCTTTATCCGCGTCACTGATCATGAGCAGAAGTTCCTCGATGCTCATTCCTGCCAAGTCATTCCTGTTGATCAGAAAACCGTCATACGGCTTCGGCATTTTTCATTGCCTCCGCTTTTTTGTAGATGAGACACCCCGCTTCCCGTACTGCCTCGAAATCGTGATCGTACAGGTGGAGCGGTTCGGCGTCACCGGTGAACAAGTAGCCGCCAGGGACAAGAAGACGGAAAAGCGTATCTACCAATTGTTGCTGGGCCTCGGCGGAAAAGTAAATCATGACGTTGCGGCAGAAGATGATATCAAATGGTTCGCGATAACTTTCAGTGCCGGGCATACTCATAATGTTGCCGAGGTTGAGCCGGTGAAAGCTGATGAGTCTTTTTATTTCGTCTTTAATGACTGCGCCATTGCCGCGCCTTTCCATATACCTGTCGATGTAGGCGTCCGGCAGCCCTTTGAGCCGTTCGGCCGCGTAATAGCCGGCTGCCGCTGTCCCGATACAGCTTTCGCTCAAGTCACCCGCCAGAATATCGATATTCCATGCCCTCGGATACCTGAGTGCCTCAACAAGCGCCATTGCTACTGAATAGGGTTCTTCACCGGTCGAACAGCCGGCACAGAGTATGCGCATCTTCATTATGGAACTGGCCGGGGAAGACCCGCCCCGCCCCCAGGAACGCATGATCGCTTCGCCCCGTTCTTTTTCAAGTTTTGGGATGATCCGCTCCGCCAGGAAACGAAACTGCCCTGGATTTCTGAAGAAAGAGGTTTCATTGGTGGTCAGGATGTCGAGAAGTGTTGTCTCTTCCCGCGAGCAATTGCGCAGATGGTCCCAGTACGCAGCAAGGTTCGGCACCTTGAGCTGTGTCAGACGCCCTGCCAGACGCTGTTTGAGGATAGATCTTCTCTGCGCGCTGAAACAGAGGCGGCTCCGCTCATGAACAAAACGCGCTATAACGTCGAGAATTGCTTCGTCCATTCCTTACAAGATCTCCATAAGCATTTTTGTCCCCATCACCGCGAGGAGCAAGGCAAAAAACTTCTTGAGCTGCGGAACGGGGAGGCTATGGGCCAGTCTTGCTCCTACCGGAGCGGTAAGAATACTGACAACAGCAATGCCCAGGAGGGCGGGCAGGTACACGAAACCAAGAGTTTGGGGAGGGAGGGATTTGACCGCAAGGCCGTTGGCCATGTACCCGACGGCGCCGGCCAGGGCGATGGGGAAACCGATCGCCGCGGAGGTGCCGATTGCGTTGTGAAGAGAGACGTTGCACCAGACGAGGAAGGGAACCGACATGCTGCCACCGCCGATGCCGACCAGACTGGAGATGCCGCCGACGACGCCCCCCACCCCGAACATTCCGCCGGCGCCCGGGAGCTGGCGGGCCGGCTTTGGCTTGACGTTGATGAGCATCTGGAAAGCTATGTAATAGAGGAATACGACAAAAAATCCCTTGAGAAAATGGGTGGAAAGTTGGGCGGCCACCCACGAGCCGAGCAGGGTACCAATGATAATACCGGGGGTAATGCTGCGGAACACCTGCCAGTTGACCGCTCCCCGGTTATGATGGGCTCGCAGGCTGGAGATAGAGGTGAACATGATGCTGGCAAGAGAGGTGCCAAGCGCCAGGTGAAGGATGAAAGGGGCCGGCATGTGCTGGGCGGTAAATATGAAGGTAAGCATCGGCACTATCACAATCCCGCCGCCGACGCCGAGCAATCCCGCCATCACGCCCGCAAAGGCGCCGACAACAAGGTAGAGCAGCGTATAAGTCATTGCCATCTCCGATCTTCGATTGTTTCAAGAAACCATGATACACGCAAAACGACCGGTTTTTCAACTGTCTGATTCGCGCTAACTTTCTGCCTCTCCTTCAAGAGAGGAAATTCGGCTTCATACGGCGCTCAACACCGGGTTCACAGCGGATTGAATTTCCGTGATGATCAGGTTTTCCCTGAGAAAGTCTTCGGCATGTTCCATGAGAACTTCTTCTGTATGCTCGCCCAGAAGCGGCGGCCGGCGCCGATAGGTCGCCGGCGTTTCAGACAGGCGCAGAGGACTTCCCAGCATTTTTATCGCGCCCATCGGATGCTCAAGCTCAATAACCATGCCCCGGTGCTGTACATGGGGGTCGTTCAGGGTTTCATCAAGCGTATTGATGGGCCCACAGGGAATGTCCACCGAGCGAATCTTTTCCAGCCAATACTCCGCCTTTTGCCGGGTGAAGATAGATTCAAGTATGTTGATCAAGTCATGATGGTATTTAAGTCGGTCGGCGTTGGTGGCGAAGCGTGGATCGTACCGTATCGCATCACCCAACTCCAGTACGTCGCAGAAGCGCTGCCAGTGCGCCTGCGTCACTACGGCAATGATCATGTGTTTGTCATGCGCCTTGAAAACCTGATACGGCACGATGTTGGCGTGTCGATTGCCCAGGCGCGGCGGGCGTTGTTCCGACGCAAAATACTGGCCCGCCATGACCGACGCCCAGCTCAATTGCCCTTCCAGCAGCGTCTGATCGATGCACTGCCCCTTTCCTGTTTTTTCGCGCGCATACAAGGCAGTGAGAATCGCCATCGCCGACCATACGCCGCTTGTCATATCAGCTATTGCCACCGGCCACCGCATCGGTTCACCATCGACTTCCCCCGTCGCGGCCATCAAGCCCGCTTCCCCCTGCGCCACGATGTCATAGCCACCGCGGCCCGCATACGGGCCGGTTTGCCCATAGAACGTGATCGAACAGTAGATCAGCCGGGGGTTGCATGCGCAAACGGTTTCCGGATCGAGTCCCGCTTTTCGCAACGATTCGAGCTTTCGCACATTACAAACGAATACATCGGCCTTCTCAAGAAGGCGGCGCATTGCCGCACCGCCTTCACTCGATTTGATATCGATCTCGACGCTCCGTTTATTACGGTTAACAGAGAGGAAGTACGCGCTCTCCGTGCCGATGAACGGCGGCCCCCATTTGCGACTTTCATCGCCGACGCCGGGGCGTTCAACCTTGATGACGTCCGCGCCGAGATCTCCCAGAATCATGGTGCAGTAGGGACCCGCAAGTGCTTCAGTAAGATCGATGACACGTAAACCTTCAAGTGCTTGTTTCATGATCCCTCCGAATTCTTTTTCCCCACCATATTCTTCGTGGTGGTTAGTCCACCCGGAACTGAGCCACCAGTCCGGCGAGTTCAAGAGCTTGCCGGGAGAGCCCCTCGGCAGACCGGAAAAGCTCCTCCACGGAAACGAAATTTTCCCGACTGATAGTGCTGATATTCTCCATGGCAACCACTACCATCTCGCCACCCCTCTTCTGCTCGGCAGTGGCATTGGCAACCGCTTGAGTCATGCCGCTCATGGAATTTACCGAAGCCGCGATTTGCCGCGCCGACAGCGCCTGCTCACGGGTGGCGACGTTGACCTGCTGGGTAACGTTGTTCATGTTTTCTACGGCTATCCGGATTTGTTTGCTCCCTTGAGCCTGTTCTCTTGTCGCCCCGGTTACCTCACGGGTGATTTCGTTCATTTTTTCTATTGCAATCCGGATCTGTCTCCCTCCCAACGCCTGCTCGCGGGCCGCGTTCGCGACTATGGCGGTCGACGCGCTCATCTTTTCCACCGCTTGTGTTACTTGCCGGGAGGCACTTGCCTGCTCAACAGTCATCTGGTTTATCGTCCCCATAAGTTCGCTGGTCTGCTCGATGGTTTTAATGATGTTGGCCAGTGCATTGCCGGCAATTGCGGAGAGCTCCATGGATGATTGGGCCTCGCGGGAGGCGAGCTCGCCGTATCTGACGGAATCGCCGGTATCGGCCTGGACCTGTTTGATGACCTGGCCGATCTCCTTGGTGGCGTTGACGCTTCGCTCGGCAAGTTTCCTTACCTCGTCTGCCACCACGGCAAAACCCCGCCCTGCGTCGCCGGCACGGGCCGCCTCGATGGCGGCATTCAGGGCAAGGAGGTTTGTCTGGTCGGCGATCTCGTTGATCACCTTGACGATATTGCCGATCTCTTCGGAACGTTTACCCAGGTTAATAATGGAGGAGGCGGTTTTCCCGCTCACCTCCGCCACCCGTTGCATGGCCGCCAGGGCATCCTGAACCGCCTGCTGGCCCGCCAGCCCTTCCTTTGCTGCGGTCTTTGCCACGGCATCGGCCTCAGTGACGTTGTCGGCGGTCTGTTTGATGGAGGCAGCCATCTGTTCGATGGTGGCGGAAGTCTCGGCCACCACCTTCTGCAGTTCCTGGGAATTCCCCGCTACCTGCTCGATCGAGACCGTCATCTGTTCGATCGTGGAGGAAGTCTCGGTCACCGACGATGCCAGGTCTTCAGAATTCTGGGCAACCTTCTCGATCGAGACAGTCATCTGCTCGATCGTGGCCGAGGTTTCGGAAACCGAGGAGGCCATGACCTCCGCGCTCTTCGCTACCTGTTCGCTGGAAACCCCGAGTTCCTGGATCGAGGAGGAAACCTCTTCGGTATTGGCAGCGAGCGCATCGGCATTGTTTGCCACCGACTGGATGGAAGCCGCCATCTGCACCATGGTGCTGGAGGTCTCATCGGATGCAGATGCCTGGGAGTGTACAGACTTGGTTAACTGGGCCGAATTGGCGGATATCTGGCCGGCGACAGAGGCTACCTGTTCTGATGTGTCCTTGATCTTGGCAACCATGGAGCGCAGGCTTTCCACCATCCCCCCCATGGCATTGATGATCTGCCCGATTTCGTCTTTGCTCCCCTCTTCCATAGATATGGTCAGGTCCCCTTCTGAAACGCGGCGTGCGGTCGCAAGTGCCAGCCCGAGGGGAGTGGTAATGACTTTGGCCATGGCAAGACTGCTGATTACCGCCATGAGAAGCGCGACAAGAAACGTGGCAATGAGAACCGTTACGATCAGGGCAAGCTTTTTCGTGGCGGAATCTTCCATCGCCTTGCCCATTGTTTCCTCAAGCTGGGCCACGTCGCTCATCTGTTTGCGAATGGCATCGAACTTGTCATCGGCAGTCCCCATGAACATGGTTGCCATATTTATGTCCGAACCGGCGAGATCAGTGACGTCACCAGCGGCTTTGCGGTATGCCCTCAGTCCGCCGGATACGGCCTCATACAGCTTCCTTTCCTTCTCAGTCAAGCCCTTTGCGGCGAGCTTCTCGTTGACCAGCTTTATATTTTTGTCAATGGTGTCCGTCTGCTCCTTGCCGAGCTCATTGATCTTCGCCTGGTCGTACTTGGCGGTAGCCCAGGCAAGAAGCCGGTAGAGATTGGAGTGCACAGCCTCGATGTCAAGGAGAATTCCGGCACTTTTCTGATAGCCCTTGAACCTCGCGTTGTACTCATTTATCACGGTATTCTGGCTCTGGAGCCCGATATACGTCATCAAACCGAAAACAATGAGCAGCATCATGACGATGGCGGGAGCCACCATCAGTTTTTTAGACATGTTAAGATCCATGAGCATTCTTTTCATCAGGGCCTCTCCCTTTTCGTTTGTGACTGGAGGGGTATCCCCCCTCCTCATGAAGCACTGTCAGTGAATCACTGCTTGTAGATACCGCCGGCAACAACCACATCCTCGTACTTCTCGAAGTAAGTCGATTTGTGCTCGATGGTTTTCGTAAGCGGGTCGGTGTGTTTGTAGTCCTGCCACCCCTTACCCTTTGTCTTGGCGATTTCCATCCTCTCCTTGATGAAGTATTTGCCGTCAGCGTCCTTCAGTTCGATCAGGTCCTTGCCGATCATCTTTGCGTTCTGGCCATGGGCGAGGCATTTGCCGTTCAGGTCGTACACGGTGATGTACAGGTCCTTGTTGGTGAACTTACCTTTGTGGTTATTGAATTCGGTGAAAGCCTTCTCCTTGCCGTTGGCTTTGATGGCGGCAACAGCCTTTTTTACCATGGCCTCAGCCTCCTTGGCCGTAGCCCTGTCGGCCCCGAACGAGGTGCCGGTAATCCCTAATGCGATACAGACAACTGCCATAAAACCCATTACTTTTTTCATCATTACCCTCTCCTTTTCAAGGTTATTACGCTGATCCGCCCACACCCGGCTGCCGGAATCGCGCGTTTCGATTTGCTTCATTTCCTTTGGATTGCCGTGTCTTTGCAAATGTTTTCCGAAGTGTTCGTTTTGCTCATCAGGCCAGCAACAGGGACCGATTCAGGTCGAGGATGATTATGAGCCTGCTATCCATCTTGCCGACCCCCTTGATGTAATGTTCTTCCATGGTTGTTGCCTCTTCGGGAATTTCCTCAACAATATCCGACGGCACCTTGATTACCTGGGATACGCTGTCCACGAGCATACCGATCCGTTTTTCACCCAACTCAACGACAACGATACGCTGGGCATCTCCCTCCTTCGCGTCAGCAAGCATGAAGCGCTTCCTCAGATCCACCACGGGGATAATTTTGCCGCGCAGGTTGATCACCCCCCTCACGTGTACGGGGGTCCCGGGGACAGGGGTAATGTCCGTTGCCCTGATGATTTCCTGAACGCTCCCTATATCCACGCCGTATTCTTCTTTCCCAAGGTTGAACGTGACAAGATGATGGATAATTTCCCCGGTGCTATGTACCGAATTCTCCTTCACGCTGTCCGCTTCCAGCTGCGCATTGTCCATAAACCGTGACAGTATATCCTCTGCCATCCCTGATTCGGGAAGTTGTATTCCGCTATGACCGTTCACTGTATTCTCCTTTCGTTTTCCCTGATCGTTCTATTTCAAAAACGGGCATTTAGTCACGCAGGCGCTAAGGCCGCAAAGAAAATTCTAAATAGTCAAGCGTCTCATCAGACGAGGGATTTTCGCTCGCAAGCGCCTTTTTCGATTAGCGATGCTATGTCAAGAATCAGGGACACTTTGCCATCCCCAAGCACTGTTGCGCCCGAAATCCCCGACAATGTTCCAAGATAGTCGTCCATCCCCTTGATGACAATTTCTTGCTGGCCAATCAACCGATCCACCACAATTCCCCCCCGCTTCTCACCGTTACCGACAACGACGATAAATTCCGTCTCCCGCTCGGCACTTTTCCCCATGCCGAAATAGCGGTCCAACCTGACGAGAGGGAGGAGCCTATCCCTGAGTTTTATGAGCTCTCCTGACGACAGGTCGTGAATCTCGCCGCAGTCTATCCTGATGCTTTCCAGAACTCCGGAAAGAGGAATGGCAAAGGTTTCACCCGACACTTCCACCATGAGTGCGGTGATTATGGCCAAGGTGAGCGGTAGTTTTAAGGTGAAGCACGTTCCCGCACCGAGGGTGCTCTCTATGTCTATAGTGCCATTAAAGGAGCTCACGGTTTTTTTGACAACGTCAAGCCCTATGCCACGACCGGAAGTCTCGGTTACTTCACGGCACGTAGAGAAGCCGGGCAGAAATATCAATTGGAACGCTTCCTGGTCGGTGAGGGATCGGGCCTCTCGGCTATCCAGCAATCCTTTGGCCACAGCCGATTCCTTTAGCTTATCAGCCGAAATACCGCAGCCGTCGTCTTCTACGCGTATGATGATCTGGTTGCTCTGATGTCCCGCTGTTAGCTTGATAGTACCAACCGCAGGTTTGCCGGAACTCCTTCTTTCGACAGGTCCTTCAATGCCGTGATCGACTGCGTTTCTGATAAGATGGAGCAGTGGCTCACCGATTGCATCGATTACGGTCTTATCAAGTTCGGTTTCTTCTCCGGAAAAATTCAGTTCTATTTCCTTGCCGTGCTGCCGCATCAGGTCTCTTACCAGTCGGTTGAAACGGTTGAAGACGGTCTTGATCGGAAGCATCCTCGCTTTCATGATGGCCTCACGGAGGTCGTTGGTGATCTTGCCGATCATTTGCCCCGATTCGTTGAATGCTTCAATTAACTTCCTGTCCTTGACCGTTTCATTAAGCCTCGCTTCCAGCGAGTGAAGAGCGGTTTTGTGAATGACAAGTTCACCCACCAGGTTCATAAGTTCATCCAGTTTCTCGAAATTGATTTTCAGCGTACCGGATTTCCGGTTGATATACGTAATTTCTTCATTTTTCCCGGTGGGTATGTAAATATTCGAGGTGTCGGAAACTTCCACGGCAAGGCATTCCAGGAGCATCATCTCATCGCTGAAATCAAATTGCTCTGCCGGGTTGTCCGCCAGTTTCCCGAGGGCATCGCGCAGGGTATTTACTGATATGTAGAAGGCTTCAAAAAAAGTCGACGTGATTGGAACCTGGTTGTCAGTGACGTTCTTTATGGCACTTTCCATCTTATGAATGAACTGCTGCAATGGTGCGAAACCCATCATCCCCGAGTTTCCCTTCAGGGTGTGCAGATCACCCAAAAGAAGAGTCAAGATCTCCTCGTCAGGGTTTCCTTCGTCAACGTGTTTTTCCAGACCTATCAATGCGCTCTCTACCGCATCCAGATGGCCGGCGGCGGTTTCCAAATACTCGTCCAGCAGCATCGTAATGTCTATGGTTGTACTCAACATGTTCCCCGCTTTGCCGCAAAAATAGTTGTATGACCGGATGGTGACACTTCCGCCTGGATCATGTTAAGCCATAGTTGCATGGGGCAGAATCTTTTCGATAAGACTGTAAAGATCCGCAGGATTGAACGGTTTTTTCAAGTATCCCCGCGCCCCGAGTTTCAGCCCGTGAATGGTGTCCTGTTCCTTACCCTCGGTACTGATGACAATTACCGGTACTTTACTGGGTAACCCTGACTGGGACGCCTTCTCCAGGAACTGGACACCGTTCATGACCGGCATATTGATATCGAGCAGAATGAGTTGTACGTCGTTTTGCAGGGCAAGAATGTCCAATGCTTCCTGGCCGTTCATCGCATCAACAATCTCACATTTGTAGCGGGACATGACAAGGCGATACATCTGGTGGATCAGGGACGAGTCATCGACCACGAGAATCTTTTTTAACATATACCCCTCACTTGAATTATAAATTTTAAATTTTAAATCGGACGAATTTAAGCAGATTTCACCGGAATACCCAATGTACCAACAATACCCATCAATGCCCCGATATCCACCGGTTTCATGAAGTAATGCAGGGCACCGTTTCGATATGCTTCAGCCTCGATCCTCTCATTGCCGTATCCGGTCATGATGATCACCTCGGTAGCGTACCGCTGCTTTATGTAACTCAGAAGCTCGAGCCCTTCGATGCCATTTACGCCAGACATGCGAATATCGGCAATCACCAAGTCAAACTCGGTGTTTCCCAATGCCTCCTCGGCATGCTCTATTTCGTCACACGTAATTACCTCTACTCCCGGGGTTTTTAGCGCATGTGAAAGACTCAAGAGTATGGACTGCTCATCATCCACGATAAGGATTTTCTTAATACCGCTACAATTCATCTTGTCCCCCGGATTGTGAATATATTAATCTTCCCGATTTAATTCTAAAAGCATAATTTATGCCATGCAATAAATATCGCGTGAGTTTAATTGTGTTAAGTAATATTATTGGATAGTTATGGATGGGCGGCACAGTAGCAGCATAAACCCAGGTGTGCGAATATTGTACGGCGGCATATTATTGTATTGGTCTAATGATAATATTTGTGGTTATTTATTGGCGAGGGGTGAGTGTTAACGGGTTGTTATTATTAACTAAAGGCATGCGAGGGGGAAGTGAGGTGTGCGAATTCCGGACATGGGTTGAAACAGATCACTCCGCATTTTTTTTTCTTAAGCCGGCCAAAAGCGTTGAGCGGCTTATACCGAGGATCGAAGCGGTTCGGGAATGATTGTTTCCCGTCATCTTGAGAACATGGTCGACATATTCTTCCTTCATCTTGTTCAACGTGCGAAGTTCCGCGAAGCGGGAAAATCCGGCCGGACCTGCGGCAATGCGTCTGATTTCCGCCGGCAGGTGTTCTGGGAGGATCTCGCCGCTGATGCTGAGGATGAGAGCCCGTTCTATAACGTTCTTCAGTTCCCTGACATTTCCGCGCCAGCTATAGGCCTGGAGATAAGCCATTGCTTCGGGCGAGATCATCGCTTGACCTTTTCCCATTCCATCGCCAATGTGCTTTGCAAAATAACTGGCCAGAATCGTAACGTCCCTCCCCCTGTCTCTCAGGGGGGGGACATGGATGGGGAGCACATTTATCCGATAAAACAGGTCTTCGCGAAAAAGGCCTTTCTTGACCATGTCAACAATATCTCTGTTGGTTGCTGCCATGAACCTGGCATTTGTTTGCAGGTCGGCAACCCCCCCGACCCTTCTGAATTTCTTCGAATCGAGCACTTTTAACAGTTTTGCCTGAATCGGGAGTGGCATTTCAGCCAATTCGTCGAAAAAAATCGTTCCGCTGTCGGCAATTTCAAAGAGCCCCCTTTTCATCTCCCTGGCATCGGTGAACGCCCCCTTTTCGTGCCCGAAGAGTTCAGATTCGAGAAGGGATTCGGAAAGTGAGGCGCAATTGACTTCTACCATTTGCCCTTTGCAACCGCTCTGCATGTGAATTGACTTGGCAACAACCTCTTTGCCGCTGCCCGATTCTCCCAATATGAGAACGGGTGTGCGCGGGTTGCGAGCCAAGAGTGATGTCAGTCTTTGCACCTTTATGATCTGGGGTGAATCACCTAAAATCATGTCATCAGTGCTGCGCAGATCAAACGTTCGCCTGAAATATTCGACTTCAGCGGAAATTTTG
Organism: Geobacteraceae bacterium; assembly: GCA_036518435.1. Lineage (GTDB taxonomy): Bacteria > Desulfobacterota > Desulfuromonadia > Geobacterales > Geobacteraceae > JAMPXD01. The sequence continues at coordinate 90,111 of DATDNF010000045.1, forward strand.
ATTTTCTCTTCCAGTTTTTCCAGTACCACCGCAATATGGTCAAGGTCAAGCGGTTTCGGGAAATAGTATTCGGCACCGTTTTTCATGGCCGTAACCGCATTGTCGAGTTCGACATGGGCGGTCATCATGACAACCAGTGCCCCGACTTCCGGGGAGGTGAGGACCTGCAAAAGTTCTTCCCCGTCGCAGTCGGGGAGACGACGGTCAAGAAAAACTATATCAGGCAGAAATACCCTGGCAGCTGCGAGAGCAGCTTCGCCGGTTGCGGTTTCCTGGACTTCGTAGCCCCTCCTCCTCAAAAAATGGATCATCGCAAGCCGTATCGACTGCTCGTCGTCGACCACGAGCGCCTTCAAGGGTTTTTTGCTAGGTGTATACTGGCAGGCTGCAAACAAAGGTCGCCCCTCCTTCCTGCCTGTTCCTGGCGAGCAATGTCCCGCCGTGGGCAACGACAATGTTTTTGCTGATGGCAAGACCAAGGCCGGTTCCGTGCCTCTTGGTGGTATAAAATACATCGAATATCTTGTCATAAATGTCGGCCGGTATCCCCCGCCCCGAATCGCTAATGGCGAATGTCACGTTTTCTTCATCTTTTGCCATGGAAATCCTGATTACCCCGTGTTTGTCACTCGCCTCAACGGCATTCTTCAATAAATTTATGATCACCTGTTTGAGCTTTGCCTGGTCCACATCGGCATGAAGCTCCCCGGCAGGCATATCCCTCTCGATAGTGACATGCTTTTGTTCCATGAAAACCGCATTTTCAAAGAGGGTGTCATCGAAGAGCGCAACTAAATCGGTTTTTTTTCTGACAATTTTCAGTTCTCTGGAACAGTCCAGCAATTCTTCGACGATCTGTTTCAGCCGATGTGCTTCTTTCATCATCGAATTCATTAATTTCTTATGCTCGTCACCCAATTGCAGTTCCATGGAAAATATCTGGCATATCGCCGTCATCCCGAACAGAGGATTGCGTATTTCGTGAGCAACCCGGGCCACAAATTCTCCCAAAGTGGCAAGACGTTCTTTTACCTTCATCTCTTTTCTGATTTTCATTATTTCAGTCAGGTCGGCAAAAGAAATAATGTGGCCGCTTACTGCCCCGTCCTTTCCTTTCAGGTCAAACATTTTGAAACCGATAATGTGTTCTCTGGCACAAACATTACAGTAGCATTCGTCGATGCTTTCATCCCCTCTCAGCGCTTCGGCAAAGGTAGGACAAACCATATGCAAACTATTGCCCGTCACAACATCTGCGGATACTCCTAGAAACTTCTCGGCGGAAGGGTTCATCAGCATGATGCGGAAATCAAGATCTGTAACGATGATTCCACTCTGGATATTGGTAAGAATGGATTCGATGAAACTCTGACGCTCCATCAGCTTCAGATAAGCCAGTTCCAGATTTTCTTCGGCTGCTCTGCGTTCGGTTATATCGAGGATGACACAGTCGATGAAGGAAGATTTCCCGTCTTTCGGTGTGATTGCCCGCCCACGTTTGAGAAAGTACCTGATGGTCCCGTCCTTGTGTCTGATCCGATATTCCACTTCAAACGGTTTGTTTTCTGCAATAGCATTGGATACAACGGCATGGACAGCCTGTTTGTCATCCGGCAGGACCAGTGATTCGATAAGGCAGTACGTGCCAAGGGTCAATTCTTCTTCTTTGAAGCCGGTCATTTTTTCCAACATATTGTTGAAAAACAGCATCGGTGTCGTGCGATCGAGATAAACCCTGCACACGAGCCCGGGGAGGTTCTCGGCAAGAATACGGTACGACGCTTCGCGCTCTTTTAAGGCCTTCTCCATCCGATGCCGAGTCATGGCGATCTCAATGACGGTTCTCAGCTCATTTTCCTTGAACGGCTTCAGGAGATAACCGAACGGATCAGTGACTTTTGCAGAGTGGAGGATGACGTCATCCCCGTATGCGGTCAGGTAAACTACGGGAATGTCATTGGTTGAACGGATGATTGCCGCTGCATCAAGGCCGCTCATGTCTCCCCTGAGCTTGATATCCATCAGGATAAGATCGGGTTGCAACTCCAGAGCTTTTTCAACTGCCTCATCACCATAGCTGCAGATGCCTACGACCGTATGCCCCATCAACAACAGGCACAGCTTCAGGTAGTCTGCAACCACATCATCATCTTCCACGACAAGTATGCGAGAATCGGTCATTATTGTCAGCCTTTCAGCCACATTCTATAAACATATTACAATTAAAGCAATTATTATTTGGGGGGGTGAAGCGGTGAACCGGCTCTGAGATCGGGGGTTGCACGGGGTAATGCGCTATCTTACGTTCGAGTGAGGATGGTGCAATCCGTCAGCGGTACATATAATGGAGTTGCGCCATGTGCGGCCATCATTCCAATAGCATTGTTGATGATCTGAATAAAAAAAGCGGTAAATGGGATTGTCTCGTCTCACTTTAGATATCGCTGAGAATCTCGTCTATTCTGTCCATTTGGTTTGGCAAGAGATCTGGTGGGACCTTTTCCATCCCGAGCTTTTCACAGACCATGAATCGAGCACATGCTGGATTGCCTCCTTCCTTGCAATATCGCGTTTTGATGATTTCGGCAGTAGAAGGCATTTCGGACATGTTTTTTATGAAGAAAATGCATTGTTCCATAAATCTGCACGCAGGCATTATCCCCTCCATTTTACGCGTTGAGCGAGGTGTGTTATTTCATCAAAAAGCGTCATTTAACCCAGAGAATTAACGCGGTATGGGCACAATCTTTCTTGCATACGCCTCAAACTAATCGAATTTGCAGCATATTTATCCGACTGTAAAGTATCGGTCCATCCGATTAGGGTTTGTAATGCAAAATCCGTACAAAAATATATTGCATCGGCTATGAATGGTCATATATTTTTTTCTTAACAAATGGAAGTTTTTGGGGTAAATATAAATGTTCAAATACAAAAGTAAAAGGAATGGAAATTATGTACACTTCTGCAGATTTGAGGAAGGGGCTCAAGCTCATTCTGGACAACGAGCCTTATGTTGTCATTGCCTTTGATTTTTCCAAGCCGGGGAAAGGGCAGGCTCTATACCGGACCAAGATGCGCAATATGGTGAACGGCACGATCATCGACAGAACCTATCGTTCCGGTGAAACCTTCGAACCTGCGCAACTGGAAGAAAGAACCATGCAGTTCCTGTATAAAGAAGACAATCATTACTGCTTCATGGACAATCAGAGTTATGAGCAGATTGCCATCGGCGAAGAAGCCATGGGAGATGCAACAAATTATCTGATCGACAATCTCCAGGTGGATGTCCTCCTGTTCAGGGACAAGGCCATCGGTGTCAACCTCCCCAATTTCGTCAATCTCCGCGTCACAAAGACCGACCCATGGGCCAAAGGGGATACCTCGGGAAGTGACTCCAAACCCGCCACGGTGGAAACCGGTTATGTGCTTCGTGTCCCCCCTTTCATTGAAGAGGGTGAGCTTATCACCATCGACACCCGCACCGGTGAATACTCCACAAGGGTCAAGGGGTAGTCGGCATGCCTGTAAACCGGTCCCTGGCCGGACGCCGCGAGGCGCTTCTGGCCAGGGCTGACATAATCCAGCGGACCAGGCAGTTTTTCATTGAAGGGGGGTATCTGGAGATAGAGACCCCCTTTCGCATTCCCGCCCCTGCTCCCGAATCCCACATCGACGCGATTCCCGCTGACGGCTGGTTTCTCCACACCTCTCCCGAAATATGCATGAAAAGGATGCTGGCTGCGGGCTATGAGAGGCTCTTCCAGGTCTGTCGTTGCTGGAGGCATGGCGAACGGGGCACGCTCCATCTCCCTGAGTTCACCATGCTGGAATGGTATCGGAGCGGTGCCGATTATCAAGGGCTGATGGAGGAGTGCGAGGAACTCGTGCGGGCGCTGGTGTCAGGCATGGGGCTCGGTGAGACGGTTTCTTGCAGGGGGAGGAGAATCGAGGTAAGCGGAACGTGGGAGAGGATTTCGGTGAGCGATGCCTATCGCCGTTTTGCCGGGATACCGGTGGAGCAGGCCATGGAGCAGGACCGGTTCGACGAGGTCATGGTGCAGGACATCGAGCCGATGCTCGGCCTCGACAGGCCCACATTTCTCTATGATTATCCTGCCGAGCGTGGCGCCCTCGCCCGCCTGAAAGAAGGAAATGCGGCCGTGGCGGAGCGATTTGAGCTCTACATCGGCGGGGTGGAGATCGCCAACGCCTTCTCGGAGCTGACCGACGCCAATGAACAGCGGACCAGGTTCGTCCGGGAGGCCGCCTACCGGGAATCAACCGGCAAGACACCCTACCCCTCCCCCGAAAAATTCCTCGCAGAGCTCCCCCACATGCCTCAAGCCGCGGGAATTGCCCTTGGCGTCGACCGGCTCGTGATGGTGCTACTGGGAAAAGAGACCATCGACGAGGTGGTTGCATTCACTCCCGAAGAGTTGTAAGTGCAGACCGATCCCCGGTCAACGGTCGCTGTATTCCACGACCTCCCCCCGGTAGTTCGTCAGCAGGAGTTTCCCCCCCTCGCGTCGCACGCACTCCGGTAATATCGGCACTTTTCCCTTCCCTCCCGCCAGGTCGATGACGTAATAGGGGTTGGCCAGGCCCGAGGTGTGCCCGCGCAAACCCGCCATGATCTCGACCCCGCGTTCAACAGGGGTGCGGAAATGCCCGGTCCCCCTGACCAGATCCATCTGGTGGATGTAATAGGGGCGTACCCTGATCGCGAGCAGCCGCTGCATGAGACGTTTCATGACAGCAGGATCGTCGTTTACCCCGCGCAACAGAACAGTCTGGTTTCCCAGAGGAATGCCGGCATCGGCCAGCCTGGCGCAAGCGCGGACTGCCTGCTCGGTTATCTCCAGGGGATGGTTGAAATGGGTATTGATGAACAAGGGGTGATGGCGTTTCAGCATCCTGGCCAGGTGGACGGTTATCCGCTCCGGCAGTGTGACGGGAACGCGGGTGCCTATCCTGATTATCTCCAGGTGTGGTATGCCCCTCAGCCGGGCAAGGATCGATTCCAGGAGGTCGTCATCGAGGAGCAGCGGGTCGCCGCCGGAGAGAATCACGTCACGGACCGCCTCGTGTTCGGCCAGATACGCCACGACCTTGTCGATGTGGGAAGCTGGACTGCTCATCCCGCTCGGGCACCCCACGCGTCCCTTGCGCATGCAGAAGCGGCAATAAACCGCGCACCGGGATGAAACGAGCCAGACCACCCGGTCGGGATAGCGGTGGATAAGTCCCGGCACCGGGCTCAGGCCGGCCTCGTTGAGGGGGTCCGGACGCTGATCGTCGCAAAGCTCCGCCGGATCAGGCACGCACTGCCGCCATATGGGATCGCCGGCTCCCCGTATCAAGCCGAGATAGTGGGGGGTGATCCGCATGGGATAGCGTTTGGCAACTTCCCGCAGCCGCTCCCGGTCAACGGCGAGATGCGAGGGGAGCCCCTCCGGTCCCGTAATGCTGTCACTGAGTATTTTCTTCCACTTCTCCATCAGCCCGCTTCAACCTCGATGTAAACAAAGAAGAAGGCGGGGATATGCCCGCCTTCAGGTTAACCCGACCACAGCGTACTGCTGCGACCTTTTCAGACTTCGAGGGCGCCGATCAGGGATTTTACGTCGGGGATACCGTTTTCGACCAGATACCTCTCCATACCCCGGGCGATCGTCTGGGCCGCGGAGGGGTCGAGGAAGTTTGCCGTCCCTATCTGGACGGCCGTCGCTCCGACCAGCATGAATTCGAGGGCATCGGTGGCCGTCATGATGCCGCCGATGCCGATGATCGGGATATCCACGGCTTTTGCCACCTGCCATACCATCCTGAGGGCGATCGGTTTGATGGCGGGTCCGGAAAGTCCGCCGGTGATGTTCGCCAGGACCGGCCGGCGCTTCTGTAGGTCTACGGCCATCCCGGTCAGGGTATTGATCAGGGAAAGGGCATCGGCCCCCGCGCCAGCGCATGCTTTGGCCATTTCCACGACATCGGTGACGTTGGGGGAGAGCTTGACGATCAGCGGCTTGATGGTCGTCTCCCGGACCAGCTTGACCACCTCAAAGGCAGCTGCCGGGTCGGTGCCGAACACGATGCCGCCATGTTTGACGTTCGGGCAGGAGATATTCACTTCGACCCCTGCCACCTCGGGTATCCGGTCAAGGCGGGCGGCAAGTTCACCGTATTCATCGAGGGTATTGCCGAACAGGTTCACAATGACTGGTGTCTCGACCTTCCGGAGAAAAGGGACCTTGTCCGACACGAATGCGTCCACCCCCACGTTCTGCAACCCGATGGCATTGAGCATCCCGCCCGGTGTCTCCACGAGCCTGGGGGTGGGGTTGCCGGCCTTAGGGTGCAGGGACAGCCCCTTGGTGATGATGGCGCCGATCTCCTCCAGATTGACGTAGGCGGAAAATTCCTCGCCGTAGCCGAAGGTCCCCGATGCGGTCATCACCGGGTTTCTCATCCTGATCCCTGCTATCTCCACCGACATGTCAGGCTTGATCATATATTCTCCGAATCGTTATCAATGAATGCAGGGGCGAGGGATGCCTCGCCCGCTTTGTTCCGATGTCAGGGGCGACGCATGCGTCGCCCCTGCACAATCACACCCACTGGAGCTCCCGGAAATCGAACACCGGCCCGTCCTTGCAGACGCAGCGGTAGTCCGGCCGGTTTTCGCCATGATCCCGCCCCTTGACCACGCAGCCGAGACATGCCCCCATGCCGCATGCCATGTAGGCTTCAAGGGACACCTGGCACGGTATGCTGCTGCGTCCGGCGATTTCCGCCACCGCCCTGAGCATCGGCATCGGTCCGCAGGCGAATATCGTCTTCTTCCCGCTCTCTTCCGCCAGGTGCCGCTCCATCACGTCGGTCACCAGGCCGCCGGCACCGAGTGTCCCATCATCGGTGGCCACGTAGGTTTCCACCCCCAGCCGTTCGAATTCGGTAACGCACAAGATGTCCTCCTTGGTCTTCCCGCCGATGAACAGCCTGACCCGGGACTTCGCCACCAGTTCCTTCGCCAGATAGAAGAGCGGAGCAAGGCCGACCCCTCCCCCCACCAGGATCTTTTCCTCGGCGGGATTGCCCGGATCGAATCCCTGCCCCAAGGGGGCGAGGATATCCAGATGGTCGCCATGGTGGAGGGCAGCAAGTGCAGCAGTCCCCTTCCCCACGACCCGGTAGAGCATTTCCAGGTACGGTTGTTCAGCCCCTCCGGAAAATTCCGCAGGGGCGATCCCCAGGTCGAAGATGCCGAAGGGGCGCCTGAGCAGGGGGTCAATGGCGTCCCGCACCTTGACCATGACGAACTGTCCCGGCCGAGACGACAGCATCTCGCCGGGGGCGGTGAGTCGCATCCTGTAATAGCCGGGGGACACTTCGTTATTGGCAATAACCATCGACTTAAACTGCATCGCCGCTCTCCTCGCCGTTTTTAAAAATATACTCCATCAGGATGGCGTCCTCGCCGTTCTCGTAGTATCTCTTGCGCCGCCCCGTCTCGACGAATCCCATCCCTGCATACAATGCGATGGCCGCGCTGTTGGACGGGCGCACCTCCAGCGAGACAAACGCGGCCTCCCTCTCCCGGCACTCCAAGAGCACGTGTTCCACCAGCAGCCTGCCTATGCCGTGGCCCCGATATTCCTTGCGTACCGCCACATCCAGGATATGCCCCTCGTCCAGAAGGAGCATCGGGCAGACATAGCCGATTACTGCGCCATCCCGGTTCAAAGCGACCAGCGGGAAAGAATGCGGGGCGTTGAGTTCGTCGAGAAAATGGGTTTTGCTCCACGGGTGGGGAAAAGAATCGGACTCAATGGCCAGCACATCTTCCAGGTCCGATTCGGTCATGGGGCAGATAACAATATCTTTGCATGTCACTGTCATTTTCTTGCCATCATATGCAAACGGAAACGGGTTGTAAACCGTTTTTTAACGCACGGTTCAGTTTGACATTTGGGCAGGTTTGGTTTAAATATATACACTTCACTTCACGGGAGGAACATCTGTTGAACGAGCCGAGAACTACGTACCGGGACGCCGGCGTCGACATTGATGCCGGCAATACCTTTGTAAAAATGATCAAGCCGTTGGTGAAGGCAACTTCGAGACCGGAGGTTATCGCGGATATCGGCGGATTCGGCGGCCTGTTTTCCCTGAATTCCGCCAAATATAAAAACCCGGTTCTCGTTTCCGGGACCGATGGCGTCGGCACAAAGCTCAAGCTGGCGTTCCTGGCCGGCCGGCATGACACGATCGGTATCGATCTTGTGGCCATGTGCGTCAACGACATCGTGGTCCAGGGGGCAGAGCCTCTCTTCTTCCTCGACTATCTTGCCACCGCCAAACTCGATCCCGGCAAGGGCGCGCAGGTTGTGAAGGGGATTGCCGAGGGATGCATCCAGGCAGGCTGCGCCCTTATAGGCGGAGAAACCGCAGAGATGCCCGGTTTTTATGCGGAAGGGGAGTACGACCTTGCCGGGTTCACCGTCGGCGTGGTGGAACGGGACAACATCATCGACGGCTCCTCCATCACAGTGGGGAACACGCTGATCGGCATCGCTTCCAGCGGTCTTCACAGCAACGGTTATTCCCTTGCCCGCAAGATCATCTTCGACAGGATGGGGCTCTCTATCGACGCCAGCCTGCCCGGCCTGGGGAAAAGCGTGGCGGATGAGCTGCTGACCCCCACCCGCATCTACGTGAAAAGCATCCTCAACCTCTTGCGCGATTTCCGGATAAACGGCATTGCCCACATCACCGGTGGCGGCCTCCTGGAAAACGTCCCCCGGGTTCTTCCCCATGGCTGCAAGGCGGTCATCGACCGGAAGAGCTGGGTCATTCCCCCCGTTTTTCAATTGCTGCAGAACGAGGGGAATGTGGAGGAGAGCGAGTTGCTCAGAACCTTCAACTGCGGCATCGGCATGGTCCTGGCGGTGCCAGAGGAGGATGCGGACGAAATTCTCATCAGGCTGTCGGGCTTGAACGAGCAGGCCTTTGTCATCGGTGAAGTGGCCAAGTGCGAACCGGGCAAGGAATGCGTGGAGATGGTCTAACGGAAAGGTCTGCATGTCCAGGAAACTGAAAATAGGGGTGCTGGCGTCGGGGAGCGGTTCAAATCTCCAAGCCATCATCGACAACATCGAAACCGGAAGCCTTCAGGCTGAAATCGTCTGCGTCGTAAGCAACAATGCCGCGGCCTTTGCCTTGGAACGGGCGAGAAAACACGGCATTCCCGCCCTGCACATCGACCACAGGATCTTCACTGGCCGCGAGGCTTACGATACCGCGCTGGTCGAAACCCTTCACGAATATGGCGTCGAACTGCTTGTCCTGGCGGGATTCATGCGGATCATCACCCCGGTCCTCCTGGATGCATTTCCGTCCGCCATCATGAACATCCACCCCGCCCTTCTCCCCGCCTTTCCCGGAATTCACGCCCAAAGACAGGCACTAGACTACGGCGCCAAGATTTCGGGCTGCACCGTCCACTTTGTGGATGCGGGCACGGATACCGGCCCCATCATCATTCAGGCTGCCGTACCGGTGCTGGAGGGAGATACCGAGGAAACCCTCTCTGCCCGGATTCTCGTCGAGGAACATCGGATCTATTCCGGGGCTATCAGGCTCTTCGCAGCAGGACGACTGCGGATCGAAGGGAGAAGGGTCGTCGTAACCCCCGAGTAAAAAAAGCCCGCGTCAAGCGGGCTTTTTCGTATGAGGATTCCGCTTCCACCGCTTACTCGCAGCAGGGAGGGTTCTCCACCAGGCGGGTCCGCTGAAGCCATGCCGGCCAATCGAAACCGGCGAAGTCGATAAGGAGGGCGGTGGGGATGAAGGTGTCGAGTTCGTTCAACTGTTGCTTGCAAAGTAATGCGGTAACCCTTTGGAACAGTTGGAGCTCGTCGGCAAAAATGCGCCGGAATTCCCCGCGCAGTTCCTCCATGGCAAGCGGGTCGCTGCCGGTGAAATTGAGGGTACACCATTCTTCGAAAAAGACCTCTCCGGAGCGATCGACGAGGGGTATCCCGTTCAGACGGCAGGTCATGGGGCGGAAGTCATACAGGATACAGCGACCGTCGTCATCCACGAGAGGACAGGGGGTCTCATCATCTTCGGGCATGAGCGCTTCCCACTCTTCTTCCGGCCGGTAATTAAGGGTGTACGGCTCGCGAAAATCGGGCCAGAGACGTTGGAGCTCGTGCAGGCGGGCGCTGGCTTTTGCCCGCACTGCGGTCTGCACCAGGGCATCGAGGCGATCAAAACCGTACTTCAGATAACAGGCATCGAGAAGGGTGATGTCGAACAGCCCGCGGCAGCATTCCGAGCAGCCAGCGCCGCAGGCGATCCCAGCGGGGCTGACCTGCATGCATCTGCTGAACCAGGCGTCCACCTCGGCGAGGAGAGCGCCGTATTTCTTCAGGATCTCTTCCATGACCTTCCGTTACTCCGTGATTTGAAAAGGCGACGATGTGACTCGCCGCCTTTTCCATGAAGTTCTCTCGGATGAGTGATCAGGAGTTCAATTCCCCACCAGCTCGCTCTTTGTGAAGATGCTTCTCAGCCAGTATCCTTCATGCTCTATACTCTCCCGTCCCCCCTCTTCGCGGTCCACCAGGGTTACGATGCCGAGGACCACGAGCCCCTCCTCCTCGGCACGGCGAACCGCCTTCATGGACGAGCCGCCGGTGGTGACCACGTCCTCGACGATTATCACCTTCGATCCCGGCGGGAGATTTTTTCGCCCTTCCAGCCATTGACCGGTGCCGTGCCCCTTCGGCTCCTTGCGGATGATGAAGGCGTGCATGGGTTTCCCCGCCAGATACGCGGCAATCGAGGTAGCTGTGGCGATCGGGTCAGCGCCGAGGGTGATCCCCCCCACTCCCTGCACCTCTTCCACGTCCTTGATCGCCTCATAGAATAGCTTGCCGACCAGGATCCCCCCCTCGGCGTGGAGAGTGGTCTGCTTACCGTCGAAGTAGAAATCGCTTTGCCGGCCGGAAGCCAGCGTCACGAGCCGTTTTTCGTAGGACAACTCCTTGATGATGCTCTTCAGCTTTTCCCTCTCGGTCATATCACGTTACTCCTTTTCGAATAGATCGAGCTGCGGCTCGGATTTCAGGATAGGAAAGGCAATCGGGTATTCTCCGGAAAAACAGGCGCGGCAGTAACTGCTGTCGTTGCCTCCCACGGCGTTGAGGAGCCCCTCCCTGGAGAGATAACCGAGTGTGTCGGCAGTGATGTATTTGGTTATCTCTTCGATGGTATGGGACGAAGATATGAGCTCCTTGCGGGTCGGGGTGTCGATGCCATAGTAGCAGGGGTAACTGGTGGGGGGGGAGGAGATCAGCACATGCACTTCCTTCGCCCCCGCGTTTCGCACCATCTTGACGATCTTGCGCGAGGTGGTGCCCCGGACAATGGAATCGTCGATGACGATCACCCGCTTTCCCTTCAGGACCTCGCGCACCGGGTTGAGCTTGATCTTTACCCCGAAATGGCGGATCGACTGCTGCGGCTCGATGAAGGTCCGCCCCACGTAGTGGTTCCGGATGAGACCCAGCTCGAAGCGGATCCCCGACTCCTCCGCATATCCCATGGCCGCAGGGACCCCGGAATCGGGGACCGGGATAACCACGTCCGCCTCTATCCGGTGTTCCCGGGCCAACTGACGCCCCAGCTCCTTTCTCACCTGATAGACATTCTTGCCGAAAATATAGGAGTCGGGACGGGCAAAATAGACGAACTCGAAGATGCAGGGAGCCGGTTCCGCCTTTTTCAAGGGGAAATGAGAGGTCATCCCGTTCTTGTCTATCACGACAATCTCACCGGGCTCGATCTCCCGGACGAACTCCGCCTCGATCAGGTCGAGGGCGCAGCTCTCGGAGGCGACCACGTAAGCATCCCCCAGTTTCCCCAGGCAGAGTGGCCTGAAGCCGTGTGGGTCACGGGCAGCGATCATCCTCGTCTCCGTGAGAAGGAGGAGGCAGTAGGCTCCCTTGATTCGGTTCAAAGCTTCGGTGAGCCGTTCTACGAGAGAGTTGGCCTTGGAACTCGCCAGCAGGTGAACGATGATCTCCGTATCCATGGTGGTCTGAAAGATGGAGCCCCACGCCTCCAGCTCGTCCTTGATGATCTGGGCGTTTACCAGGTTCCCGTTGTGGGCCACCGCTATGGAGCCACGGGAATAGTCGACCATGATCGGCTGGACGTTCTTGATGACCGACGAACCGGTGGTCGAATAGCGGACATGGCCTATGGCCGCCTTGCCGGGAAGGCTCTTGAAGATGTCCTGATTGCCGAAGACATCCGCCACCAGCCCCATGCTCTTGTGGGCATGGAGCCCCATTCCGTCGGAAGAGACGATGCCGCAGCTCTCCTGCCCCCGGTGTTGGAGGGCGTAGAGCCCCAGATAGGTCAGGTTCGACGCTTCGGGGTGGTTGAAAATACCGAAAATACCGCATTCTTCTTCTGGTCTGCGAAAGTTCATTCGCTAGCGCTCCTTGAAACTGCAATCTGTCACAGAGACACGAAGAAAGCCAAAAACTCTTGTTTAACAGGGAAATTCAGGATAATCAGGATAAAACACAAAACCTTTTGTACTGCCTTGACCCAAAAGCCTTTAATCCTGAATATCCTGTTCATCCCTGTTAAAATTGGTTATTGTTTTTGTTTCTCCGTATCTGCTGTGTCTCCGTGGCGAGTGGTTCTTTACATCAGATGCTTCTTCACGTACTCCGCTGCGTTCCTGAATAAAATGAGCCCGTCTCCCTCCGCGGGAAGCGTCTCCCTTGTCCAGCGGGGGTGGTTGGTGTAATGGACGAAGGCCTCGGGATGGGGCATGAGGCCCATCAACAGCCCAGTCTCGTCGCAGATCCCGGCGATGGCGTTCTCAGAGCCGTTGGGGTTGAGCGGAAATTCCATGGTGGGTGCCTGGTATGCGGCGTCCGCATACTTGAACACCGCCAGGTTCCTCTCCTCGATCCGGGCAAGGACGGCAGCGGAAGCGGCGACAAACTTCCCTTCACCATGGCGGATGGGGAGGTAGATCCCCTTCTCGATTCCCTTGGTGAAGATGGATGGGGAGACGGGATTGCTCTTAAGGTATACCCAGCGATCCTGGAAGCGCCCGCAATCGTTGAAGGTGAGAGTCGCCTCCTGGTGGAGATAGCTGCCGCCGAAAGCGGGGAGAAGTCCCATCTTCACCATGAGTTGGAAGCCGTTGCAGACGCCGAGAATCGGCTTGCCGTCGGCGATGAAGCGCAGCAACTGGTCGAGAAGGTGTTCCGCCAGGTCGTCTACCTTCGCATGCTTCAGCCGGTTTGCCTGGGCCTTGGCGCTCCCCAGGTCGTCGCCGTCCAGGAACCCGCCGGTCAGGTTGAGGAAATGGAACTCGTCGAGTCTCACGTCACCGGCCAGAAGCTCCGAGATATGGACGATCCGCGCCTCGTCGAAACCGCCGAGCCTGCAGGCATGGGCCGCTTCCGCTTCACAGTTGGTGCCGTTGCCGGTTATTACGATAGCTTTTGTTTTCATGTTATTACAGCTCCTCCAGCGTCTTTTGCCAGGCTTCCTTCAAATCCGCAAGGTCTGACCGCACCACCACACCGCCGGCAAGCCCCGTAACGGCAAGGACCGGCTCGTCGGTCACCACCCCGATAGAGGAGAAGCAGTTGCCGCTCATGGCTGCCTCGAACGCGTCCCGCTTTTCGGGATGGACGGTGACCAGGTGGCGGGATGCGGATTCGGCAAAGAGCAGGGTGGCATCGTTCTTCCCGGCGGCATCCCCTTTCCAGAGCACGCGGGAAAGATCGAGCGCCATGCCGAAGCCGCCGGCAAAGGCGGCTTCGGCGGCGGCCACGGCCAGCCCGCCGTCGGAGAGGTCATGACATGAGGCGACCGCCCCGGCCAGCACCGCTTCGTGATAAGCCCGGTAACGCTTGTACGCCTTCGCCGTATCAACCACGGGGACCTTGTTGCCAATCCGTCCCCTGAGGGCAAGGTATTCCGATCCGCCCATCTCGTCGCCGGTCTTGCCCAAGAGGTAGACGATGTCGCCGGGGCGTTTCACGTCCATGGTGACCGCCGTGCGCGCATCCTCGATCTTGCCGATCACCGAGAAGAGGATGGTCGGCGGGATGGAGATTTTGGTCCCCCCGTCGTAGAAGTCGTTCTTCATCGAGTCCTTGCCCGAGATGAGCGGCAGGTTGTAGGCGAGGCATACGTCGTAGAGGGCTTGATTCGCCCGCACCAGTTGGGCCATCTTGTAGGGGCCGTCCGGGGTCTTCTCCGAAAGAACCGGGTCGCACCAGCAGAAGTTATCGAGTCCTGCCACCAGGTCGAGGGAGCCCCCCACCGCCACGTAGTTGCGCAGCCCCTCGTCGATGGCATTGGCCGCCATCTGGTAGCTGTCTATGTCGCTGTAACGGGGACAGATGCCGTGGGCCACCACCACCCCCTCGAAGGAGTCGAGGATGGGACGCACCACCGCCGCGTCGGACGGCCCGTCGTTTGCAATGCCGGTAAAGGGCTTTATCACCGACCCCCCCTGCACTTCGTGGTCGTAGCGGCGCACCACCGACTCCTTCGAACAGATGTTGAGAGAGGAGAGGAGTTGCCGGAGGTCTTTGGTGTAATCTCCCTTCACCTCAACGGCGGGCTCTTCGTGGTGCGGCGGTTCCCATTTTGCGGGGAGCTGCAACGGGGGGAGACCCTCGTGCATGAATGCGACCGGCAGATAGGCGACGGTGCGGTCGCCGTAGAGCATGTGGAAGTACCCCGAGTCGGTGAACTCCCCTAGGACAGTCGCTTCAACGTCGAAGCGGCGGGCCATCGCCAGAAAATCGTCGATGTTTTCCGGCGGCACGGCCAGGGACATCCGCTCCTGGGCCTCGGAGATCAGTATCTCCCACGGGTTGAGGCCGGGATACTTGAGCGGCGCTTTCGACAGGTCCATTCGGCAGCCTCCGCACTCTCCCGACATCTCGCCGATGGATGAGGAGAGCCCGCCGGCGCCGTTGTCGGTAATGAAGCGGTAGAGCCCTTTGTCACGGGCGCGGATCAGGAAATCGAACATCCGCTTCTGCGTGATCGGGTCGCCGATCTGCACCGCGGTGACCGGCGAGTTCTCGGTCAGTTCCTCGGACGAGAAGGTCGCCCCGTGGATGCCGTCCTTGCCGATCCGGCCGCCGGTCATCACGATCAGGTCCCCCGGTTTGATGGACTTCTCGTGGGAAGGTTCGCCGTTTATCTCGGCAGGCATGATGCCGGCTGTGCCGCAGAACACCAGGGGTTTTCCGGCGAAACGCTCGTCGAAGACCAGAGAGCCGTTCACCGTGGGTATCCCGCTCTTGTTGCCGCCGTGCTCGACCCCTTCCACGACACCTTCGTAAATCCGGCGGGGGTGCAGAAGCCGCGCCGGCAGCGGCTTCGCATAGAACGGGTCCGCGAAGCAGAAGACGTCGGTGTTGAAGATCAGGCGCGCCCCCTTGCCGGTGCCGAACGGGTCGCGGTTGACGCCGACGATACCGGTAAGCGCGCCGCCGTAAGGGTCGAGGGCCGACGGCGAATTGTGGGTCTCCACCTTGAAGACCAGCGACCAGTCGTCGTTGAATCTGATGACGCCGGCGTTGTCCTTGAAGACCGACAGGCAGAAGTCCTTCTCCCCCAACTTTTCCCGCACGTCCCTGGTGGTGCGCTGGATGAAGCTCTTGAAGAGGGACCGGATCTCCTGCCGGTTCCCCTGTTCATCCTCGTACTGGACCGTGCCTGAGAATATCTTGTGCTTGCAGTGCTCCGACCAGGTCTGGGCCAGGCACTCCAGTTCCACGTCGGTGGGCTTGTCTCCGAGACCCATCCTCCGGCGCTCCGCAAGCACCTGCGGATCACGGTAGTGCCCCTGGATGATCCGCATCTCGTCCAGGGTGAGTGCCAGCACGCCATCCCTGCTGATCCGCATCAGTTCCTCGTCGGAAACATTCAGGTCGATTTCCCGCACCTCCGCCCTGCTCTCACCGGTCACTTTGGGGACATAGAGCGGCATTCCCCCCTGCGTGGCGAAAGTGGCGGCATCCAGGACCTGGAAGCGCTGAATGAGGGTGTTGCAGAGGAGCTCAGTGGCGATCCGCTCTGCATCGGCGCGGGCGAGATTTCCCGAGATCAGGTACTGGACCGAGGTGTAGACCCCCTCCCCCGGTTGAAAGGTACGCCCCGTGATGTATTCGATCGCCTCCCGGGCGGTGCGTCCCACGTTGTCGGTCACCCCCGGGCGGTACCCCACCTCCACCAGGAAATCGAACCCGGTGGCCGCTGGCGCGTCGATGGACCACGTCTGGATGACGGCATCGCTGAAGGGCTCTGAGGCGACCTTTACCAGCTCCGCGTCGGACAAGTGGGTATCCACGGTGTAGACGTCGATGGTGCGGACCCTTGTCACGGGGAGGTGCAGAAAGTGCTCGATCTCTCCCTTGATCCGCTCGCCGCGGGGGTCCCTCATGGTATCTTTCAGCGCAATCTCTATCCTGTGGGCCATTTATCGTTCCTTTTCCAGCAGTACCGTCCTGGTTGTGTACGGTATGTCGATGTTGTTCTCCCTGAAACTTTTGATGATCCGGCTGTTGACCATGTCCGTCACCGCAAACACCTTGGCATACTCCTCCACCCAGAAAAAGAGCGACATGTTCAGGGCGCAGTCGCCGAAGGAGACAAAATAGGCCTCCGGTGCCGGATTCGAGAGCACTTCGGGAACCTCCCTGGCGATCTCCACCAGCAGCTCTTTCACCTGTTCCACGTCGCTTCCGTAGGCAACGCCGAGGTTGACCCTTCCCTTCCCCCGGACGTCGGGGAAGGCCATGTTGACCAGGATGGTATTGCAGAGCTCCGCGTTGGGGATGATCAGCAGCGTATTGTCGGCGGTCTTGATCTTGGTGCTGCGCAGGCCGATATCCACCACGTCACCCAGCTGCCCGCCGGCCAGCTGGATTCTGTCGCCGATCCTGAACGGGCGGTCGATCATCAGGGTGAATCCGGAGATCATGTTGGCCAGCGTATCCTTGGCCGCCATGCCGATGGCCAGGGAGCCGATCCCCAGGGCGGTCACCAGGGAGAGGATGTCGTAGTTGAAATGCTTGAGGATGATAATCAGCCCGGTGCCGACCAGGAAGATGCTGATCAGCTTCTGGGCAAGCGGGACGAGCTGCCGGTTGAGGCCTGCCCCGGTCCGTTCGGCAACCCGGGCGGCATACCAGTTGAGGACCTCGTCGGCCATCCGGTAGGCGATGTTGATGAAGATCGCCACGTTGACCACGAAGATCGCCCCGGAAACGGCCAGCTTGACCTTGTCCGGCAACGGCAGGTTGCCGACCGCATAGTAGAGGCCGGCACAGACCACCAGCAACGTAGCGGGAGGGGTGACCCGATGCAGTATCCGGTCGTCGAGGTCGGTAGCCGTAAATGAGGTAAACCGGGGGCCCCAGGTGAGCAGCAGGTATCGGAGCAGCCTGGACGCCGCCCAGAACGCGGCGAAAATGAGGATGGCGACCAGGATCTCTTTCAGCCAGTACAGGTAAAGGCTGTCCGACTCCTGCAGTTGAAAGAAGCCCAGGATTCTATCCACCAAACACCCTCGTGAAGATGGTATCCACATGTTTCAGGTGGTAGTTCAAGTCAAATGCCTCGCGGATGTCCTCTTCGGAGATGAACGCCCGGACGTCCGGATCGTTCAGCAGCTCCTCCATCAGGTCCTTTTTCTGCTCCCAGACCTTCATGGCGTTTCGCTGCACCAGTTCATAGGCCCGCTCACGGGAGGCGCCCGCGGTGGCGAGCTTCAACAGCACCCGCTGCGAGTTGAAGAGCCCTCCCATCAGGTTGAGGTTCTTGAGCATGTTGTCCGGATAAATGACCAGATTCTCGATAAGACCGACCGCGCGGTTCAGCATGAAGTCGAGGACGATGGTGGCGTCCGGGCCGATCACCCGCTCCACGGAAGAGTGGGAAATATCCCGTTCGTGCCAGAGCGCCACGTTCTCCAGGGCCGAGACGGCGTATCCCCGCACCAGACGGGCAAGCCCGGACAGGTTCTCCGACAGGACCGGATTGCGCTTGTGGGGCATGGCCGAAGACCCCTTCTGCCCCTTGCTGAAGAACTCCTCCGCCTCGAGGACCTCGGTCCGCTGCAGATGACGGATCTCCACGGCGAACTTGTCGAGCGAGGAGGCGACGATGGCGAGGGCCGTGAAGAATTCCGCGTGCCGGTCGCGCTGGACGACCTGGGTGGAGGCCGGGGCAGGCTTGAGTCCCGCCTTGCGGCAGACGTATTCCTCCACCTGTGGATCGATGTTGGCGAAGGTGCCGACCGCGCCCGATATCTTGCCGTAGGCGATGGTTTCCCGGGCCGCCTCCATGCGGCGGAGGTTGCGCCGCATCTCGTCGTACCAGAGGGCCATTTTGATCCCGAACGTGACCGGTTCGGCATGGATGCCGTGGGAGCGGCCGATCATGGGGGTCATCTTGTGCTCGAATGCGCGCTTCTTGATGGCCGCCATGAGCCGTTTGATGTCGTCGATGACGAGATCGGCGGACTCGGCGAGGAGCATGGCGAAGGAGGTATCGAGGACGTCCGAAGAGGTGAGCCCCAGGTGGACGAAACGGGAATCGTCGCCGATATAGTCGGCAACAGAGGTGAGAAAGGCGATCACATCGTGCTTGACGACCTTTTCGATCTCGTCGATGCGGGCAATATCGAACTTTGCCCGGGATTTGATCCGCTCCACCGCATCGTGCGGAATGGCGCCCATATCCGCATGGGCCTCGCAGGCGAAGATCTCTATGTCGAGCCACTTCTGGTAACGGTTCTCGGGTTCCCAAATCCGGGCCATTTCCGGCCTGCTGTAGCGTTCTATCACGTTCTCGAACTCCCTTCGACTTTTGTTAATGGACTGTCAAAGGGCGCAGCATGCTGCGCCCCTACGAAAACATTACGCCGACCACACCTCGCTCACCTGGTGCTGCTCTCCCACGATCAGCTGCGGGGCACAGACGTTCTGACCGGCAAGGAGGGTTGCGGTGACGCGGTGCGCGACATCGGGGTCGTTGTTGACCTCCGACAAGTGAGCCAGAAAAACCCCTTCCAGCCCGGGATGGATGACCTCGTCCAGCAGTTCGGCGGATTCGGTGTTGGAAAGATGCCCGTGGCGAGATCGTATGCGTTGTTTCAGGTGCCAGGGATAGGGGCCGTTCAGGAGCATCTCTTCATCGTGATTGGACTCCAGCACCAGTACACGGGACCCCCGCAACTTATCCTTCACCAGCCTGGTGGCTATGCCGAGATCGGTGGCAATGCCGATCTTCCCCTCTGCACATTCGATCAGAAAACCAACCGGGTCGCAGGCGTCGTGGGTAATGGGAAAGGGGTCGATCTGCAGGTCCCTGAAGGTAAAGGGATACCCCGATTCGAACTCGACGACCTCTACCTTCTTCAGCGACGCATGCATTTCCCTGCAGGTCGGATAACTGAGCAGGAGGGGTATTTTCAGCTTGCGCGCCAATGTGCCGGCACCACGGGTGTGGTCCGTATGTTCGTGGCTGATGAGAATGGCGTCCAGGTCCGCTCCTGCGACCCCTGCCAGCGCGAGCCGGCGCAGGATTTCACTGGCGGAAAGCCCCGCGTCGACCAGGATTTTTCTGCCGCCGGCGTCCACCAGAATCGCATTGCCCTTGCTGCCACTGGCCAGCAGACAGACCCGCACTCCCCCTCCCCTCGTCCGGATAACATCCGCAGAATCCGAATAAGCACACGTAACGGCCTTGCCCAAACCATCCGCCGCTGCCGTAAACCTTAATTTTATACAGGAAACCCGGGGGAGATTCAAGGCCAAACTTGGGATGCATTTACCTGAGCAGGTTCAGGTAATCGAGGGTTGCATCGCCGACAAGCGGGTCGAGGGGCAAAAGAACATGAAAGGTGGAGCCGGGATAGCGCACGGCATCATATCCCTGCGATTCAACCCAGATTTCCCCGCCGTGCATTTCAACGATTCCCTTGGCGATCGCGAGCCCCAAACCGGCCCCCTTGGCCTTGAAGGCTGTTTTTCCGGTACTGTGCTCTTCTATGTTCCCCACTTCGTAAAACTTGTCGAAGATGCGCAACTGGTCATCCCGGTCGATTCCTATCCCCGTGTCGCTGATAACGACCTCTACGTGCAGGTGGCGGTCTTTGCCGATATTCACCATCGGTTGCTGCTGGTCGGACTGCCTGCTTCGCAGGAGATACTTGACTCCGGTCGAGATGGTGATCTTGCCGCCGTCAGGGGTAAACTTGATGGCGTTGCCGAGAATGTTGGAGAGAAGCTGCATGAGCCTGAGGGAATCACCTTTAATGGCAGGAATCGATTCATCAAGATTGATCGCCAGCTCCTGTTTTCGCATGGAAAAGAAAAAACGGAGTTCATTGACGGAATCTTCCACCAGCCTGTTCAAACTGACATCGGTCAGCTTCAACTGCAGTTTCTTTTCGTCGATCATGGAGACGTCGACCATGTCTTTGACGATATTGTCGAGCCGAACGGCCGCATTCGAAATATTCTGCACCATCTCCAGCACGGTCTTGTCAACCTTGTCACCCATGTCCGTGGCAATCAGTTCCGCATACCCCATGATCACCGTTAAAGGGGTTTTCAGTTCGTGGGAGGCGAGTCCCAGGAAGGAATCCTTCATTTTATTCAGTCGTGCCAGGTCGGCAGCACTCTGTTCCAGGTTTTTCAGGATTTCCTTTTCCCTGGTCATATCCCGGAAAATAGCCTGGACCAGTTTTTCGCCGGAACTCTTGATGCTGCTCGCATAGATCCTGCCGAGTACCATCAACCCTTCCTTATTGATGAACTGCATTTCCTCCACGACGTGGATTCCCTGAAGGGCATCACTGAAAACCTTATGGAGCCTGGGAATGTGTTCAACATTGAGCAGGAGCAGGAGCTTGGTCAAAGGTAGTCCGACAATCTCCTGGGCGGAATAGCCGAAAAACTCCTCCGCCATCTTGTTGACGATCATGATGCGTTCTGATCCGCCCATTACGACAATCGCGTCGCTGGAGTCTTCCATGAGAGATTTGTAGAGCTCTTCCGATTTCTCCAACTCAAGGCTCAAGCTTTCAAGCTTGATGTAGGAATCATGGAGATCGTTATGGGCATGCTCCAGTTCCCGATAGTTTTTCTGGATCTCCTCCTCCCTGTTCTTCAGGGATGCCGCCATGAAATTCATGGTTTCCGCCAGCTTATTGAATTCGTACACCGGCATTTTTTCGATGGTCGTATCGAACGACCCCTCGGAGATCCTTTTCACTCCGCTCAATAACACCGAAATCGGCTGCATGATCCCCTTTTTTACAAAAAAGACCACCAGGGAAAACGAAAGGAGAAAAAATATGAGCAGGATAAAAAGGGACCTGACGACCATGTTCTCGACTTTGTCCGTAACCATTTTTTCCCGGAAACCGACGTGGACATAGGCGGCATGTTTCCCATCCGGGGCCATGATGGCGGCGGCGGAATCGTAGAAATGGACCCTGTCCCCGATAA
This sequence comes from Geobacteraceae bacterium, assembly GCA_036518435.1. GTDB lineage: Bacteria > Desulfobacterota > Desulfuromonadia > Geobacterales > Geobacteraceae > JAMPXD01. The sequence goes on from DATDNF010000045.1 coordinate 111,698, forward strand.
GGTTCACCTGATGATTGTCCCGTGTGGCGAAAGAACCGATGATTCTGTTTATCCGGAGGGACCGGTAGGCGGGATCGCTCGCAAAAATGGGATTACCCACCGGATCGGTGATAATGCAATAGGCAATCTCGGGATTTCCCTGAACAAGCTCCTTGCACTTCCCCGAAATGTCAGTGAGTTCGTTCAGGTCGAGCCCGAGCCCCAGGACCTTCTCCACGCTTCCCTTCATGGAAGCGCCCAGGCTTTGCGATCTCAAGACCAGCGCGTTGATGTAATCTTTCCTGAACCCCACGATATCCATGCCGGTATTGGCCAGAATGGTGAGAAACAGGATGATGAAGGAAAATAATATTATCCTTCTTTCAAGTGTCATGTGCATGGGCAGTCAGTGCTTCCTGTCGGACATGTTTCGCAACAATCGTTATCTTAACATATCTTATCGGGTGTTATCGCATATTTTTATCGACCTGCCCGAGAACCGCGGATCTCGGCCGGCATGACCCAAATTTATAAGTTGACGGACAAATAGGTTTTTTGTAATATTCGTAAATTGTGCGGCAAAACAGTACATGATGTAAAATCACTATACCAGGAGGCATCAATGGCTTTACGAGTTGCGATTAACGGTTTCGGCAGAATCGGGCGGATGGTGCTGCGGTCTGCGGTCAAGGAGAAGGGGATTGAAATCGTCGCCATCAACGACCTGACAGACGCGAAAACTCTCGCTCACCTTCTGAAATACGATTCGGTTCACGGCATTTTCCCCGGCAAGATCGAAGTCAAGGGGAACGACCTGGTTGTCAACGGAAAAGCGATCAAGATCTTTGCCGTCAGAAATCCCGAAGAACTCCCCTGGAAGAAGGAAAAGATCGACATAGTTCTCGAATCCACCGGCATTTTCACCGCACGGGAAAAGGCCGAGCTTCACCTGAAAGCGGGCGCCAAAAAGGTTATCATTTCCGCACCGGCTACCAACGAAGACATCACCATCGTCATGGGGGTCAACCATACTGCCTATGACGGCAAGAAACACCATATCATTTCGAATGCGTCCTGCACCACCAACTGCCTTGCTCCCGTTGCGAAGGTGCTGAATGATACCTTCGGCATAGAAAAAGGGTTAGTCACGACGGTTCATTCCTATACCAACGACCAGAACATTCTGGATCTCCCCCATAAAGACCTGAGAAGGGCCCGCGCCGCCGCCCTCTCCATGATCCCCACGTCCACCGGCGCGGCAAAGGCCGTGTCACTGGTTCTTCCTGAATTGAAGGGCAAACTGGACGGCATGGCAATCCGCGTCCCGACCCCCAATGTTTCGGTAGTCGATCTCGTGGCGGTCCTCAAGAAGAAAACCGACGCGGACAAGGTGAACGCCGCGTTGAAGAAAGCGGCAAAAGGCCCCCTGAAAGGGATTCTCGGTTTCAGCGAAGAACCTCTCGTGTCCATCGACTTCAACGGCAATCCCCTCTCCTCGATTGTCGACGCGGGGTGCACGAAAGTCCTCGAAGGGAACATGGTCAAGATCCTCTCCTGGTATGACAACGAATGCGGCTTTTCGCAACGCGTCATCGATCTGATGAAAATGATCGGTGCCTAGGCAGCCCCGCTCAGGGGGGATTCGTCCCCCCTGTTTTTATTTCCGCTTTGGTTGTTCCCGGATACATCATCTCTTCACCTGCGGCTTTATGTAACCATTAAGCCTCACCCTGCAATTCGGATAAAAAAAGCCTTACTAAAGGAGGGGAAAATGGCCATTCGATATATCGATGACATAGCAGATCTGCACGGCAAAAAAGTGTTCATGAGGGTCGATTTCAACGTGCCCCTGGACGAACACCAGAACATCACCGAAGACACCAGGATCAGGGCCGTGCTCCCCACCATCAATTACGCCCTGGATGCCAACGCCAAGGTGATCCTCGCTTCCCACCTGGGTCGCCCCAAGGGGGAGCGAAAATTGAAGTATTCCATGTTGCCGGCTGCCAAGCGCCTCTCCCGGCTGCTCGGCAAGGATGTCAAGCTTGCGCCGGATTGCATCGGCGACGAAGTAGCAAAGATGATCGATGCCATGCAGCCGGGCGACGTCCTCATGCTGGAGAATGTCCGGTTTTACGAAGGTGAGGAAAAGAACGACGCAAATTTCGCCAGGGCCCTCGCCAATGGCTGCGATGTCTACGTCAACGACGCCTTTGCCGTTTCCCATCGCGCCCATGCCTCGGTGGAAGCCATTACCGGATTTTTGCCGGTGGTTGCCGCCGGTTTTCTGATGAAGAACGAGATGAACTATTTCGAGAAGGCGATGAAGAACCCCATCAGGCCTCTCGTGGCCATTCTCGGAGGGGCGAAGGTTTCCGGCAAGCTCGAAGTCCTGGGAAACCTCCTCAACAAGGTTGATAAGATCATCATCGGCGGAGGAATGGCCTTTACCTTTCTCAAGGCGCTCGGCTACAACGTGGGGAAATCACTGGTGGAGGAAGATCTCCTGGAAACGGCCAGAAAGACCTATGACCTGGCGCGGGAAAAGGGGATCAAGTTCTACCTGCCGGTGGATTGCGTGGCCGCCGACCGCTTCAACCCCGAGGCGGAGACCAAGGTCACCCCGATTCAGGAAATTCCCGAAGAGTGGATGGCACTCGACATCGGTCCGGCCACGGTAGCCCTGTTCACCGAGGCGCTCCAGAACGCCAAGACCATTATATGGAACGGTCCCATGGGGGTCTTCGAAATGGACGCCTTTTCCCGGGGGACCTTCGCCATGGTCACCGCTGTGGCCAATTCCTACGCCCTCACCATTGTCGGAGGTGGTGATACCGACTCCGCGGTCCACAGGGCCGGAGAATACGCCAAGATCAGCTACATTTCCACCGGAGGGGGTGCATTTCTGGAACTCCTGGAAGGCAAGAAGCTCCCCGGCATCAAAGTCCTTGAAGAGTGCGGGAGCAAATAAAACCCGTGACAAGTACTGAGTACAGGTGGCCTGTTACTCGTTACGCGTTACCTGTTATCGATATAGGAGATTTATTATGAGAAAGCCTGTCATTGCAGGGAACTGGAAGCTTTACAAAACCACCGGTGAAGCCGTCGAGCTTGTCGACCGCCTCGCTCCGCTGATAAGGCAGGCCCGGGATGTCGAGATCATCGTAGCCCCTGTCTTTACGGTACTCGGTACTGTCGCCAAGGCCCTTGCGGGAACGAACATCCGCCTTTCCGGACAGGATTGCTTCTGGGAGGAAGAAGGGGCCTTCACCGGTGAAGTATCCCCCGGGATGCTGTGCGATGCGGGGTGCAGCCATGTGATCATCGGCCACTCCGAGCGGCGCCAGTACTTCGGTGAAACGGACGAGACCGCGAACAGAAAAATCAAGGCGGCGCTCAAGGGGGGGCTCACCGTTCTCTTCTGCATCGGTGAAACGTTGGATGAGCGCGAGTCGGACAAAACGTTCGTAGTTCTGAAAAAGCAGATCTCCGCCGGTCTCGCCGGCATAACCAGTGAGCAGCTCGACAGCGTCATCGTTGCGTACGAGCCCGTCTGGGCAATCGGTACGGGGAGAACCGCCACCGACAGCCAGGCACAGGAAGCACATGCATTTATCCGGGATTGCCTGGCGGGACTTCACGACAAGGAAACCGCCGCAAGGATGAGAATCCTGTACGGGGGAAGCGTCAAGCCCGAAAACGTAAAAGGTCTCATGACCCAACCCGACATTGACGGCGCCCTGGTGGGCGGTGCGAGCCTCGACGCCGACGACTTCGCCCGCATCATCAGGTACCGGTAGCCCCGAGAGGGGCCGCGACGCCGGAACGCCCCA
>DATDNF010000046.1:0-28178 GCA_036518435.1 Geobacteraceae bacterium
ATTTCTTTTGTTTTGACATATTTTGTGTTATTAAAATAGTTTCTGATTTGCTTTGGAGGTACAAACGAGCATGACCATTTTTCTTGTTATACTCCACATCATGGTGAGTGTCGCTCTCATCGTCATAGTGCTCCTGCAGTCCGGCAAGGGGGCCGAAATGGGTGCCTCCTTCGGCGCCAGCGGCAGCCAGTCGGTCTTCGGCGCGGGAGGGGGGAGCACTTTCATGAGCAAACTCACCACCGGTGCCGCCATTATCTTCATGCTCACCTCGTTGACCCTTGCCTATCGCTCGTCTCAACCCGGAACCTCTTCGATCATGAAGGGGGCACAGAAGGCCGCCCCGCAAAAGCCGGCAATGCCTGCGCAGGCTCCTATGCAGGGCAAGCCTGCCGCCGCGCCGCAACCCGCTCAGCAGGCGCCGCCGGCACCGGCACCGACGGCCCCAGCTCCAAAATAGTCGCAATTTCCTGTTGACATGCAGCGGCTAAAATGATACATAGAGAGTCCCTGACGGCTTGAGGGGCTACAACTAAATTAAGAAATGCGGTGGTGGCGGAATTGGTAGACGCACCAGCTTGAGGGGCTGGCGGGAGCAATCTCGTGATGGTTCGAGTCCATTCCACCGCACCAAAAAGAAAGGCCGGGTAACTTCCGGCCTTTTCCTTTGCCCCTGCTTTTCGCCCTGGTTCTTTTTGGCACTCTTTGCAAAAAAGGCCTCCGGTTCATACCGAGAGGCCTTTTCGTGTTTACGCGGCTAGCCACGAACAACAAAAAACAAGCATGTAACCGGCTGGACGCTTTTCCCCGGTTTATTCCTTTGCCTGCTTCACATAGATGCTGCTTCTCTGTTCTGCAAAGGTCAGGTGCTTCAGCATCACATCGCGCGCCCGCTCCGGGTCCTTGGCTCGAATCGCTTCAAGCACCTCGCGGTGGTGGACAAAAAGGTTCCGGTGGTCCTCGTCGGTGAGATATACGGCACGCCAGACGCTGCGCTGAAACTCCTTCATCGCGTCGAAGATGCTCTGCATCAGGTGGAGCCAGACGATGTTATGGGTGGCTTGGGCAATCACGATATGAAAGTGTGCATCCAGGTCCTGGGACGGCTTGAATCCATCGAGGTTCCTCTCCATGTCGGCGACGATGCCGTCGAGCCTCCTCAAGTCGTCGGGCAACGCCCGCTGTGCTGCGTAGTAGGCGGTCCACGCCTCCATGCATTTGCGCACTTCGATGACATCCAGAGCCCTTTCCTGTTCGCCCTTGATCAGCTCGGAAAGAGGAGAACCGGTGGTCGTCTCGACCAGCGATTTTACCACGGTCCCCCCCCCTTGGTACGACTCGACCAACCCCGCAGAGGCAAGGATGTTCAGGGCTTCTCTGACGGAGGGGCGGGAAACGCCGAACATCTCGGCCAGCTCCCGTTCCGGGGGAAGCTTGTCGCCGGGACTGAATTCACCCGCGAGGATGGAGGAACGGATCTGATCGGCAATCTGGGAAGACACCTTCTTCGGCTTGATCGGCTTGAATTTCATGCGCTTTCCAGTAAATGAGTATTTAAAAACATTATAAATACCCTATTTGCCTGTTAAATGCAAATGAATTGGGCCATTATCCTTCCATGCTGGCAAGAAGCAGTTCGGTGAGATGCACCACCTTGATTGGCGGATCGGTCGTCGACAGCGCCTTCTTAAGCTGAAGAAGACAGCCCGGATTGCCCGTCACCAGGAACTCCGCCCCGGTTTTTCGGACATTGTCCACCTTCCGCGCCAGCACCCGGTCTGACATGGCCGGTTTTTCGATATTGTAGGTCCCGGCACTGCCGCAGCAGGCATCAGCTTCGGGGAGTTCCCGGTAGTCGATCCCTGGGATCATCCTGAGAAGTGCGCGCGGTTCGGTCCTGATTCCCTGGCAGTGGGCGATGTGACACGGATCGTGGTAAGTGACCTTCATCGGCAGCGGCTTCAGCATCTCCTTGAGCATGGCAGCGTTTTCAAACAGTATCTGGGAGATGTCCCGGACCTTGGCGCTGAACGCCTCCGCCCGCGCATCCCCCGCCAGATGATGGCCATATTTCTTCAGCTCCGCCCCGCAGCCCCCACAGTCTGTGACGATGAAATCCAGGTCATGACCGCCGAAAAGGTCGACATTGAACCGTGCCGCCTCGACAAGCCCCTGGCGGTCAGCAGCGAGCATGTTGGGGGCTCCGCAGCATTTCTGTGTCTTGGGTGTAGCGACCCGGTAGCCGAGTCGGGAGAGGAGTTGCACGGTGGCATGGCTTGCTTCGGAAAAGACCAGGCTCATGACGCAGCCGAGGAAAAAGCCGATCGTCCCCCGCTCTTCCCCCACGGCAGGCGTCACCTCCTGGAGGGTTTGGCGGAGCGGCCTGGACGGAAGCCGTGGCAAAAGCCCTTCCATTCGCGCCATTTTCGGTGAAAACATCTTGAGCAGGCCGAGCTTGCGGACCACCTTCTGCAGTCCGGAATTCTGGTACAGCCGCAGCGGTGACGTAGCAGCCTCCAGGCGATCAGGATGGGGAAGAAGTTTGCGGAGGATGACCTCCTCCATGAAAGAAAGCCCCTCCCCTTCCTTTTTTTCGCATTTGAATTCGGCCACCAGTTCGCCGGCATTGACCCCGCAGGGGCAGGCAGATGCGCATGCTTGGCAGTCAAGACAGAGCGAGAGATACTCCAGGAACCGGTCGCTGATCTCCAGCTCCCCTTCCCGGAACTTCCGCACCAGCGCCACCCGGCCCCGCGGCGAAGCGGTTTCCAGGAAGGTTTCCCTGTATGTCGGACAGTGCGGGAGGCACATGCCGCAGCGCATGCAATTGATAAGTTTTTCGTGATCCATTCAAAACCTCATTCAACGTTCAACGACAAAACGCCATGTAGTCAGCCAATCGGGCGTGGAGTTTCGGGTTCTGGCAAGGCGGCCAAGGAATCCCGCGGAGGCGTAGCCGCGCTACGCCGCACAAGAGGATGACGCAGGCCAACGCCGCCAGGTTCCGGAAATCCGCGCCCGTCTAACCTAGATCACCTTGCCTGGGTTCAGCACTCCCTTCGGATCGAAGGCGGACTTGACCCCCCGCATCACCCTGATCCCTGCCTCCCCCATCAGCTTCGGCAGGTACTTTTTCTTGGCCATCCCCACTCCGTGCTCGCCGGTGATGGTCCCTCCCATTGCGATGGCAGCATCGAAGATCTCGGCAAAGGCCGCATGGGCCCGTGCTATTTCGTCCTTGTCCCGCTCGTCGGTCAGGCAGGTGGGGTGAAGATTGCCGTCCCCGGCATGGCCGAAGGTGCCGATGGTAAGGTTATATTTCGTTGCGGTGTCCTGGATGAATTTCACCATTGGCGCAATGCAGCTGCGGGGGACGGTGGCGTCCTCCAGGATTGTGGTAGGCTTCGACCGGGCCAGAGCGGAAAGCGCCACCCGCCGGGCGGTGGCGAGCTTCAGGGCCTCGTCTGCCGTGGCGGCGGTCTGGAAGAACGAGCAGTGGTGTTTCTCGCAGATCGCCCTGATAGCCGCGGCATCGTCCTCCACCTGGCCCGGATGGCCATCCACCTCGATCAGCAGGACTGCCTCCACGTCGAGAGGCAGCCCCACCCGGGCGAACTCCTCGACGCACCTGATGGTGATCTTGTCGAGAAACTCCAGGGTCGCCGGGATGATCCGGGCGGCAATGATGCGCGAGACGGTCAGCGCCGCCTGCTCCAGCTCGGGAAAATGGACCAGCATGGTCTTTTTGGTCTGCGGTTTGGGGATCAGCTTTACCACGATTTCGGTAAAGATGCCGAGGGTCCCTTCGGACGAGACCAGGAGGTCGTTCAGGTTATAGCCCGCCACGTTCTTGACCGCCTTCCCCCCGGTCGAAAGCAGTTCACCGTTGGCAAGGACGGTCCTGAGTCCCATGACGTAATCGGAGGTGACCCCGTATTTCAGGCCGCGCAGCCCCCCGGAATTCTCCGCCACATTCCCCCCCATGGTGGAGATATTCATGCTGCCGGGGTCGGGCGGATAGAAGAGCCTTCGCGCCTCCACTTCCCGGTGCAGCGCGGAGGTCACGACTCCCGGTTCCACGGTGGCGGTCAGGTTCTCCTCGTCGATTTCCAGGATGCGGTTGAGACGGCTGGTCTGCAGCACGACCCCTCCGTTGCATGCAATCGAGCCGCCGGAGAGGTTGGTCCCGGAGCCCCTGGGAGTGACGGCAACCCCGGCATCATGGCACAATGCCACGATACGTCCGATCTCCTCGCGGGACCCTGGCAGCACGACGGCTCCCGGTGTGCTCTCCAGCTCCGGCGTCGAATCGTATCGGTAGCAGGCGAGCGACTCGCGATCGACAAGGCAGTATTCATTGCCGACTATCCGGCGCAGCGCATTGGTGAATGTCTGATCCATCCGGTCCATCCTTTCTCCATAAAATCAGACCGCAGGGGCGCAGCATGCTGCGCCCCCGCAATGCTTTTTACGGTATCATCCAGGGGATCACGTAGGCCTGGAGGTAGACGATTATCCCGACTGCCGTGGTGAGGAAGAGGGAGTGCTTGATGGTAAAGCGGAACAGGTTCCCCTCCTCTCCTTGCAGGCCGGTGGCGGCGCAGGCGACGGCAATGGACTGGGGCGAGATCATCTTGCCCATGACGCCGCCGCTCGTGTTAGCCGCTGCGGTCAGCACGGGGTTCAAGCCGAGCTGCTCGGCGGTTACCTTCTGCAGACCGCCGAACAGGACGTTGCTCGATGTGTCGGAGCCGGTCAGGAAGACACCGAGCATGCCGAGGAACGGCGCGAGAAACGGGAAGATGTGGCCGGTCTTGGTAAACGCCATGCCGAGAGCAGTGGTCATGCCGGCGTTGTTCATGACGAAGGCGAGGCCGACCACGGAAGCAATCGTCAGTGCCGGGTAGCGGAGGTCATGGAGAGTCTTGCCCAGAAGTTTGAAGAAATCGCCGATGCCGATGCCGCAGATGAGGGCCGACAGGATGGATGCGATGAGAATGGCGGTGCCGGCGGCGGACATAAAATTCAAATTGTACTTGGCGGCCAGCTTGATCGGCATCTGGTCTGCCAGGGATTTGTCGAGAGCCTTGAACTGGTCCTTGTCGATCGTCTGAACCGGAACGGGAGCGGCATGAGCAGCGGCAGGGACTCCCTGGTTCGCCACCGCGCTCACGGCTGCCAATTGCTTGACCAGCTTCTGGACATCATCCTTTTTCTTTGCTACGGCATCAAGCGCCTTGAGCCGCTCGTCGGTCAGGACGGCCCCCTTGCCGGCAAGCGCCTGCTCCACCGGGATGAGCAGCTCTTCTGCCCCTTTGAGCTCTGTCAGCTTGGAGGCCAGTGCGGCCTGCTTCGGATCGGTGGGGGAGAGAGCGGCGAGCTGCTTGTCGATCTCGGCTTTGACCGTCTCCGCCTTCTTCAGACCAGCCTCGGGCGTGGAGACCTTCTTGATGATATTATTGTGCAGGCCGTCAACGGTGACTACTACGGTGGACTTGTCGAGGACGGGCTTGATGGCGGGGATTCCCCAGAGAAGGACCATGATGGTGAGGGCGAGATACGGAGCCCAGGCGCGGAAAACCTCGGCTCCGGTAAAGGAATGTTGCAGTTTGCCGGCAAATTCAGGCTCGTGGTCGAAGGTCCAGGTTTCCTTTGGATGCCAGACCTTGAGAAGGAGCACGAGAGCCACGATAGAACAGAGTGAGGCGAGGATGTCGGGGAGATAGGGACCGAGGAAGCTGGCGCTTGCCCATTGGGCGACAGCAAAGGTGACGCCGCAGGTGATGATGGCCGGCAGGACATCAATGGTCTTTTTCCATCCCACCATGATAAAGATAATGTAGAACGGGATGAAGACGGAGACAAAGGGGAGTTGGCGGCCAATCATGGTGGAGAGCTTCATCAATCCTGCATTGTCGTATCCCATAACGCCTGCGAGGGCGACGACCGGGATACCGATGGCACCGAAGGCAACGGGCGCGGTGTTTGCGACGAGGCAGACACCTGCGGCGTAGAACGGTCGGAAGCCGAGCCCAACCAGGGTTGCGCCGGCGATGGCCACCGGCGTCCCGAACCCCGCAGCCCCCTCGATGAAGGCGCCGAAACAGAATGCGATGAGGAGCGCCTGGAGGCGCCGGTCGCCGGTGAGGCCTGCCAGCGAGGCGCGCAACACCTCGAACTGGCCCCCCTTGACGGTTATGTTGTAGAGAAAGATGGTGGTGATGACGATGTAAAAGACCGGAAAGATGCCGAAGGCGGCACCCTGGAGTGCGGCGAGTCCTGCCAGTTTGGCCGGCATCCCCCAGACGCCGATGGCGACGACGATGGCGGAAGCGGCGGCCAGGAGCCCGGCTTTGTGGGCCTTCATCTTGAGACCGGCGAGGCAGACGAAGATGGCGACCAGTGGGATTGCGGCAACCAGGGCCGACAATCCGATGCTACCAGATACCGGGTTGTAAATCTGAATCCATGGCATACGTTTTCTCCTTTCGATTTTGGGGCATTCCCCCAGTCTGTCCTTGGCAGCATACTCGATTGTTTCGGTTCGTCCCCCGTGTCGGCCTGTTCGTCATGTCCGTCCCAAGACCGTTTCCCGCGTGGCAGCCCCTGCCTGTCGAGCTACCCGGCCTCTTCTCATGAAGGTTCGCAAAACCATAAAAAGAAGTTTTATAAAGTTGTATTACCAATTATTATTTTTTTGCTTTTTTGTCAAGAAATATTTTATAGATCCATTATAGTTGTGGCTATATAGGATGTTGCAAGTTAAGGCTCAAATGTAAAATTGTTTTACAAGTTATAGATTGGTGATGCGTAGGGAGGGTACGTGCAGGAAAAGGCGCGACAGCGAGCATCCAGGTCCTTCGACTTCCCGGACCTGGTTCCCCTGGCGGCGGAGAAATTCGGAAATAAAGAAGGGGCGCAGCATACTGCGCCCCTTCGGGAAATCATATAAGGTGAGTCATGGAATCGGTGATGTCCCGGGGGGAAGCCCCGGCGTTTCTTATTGCCGGGACAGGAACGAAAAAAAGCCCGGGCTCTTGAAATGCGGGTTCTCCCCCACCACCTCCACGATAGGTCCGCCCGCCAGGAGTTCCGGCCCACCGGCATCGCGAGGCATGTCGCTGGTGTCGACGGTTTCTTCACCCATGGTTTCGTCATTGTCAGCGGTGTTGTCGTCCTCGTCGCCACTGTTTTCGTCATCTTTGCATACTGGCGCAAGGTCGCCCACGGCCCATTTGTAGAGCTTTTCCGAATCGAGCAGGACCGGGTTTGCGGGAATGCCGTACTCCCTGTGCTGCATCGCCTCGTCAAAAACGCCGATACAGCCGTGGGAAGCGGGCTTTCCCGGCAGGTCCCGCGCATGAATCCAGTAGGAGACATTGTCGGGCCCCACGTGGAAACGAATGGCGTTGTCCATCGGGTACTGCTCCTGCTGGTCCTCGGTCTTGTACAGGGAGGAGGCGTGGTCCTTGTCGCGGGCATCGACCTGGAACAGGCCGGTGGGTGTGTTGTGCCCCTCCATGCCGGTGGCCGCAGGCATGGAGAACTTCAGCTTGCCGTATTCGTAGGCGCCGAGCCACTGTTCGGTGAGGCTGACGAGGATGTACTTTTCGTGGCGCTTCGCGGGTTCGTATTCGGCGGGAAGCGGGCAGTAGTCCCTGGCCTGGGCCATGTTCCGCGGGACCTTGATGGTCATGCCCGGGTAGACGTGGCGCCGGTCGACCCGGTTGAACCTGGCTATGTCCGGCCAGTCCTTGCCGAACAGCGACTCCAGCGTGTCCTGGGGCCTGATAAAGCGCGGCGTCCAGGGGATGGCATCCTGGCTCGGGTATGCGATCCTGGCAAGGTCTTCCCTGGCCGGGTCGGTGGGAGAGGCGCCCGGCTCGGAAATGGCGGCCGGCTTGTAGACAAGGATGACGAGGAAGGATATCGCGATCAGAATGAAGAGTATCTTGCGCAGCATGGTTCCGCTTCCGTGAGATTGACAACCTTTACTCGACGTTGTGCAAGAGTGAAAAAATATCACGTTTCGGCTGAATGGTCAACAGTCAGGGTATTAGGGGCCGCCAATGCCGATCCGCTCGGCCAGGATCTCCTCTACTGCCGTGTAGGGGTCTTTGCGCCGGGCCATCATCCCCGCCATGACCGCCCGGAACCTGCCGTTCACATGGATGTGGGCGTACACCTCCTCGAAAAGCCGCTCTTTCAGAATATCCAGGAAAAGCGTGGCGTTCTTTTCCTCCAGGAAGCGGTTGATCGCGCCGGAGCTGTGGAGGTACTCCCGGTGCGCCTCCATCTCGATGACCAGTTCCGCGATCCCCCGGTTTCTGCACGCCTCGGTCTTCAACACCTTCGGCCGCCACCCCCGGTCCTTGTCCGGATTCATTTCCAGCATCATGGCGAGATCGCGGACCGTCCGGTCCGCCTCGTCCCGGTCTGCCTTGTTGACCACGAAGACATCGCCGATCTCCAGTATCCCCGCCTTGATCGCCTGGATGTCGTCTCCCAGGCCGGGGACCATCACCACCACGGTAGTGTGGGCCATCCGGACAATGTCGATCTCGTCCTGCCCTACCCCCACGGTCTCAATGATGACGACATCCATCCCCATGGCGTCCATGACGTTCACCACGTCGCCTGTGGAGCGGGATATCCCCCCGAGATGGCCGCGGGTGGCAAGACTGCGGATGAAAACGCCGTCGTCGTCCGCATGGCGGTTCATCCTGATCCGGTCGCCGAGGATCGCCCCGCCGGTAAAGGGGCTGGTCGGGTCTACGGCGACGATCCCCACCCTTTTCCCGCGGCTGCGGTACGCCGCCGTGACCTGGTCCACCAGCGTCGATTTCCCCGCCCCGGGCGGACCGGTTATCCCGATGATGAAGGCGTTGCCGGTATGGGGGTAGAGACGTTTCAGCTCCTCCACGGCACTCTTCAGCCCATCGTCAATATCCCGCATCAGCCGGGCCGCGGCCCGTATTTCTCCCCGGAGCACCCTCTCAGCTAAAGACATCGGTTATTCCTTCCCGTATCCGCTCGATCTTTTCCCGGTTCAGTGTGGTCGCGAACAGCGCAGCGAAGCCGGCCGCCTCGAGCGTGCAGCCGTTTTTCAGGTCCAGATCCTCCGCCGCGTTGATCGCCCGTTTCGCCATGGCAAGGGAAACCGGATCGTTGGCGGCGATCCTTTCGGCATATGCCGTCACGGCCGACCAGAATTCATGCGCGCCATAGACCCGGTCGACCAGTCCCATCATGAGGGCATCGGCCGCATCGTAGGTGTCCGCCGTCATGAAGACCTCCCGCGCCAGGTTCTTACCGATCAGTCGGGGGAGCTTCTGCGTGCCGCAGAAACCGGTGATGATCCCCAGCTTCGCCCCCGGGTGGGCAATGACCAGGGCCTCGCCGGCAAGGCGGATATCGCAGGCAAGGGCGAGATCGCACCCTCCTCCCATGGTGATGCCGTTCAATGCGCCTATGACCGGCTTCGGGCACCCCTCCATGGCGGCAAACAGCGACTGCCCCAGCTCGGAGAAAGCGAAGGCGTCCGTCGGCCCGAACTTCACCATCTGGCCGATATCCGCCCCCACGGCGAACGATTCGCCGGGATGGCCGGTGATGACGATGCAGACCGCTTCCGGGAGGGCTTCCAACTCCGCGAAGGCACGCTTCAGCTCCCGCAGGGTGTTGATGGTGAGCTTGTTGAAGCGGCCGCCGGAGGCCATGAAGATGTACCCGACGCCGTTCGCGATCTCTATGTGGAGTTTCTTGTAGGGCATGGTTTGAACTTGCAGGGGCGAGGCATGCCTCGCCCGCATGATTTGGGCGACACGTGCGTCGCCCCTACGAAGGACCTTTCAGGCCCGCGGCCGGACGTTCTCCCGTACCCACCCGACGATATCCTCCGTCGACGTGCCGGGGGTAAAGACCTCCCTGACGCCAGCTGCCTTCAGTCCGGGGATGTCGTCGGCGGGGATGACGCCGCCGGCGAAGAAGACAATGTCGTCCGCCTGCTTTTCCCGCAGGATGTCGCTCACCCGGGGGAGCAGGGTGTTATGGGCACCGGACAGGATGGACAGGCCGATGCAGTCCACGTCCTCCTGGATGGCGGCGGCCACGATCTGTTCCGGCGTCTGGTGCAGGCCGGTATAAATTACCTCGAAACCGGCATCCCGGAAGGCACGGGCGATGATCTTAGCCCCCCGGTCGTGACCGTCCAGGCCCGGTTTTCCCACGAGTACGCGCAACTTTCTTTCAGCCATGGTTTTTCTCCTTGTACAGTATTGATGGTTTCGCAAAAAAAATTTTTACCACGAAGCCACGAAGAGCACGAAGAAAACAAATTATGATTTAGGTAGTTATCTTCGTGTCCTTCGTGCCTTCGTGGTAGATTTGGACTTTTTGCGGTTCCATCAGTATTGGCAATTAAGATAACTCAAGATTTCATTTCTCGATGCCGATCCGGGCCGGTACCCCTGCCTTGTAGTAATGCTTGATCTCCCGCATCTCGGTCACCAGGTCGGCAGCCTCGATCACCCTCTCGTGGGCGTTTCTTCCGGTCAGCACGACCTCGACCGCGACCGGTTTTCTTGCCAGGAGCGCGATGACCTCGTCCACGCCGATCAGTCCGAACGACACGGCACCATTGATCTCGTCCAGGATCACCAGGTCGTAGCGCCCTTCGGTCAGTGCCCGTTCGGCCATTGTCAAGGCCTCATGGGCGAGCCGGACATCCTCCGGATCGGGGTTCTCCCGGTTGACCCAACCTTCCCGGCCTGTCTGAACGATGGTCAGGTACGGGGCGAGCCGCGGCGCTGCAAGGTGCTCGCCGTACGGGCCGCCCCCCTTCATGAACTGGATCATGCAGACCATCAGCTCCCGCCCCGCTGCCCGCAGGGCAAGGCCGAGGGCGGCGGTGGTCTTACCCTTGCCGTTCCCCGTGTAGACCTGTATCTGTCCCTGTGTCAGCTTCATAAAGGCGGTGACAGGTGACTGGTGACTAGTGACCGGAAAAACATAGATGACACCCCTTCCGCTCGTTACTTGTTACTCACCTGCCTCTAAACTGCGGCGGCCGCTTCTCCATAAAGGCCGTCATTCCCTCCTTCTGGTCCTCCGTGGAAAAACAGACCGCGAAGGCGTCGCGCTCCATGAGGCAGGCGTTTTTCAGGTCCACATCAGAGCCCGCATCGATGATCTCCTTGGCGAGCTTCAGGGAGAGGAGCCCCCTGCCGCAGATCTTTTTCAGCATCGCGGCGGCCTGGGGGAGCAGCTCGTCATCGGCATACAGCCGGTTCACGAGACCGATCCGGAGCGCTTCCCGGGCATCGACCCGATCACCGGTGAAGATCATCTCCTTGGCCCGCGACTTGCCGACCAGCCGCGTCAGGCGCTGGGTGCCGCCGAAACCGGGGATGATCCCGAGCCGGATCTCCGGTGCCGCAAACAGCGCGGACTCCGCCGCCACTATGAAGTCGCACGCCAGGGCCAGTTCGAGCCCTCCCCCCAGCGCATACCCCATGACCGCGGCGATCACCGGCTTGCCCACTGTCTCGATGGCAGCCATGAGCTTCTGCCCGTCCTCGGAAAATCGGGCCGCATCCAGGGGTGTCATGGGAAGCATTGCGGCGATGTCGGCTCCCGCGCAGAAGTTCTTTCCCTCCCCTGTCAGCAGGATGCCGCGCACCGCATCGTCGTCTTTCAAGCGCGCAAAGGTCGCCCGCAATGCCTGCAGCGTCTCCCCGTTCAGGGCGTTGTATGCCTCGGGGCGGTCGATGACGACCACGGCGATCTCGCCGTCATGCCGTATCCGGACTGTTTTTCCCGGCACCATGATCTCCTGTTTTAGCGGTAATAAAATTACGTGGAGGTGGAAATATACCAAGCGGACGGTTTCACTGTCAAGTTCTATCCGTCATTTTATAACAATTTTTTATTGTAGATAAAAAAACTGTCCGGCCACTCCCGCGTTTGCGCTCGTGCAAAGCTCAATCAATGCTTGACAGAAGTGGCGGCATTTGGTATCTGTAGATGCATTCGGGCGATTAGCTCAGCGGGAGAGCACTGCCTTCACACGGCAGGGGTCGCTGGTTCGAACCCAGCATCGCCCACCAGGAATACAAAGAGGGGCTAGCCAATACGGCTAGCCCCTCTATCTTTATCCTCGTGTTGCCGCAGCAACAACGCTACCACACCCCCTGCAAGGCGAGCATGGCTGAGTCCCCGCTCACGGCCGGCACCAGTGCCATCCTTTTCCCCCGAACATGATAATCGGTGACCACCCTCCCGCACAGCTCGCCGAGCGCGGCGCCGAGTACCACGTCGCTCGCCCAGTGCTTGTCCTTATAGAGACGGGAAAAGCCGACGAAGGTCGCGGCCGTGTAGTAGAAGAGCTTGACCGGGATGCCTTCCGCGGTGGCAGCCATGACCGAGGCCATGGCAAAGGAGCTCGCCGTGTGGAGCGAGGGCATGGAGTCGTAGTCTGTCTTGAACTGGAACGGCCGGAAGCTCGACTTGTCATTGGCGGCAAAGGGGCGTCCCCGGCCGATCCCCTCCTTCAGGATGAACCCGGACGCATCGGCCAGCAGCGCCGCCTCGCCCAGCATCTCACCGGTTTCCTGCCATTTCGCCGAACCGGCAAGCGCTCCTCCGCCGTAGACAGCCGCCGCAATGCCGAGGTGAACGAACGGGTCGCCGACGATGCTCCCCGCGTCAGCGGCCTTGTCGAGGGCTTTCCCCTTGATACCCTGCACCTTGCCCCTGATGTCGCTGTCAAAGACATAGGTCAGGCCGATCGCGCCGGCAGTCGCCAGGGTGCCGACAAGGCCGTAATTGTCGGTATCGACAGGGGTCTTCATGACATCCAGCGCCTCGCCACCGAGCCGGACCGCCTCCTGCTTGAGCGCGGCGGAACTGGTGAAAACGGTTTCCGCCGCCAGGGTGGGAGCGGATGACATCGAAATGATCAACAAGCTGGCAATGAAGAATCGCATCATGTTCATGAATGTACCTGTTGCTAGCTGCTAGCTGCCAGCGACCGCGTTTAAAGCCCCGCCGCCACCACGACCCCGGCAGTGAGGGCAATCTGGGACAGGATGGTGGTCACGTCCTTGATCTCCCTCATCCAGGCGATCCGCTCCAGCGTTTGCGGGACGACCAGGGTATCACCCGGGTCGAGCGACGCGGACATGAAGCCGCCGAAGGTCCAGCGCTTGGCGTCTTCGTCCCAGTGGATGCCCGAGCTCGACTGCTGCCTGCTCACCACCGAGCCGTCCGCCTTGAGGATGTACATATCCCCCTCCTCGGCGTCTCTTGTCGGGCCCCCCGCCTTCTTCAGGTAGTAGGAAGCCGTTTCCCCCGGCATGAAGACGAGGGTCGTGGGGTTGTAAACCTGCCCCAGCACGTTGACCACGTTGGGCGTCTGGGGAACGACCAGGACGTCCCCCCCCATCATGGTGATGTCGTAGGGTGAATTCCGGAACTCGTCCGGTGAGGCCAGATAGATGACCACCCTCCCCTCCGCCTTGGCCGTCTTCAGCTTCTCCAGGCTCCTCATGAGCCCCTCAAGGGAGGCCTTGGTGGCCTCCAGTTCCTCCTTCGAGGCCGCCAGGGATGCAAGTTCCCCCTGCTTGCGCATAATTTCCTGTTCCGACCGGGCGATGACCTCGTCCATCCTCTTCTGCTGGTCTTCCATGACCGTTTTCCGGGTGAATTTCGCCCCCTTCAGGTACGCCTTGTCCGTAAAGCCCCCTGCCCTGGCGATGACGGAGCTGAGCTTTTCCCCCTTGCCGATGGAATAGATGCCGGGGAACACTACCTCACCCTTGAGCGTCACGAACCGGTCGGTGGCCTCTAGCCAGTCGGGTATCCCCCGGACGATGAGGGAGTCGTTCGGCTGCAGGACGATGTTCTGCGCCGGGTCGCCCGCCAGCGCCTTGCCGAGGTCGACGGTCAGGCGGACCGATCTGGCCGCCCCTCCTTTGATCTCGATCCTGGTCAGCTCCGCATTGTCGAGGAATGCGTTTCTTTTGAGGCTGCCGGCCAGGTTGATCAGATCCCGCACCCTCATGTTGTCGTAGTAATCGTACATGCCGGGATTGAGCACCTCGCCGTTCACCGAGACGAGCCGTTTTTCCTCCATCGCCGCGCGCGCATTGACCGTTACCGTATCCTGCGCCCGGATCTCGATGTTTTCACCCGCGTCCCCGGCCAGCGCCTTCGCCAGGTTGGCCGACAGCACCTCCCGGTGGTAGTCGGGAAGGGCGATGCGGGTGATCTGCACCGAGTCGAGATACGAGTCGGGGAGCAGCGCGTCGTATCCGCGGACCAGATCGGCCAGCCGCATCCCTTTCCGGAACTGGTACTCGCCCGGCTTCACCACGTTCCCCTGTAGGGTCACCACCTCCCGCAGCGCCTTGAAGACCGGAAAGACCTTCACCATGTCCCGGTCGCGGACGTCCGCCTTCTCCAGCCGCTCATTGTCGCTCTGCTTCGCCTCGTAGTCCAGGACGACCCGCGAGCTGTTTCCCTCGAACCGTTCCAGCTGGATTCTGCCGGTGTCGCCCGCCGCCGTGACACCGCCGGCCATCGCCAGGAGCTGGGCGAGATTGGTGGTACCCTTCAGCTCGTAAATGGCCGGACGCTTCACCTCGCCCGCCACCGCCGCCACCGGGCCGATCACGCTGACGAAGACGGTGTCGCCGTTTTCCAGGCGGACATCCTTGCTCCGGTCCCCGGAGAGGAACATGTCGTACAGGTCGATATCCTGGACCGTCTTCCCTCCCTTCAGGACCCTGACGGCGCGCAGGCTGCCGTTCTTCGAGGGGCCGCCTGCCTGGGTCAGGGCATTTATCACGGTCCCCAGCGAGCCGATGGTGTATGTTCCCGGCGTCTCCACCTCGCCGACCACGAAAACCTGGATGGTCCGGAGTTTGCCGAGGGTGACGTTCAGCTCGTACCCCCTGTAATAATGGGAAATGGCGCGGTTGATCGCCTCCTTGGCCTGGGCGTAGCTGAGCCCCCAGACCTTCAGCACCCCGACCTTCGGAACAGCAATCTCGCCGTTTCTGTCCACCTGCAGATCGTAACTGCTGGTTACCGATCCCCACATGTCGATGTGAAGGGAATCACCCGGACCGATGACATAGTCCCCTCCCACAGGGAGATTTTCGGTCGGGACGCCGGTTGCCAGGCTGTTCTTGAAGAAGTCGTAGCCGAACTGTTTCAGCTGCCGGTTGAAGGGGTCCACCTCGATCTTGTCCTGCAGGGTCTGGACCTTGCGGCCGAACGACTGTTCCAGGGGCGAGCCCAGTTCCTCGGTCGCCAGGGGGGTCACCCGCTCCTCGTTGGAGAAGAGCGACACCGCCCCGTCCCGGGTGTACCCCTGGATCTTCACGAAATAGACCTGGTTGTTTTTCAGCTCCCGCAGCTTGTAGTCCGTGACGCTCCCCACCTCGATCTTCTTGTCGTAGCGCCCCGGCTCTATTCCGTAGAAGACGGCGAAGGTGAGCGGCTGGTCGCCCGGCTTCTGCTGGATGCCGGTTACCATCCAGGAAAGGGAGACGAGCGTGTCGCCCGGCTCCGTCTTGAGGGTGAGGACCACCTGCTGCTGGGGGATTGCCGGCTGATTGGCGTTAGTTCCCGGAAGCTGGTTCGCGGTGGCTGCCGGGTTGAGGAACTGCCGCAGCTTGTCCAGGGGTATCCCGGCCGGGATGGTCATGTTGGAAGGAGCGCCCGCATTGGGCGGCATGGAGAAATTCGACGGCATGTTCATGTTGCCGGGGATATTACCGGCGTTAGTTCCCCCTGCCGGTTGCGGGTACGCCATCATCCCGCCGCCGGTATACACCCCCTGATCGGTGGTGTACCCTGTCTGGTCGGCTGCCGCAACGAATCCCGCCGGGGCGAGGGAAAAGAACAGTACCGTTATTGCCATGCTCGCAAGCTTCCTCATGCGCATACTCCTGTATCGAAATTCGAGTCTATCCAAGTAGCAAGGGACAGACGTTTTGTAAAGCAAAATCACGCGCCCATTCAATAGCGGTAACTGATATCCATGCGGGCGACCTGGTTGGTCCGCTTCACCCCCCCGACCAGGTTCAGGTTGTCGACCCGCTCCCATCCGTACATCAGGTTCATGTCGATGTCGCCGTACAGCGGCAGGCGCCAGAAACCGCGCCAGGCATTCTTCTCCTCGGTTTGCTGGACGCCGACCTTGCCCGCCTTCCCCCGGTCGGTGTGGAAGTACTCCAGCGCCAGGTTGTTGCGCACCGAGAACCAGTGGCTGTAGCGGACAAAGAACTCCTGCGACCCTCCCCCCTGGGAATGTCCGGGGCTCATGCCGTAGTAGGTGTAGCCGGCCGGAAACTTGGAGTCCGAGTAGAGGTCCTGGTGCCCCCAGAAGTACTCGAAGCGGAGGTCGTCCTTCCCTGCCGCGGTGAGCCGGGGGATGTAAAATCCCGCCAGGTAGCTCTCCACGAACGGCCAGAAACCCGCCGAATCCTCTCCCGCGTATTCGCCGAACAACTCCGCGTTTCGCAGCCAGGGGATGCGGAACCTCAGGTCGAATCCGGCAATGGTGTTGTTGTGGTTCGTCGTCCCGCCGCCGAACACGAAGTCCTGCAGGGTGGAGCTTCCGGAAAAACCGGGTCCTCCCTCCTGCCGGACGAAGTTTCCCCCGACCTCGAACCACGGTTTCGGCTTGAGGGCGAGCTTCGCCCCGACGAACCAGGGGCGGCGGTGCGTAGGGCCGCTCCCGGTATCATCGAAACGGGAGACGATCAGGGCGTACTTGAGATCCCCCAGGTATCTCTTGATCCAGGCCACATCCACCGGCTCGGGGCTGGAGAGCTTGATGGCATCGAAGTTCCTGGCGTTGTTGGTGAGGGTCAGGTCGCCCCGGTAGCCGGGGCCGAACCAGTTGGCGTCGCGCCCCGCTTCCAGCTCCGCGCCGCCGCCGCCGAGCTTCACATATCCCTTCTGCAGGAAAAACCGCTCGCTCCTTTCGTCTCCGTCGGGTGTGCTCAGGAAGAGCGGCTCCACGAGGAGGGAGCCCTTGTCGCGGACATATCCCTCCATGGACCAGCGGAGCTCCGTGCTCTGCCCCCGCCGGTAGATCACCCCCTCGTTGTTTTCCAGGAGCGGGGTTCCCTCCGTGCCGTTCTTGTGGACGGTCCCCGCCGTGTTGGGGCGGAGGTTCCCCCCGATGAAGCCGAACGCCCCCTGGTTTCCCGGGTCGTGCGCCAACCGGGTGTAGTTGCGCGGGATGCCGTCCAGGTAGACGTAGCGCAGCCGCGCGGACGAGAGGGGGTTCGCGTCGAAAAGCGGCGGCTTCCCCCCCTTGCGCAGCGTCGCCTCCCTCGGGACCAGCTCGCGCAGGCGCGCCAGGTAGCCACCGGCCGCCTTCTTCCCATCTGCGTCGAGCCGCCCCAGGTTTCCCTCCGCCTCCATCAGGAGCCGTGCCGCCTCGGCGCCGGAATAAGGTCTCAGCCCCTTGACGTCGGTTTCCAGCAGCCCGAAACCGGCCAGCTTTTCAATGTAGAGATAGACCGGACTGTCGAGCGGGACGTTATTGGAGGCGAGCGCAAACACTGTCCCGGGGGCGGCTGCCGCGAAGAGAAGTACCAGTGCCAGAAGCAGGTGCTTCCATGGGTGACGGGTGACACGTGACACGTGACAAGTGACGGGTAGCAAAGAACGGTTCATTCAGTCGGGTTCTTTTTCAGGTAGTGAAGCAGACCGGTGGCCAGTTCCCTGACGGCGGCTATTTCGTTCAGCATATGTCCCTCACCAGTCACGACTTTTCAACACGACCCTTCGCGGACGAATACCACCCGGACGGTCTTGAGCAGGATCTTGATGTCCAGCCAGAGGGACCACTTTTCGATGTATTCCAGATCGAGCCGCACCACCTCGTCGAACTTCCGGATCTGGTTCCGGCCGCTCACCTGCCAGAACCCGGTAATGCCCGGCTTGATGCAGATCCGCTTGCGCTGCCAGTTTTCGTAAAGGGCAACTTCGTCGGGGGTCGGCGGCCTGGTGCCGACCAGGCTCATCTCTCCTTTCAACACGTTCCAGAACTGGGGAAGCTCGTCCAGGCTCGTCTTGCGGAGAAACTTCCCGATCCTGGTGATGCGGGGATCGTGCTTGATCTTGAACATCGCGCCATCCATCTCGTTGCGCGCCATGAGCTCCCGCTTCCGCTCCTCCGCGTCGACACGCATGGAACGGATCTTCCAGCAGGTGAACGTCCGGCCGTTCTCCCCGACCCTCTTCTGCCCGAAGAAGAGCGGCCCCTTCGAATCGATTTTCACCGCCAGGGCGATGAACGGAAGCACGGCGGCGGTGAACAGCAGACCGGCGGCAGAGCCGGCAATGTCCAGGCAGCGTTTCAGGAAGAGCTTGCCGGCGTCGAAAGGCTTGCTGTAGAACGTGAGCATGGGCAGCTGCTCATGGAAAAAGCTCAGCTCCCGCCGCGACCTGCGGGATTCATAGACGTCAAGCACCATCCTCACGGTGATCCCCATGTTCTCCATGTCGCGCACGAAATCGTCCACTTCGGTTACGGACTTTCTCGGCAGGCAGAACACCACTTCGTCCACCGAATAAGTCTTGCATACCTCTTCGAGCCTGTCGATCCGCCCCAGCATGCAATAGCCGCCGATTCTCCTCACGTCGGCCTTATCCTGTTCCTGCAGGAAACCCACAATGCGCAATCCCCAATCGGCGTGCTGCTCCGCCAGCTCGATGAAGTCCCGTGCCTTTTGATCGGTCCCGACGATCAGGATATTGCGGGAATTGAGTCCTCTCCTGCGGATGCCGCCGAGGACCGCTTTCAAAAGGATCCTCTCCGCTGCCAGGAAAACGAACGAGAAGATGAGGAAGGAGCTGAACAGACCGCGGCTGTACCCGTGCGGCTCGACGAAATAGATAGCCGACGAGGCGACAACCCCGCCGATGAGATGCATCTTGGTCAGGGACGCGAGTATGTGCGAAACCTTGTCGATTCGCTGGGATGTGTAGAGGCCGATCCAGTTGAAGAGGAAAAACCAGACGGGGATCACGATCAGCATGATCCAGAGGTAATTGTCGAAATCATCGAGCCCGCCCCACCCCGAGCGCACGTCGTATGCGAGGACGAACGCGGCGAACATCACCGTCAGATCTACCAGCTTGTTGAGCCTGTTGAATAACGAGGCTTGTTCTTTGAGCATGACGTCACCTGTTTAACTGTGAAAGGCGAATAATCGTAAGACTTCAAACCAAAAGCGCTTATACAAACTCGCCTGCCGGTTCATCCTTTAACCACCGCCGCAATCCCTCCTCCAGGTCGGTTCTGTAGGGATAGGCGCGCTTTACCAGTTCTCCGGGCACGATGTTGGTCGAGCGGATCAGTTTGTACATCCGTGCGGGATGAATGCCGTTTTTCAGGCCCATGGCGTTCAGCAGCTGAAATGGCCTGGCGGCATTGACCATCAGGGAAAGCGGGACAGTGCCCAGCGGCCGGCGAAAACCGGCGACCTTCGAGAAAGTCTCGCAGATGTCCTTGATGGTGTAGGAGCGGGGATAGCAATAGTTGTAAAGGAGCGTTGGCTCGGGCTGCTCATTCATGAAGAAGAGACTGCCAACCAGGTCTTCCACGTAGCCGCACCCTTTAATGGTATCGGTCCTGCCGGGATAGACGAACAGGCCGCGCTTCATGGCCCTGGCCAGCTTGGTAAAATTGCCGTTCTCTCCCCGGCCAAAGATCACGGCCGGACGGACGATGATCAACTTGCGTGTCGAATCATTTGCCGCCCATGCCTGATGAATCCCCTCCGCTTCGAGTTTCGACTTGCCGTAGGCGGAGTTGGGGACAAGCCCGGAACCCTCGTGTTTAGGCTCTTCGGTCGGGCCGTACACGGCGATGGAACTGGTGAACCAGAGTGTCGTCGAGCCGGTGCGCGCACAGAATTCCGTGACGTTCCTTGCACCGTTCACATTTGTTTCATAATACTCATGGTCCGGATGACCGGGGGTGCGATGAACAGCCGCCAGATTGACCACTACCGCCGGGCCGCTAACAATATCCTCTGGAATCGTTTGCCGCACATCGCACGGCACATAACGCGCACCGGCAAATATGGAGCCGCTCGGCTCGACTAGATCGGCAATCGTGATATTGGTAACGCCACGCTGTTTCAGTTCCCGCACCATGTGGCTTCCAATGAAACCGGAGCCACCAAAAAGAATGAATTCTTTCATGAGTAATGCCTAGCTTTCTATGAAATGTCAATTCCAAAAATGTTCCATTTAATTACTCAACGCAGAGATGACGCTGATCGTTGCGTTGGGGTTACCGGCGACCAAATCCGACTCGCTTATGCGTGCAAGCTTGATTTTTCCCGTTCCGCTCCGATCTTCGTCATAAATGATAAGGAGGTCTCCGTTGTCGTCAAAAACGATGGCCGGGTAGGATACGTTGTTTTGGGGCTCGAAGTCGTACTGGTAGGGCCAGGTGATCCCTTCGTCGTCAGATGCCGCCACCGTAAGATCGGTCCGGAAGTACTGGTTTCTGTTGAGCACGATAATCAGCCGTCCGCTGATCGGGTGCCTTGCCAGAACATGCCGCGAGTTGTTCTGCGGCGTCACGCCTGAAAAGATGGTCGGTACTGTCCAGTGGACGCCGCTATCCGTAGAAACAGCATAATTGATGCCCGCCGCCGTACGCCATTGTGCGAGGATGTGCCGGTTGAGGAGTTGCACAGCGGTCGTTTCATCGAATGTTGCCACAGCCGGGCTGGTAGTATCGGGTTTCCCGATGAAAGTTACACGGCTGTTTTGCCAATCCAGAGAATAAAGGTTTTTACCAACAAGTTCAGGTCTTGCAGGCGTGGGAACATTCCAGTAATTGATGAACATGCTCCACTGTCCATCGATTAGAAACGGACTGGCGGGAACGCCATTCGCCAGAAAAACACCGGTGGTCACGTTGGGTTCGATGTCAAGCGGATTGGTTATGATAGAAGCCCATGCGCCGATCAGGTTATCATTGACCATCCCTTTGCCTGATTGGGCATAGAAGATCCAGAGCCTGCCGACCGGATCTACCCAGAGCTGGGGGTCGAACACGCGCTCGCTTTCAGCCGCTTGGGGAACGATGTAGAACGATTCCTGCCACTGCATGCCGTCGTCAGTGTACGCCACGATCACGAAATTGCCCGGGCCTTCGCTCGCCGGGTTTGTACTGGGGGCTCCGTACCATGCCGCCCACAGTCTCGAACCGGTCTTGGCAATGGCTGGTATTCCCTGAAAACTGCGAGACTGATAGGGCGAGCCAGGGACGTTTGGCACGATAACGCCGGGATGGGTCACAAAGCTATCTGGCATGGTTTGCTTGAATGCGGCATTGTCACTGCAACTGGCCAAAGCAAGGGCAAGTATTGTAATAAGGAGTACCTGTATCGAACGTGAGCGAAATGATAAATCCATCATAATAGTGAAACTCGCCTGAAATTCTCTCAGAAAAGATTATTTCTTTGCCTCATAGTCAGTTCTACAACAGCATGAAATTTCTGTTTGAATAGCTCTTTGTCAAAACCAGTTGCATGTTTGCGGATAACTTCAGGCAAGAAACTTTCGATCAAGGTTTCAAATCTGTCAATCGCTATATTTAGAGCTTCCGGTGTCTGCTCGTCAAAGAATAGTCCGCTCACGTTCTCTTTCACGGTTTCGAGTGCCCCGCCCTTGCGAAATGCAATAACAGGACGCCCTGAGGCCATAGCCTCGACGGGGACGATGCCAAAGTCTTCCACTCCGGGGAATATCAAGGCCTTGCATCTGCTGTAATGATCACGAATCGCCGAGAACGGTTGGCGTCCCATAACGGTAACGTTTGCAGCAGCTTTGCGCTTGATTTCGGCGAACTGTTCACCGTCACCTATGACGATCAATTTCCGGCCCGACTTGTTGAATGCATCAACAGCAAGATCGGCCCGTTTGTATCTCACAAGTTGGCCGACCATCAGATAGAAGTCATCGACCCGTTCAGATATGGAAAAGTCTGCCGTGGAAACGGGAGGGTGTATGATTTCAGCGCTCCTGCGATAATGTTTTTCGATGCGCTTGGCGACAAATCCTGAGTTGGCAATAAAGTGATCAACACGCGAGGCAGATGCCAGATCCCACAAGCGCAGATAATGGATCAAAGGAGGCATCATAATCCTGGTGATCAACCCCGCATTTTGCAAATAATCATGATACATATCCCATACATAACGCATCGGTGTATGGCAGTAACAGATATGCGGGGTTTCAGGCCGGACAATAACGCCCTTTGCAGGACCTGACTCGCTGCTTATCACCAGGTCGTAACTGCGCAGATCAAGCTGCTCAAGGGCAAGCGGCATGAGCGGCAGATAACTTTGATATTTCTTCCGCGCCAAAGGGAGGCGCTGGATGAAAGAAGTCTTAATTGAATGACTTTTTATGGTATCCGAAATGGTTGAAGGATTGTACACATGGGTAAAGACATCTGCCTGCGGAAAGAGCTCGCAGAGCGCTTCCAGGACCTTTTCGCCTCCTCGCATATTGACAAGCCAGTAATGGACAATGGCAACTTTCATCAACAACCCGCCTTTTCTTCAAGTACTTCATCCAATACTGCTTTAACCTTATATGCTACGGAATCCCACGAAAAGGCTCTTACTCTTTCAAGCCCCTTTACGGTAAGATTGGTCCGCAATGTCTCGTCATGTACAATCTGCCCGATAGCATCGGCGATGGCAGCGACATTCTCAGGATCAACCAGGATGGCGGCGTCACCGGCCACTTCCGGCAACGCCGTGGTGTTCGAAGTAATTACCGGTATGCCGGAGGCCATTGCCTCCAGCACAGGCAGTCCGAACCCCTCATACAACGAGGGGAATGCCAGGGCAATCGCTCCCCGATAAATGCTCGGCAGCGCTCTCTCTTCTATGCGCCCCAGAAATACGATGCGGTCCGACACGCCCGCCTCGCTCGCCAATTCCAGCAGCTCACCCGAGGAAGGGCCGCTGAACAACAATTTTATGGATGCATCGATTTTTGCCGTGGCAAACGCCTTCAGCAGACGGAGCTCGTTCTTATGTCCCTTGCGATTTCCGATACTCAATAAATACGGATATCCCGGCCGATAGGGGGCAACAGAAACCGAAAAATCCGCAGATACCCCGTTCCCCACGTTAACGACCCGTGCCGGATCAACACCTGACCATTCGATTATTCTCCTTCGTGAAAATTCGGACACGGTCAGCACCCGTGCTGCGCGCCGGCAAGCGCGCCGCAGCACGATTTGGTAGTAAAGGCGTTTCAAGGCACTGCTGTTGGCAGCAATATCGATATGATTGAGATCATGGATGGTGAAAACATACCGCCTGAGCCGAAACAACGGCGCGTTATAGCCCGGGGAGTACCAGACGGAACCGTGCCTTGTTACGACTTTGAATGTCAAATACATTACATCGAGCGGATGGGTGGGGCTTAGCGCTGCCATCAGTTGCGTGGTGCTACCAAGCCGCTTGAGCACCTCCGAAGCATAGCGTCCTATGCCGTGAGCGCCAAGCCAGCGGGAATCAAAATAAATTTCTTTGCCGCTTCCGTTGCGAGACACTTCATATCACCATACAGTCTTGACTATCCGCAGGTCCCGTATTCCTCCGGTGAAAACCAAGGGTGTCCCATCGACCGTCAGTTGGATATTCTTTTTCGAATGAGGATAAAGAGCCTTATCGGCACCTACCTTCAATACGGAAAAAGAGGTTTTCTCCTCGGACGCAATGGAACAAGTTACTTCTGCCGCATTGCCGTGGGCAGACCAAAGGGCAAACGACTTGCTTCCGTTGGCGTCGATGATTGACATCATGAGAAGTCCGGACGGAGCCTGCAGTCTCGTAAAAACCCGCCCATTCAGTATAAGGGGGGCAATGTCCCGCAGAGCCTTAAATGCCGGCTTAGGCGCGTAGTCGTAATCGAGCAATCCAAAATTCTGTTCACGGTCGGCAATGTTCGTGCCGTCGTTTTTCAGGTCATACCACCAAAGTCCCTTTACTTCAGGAAGAGTCCGGACCCACAATAGCGCGCGCGCCAGATACTGGGCAACTTTCTCGGGTGAAGACCCGCAAGCACCATTATTGCTTGGCCATCCCATTTCGGTGATATACAGCGGAACCTCCTTACCGCCGTTCGCCTTCTTTAGTTTCGACGAAAACTGACTCAATGAATATATCCAAGCTTCTGGCCGATTATCAGGTTCGCAATGCACATAGGGATGAATAGAGATACCGTTCGCGTAGTTCAGCACTCCCAATTGCACTAGCTTTTCAACCCATCCGTTTCGCATAGCATCAAACGTTGCCGCACCGGCAAGAACAACCGCATTCTTGTTATTTGATTTGATTGAAGGAGCAGCGGCCTTTACCAGTTCAAAATAAGATTCTGCTGATGTTGGATATTTTGAATGATCCCACTCGTTCCAGATTTCAAAGTACTTTACCTTACCGGCCAGCTCCGTTCCCGAGAACTTTGCAAAATTGGCGAAAGCGCCTATTCCTTCGGGCGTAACCGGCTTACCACCGCCATCGTAGAACTTATTGCCATAGTCAAGTATCATGAGGGGAGCGATACTCGCTTCCGAGGTCGTTTGCAGGTAGGTATCCACGCTCGGAGGGAGTGTCAATATCCCCTTTTCCTTTTCAACTCCTTGCCAGTTGAAATCATTCCGGACCGACTTAAGGCCGATTCCCTTCACAATCTGGATGTTTTTATCTGAGTTCTGATGCACGCCGACCCCCAAAATGAAACCTGCACGTGCGTACAAAGGAACAAGGACAAAGATGGTACAGAGTATGACGGTGATTTTTTTCATAAAATGCCTCCCCTTTAGTTAATGGATTGGTACTGTAATTTTATGCGAAAATACAATCGCAATGCCGAGAATAAGAGCAAAAACCTGGGCCTCAATTACGTCCGTTGTCAGTGAAGCCGCCAGCAAGGCGACCATGACCGGCGCCAGCGACCTGGCCAGCCGCTCCCGTGAAGCAAACAAGGTGACGGCGACATGCGCGAAATATAATAATATTACCACCGATACGAGCCCAAAACAGCCATAAAGATACAAGGCAAAATTATCTGCCACTGCCAGCGACACCTGACTTCCATGGCTAAAATACTTAACAGCGGAACCGACTCCGCCAAACCCCACGCCGATGGCCGGATTGCCAAATTTAGCGACTTCCGCCAGGAAATTCGGCCAGGTGTTGATGAGACGGTCCTCGAATGAGGCAAGAAGCGCCACGCTCACGGGATCGCTCAAGTCAACCTGATAACTGCGGACAACGGTTGAGAATGGCAGAAATGCAGTCATGGCAGCCAGCCCGTAGACGGACACTTTCAGCAGGCGCGGGACGCGGGAAATCATAAGGGCAGCAAACCCCAGTACAAGCCCTCCTATCCCGGCCTTGTTTGTGGTCGCGAAGACCGTCGGGAACGCGACCAGCAACACCATGAGCTTAGACCACCGCGACCTGAAGTACGAGTAGAGAAACAGGGCGCCGCAAACCAGATAAAAGGCCGCGGACGTGGACATGCGCGCGAACCCTGACACCCGTTCCAGACCAAAGGTGCTCCATTCCCGCGAGCCTTCAATTTCAGAGCCTGCCAGTTGATACACGTACCCTGACCAAGGGAGGTCGAGGTATACATCGAGGACTACTCCAAGTGCCGTAACAAAGAAAACGACGGCCAGGAGGACGACAAAAGCGTTTTCCCTTTCAATGATATACCGCACGGAAACCGCGCCGAAAAGAAAGGGACTGATCAGAAAAATAGCAAACAGCTGGGCTGCGAAACCGGTTTGATGAATGAAGCCAATGCCGGCAAAGAGGAACAAGAAGAGAAGCATATAAAAGAACGCCCGCTCAAGGGGTTTGCGCATTATCTCATGAACCACGAAAAACAGGCATGCGGCCTTGGGAAGATAAATCAAGAAGTCCAGCCCCACCTGAGAAAGATAATACCTGAGCGCGCCCGAAAGCATATCGGTACAGAGCACCAGCGCCATTATCGTCAATGCCAGAGATGCAGCCCTGACCTGGAACGGTGCCCAAGCGCCACTGATCGTGAGTGCCGGTGATGTAATCGTAATCTTGTTTTGCATAATCTTTTGAACTGCGCCTTTTTAATGGCTGGCTGTTACACTATGTGCTCTATGACAGTTTCAACGACCGGCTCTCCAGTGAAGCATTATCGGACAGAGCACGTTGGTAGAGACGATACCATCGCTCCGTCCAGCCCTTCTGATCTCTGAAAGGGGAAGCATGCCGAATGATGGCATCTCTTGACGATCTAAAATGATCGATTTTGTCGGCCAGCTTGTGCATGGCCTCCAGTAGCGAATCAGAATGACCAGGAGTAAACAACAGTCCAGTTTTCCCCGGCACGATCATCTCCGGTATGCCCCCCCTCCGAGAACCGATCACGGGCACCCCGAACAGCATCGATTCAAAGACAACCGTCGGGAACGTATCTTCCCATAAAGAGGGGGTTATGGTTATGTCCACGCCGGTAAAAAAATCGGCTTGAGCGCAGCGGCCGAGAAAAGTGATCCTTTCGTCTGCATACCGGCCTTTGAGCATCGCTTCATATTCGCTCCCACCGGTGCCGGCAACAAGAAGCCGCCATTCTGGTTGAGCGCAACGGGTAAAACTGTCAAGGAGCAACTCGATTCCCTTGTTGGGAGCCAATGTGCCGATGAAGCCGAACACCACATTACCGTCATCTTTGCGCGATGGCATGGCGGCTGGATCAAACGGGAAATCGCGGATATTGTGGATACACTCCTTGATGGGAGTTTTCTTGAAATAGCCAAAATCAAGGAGTTTGTTGACGACAAATTGGCTCACCCCCACTACTGCGCGCACCTGGTTTGATTTGGCCGCATGGGGCAGGCGCATAAGGCGGCAACTGAAGCATTGCCGCGGGCAAGGTGCATGGTCGCGGAACATGGTGCTTTTCGGACAAAGCAGATACTGGTCGTGCAGCACCTGCACGATCGGCACCCGGCATTCCGTGAGGGCATCCCAGGCAGCGACAGACCATCCGGTGATGTTGTGACAGGAGGCTATATCCGGTTTGAACTCCTGGACCGCCTGGCGGACGTAGGGTTTCATGAACGGGTTGTAGATGTCCCGCAGGTGCCAGACCGACCGCTTCCACCCCGGCGGTCGGTTTTCGCCATGATGGAAGTAAACGTTACGGATGCCCGCACGCCAAACAGCTACTCCATCAACCTCATCCTTCACCAAGCCGGACTGCGGGCCTATGCTGAGGACAGCCACCTCGACCCCGATTTTCCGCAATGCTGCCGCATGCTCTTGGATAATTATCTCGGCGCCCCCCCC
This sequence comes from Geobacteraceae bacterium, assembly GCA_036518435.1. Taxonomy (GTDB): domain Bacteria; phylum Desulfobacterota; class Desulfuromonadia; order Geobacterales; family Geobacteraceae; genus JAMPXD01. The sequence continues at coordinate 27,405 of DATDNF010000046.1, forward strand.
GATGTAAGGCGCATAGAGCGACGATACAATAAGTACTTTCAAACACTCTCTCTCCCGTCATGACTGCGCATGCGGCATACTCGTTAATTGAGGTAGTAATCCTCGATCTGCTGGCGAACCTTTTCCCAGGAAAATCTGGCGCAGGCTTCACGATGGATGCGAACACACATCTCACGATAGGCGGAAGAATTGAGTTGGGCAAGCTGGTCGAAAACTCTCCAGAATGCCGCCGGCTGATCGAAAAACAACGTGCTCCCGGTCGCATAATCCGTAACGCCGGGAATATCCGAGCATAGAGAAGGGAGGCAAAATTTATGGGCCTCGAGTAAAGCGTTGTTGGCTGTGGCAAACGTTAACGGCAGAGCCATCACGAAGCTGGACCGCAGCAGATCTTCGTACTGTTCTGAATTCAGGCGATCATGGCACACTACCCCGGTGACACCCTGGAAACGTTTACGATTTTTATCATCCAAGCCAACGAGGTGAAACGTTGCCCGCCTTGAAGCTCGGGTATCCACTATCCTTTCAAGCATATCGAAATTTCGGTAGTTGCTTCCGACGACTACGATTTTCAATTGCTCACGCCTCTTACCAAACATTTCGTCTTCTTGAGCCGGAATAGCCATGTCAAGACCATGGGGGACAAAATGCACCTGTTTCCGCGGAAATACTTTTCGCAAATTTAATGCCTGATCCAGGGATAGGGTTATGATAGTGTCTGCTGCCTGTGTCAGGCACCGCCGCTTCATCCAGCCAAAAGGAGTGCGAGCAGGC
>DATDNF010000047.1:0-67158 GCA_036518435.1 Geobacteraceae bacterium
ATGGCTCCCAGCACCGCCGCAATAACGGCCTCTGCTTTTTCACCATCGAAATATGTCCCCGCTACCCCCTGAAGCGCCGGGCGATGCTCGCCCCCGCCACCACCTCGGCGGAGCCGGACCGCGGCATCCGCCCCTCCCGCAGCCGCACCTGGGGGCGCAGGGCGAAGGACGCCGGGGCGATCCCCCTGATCACCACGTTGGCGGGCTTGTTGCTCCCCCGTTTCGGCAGGTTGATCAGGACCACCAGCTCCTTCGCCAGGAGCGGCCGTCCCTCCGCGCCGATCGCCACCTCCGGCTGGCTCTCGACGATGGATGCCTGCAGGCGGTCGATGCCGCTCTGCACCTCGGAATTGGACGATTTGCGGATCACCACCACGTTGTCGTAGGAACCGGTTTCCACCAGGGTGGTACGCAGCCCCTCCGCCAGCATCAGGGTGGCGGCAAAGACGAACACCACCATCGCCATTCCCGCTGCGGTGAGGCAGGTGGTGAGACGGCGCGTCCAGAGGTTGCGCAGGCTGTAATAGTAGGGAATGGCCATAGAATCCGTTCGATGTTCGTTGTTCGATGTTCGACGTCAAAAGATTTTCAACCTCGAACTTCGAACCTCGAACTGTCTTTATCCGATCCGCCTCAGCCCATCCGCCACCCGGATGGTCGCCGCCCGCCAGGTCGGAAAGATTCCCGCCACCGTCCCGACCGTGAGGGCCGCCGCCATCTCCAGGCATATGGTCGTCGGCGAGACGGTGAATACCGGGAAGAACTGGGCGAGCTCCGTCTCGATCCAGCGTGCCGCGGGAAAGGAGAGGACCGCCCCCAGCATCCCTCCCAGCCCCGAGATCAGGAGCGATTCGCCGAACACGGTCGCAGCGATATGGGGCCAGCGAAAGCCGAGGGTCTTCATGGTGGCGTACTCCACGATCCGTTCCCGCGCCGTCATGGCCATGGTGTTGGCCGCCACCACCATGATGATGACGATCACCACGTAGGAGACGATCTGGATGGCGACCATGATCGCCTCGGTCATGGCGACGAAACTCATCTGAAAGGCCTTTTCCGTCTCGGTCAGGGTCTCGGCCAGGGAGTTCCTGAATGTCAGGTCCACGGCCTGGGACACCTCGGCGGCAAGCTCCGGCTTCTCCACCCCGATCATGTAGAACCCCACCTGGTCGGCCCGGCGGGGAATCGTCCTCTTCAGCGTCTCGTTGAGGTAGTCCCACTGGAAAAAGAGCGCCCGCTCTTCGGTGCTTTTCTCCGCCCCCCGGTAGATCCCCCGCAGGACGAACTCCCACTGGCCGGGAAAGATCGTCCCCCGCAGGGTGATCAGGTCGCCGAGCTTCCAGCCGTACCTGTCCGCCAGCTTCTTGCCGACGATGCACCCTTTCCGGTCGCGGATGAAGGCCTCCTTCTGCTCCGGCGGCAGAACGAACTCGGGGTAGAGCTCCAGGAAGCTCTTCGGCTCCATCGCTTCGTTGGCAAAGAAGTGCTTCTCGTCGATGTAGATGCCGCCGAACCAGTTCCCCCAGGAGACGTTCTTCACTCCCGGCACCTGGCGTATCCTCTCCTTGTAGGAGATGGGGAGGGTGAAGACCAGCGAGATGGCATTTCTCGTCACCAGCCGGGTCGCCGAGGAGCGCTCCGCCCCCAGGTACCAGAGCCCCACCAGGGTGCGCAGCATGCCGAACGCCAGGACGGCGACGGCGACGCCGACGATGGTGAGGATGGAGCGGAGCCTGTGGCGGAAGGCGTTCCGTATGATGAGCTTGAGAGCAAACATAAACTCTGTTCGATGTTCGACGTTCGATGTTCGAGGTTAAAAAACGCCGAACATCGAACGTCGAACTACTCGGTTAGCTCCCCCTTCTCCAGGTGCTTGATCACATGCGCCTTCTCCGCGGCCCGCGGATCGTGGGTCACCATGATGACGGTCTTGCCGAACTCGTGCACCAGCCGGTCCATCAGGCTGAGGATATCCTCGGCGGAGGCCCGGTCCAGGTCGCCGGTCGGCTCGTCCGCCACCAGGATGGCGGGATCGGTCACCACCGCCCGGGCTATGGCCACCCGCTGCTGCTGGCCGCCGGAGAGCTGGGAGGGATAGTGGTCCATCCGGTCGGCGAGGCCGACCACGGAGAGGACCGTTTCCGCGTGACGGCGCCGCTCCTTGCGGGAGAGGCTGGTCAGAAGCAGCGGCAGCTCCACGTTCTCGTAGGCGGTCAGGACAGGCATCAGGTTGTAGAACTGGAAGATGAACCCGACGTTGGCGGCCCGCCAGGCGGCGAGTTCCGCTTCCGACAGGCGGGTGATGTCGGCACCTCCCACCCGGATGGTGCCGCTGTCGGCCCGGTCGATGCCGGCAACCAGATTGAGCAGGGTGCTCTTGCCGGAGCCCGACGGCCCCATGAGCGCCATGAACTCACCTTCGGCAATGTCGAAGGTGATGCCGTTCAGCACCGGAATGACCTGGCTGCCGCGCCGGTACGACTTGGAGATGTTTTCGATTTCGACCAGAGATTTTGAATTATTCATTCGGCTGCCATCGGTTTTCACTTCTCTGCGGTCTTGATCTTGGATCCGTTTCTCAGCTTCTCCAGCGGTTTCACGACCACCTTGTCCCCCGCCTTCACCCCGGCGAGGATCTCCACCAGGTCGCCGATCTGCCCGCCGGTCCTGATCTCTGTCTCCGCCACCCTGGCACCCTTGACCAGGAACAATGCCTTCCTGCCGGCCTCGTTCACGATGGCAGCGGGAGTGACGGCCGTCCGCGGCTGGGCCTCGTCCTTCTTCACCGGCCTTTCCAGAAACGCCACCTTGGCGCTCATCTCCGGCAGTATCCGGCTGTCCTTTACGGCAAAACGGACCTTCACCAGGACAGTGGCCTTGGAGCGATCTGCGGTCGGAACGATCATGTGCACCGCCCCCGGAAAGCGCACCCCCGGCAGGGCATCAAGCTGCACCTCGCACGGCTGGCCGTTCCTGACCTTTTCCAGGTTGGCTTCTGAGACGTCCGCCTCCACCTGGAGGGAATCCATGTCGGCGATGGTCACCACCGCCGCCTTGGCATTGGCCGCGGCCCCGAGGGGTGTGACGATATCCCCCACATCGGCATCCTTGGTCAGCACCACCGCATCGAAGGGGGCGCGGATGAGGGTGTACTCCAGCGCCACGGCCGCCCCGCTGAGCGCAGCAACCGCGGCCTTCACGGCCGACTCGGCCCCCGCCACCCCGGCCCTGGCCTTGTTGTAGCGGGCCTCGGCGGCATCGTAGTCGGCCTGGGCCACGATCCCCTCGGCGAGCAGCTCCTTCTGCCGGTTGAAGGCCCTGCCGGCATCGACCAACTCCGTTCGCGCCTGCTCCAGGCTTGCGCGGGCCGACGCGAGGTTGGCGACGGCCTGGTCCCGTGAAGCAGCGACATCGCGGTTCTCCAGGCGGGCGAGAACCTCGCCGCGGCGCACCCTGCTCCCCTCCTCGACCCCGAGCCACTCCAGCCGGCCGGTCGCCTTGGATGCCACCGCCGCCTTGCGCTGGGCCACCACGTAGCCGCTGGCATTAAGGAGCGTGAAGGCCTGGGAAGGATAGACCTGGGACACTGTCGCAGTTTCGACCTCCACGGCCGGGGCCAGTATCCCGGTGAAGAAGAGAACGCCGAGCAGGACGACGCACAACAGGCCCACCACCCCGAGCATCTTTTTACCGCGCCGCGCCGGGCGGGAAACAGCCGCTGTCTTGTCGATCTTCAATCCGGTCAGGTCCTGATCCGCCATGGCACGTCGCTCCTGCTGCTGGAATTTCCCCAGCAGATACATAGCACTATTCGCCCTTCGTGGGAAGAGGCGATTCTTCCGCCCCCATTTCCTTTACGGCTCGAAGAGGGTATCCGGCAGCGTTACGTTGATCTCCAGGTCGTCCATCAGCACCTCTTCCACCACCGCCCCGCTCATGTCGTAGGAGATCATCTTGAGGGGAAGAGAGGTTTTCGCGTCGAGCCAGAGGAGGTAGCGATGGACATTGCCGGCGACGGTCGCCGTGCCTTTCCCCTCCACGGCCACCAGCACGGCCGCTCTCCCCCCCACGGCCTCTTCCCCCCGCGGCGTGCTCCGCCCCGTGCCCCGGAGCTTTCGCACCGTCTCCAGCATCGTCCCGATGTCGGAGGCATCGACCCGATGCCCCCGCGAGCTGGTGATCAGGCGGCTGTCGGGGGACAGCGTCAGGACCATCGGCTTCAGGAAGCCGAAGGGCCTCAGCCGCGCTTCCTTCTTCACGGGGTCATAGACAAGAATAGCCCCTTTGTGGGGCTCGATGAATTCCATCCGGACAAATCCCGGCCTTTTGAAAAAATACCTGATGGTCTCTCTGGAGGTACCGCTCCGGGAGTGCAGGGTAACCCGGTAGGCGGCGACCTTCTTGCACTCCTTCAGGGCAGCGTCAAGCGGGTCGCCGGGATGTGCAGCCAGGGCGAGCAGCAGGAAGAGATAAGGCATCACGGGGGCTACTCGACGACCTCTAGGACGCCTTTCATCCCCTCTTCACGGTGACTCGGGAACGGCCACAATCTCTTGTCGCAGTAAAAGGGGAACTTGCCCGTTTTCGCAGGGGTAAACCTGATTACCCTGGGATCGGCGGAGAGCGATTCCTTGAATTTCATGCCGGCCTCAGGGGAATCCATGACGATGTTGTGGGGGACCATCCCCGGCTCTCTCCTGACCTTCAGCTCCACCGGCACACTCACCTTGACGATGACACGGTTGGGATCGAAGAAATATTTTCCTCCCACCATGTCAACCCGCTGCACTCCGTCGCTGTCCACGGTGGCGGTGAAAACTTTTTCCGCTTTCGGCTTCTCGTCCCCCCATGCCGCTCCGGCCAAGAACCCGAAGCCGCATAGAAAGAGGCACAGCACGGCGATCTTTCCCATCTCTCCACCTCCGTCGATGTTACCGTCAAGAATGTCGCAAAAGCCGCATCATCTCCCGCACGAATGCCGGCAGGTCGGACGGTTGCCGGGAAGTGACCAGATTGCCGTCGACCACCACCTCGGTGTCCTCGTAGAGCGCACCGGCCTCCTTCAGCTCATCCGCCACCGTCCGGTAGCAGGTGGCGCGCCTCCCCCTGAGGAGTCCCGCGCTGATCAGGGTCTGGGGGCCGTGACAGATCGCGGCTACCGGTTTGTTCCTCTCGAAGAAACGCCTGCAGACGGCAAGCGCCGCGGCATCCCTCCTGACCGTTTCCGGGGCCTTGCCGCCGGGGAGGACCAGGAGGTCATAGCTGTCGGGATCGATATCGGCGATAATCCGGTCCGCTTTCACCTCGTAGCCGTGTTTCCCCCTGATGGTACCGCCGGCAGGGGTGGCCATATCCACCTCGATCCCCTCTTCCTTGAGCCGGTAGTAGGGAACGAGGAGTTCCGAATCCTCGAAATTGTCGGCACTGATGATGAGAGCTTTCATGGTTCCCCCTGAAACGCGGTAGGGGCAATCATGAATTGCCCCTACCCCCTCTTCCGTTACTTCAATCGTCCCTCAACGGCCTTCCAGTTGACGTTCTTGAAGAACGCCTCGATGTAATCCGCCCGCTTGAGGCCGTAGTCGAGCATGAAGGCGTGCTCGAACACGTCCATGATCAGGATCGGGGTGCACCCCGACGGGTGCGCCGTGTCGTGCTCGTTGACCCAGAAGTTGATCAGCCGGCCATTCGTGCTGTCCTGGTAGAGGACCGCCCAGCCGATCCCGCGCATCGCGCCGACCCCCCGGAAGTCCTTTTCCCATGCCTCCGCACTGCCGAAATCCTCGGCGAGCTTTTTCGCCAGCTTGCCCCCTTGGTCGAGCGGCCCCTTCCCCCCCAGGTTCTCGAAATACAATTCGTGGAGCCGCATCCCGTTGAACTCCCAGCCGAGCCGCCGCTTCAGCTCGGCAAACTCGGGGGTGGCGGTCTTCCCCTCCTTCAGCATCAGGTCCAGGGTCTCCAGGACCTTGTTGGTGTTGGTCACATACCCCTGGTACAGGGTGAAATGATTTTTCAGGAGGGTCTCGCCGAACCCCTCCATGCCGATAAGTCCCGCATACTCTTTCGCCGCATAGGTCATTGTTGTGCTCCCTTTCTCATGTTAATGATTGGCTACAGCCTGAAGAAAAAGGTACCACCTCGCGGGGAAATTGCAACTACCGCTCCTCGATCTCCACCGACACCAGCTCCACGTCCGGCCGTTCCTCCACTACGCGCTCCTCCAGCTCTTCCAGGATGCGGCGCCCCTGCCGGCGCCCCTCGGCCACGGTCGCGAAGGCGAGCAGCGCGCTCCCCGGCAGGTCCTGGTAGTCCACCTCGGCCGCCGCCACGTTGAAATTGTTGCGCGCCCGGGCGAGGATGCTCTTGACGATCCCCCTCTTCTCCTTGAGGGTGCGGCTTTGCAGGCGAAACTGGAACAAGGCGGAAAAAACGTGCATGGCGATGTCCCTCCCGGACACCTCTCTCCCCAATAATGACGGAAGGTAACTTTGCGGGGAAGGCGGCATGTGATGTGAGGAATTTTACCGCTTGGCGGGGCGGTGGGCAAGGTCCTGGCGGACGCACCCCTCCAGGGTGGCGTCGAGAAACGGCCGCCAGCAGTCCACGTCGTCGATCCCGCCCTCCCGGAGGAACTTGAGGAAACGGCAGCCGCCGAAGCATTGGGGGAGATAGGCACATTCCAGGCACTCCGGCTTTTTCCAGACGTCCGGGCCGTATGCCGCGCCGCCAGGGATGATGCCGCGGACCACATCTCCCACTGCGAAACCTTCACGCCCGACAAAGGCGGGGCACTTGTAGATCGAGCCGTCGATGTTGATTACCAGATCGTTGGCGAACTCCACCATGCAGCCGGCCGGACCCGGCTTCGGAACGGAATAGCCCCGCCGCAGGGTCTCCTCCCGGAGAAATAGGGTCGCCTCGTAGAGCCACTCCTCGTCGGTACAGCTGCAGGCGCTTGAGTAGTCGGGAATGGCGGAGCCGCCGACCCTGCCGGTGACCTGGTTGAAAGTGACCACCTTGAGCTTCTCCGGGGTGACCCCGACCGCAAGAAGATGATCGAGGAGCCGGGGGAACTCCCGGTAGTTGTTGCGAGTAAAGTTGCCGCCTAACTGGAGATCGACCAGATCCCAGACCTCGCTCATGTTCTTTACGATCACGTCGAACGACGACCCCGGTCCCGAGGCGAACGGCCGGGAAAGGTCATGGACATCCCGCGGCCCGTCCAGGGTGACCTTGGCGTTTTTCAGGCCGAGCCCCTTCAACTCCTGTGCGATGGCGCGGGTAAGGAGCGTGCCGTTGGTGACCAGGGAAAAGGCGTAGGGAAGCCCCTTTTCAGCGGCGGCATTCCGGAGCCTTCGGGAGATGGAGACGATCAGGCCGCGGCTCAGGAGCGGCTCTCCGCCGTAGAAGTCAAGGGAGACCCTCCTCCCTTTTGCGAGATGGTCCCGTTCGACCATCGCCACGAGTTGATCGGCTGTCCCGGCGTTCATAGCGTGCCTGCCCCGGACCCCCTCCTCGAAGCAGTAGGGGCAGGCGAGGTTGCAGTCGAGATTCACAACCACGATGGCACTGAACCGTTTGCTCAGCCGGTTCGCCTCGGCAAAGCGGTTGAGCACCTCGATTTTTTCCGTTTCAGAGTCGGGGACCAGGATGCCGAGGCGGACGAGGGTCTGCTGGTCGGCCTCGGGGAGGGCACCCTCCTCTATCTGCCGGAGGACCAGCTCCGGGACACGCACCACGGCAGCGCGCCGGGTGGCGTAGAGGATGTAATGGCCGGGGCCATCGGGATAGATTTTCAGATAGGTGGAAAGACGCATGAGAGAATCAGCATGGAGGAGGAAAACCCTCCTCCATGTACTGTGGCTTTGGAAGGAAGCGGTCTGGTTATTGCGGTGGAGTCAATGCCGTTGGGCCGGTTTTGCAGCAGGTATTCGCGTACTCCAGGGATTCTACGATCCCCTCATCAAGGACCATGATGCCATTGTTTTCCGTTTCCATACCCTCTACCTCCTCGTCTAATAATAGGCGGCACTTTTAAGGGTGCAGCACAAAAAGCATGATTGGTGATGGACAAGTGGCTGCGATTCTGCTAAGTTAACCCCCATTAACTACCAAATGGCGATATTTGTCAGGAATTCTACGCCGACAGAAGAGATTTTTCAAAGCATATTAAATTAATTTTTCCAAACACACACAACGCTCTGTCCAACACTTTACCGACTTGGAAGCAAGAACTCCATGACGCGGATAATCTTCAACAAAACCTTTTATCTCTTCCTCTGCGCGCTCATGGCCCTCGCCGGTCTCCGCACCCCGGCCTTTGCCGATCCCGACGAGGACCTGCAAACCCTCGGGATGTTCTACGAGGGAAAAGACCTCGCCGTCTCCGCTACCCGCAACCCGAAGCCGATCTCCCAGACCGCGGAAAACATCACCGTCATCACCGCCGCAGACATCGAGATGATGGGCGCCCACACGCTCCTGGACGTTTTGAACAACGTACCGGGCATTCAGACCGACGACCGGGGGAGTGTCGGCACCTTCGGCGGGTTCACCATCCAGGGCGCCGACATGTTCCATGTTCTGGTCCTGCAGGACGGCATCACCCTCAACTTCCTCGGCGACGGCTCATCGGACATGGCGTCCATCCCGGTACAGCACATCGAGCGGATCGAGATCGTCAAGGGGGCCGGCTCTTCTTCCTGGGGCTCGGCAATGGGGGGAGTGATCAACATCGTCACCAAGTCCCCCGTCGAAGAGAAAAAGCTTGGCGGCACTCTGTCTTTCTCAGCCGGGGAGAGGGGAACGAGAGACAGCCGGGGCGAAGCCACGGGTACCGCCGGGAGCCTCGGCTACTATCTATACGCGGGCAATCTCGCATCCGACGGCTTCCACCCCGTCACCGACACAGATGCGAACAACCTCTACGGCAAGCTCCGCTGGGATCTCCCGGAACACGGCAGCCTCCTCTTCACCATCGGCTACACGAGGGAAACCACCGGAGAAGGTGGCGCCCAGCTGGGGATCGCCATCAACGACCACCGCCGCTATTTACTCTCCTCCCTCTCCCTGAATCGCCCCCTGAACGAGCAGCTCGACCTCGACCTCTCCCTCAGGAGGACATCGAGAACCATCGACGAGGACATCACCGGCGCTTTTTCCGAGACAAGGAGCACTGATGAGTCAACCTACGGTGGGAGCGCCAAGATCACTTGGCGGCAGGGGATTCAGAGCCTCGTCGCGGGGGCAGACTTCGACCACGGGAAATTCGATTTCCACAGCAATTTCCCGGATTTTTCCATAGTTTCCGATCAGCACTTTAAAACCGACAAATGGGGGGTCTTCCTCAACGACACCCTCACCTTTGGGACGGTCGCCATTACCCCCGGCATCCGCTACGACTGGATGCAGCAGATGAGCAATTTCATCAGCCCGAGCCTGGGGGCCGCCTGGAGCCTGAACGACAAGACGATCCTGCGCGCCTATGCGGCCCGGGGATACAGCCTCCCCGTCATCCTCCCCGACTCTACCCAGGAAAATGTGATCACCGTCCAGACAGGGGTAGAGACGACCCATATCCCCTATCTCTGGCTCAAGGCCACTCTATTCTGGAACTACATATCTGACCATCAATCCTTCGATAATCAAGGAAACCCCTTCCTTCAAAAAGAGCTGAAACAGGGAGTTGAGGCAGAGGTAAAAACCGTCCCGCTGTTCAACACCTCCCTCTCGGCCGGCTACACTTTCATCGACGCCACGGACCGAGACAGTGGAGCCTTCATCCCGAACATCCCGCACCAGATTGTCAAGCTGGGGCTTCATTACAACGACAAACGCTCGCTCAGGGGAACCCTGCTCGGCCGGTATCTCAGGTGGAACGACTCGCCCGGCAACGCCACCAAGGAAAGCGCGTTCATCTGGGACCTTAACCTCGCAAAGAAGGTCTTCACCGGCCATGACATGGCAGTGGAACTCTTTTTCAACGCCCACAACCTGTTCAACGGGGCGCAGTTCAACGATCCAAACGGTTTCGAAAACGCCCGCCGCTGGCTGGAGGGCGGGATCAGATGCAATTTTTGACTGTAATGCAATAGCCTGACGACTTGACCGGGCGGCAACAAACGCCCGAACCCTGAGCACAAGGTTGCAATGAAACGACTCTTCCTCGTCATAACCGCCATTATACTTCTCGGCTCGACGGCGGCCCGCGCCCACGACGTCCTGATCATCCAGGGTCTGCGCGTGAAACCGTACGACGAAGCCGTGCGCGGCTTCAGAAGCACCTGCGACGCGGCGACGAGAAGGCTCTACCTCCCCGACATGGAAGGGACGGACATCACCCGGCTGATCCGGGAGGAAAAACCCCGCTTGATCCTCGCTGTCGGCGCGGATGCCCTGAAAAAGGTCCGCCCGGTCAGAAACGTCCCGATCGTCTACCTGATGGTGGTTAACCCCCAGCCGATAGTGAAGGGGAACCGGAACATCACCGGGATCGCCATGAACCTCCCGCCGGAGAAATTCCTCGACCTCGTCATGAGATTGTCCCCCCGCCCGAAGGTGGTCGGAATCATCTACGACCCGGCCAAGACCGGGCAGCTGGTGAAGAGGGCGCAGCAGGCGGCCAGGGCACGGGGGATCGAAATCATGGCAAGGGACGTGGGAAGCCCCAAGGAGGTGCCGGAGGCCTTGAACGGCATGAAGGGGGTGATAGACACCCTCTGGATGCTCCCCGACACGACCGTCGTCACCCCCGAAACGGTCGAGCTGTTTCTTCTCGCTTCGCAGGAGAACAGGGTACCCGTCATCGCCTTTGCCGCCAAGTACGTGGAGATGGGGGCAGTCGCCGCCCTCGACATCGACGGCGTCGACCAGGGAAAACAGGCGGGGGAAATGGCTGCGCGGATACTGGACGGAACAGCCGTCACCGATCTGCCCGGGGCAGAGGCGCGGAGCGCGACGGTCAAGGTCAATCGGAACGTGGCGCGTAAGATCGGCATCTCTCTCGACAACATCGACAGATTCATCCCGAAGCCGTAGATGGTCACGCCCATGAGGACCATTAATCCTTTCATACGGCCGCGCAAGAGTTTCCGGACCAGGATTTTCCTATTCCTCACCCTTTTGATCCTGATCATCTCCACCGCCTTCACCATCATCTACGTCCATCACGAGACTGCCGACCACAAAGAACAGCTCATCACCCAAGGGGATATCCTTGCCAGGCTTCTCGCCTACAATTCCCGGCTGGCGGTCTTTGCCGAACATGCAGACATGCTCAGGGAGGCGGCCGACGGCATTCTCCAGAACGACCAGGTCCTCTCCGCCACCATTTTCTCGGTTGACGGGAAAATGTTGGTCGACCGGTCCCGGCGGGCCGGTGAGGGAAGCGCACGGGAAACGGCAGAACTCCCCGCTGTAGCCGGCATACTCGCCCGCATCCGGGAAAATTCAAGAAAAACCTTTCATGTCGAAAAAGCCGACTGCGTGGAATGTTTCGCACCGGTCATAGCCGGTCCCGGTTATACGTCACCGGAATCCCTCTACTTCAGCGACGCGCAGGCGGAGCAAAAAGATCAAACCATCGGGGTTGTCCGGGTCGTCCTCGACAAGAGGGAACTCAATGCACGGCTTCACACGCTTCTCCTGACCGGGCTCCTGATGGCCACCCTGTTTCTCGTGCCCGCGCTGTTCATCGCCTACATCGTCACCCGCGGGGTGACCCGCCCCTTGAGCAGGCTGATGGCGGGGGCAAGGACCCTCGAGCAGGGGGACCTTTCCGGGCGTATTCCGGTTGAAACGGAGGACGAGCTGGGGATGGTCTCCCATGCCTTCAACTCCATGGCGGAAACCCTGGAGCGGCGGGAAGCCGAAAAACGGGAGCTCGAAGAGAAGCTGCTGCAGGCCCAGCAGATGAAGGCCAAGGAAGAATGGGAGCGTACGTTCGACACCGTGCCGGACCTGATCGCCATCCTCGACGAGGAGCACCGCATCGTCCGGGTCAACAAGACGATGGCGGACCGGCTGGGTGTGAATAAAGAGGCTGCAATCGGGACGAGATTATACCCCCTGCTCCATGACGGCGACTGCCCCCGCGAATTTGCCCACCTCTCAACGCTCCTTGCCAACGGCGCCACCTATTTTGGCGAGATCTACGAGGAGAAGCTGCAGAGCTTCTTTCTGGTCACGGTTTCGCCGCTTCTGAACAGCGACGGGAACGTCACCGGCTCCGTGTACGTGGCGCGCGACATCACCGGGCGCAAACAGGCCGAAGATCTCTTGCAAAAGGCCGAAGAACGGTTCAGATTGATCGCGGAAACCATCGTCGAGGTCATCTGGATGACCGATGTCGACGTAACCCAGATTTTGTATATCAGCCCGGCGTACGCGCAGGTTTGGGGCCGCTCCCTGGAGAGTCTCCACGAAAACCCGCGCTCCTTTATCGATGCCGTCCACCCGGAGGATCGGAAGCTGATGCTGAACGTCCTGGAAAAGCAGAAAACAGGGGAACCGTATGAGCTCGAATACCGGATTGTCCGGCCTGACGGGTCAATCCGGTGGATCTGGGACCGGGGATATCCCGTCCGGGAGGAGACGGGAGAGGTTACCTGCTACACCGGCGTTGCCCAGGACATCACCGTGCACAAGCTTGCCGAGGAAGAGAAGAGAGCGATTCAGGCCAAACTTGTCCAGACGAACAAGATGACGTCCCTGGGGCTCCTCGTCTCGGGCCTTGCCCACGAAGTGAATAACCCCAACAACAACATCAAGCTTACCGCCCATCTCCTCACCAAGTCATGGAAGGACATCCTCCCCGTTCTGGAAAAACAGTACCGGGAAGAGGGAGATTTTACCATCGGCGGGTTGCCGTTTCCCCGGATGCGGGAGGCTCTCCCCCAGCATATCGCCAGTGTCCGGGAAAATTCCCGGCGCATCGAAGGGATCATCAGGAACCTGCGGGACTTTGCGCGCAAGGGTGCTGCCAATATGGATTTCGCGGCGGACGCCAACATGATCGTCTCGGTTGCCGCATCTTTGCTGAACAGCCAGATCAAGCAGCATACGCGCCATTTCAAGCTCGACCTGGGCGAAGATATGCCGGCGGTCAGGGGGAACCCCCAGCAGCTGGAGCAGGTGGTCATAAACCTCATCATGAACGCCATTCAGGCGCTTCCCGACAAGGACCGGAAGGTGGTCGTCTCCACGTCGGCCGACCGGGAAGGCGGTTTTGCCGTCATCACGGTCGACGACGAGGGGACAGGTATGCCGGCGGAGGTGAGGGAGAGGGTCTGCGAACCGTTCTTCTCGACCAAGCTCGATCACGGAGGAACCGGCCTGGGGCTGGCCATTTCCAACTTCATCATAAAGGAGCACAAAGGCATGCTGGAATTCGAGAGCGAGCCGGGCAAAGGAACGACGGTACGGGTCAAGCTGCCGCTCGCCCAGAATGCTTGATACTGCCGTTCACGACAGATAAGGAGAACGTTATGCCGTCACAAAACAGTTCCCACACGCCCATACTGCTGGTTGACGATGAGCCGGAGATTCTGCGGCTGACCAAGATGACCCTTGAAAGCGAAGGGATTCACAACATCCTCACCTTCGAAGATGGCCGTCGGGTCCTCCCCCTGCTCGCCCGGGAACGGGCCTCCGTGGTCGTGCTGGACCTCATGATGCCGCACATGTCGGGACTGGAACTGCTCCAGGGGATCACCAGCGAATTCCCCGGCATTCCGGTGATCGTGATGACCGCCCTGGACGAGGTGGAAACCGCCGTCGACTGCCTCAAGACGGGGGCCTTCGATTACCTGCTGAAGCCGGTGGAAGCGAATGCCCTGATCGCGGCGGTGCGGAAAGCATTAAAAATAAGCCTCCTACAGCAGGAAAACTCTTCCCTGAAAAGCTATCTCCTCTCGGACCATCTTGAACATGCCGAGGCCTTCAAAGAGATCATCACGTCCAGCAAGAAGATGCGCGCCATCTTTCAGTATGCGGAGGTAATCGCACCGTCCCGCCGGTCCATTCTGGTGACGGGCGAAACCGGGACCGGGAAGGAGCTGATAGCCAACGCCATCCACAAATTGAGCGGGTTTCCCGGCGAGTTCGTGGCACTCAACGTGGCGGGGCTTGATGATGTGATGTTTTCCGACACGCTGTTCGGACACAAGAAGGGAGCATACACCGGGGCGGAACAGACCCGTGAAGGACTCATCGGCAGGGCCGCCGGAGGCACCCTGTTTCTCGATGAAATCGGGGACCTGAGCCAGCTTTCCCAGGTCAAGCTATTGCGATTGCTGCAGGAGGAGGAGTATTATCCGATCGGCTCGGACGTGGCGAAATCGAGCAACGCCCGCATTATCGTGGCAACCAACCATGACCTGGAAAAGCTGATGGCGGAGGGGAAATTCCGCAAGGACCTCTACTACCGGCTCTGCGCCTGCCAAATACACCTCCCCCCCCTGCGAGAACGGCTTGAGGATATTCCCCTTCTTCTCAACCATTTTATCGGGGAAGCGTCGAGATCTTTCAAAAAGGCGAAACCGATCCCCTCGCCCGAGGTGGCGGACTTTCTCGCGTCCCTCCACTTCCCGGGCAATGTCAGGGAGCTCCAGGCAATGGTTTTCGATGCGGTGGCCCGCCATACCTCGGGGGTACTCTCCTCCAGCCATTTCCCCACCATGCTGCGGGCCACCCCCGTCTCCCCGGACCCCGCGCCTGTCGCTGCCAGTGAGGAGGACCCGGACCCCCTCTGCGTCCTGTTCGGGAAATTCCCGACCATAGAAGAGGTGGAAGACTACCTGATCGCGCGGGCGTTGAAACTCGCCCAGGGGAAAACGGGCACCGCCGCGAGCCTGCTCGGGATCACCCGGCAGGGTCTGCACAAGAGGACCAAACCGTCAAAATGCAAGGCATGAGCAGGGGGATCATTTCCGCAGATTAATGCCGTAACTCTTGATCTTGCGATGGAGGTTGCTCCGCTCCAGCTCGATCGCCTCGGCCGTCTTGCTGATGTTCCAGTCGTTCTCCTCCAGCTTCTGGATGATGAACTCTTTTTCGAATTCTTCCCTCGCCTCGCGGAGCGAACCGAGATCGCGGAAAGTGTCGAGACGGGAACCCCCTTCTTCCCTCCCCCCCCTGCCGGCGATATAATCGGGGATATGCTGGTCGGTAATGGTACCCCCGGGGGTCATGATCACGAGCCGCTCGATGAGGTTCTTCAATTCCCTGACATTGCCGGGCCAATCGTAGCTTTTCATGGCTTCCACCACTTCGGGGGCCATCATCTTGATCTCGCGCCCTTCACGCCGGCAGAAGAGATCGAGAAAGTGCTCGACCAGCACCGGTATGTCATCCTTGCGCTCCCGAAGCGGAGGGATATGGAACGGAACGACGTTCAGCCGGTAGAACAGGTCTTCCCGGAAGCTCCCCGACCTGATCTCCTCCTCGAGGATTTTATTGGCGGCGGCAATAACCCGCACATCCACCTCGATGGTCCTGGTGCCGCCCACCCGCTCGAACTTCCCTTCATGCAGGATGCGCAGCACCTTGGCCTGGGTTTTCAGCGACATATCGCCGATCTCATAGAGAAAAATAGTGCCGCCTTCGGCAAGGTCCAATTTCCCCTTCTTCTGGGCGGCCGCGCCGGCAAATGCCCCCTTTTCGTGGCCGAACAGCTCGGATTCGATCAACTCTTCCGGTATGGCGGCACAGTTGATCTCCACAAACGGCTTGTCGCGGCGCGGGCTGTAATAATGTATGGAACGGGCCACCAGCTCCTTGCCGGTGCCGTTTTCGCCGGTGACCAGGACCGGCGCATTGGCGGAGGCGGCCAGCCGGATCTGCTCCTGCAGACGGCGCATCGGCTGGGAGTCGCCGATTATTTCGTGATCCTGCAGCACGATGCCGCGCAGGGAGGCGTTTTCCTGCTGAAGCCGGTTTACGCCGAGGGCGTTTTTTACCGTGACGATGACCTTTTCCAGGGAGAGCGGTTTTTCAATGAAATCGTACGCCCCCATTTTGGTGGATTTCACCGCGGTCTCTATGGTGCCGTGGCCCGACATCATGATTACGATCAGGCCGGGATGGAGCTCCTTGAGCCTCTGGAGGGTTTCCAGTCCTTCCATGCGGGGCATCCAGATGTCCAGCATGACCAGGTCCGGCGCCTCCCGCTGGACAATGGCCAGGGCTTCGATGCCGTCGCCGGCGCAAAGGATCTTGTACCCCTCATCCTCCAGTATTCCCGCCAGGGCCTTGAGGATGTTCTCTTCGTCGTCCACAATCAGAATGGTTGCGCTCATACTATCCCCGCTTCCTTCGCCAGGTTGCGCCAGGCGGGGAGACTCCGCTCGATCATCTCCTTGGCGACGCAGTAGGCGATCCGGAAAAATCCCGGGGCGCCGAAGCCCGAACCGGGAACCAGCAGGATGTGGTGCTTCTGCGCCAGCATGACGAATTCCACGTCATCGGCAAAGGGGGCGCGGGGGAAAAGGTAGAAGGCGCCGGCGGGGCGCGTCAGGCAAAACCCCATCTCCGTCAGGTAGTGGTAGAGGATGTCCCGATTTTCCCGGTAGGCGTCGATGTCGACCGAGGAGCGCTGCAGTCGCGTCACCAGGCGCTGCATGAGGGCGGGCGCGTTGACGAAGCCGAGAGTCCGGTTGCAGAAGATCGCTCCCTCGATGAAGAGGTCCCCGTGGGTCATGCGGGGGTTGGCCGCCAGGTAGCCGATCCGCTCGCCGGGAAGCGCCAGGTCCTTGCTGTGGGAAGTGACGATGACCGCGTTGTCGATGTGGCGAAAGATATGGGGGAGACGGATGCCGTCGTAGGCGATCCGGGCATACGGCTCGTCGGAGATGACGAACAGCTGCCGCTCCAGTTCCCGCTCCTTGCGCTGGAGGATCAGCCCCAGCTCCCTGAGGCTCTCCTCGTGGTAAATGGCGCCGGTGGGGTTGTTGGGGGAATTGATGATGATCGCCCGCGTTTTTTCGTTGATGGCGGCCTCGATGGCGGCAAGGTCGAGCTGGAAGGTGTCCCGGTCTGTCCAGACCTCGCGCGGAACGCCGCCATGGTTGTCGATGTAAAACTTGTACTCCACGAAATAGGGTGCGAGGATGATCACCTCTTCCCCCGGATTGAGGATCGTCTTCAGGACGACATTCAGGGCGCCGCTCGCCCCGCAGGTCATGACCACCTGGGCGCCGGTCACCGGCACCCCCGAGGCCTCTGCCACCATTTCCGCCACGGCGCTTCTCGTCTCCCCGTAACCGGCATTGCTCATATAGCGGTGCATCCCGGGAACAGGTTCCGCAGCGAGCCGCAGGAACTCCGCGGCAAGCTCCGGCGGCGGCTCCACGTCGGGATTGCCGAGGGTGAAGTCGTAGACGTTGTCCGCCCCATGGATCTTCCGTAACCGCTCCCCCTCCTCGAACATCTTCCGAATCCAGGATGCGCTCTCGATAAAGGCCTGTATCTTGGCAGCTATGGCCATAACCGGCAACCTCCTTCACTGTGGTAATAACGCCACACTTGTAGCACATATCCCCGTTCACTGCAAGGGGAAGGTGCCGCAGCTCTCCGCATGCAGTGGACATCAAAAAAAAGAGCCGAACCCCATGGTCTCCAAACCTTATGGTTGACATCCGCACCATATTATGATCTATTATTTACCCAAAATTAATACGCTGGTACACGATAATACTCAACCATCCGCGAGGATGGGGCGGAAAGCCTACAGGGTCTCATCGAGACAGCCGGGTTGCCGAAATATCAACGCATATTTCAGCCCCGGCTTTTTTATTTCCGGCGGCTGCTGTTAAAAGTCAGACAGCATTGCCTGTCGGGAGGGGAAAGATGAGCAGAAAGAGGGTCTTTTTGGGGCTGGACGCGCCGGCCCTTGCCACGGCGATGTCCGTGCTTGCCAACGACAAGAAATTCGAGGTGCTCGTTGCCGAAAGAGGCGACGGGGCCGTTCGCGGCGCCGTCGAAGAGGCGCCAGACATGGCCATTCTCGATACGGGTCTCGGGTGGGATGCGTGCTGCAAGAGGCTCAGGGAGGAGGTCTCCCCCGCAACGCTGGTCGTTTTTCTTGTTTCGGCCGATCACCGCGGGGACATCGGCCGGTGCCTCGATGGGCGGTGCGACGCGATCATCGTAAAGCCGCTGACATACGAGGGCCTCTCGAGCCTCCTCACCCGGCTGCTTTTCCCTGAAACCAAGGGCGTTTCACGTTTCCAGGTCCGCGTCCCCGTACGCTACGGGACCGACCCCGACTCTCTCACCGAGAACCACTCCGTCGACCTCACCGCCCACGGCATGTTCATCCAAACCGGGGATGTGATGCCCGTGGGAACGACCCTCTACCTGGTCTTTACCCTCGATGCCGGCCCCGCCGTCACGATCCGGTGCACCGCCCGCGTAGCCTGGGTGAACGATCCGATCCGGCACCGCGCATCGGTTCACCCGTCGGGCATGGGGCTGGAGTTCATGCACCTGGCCCCGCTGCATGCGAATGCGGTCCGCGAGTTCCTGTTTTCCCAGAGATGGGGAGGCACGAACGGAGATGGAAATAATCCCGCCCGATATCCCCGGGTCTGATAAAGCCATGATCGGAGCCATAGCCGGCGATCCGCATCAAGCCCGCCCCCATGGTTTTCTTCTTGAAGTTGCGGGCTTGCCGGGGATGGCGTTTTGATTGCTTTCATTCAACGGGTCTGCGAAGCCGATTCTGATTTGCATTCGAATGCCATACGCAGTAAATAAGCCGCCTATCAAAAACAACGCATAGCGGAAGAGCGGATCAGCCATTTTTGCCTTCATAATGTTGTCGCCAGGCACCAGAAACACTGTTCCTATAAGCGGAACCTCTCTAAAGCACGTCGAGGCGATCAGAATCATTCCGATGCCTGTCAACATCATGGTTATCTTTCCGAAATCGCTGCACCCCTTCGA
This sequence comes from Geobacteraceae bacterium, assembly GCA_036518435.1. Classification (GTDB taxonomy): domain Bacteria; phylum Desulfobacterota; class Desulfuromonadia; order Geobacterales; family Geobacteraceae; genus JAMPXD01. Next base: position 18,943 of record DATDNF010000047.1, read on the forward strand.
TTTGCTGCATCCGAACATAATCTCCTCCTGTTGATTTCATGGATAACGCCTGAAGGCTGAAGGTCCGATTTGGCCACAAAAAAAGCCGGGCCGCCGAAATCGTGTGAAATTTCGGCAACCCGGCTGTCTTCTGGAGACCCTGTGGGCTTTCCGCCCCACCCTCGCGGGTGGTTGAGTATTATCGTCTATCAGCTGTTTCGGCTGTATGGGTTCAGAGTACCCGCTTCTTATAGCAAAAAGCGGCGCCGGATGTCAACAGGGGAGTGAAGATGATCAGGAATTCGGGGCATGGTACCCCCGGAATTCCAAGATAGAGCAGTTACCAAACCGGGGCATCACTCCCGTGAAAGGGCAGCAAGGATCTCGCCCAGGTGGTCGATGTGAAACTGGATGTGGTACTCGCCCAGCCCTGTGCTTTTCTCGGAGAGTGGAAGGGTCAGGGCGATGTTTCACATTTACAGCAGGGGTCCGGATAGGTTATACTTGTTTTTCCGCTGAAGCGGGCAGGGGAGGCGGTGCAGGTCAATGGCTGCGGCGCAACGCCCAGCCAGCATGATTGAACAAAAAACCATTGGATAGACGACAATACTCAACCACCCGTGAGGGTGGGGCGGAAAGCCTAAAGGGTCTCCACGAGACAGCCGGGTTGCCGAAATATCAATTGATATGAGGCAACCCGGCTTTTTTATTGCCGCCTTGCCCACTTCGAAAAATGCCTGCACGGAAGGGGGTCGCAATGGCACCGAGGCTCAGCGATGTACTTATCAGGGAAGGCCTCATAACTCCTGTCCAGCTTGAGGAGGCCCTGAGGTCCCAAGTAAGGTTTGGCGGGAGGCTGGGGACGAATCTCGTCAAAATGAAGATGGTAAAGGAATCGGACGTGGTCCGCTGCCTGGGCAAACAGTTGGACATGCCTTTTGTGTCGGCGGAACGGCTGTTGTCAGTGCCGCCGAACATCATAAAGCTCATTCCGAAAGAAATCGCGAAAAAGTATAAAATTGTCCCCCTGAGCCTTGTAAACAACAGGCTCACCGTGGCCATGCTGAATCCCTCCAACCTTGCCGCCATCGACACAATTTCGTTCATGACCGGCTACATTATTTCACCGGCTGTCTGCTCGGAACTAAGGATACTCCAGGCACTGGAGCAGTACTACGGGATCAGGCGGGAACGCAGGTTCATCGCATTGTCCGCCCCGCTTGACCCGGCCCCCCTGGAAGATCTGTTGCCGGATTGCATCGACCCGCGCGGGCTGGAGACGGCTCAGGTGGACATTGCCGCTACTTTTGGATTTCTCGGCCTACAACTGGACGAAACAGACATCATCCTTCTCGAAGAGCCGGCGCCACAGATATCGTCTCACGCCATGCCCTCACCTCCGTCAGCTGTAACGGCGCCCACGCCGACCGCCGCTGTGCAGCCGCAACAGACGGCTCCGCTGTCACCGAAAGCACCCAAGTCTGTAGTCACAGAACCAACAGACCAAGATAAAATCAGCGATGCCGAGGGATACGTCTGCCGCAGGGCCGAAAGAGTGGCACTATTCATGGTGAAAGGGAGAATGGCCACTGGATGCAAAGCAATCCTCCGGAAAAACGTGCTGGACGGTTTCGAAAATTTTCAGCTGTCCCTTGCTGAGCCCTCGGCTCTCAAGGTAGTGGTCGATACCGGGACGCTGTACCTGGGACCGATTAGCGATGCCGCAGGCAATCGAAAACTGATGGCTGCCCTTGGGGGAGGAGCGCCGGAGATCGCTCTTCTCATCCCCCTGAAGATCGTGGGAAAGGTTGTGTCGGTTTTGTACGTAGACGGCGGGAACGAGCTGGCCAATGACCTTTGGACCCTTCAGGATGCTGCCCGGCTGGCGTTTGACATCCTGCATCCTCTCCTCTTCAAATAGCGCAGGAAGCAAATGACTTGACAATTCCATTTGTTCGTAATATTCTGAACATAACGAACATGGAGCATGCGATGAACGATGAGCTGATCAATCAATTCGTAGAAACATGGGGAACCATGGGGAGTGCCTGGGGAGTCAACAACTCCGTGGCCAGGGTTCATGGTTTACTCATTATCACTGACCGCCCATGGTGTATCGATGAGATAGTCGAGCGGCTGCGGATCAGCAAGAGCAACGTAAGCACGTCTCTCAAGGAACTGCGTTCCTGGAACGTCATAAGGAAGGTCTTTCTTCCGGGCGACAGGCGCGAATTCTACGCATGCGAACCCAATGCATGGGAAATGCTGTTCAACATCATGAGGCAGCGGAAGAAACGTGAATTGGACCCCATCCTGGCAAGCATCTCCTTAACCTGCGAGCAGGCGAAAAAAGCCCCGTCAGGAATCGCGGTCGACCGGCTTGCCCAGATGAAGCAGATGCTGGACGTTTTTGACAATCTGGCCACTCTTGCGCTCAAGAGTGAAGCCCAGGTCAAGGCGCTGGTTTCTCTGCTTCCGAAACGAAAGTAATTTTTTTGACCAAGCTGTTCACTTAATTCTGAACAAAACGAACGGAGGCCGACCATGGAAAAGAGCGAACTGCACGTCGTCACTGGAGCCTTTGGTTACACGGGAAAAGCTATCGCGCAAAAGCTGCTAGCAGAAGGCGCAACGGTGCGGACGATCACCAACAGCAGGCCGGCCAACGACCCCTTCGAGGGACAGGTCGAAGCGCACCCGCTCGCTTTTGAGCATCCGCAGCAACTGCAAGAATCTCTAGACGGCGCGAAGGTGCTTTACAACACCTACTGGGTCAGGTTCAATCACCGGAATTTTTCACACAGGGTGGCGGTGGAAAATACCAAGCGGCTGTTCGATGCGGCCAAGGTGGCTGGAGTGGAACGGATAGTTCACGTGAGCATTACCAACCCATCCGCGGACTCTCCTTTCGAATATTTTCGTGGCAAGGCTGAGCTGGAAAACTATCTCAAGAATTTGGGCGTTTCGTATGCGATCCTGCGCCCGGCGGTCTTCTTTGGCAGGGAGGATATTCTGATCAACAATATTGCCTGGGTGTTGCGAACGTTTCCCGTCTACGGCCTGTTCGGTGACGGCAGCTACGGAATCCAGCCGATTCACGTTGACGATTTTGCCGAACTGGCCATTGCGGCAGGGAAGCGTGCCGACAACCTGACAATGGATGCGATTGGTCCTGAGTCGTTTACCTTCCGCGAATTGGTGGAGAATTTGGCCCGGATTATTGATTGCCGGCGGCCGATTATCAATCTCCCCCCATGGCTCGGTCTGCTCGCCGGGAAATTCATGGGGGTTATGACACACGATGTCGTCATAACCCGAGAGGAAATCGGAGGGTTGATGGCAGGATTGCTGGCGGTTGATTCGCCCCCGGTGGGTAAAACCAAGCTGACCGACTGGGCCGGGAAGCACCGCGATTCATTGGGGGTCGGATACGCCAGTGAGCTGATGCGTAGACAGGCTCAATAGCCAGAAAGTCCATCAGGTATTTTCCACATCAGGGACCAAGAAAGGGGAAAGGCTCCACTTCATAAAAAAGTGGCCTGTCCCCTTTTTCTTCTATCTTTGGTTCAGTCTCAATTCTTCTTGACACGCGTCACGTGACAGATTATGCTCATGATGTGATCAAGACATTCGTCGACAAGCACACGCAGCAAGTCTATCTCACCGGCAAGTCAAAGCGCCTGCCTGCGGATGTTATCGGAAGAGCAGTGCGTCGCCTGGAATATATCGACCTGGCGACCGGCCTCGACGACCTTAAAGTCCCCCCCAGCAATCGGCTCCATGCGTTGAAAGGAGACCGGGCGGGGCAGCACGCCATCTCCATCAACGACCAGTGGCGGATATGCTTTCGCTGGAAAGACGGCGACGCCTACGACGTGGAGATAACCGACTATCATTGAGGTGCACCATGAGCATAAAAAATAAAGGAACGCGCACACTCCCCCCCACCCATCCGGGGGCCATGCTCCGCGAGGATTTCATGCCGGATTTCGGGCTGACGGTCACCGCTTTGGCCGAGACGCTCGGCGTGTCACGCCAGACCGTCAACGAGCTCTTGCGTGAACGGCGGGCACTTAGTCCCGCCATGGCACTCAGGCTTTCGCGGCTTTTCGGCAACAACCCGGAATTCTGGCTCAATGCCCAGCGGGCCGTGGATCTCTGGCAGGCGGAAAGAGAGCTGGGAAAGGATTTGGCAAGGATTCGCACGCTCAAGGCGGCGTGATGTTGTCACGGCGAGTCAGGCAGGAAAGCCCGCTTTTGGCGGGCTTTTTCGTTGGTGGAGGCCGGCCCGGAGGCACAGACGGAGAGGTCCCGCGGAATTCACGGCTTGATGAATGACAGGGCAAAGTTCACCAGCGTGAGTATGAGGCTGAACAGGACCGCCCGCCAGAAGCCGCCAACCTGAAACCCCGGAACGATGGCACTCGCCAGCAGGATGAGAAGGGCGTTGATCACCAGCGTAAAGAGGCCGAGTGTAATGATGTTGATAGGGAGCGTGAGGAGCAGGAGCACCGGCCTTATGAAGGTGTTTGCAAGCCCCAGGACAACCGCCGTGGCCAGGGCGGCGGGAAACCCGCTGAGCGCAACGCCCGGTAGTAAATAAGCGGTGATCAGGATGGCCAGCGCATAAATAAGCCAATTTACAATAAGTCCCATGTCTTCCTCCCCGGCGGAGGACCACAGCTTCCGGCCCTCCTGCCGTCTCTATGACTATTTTATCACGGGGACAGGGCTTTGGAGGAGGCCGGCTGGCAGGCAAGCTAGAGTGCGCATGGCAAAAGTGTATAGCAGTTTTGAGGGGATGCAAGTTGAAGGGGCAAAGCCGGGGGAGGTTGTTCAGCTCAACAGCGTGGCAAGTAGCGGGTGAAGCGGGACAGCGTAGGGATTAACGATGGTCATTCCACGATAGGTGAAGTCGTGTTGCATGTCTTCGCTCAGCAGTATCCGACACCGGTTCTCTGCTGCAATGTTGATGATAAGGGCATCCCAAATCTGGAATTGGCCGGTGGCGGTAAGGTCAAAAGCTGCCTGGAACGCTGCCCATGGAGTATCCACCGTCTCAAAGCTGTCTGCCCATTGCAGCACTGCGGAACGCGCATTTGTCGCAGATAACCCTGCTTTCCCTGTCAGAACGCGAAACAGTTCACCCAGCACTTGACCGGGGAGCACAATGAACTCCGGCGCGATTTTGCCGAGCAGGCCGATCGTTTCCTTCTGCCGCGATTGCTCGGCCGCCTTATTGAGCCCCTCCGCATAAGCGAGGATGTTGGTATCCAGGCAGATTCTCATCGCTCGTACAGCTCTTCCCGTGTCCAGTTCTCGACAACTATGGGTTTATTCCTGCGGAGACGCTTAAAGAGGAGGTTGCGGGCCGCCAGTTGCGATCTTTCCGCTTTCCTGATAGGCGTAAGTTCTGCAATGATTTTTCCCCGTGATTCGATTTTGATCTCCTCGCCTTCAGAGGCTTCTTTCAGGAACTCGGAAAAGTGTCGGTTCGCTTCAGTGGCAGTGACTATTTTCATTGCATTGCTCCCGCAAAAGTAGTGGCTAACACTACTTTAGCAGAATCTAGTGGCGTCGGCAAGAGGTTTAATTTACGGCCAGGACTCGATCCGGGCATGGGAAGGGGGCGGCAGCCGGGCATCGAAATTTCGATGGGTTAAACAGTCTAAGTTGACAAAGTCACCAACGTCCTCCAGCCCCCCCCTTGGTACACTTACGAATAGAATCTACCATTCGACATCAGGCAATGAAAACAATAAGGCCAGATAACTGGCCTTATTGTTCATATAAGGGGAACAAACAAGAACAATCAACAACCAGGAACATCTGTACTAGTCTTTGTTCTGTCAGTTATCCTACGATATCCGGACAAAGTATTGTATACCCAATTATAACAAACTTCAGCACCTGGGTACCCATCATAATCTCGCACACTCATGATTGTAAAAGTTGTTCCAGTGCCACCTACACTGTATTGGCTAGTAGTTTGATTACGATCATGTATTATATCTATTTCAGGTCCAACACTAGAAGTTACAACAATTATGTCTGCTCCTGATGCACCGTCTGTATCAGTTACTGAATTTATAGAAAAACCGGAGTTCTTTGGATAATCATGTACTATTTGCGTTCTATCGCAAATGACTTTGATTCCTTGGTTAACAGTATTATTGTATACAATGATAATTTCATTGCCGGCAGTACCATCAGTGTCTGCTACACTATTAATAGAATACGTGCCTGGGCTAATTACGTAGCTGTGAGTTACTTGTGTTCTGTCGCAAATTACATTTATGCCATTACTAACGCTAGTGTAATTAACTATAATTTCATTACCCGCAATACCATCGGTATCTGTAGTAGTATTAATAGAAAATGACGAAGCAGAATTATATGAATATGTATGAGTTCTATTTGCTGCATCACTTATCACGTCGATACCCTTGTTTACACTGTTTGCAAAAATGACAATAATCTCTGCTCCTGCTACACCGTCTGTATCAACAATGCTGTTTATTGCGAATGTTCCGGTATTATAGTAATAATAACTTGTTGTATTTGTTTTTGGGTGATATATGCTTATGTTATTGCTGTTTGTAGTAATTGTCTCAGTATAGCCGTCACCATTAGTGTCTGCATAATATGTTGCGGCTAATACCAGCTTTGACGGCATAATGACTACAGTTAAAATTAACAATAACAGTATTCTTTTAATCATTTCATACCTCCGTACAAGTAATTTAGTTATTATTTAATTAGTTTGGTTTGTAGTATTGCTATTTAATATTGCTGTATGGTCTTCTGTGTAACCGTCAATTTTCTTAAAACATGTTATATCTGCATCAGCAGAATCTAGAACTGTATCAGGAGCTCCATTGCCGTTTACACTAACTATCATAGGTGCTTTATTTACTGGCACTTCAGCATTTGGCAATTCCTCAGTCTCTTTTTCTGGGAATGTTAAACAAAAAGCATTCGTACAAAGAAAAACTGAAATGATAACCCCAACAACCAAACTTTCAAGAATTTTCATATCGCTCCTCCTAAAATAATTTCTTTACATTTTACTAAAATTTTTTTATTTGTCAATTTTAATTTTTGCACGATTTCCGGGAACTTGTTCCGTTCGCGTTAGGAATGCCGGTTACCCGGCACCCCCTCACAAATTCGCACGTGAGGAATACCTCATACGGCTCCTGCCTCGGGTAGTAACGCTTAAGCGCTCCGATGGACAAGGGTGACCGATGCAGGCTTGTGGGATATACCTGTCAATCAAGCGGCCCATCCGATCCCAGGTAAGGCTGAACTTGTCGCTGCGGCGCCTCAATACCTTGAACCACAGCCGGCACACCCTTTCTCTGAAAGCCCCGATGGCCGCACTGTTCATAGGCACACCATAGTATCTCGTGTGACCTGCCACGACCGACCGCAAATAAGCTCCCTGTTCCGGAACAGGATGGTGCATGCCTCGCCGAAGTTCTACGTACACCTCTTTCAGCTTCGTCTGCCACTTCTTGCGCATCGTTTGTCGAAGCACTGTGTTTAACGGCAAGTGGTCAAGTCTGGGGAACGGCAGGGGATAAGTTTTGTCAAGGGGAAATGGAGGTTTCCCCTTGACAAAACTTATCATGAAAAACCTTTGGGGACGGAAACCTTTGGGGACGTTGGCAACTCTGTCAACTTGCACAGCGTAAGTAGCTGAAACAATGCGTTACAATAACTCCGGATGCATCTCCTGAAACCACGGAAACTTCTCAAACGGAAGGAAGACCTCCTTTTCATGGATCAGAAGCCAGAGGCTGTGTGTCGACACGTTCGTGACTTCAACCTCTGAAGTGCCGTTTCCAGGCGTCTCGTATCTCATGCTCGTGCTCCTCAACCCTGCAGAGTATCGACGCCAGCTTACTGAAAATCCGTTAACATGACAAGCAAAAACCCCAGGCCGGCTTGCCCGGGCCAATCAGCCGGTTCCAGGGGGCAAAACAAAAAGGCCCTGATTCCTCAGGGCCTTCCCATTGCCGGTCACGGCTTCGCCATCCGGCACAGACTTGGTGCCTTCGGGCGCATCAGTCGTCGTCGCGCCTCCACCCCCCGTGATGCTTCCATTCCTCTTTCTCCGCCTTCCTCTCTTCCTTCTCCGCCCGCCGTGCGTCCTTCCACCGCTCCTTCTCCGCCTTGCGATGCTCCTTCCAGTCATCCCGGGCAATCATGAAGTGCCTGCCGCGGTAGCGGTCCCGATCACGGCGGTAGATGTCGTACTCGGCACTGCGGTAGTCCCTGATCCGCGCGATATCATGCCTGCGCAAGCCCGGCGGAAGCTCCCGGTATCGCGCGGCAACCCATGGCCCGTGGCTGCCGGACGCCCTGAACCAGCGCCCGTCACGGAAGAGGTAGTAGTTGTCCCTGACGTAGAAGAGATCGTACGGCACGCCCACTGCCACGTAAAAGCCGAGCTGCGCGGGATAGACGAAATCCACATCATCGTCGACGGCGACTACCGCCGGGGGAGGCGGCTCGCGGACGATGACCTGCGCCGGCGGCGGTGCGGCCGGTGCGGGGATCACCACCTCCTGGGGCTGATTGCCGAGATGGAGATTGAAATCGACCCCCACATTGCCGGCGCTGGCAACCGACGCGCCAAGCGCAAGGACGGCCGGCACGAACACCATCGCCACCCTGCTGGTCTTGCTGAACCTTCTGAACATAACGATACCCTCCTTGAGAATAGTGCCCTTCGGCCCAAGCCCCTGATTTCCGCTTCGCCACCCCCTCGCCCACCCGTAGAAGGCTGTTTGCTACCGGGCGGGGAGGAAGTCGATCGGATACAGGATCGTCGTCTTCGGCACCCCGTCCTTGGGGCCGAAGTTGAACTTCTTGACCCTCGCGACGATCTGGGCGTTGAAATCAGGCGCGTTCATATTGCAGGAGTCCACGCCGCAGGCAGAAACCGCCCCGCTCGGTTCGATGGTGATCCGCAGCACCATCTTCCCGCGCAGGGTCGGGTCCTTGCGCAACTCGGTATTGTAGATGCGGTAGAGCGCCGCCTTGTACCGGTCGAAGAGAAGCTGGATCTCTTCGTCGGTCCTTGACGGCTTGCCGCCGGCAGTAAGCGGCTTGGCGCCGTCCCCCTTCCCCCCCGCGCCCGCGATGCCGCTCTTGACCTGCGCGAAGCCGTTCCCGCCACGGCCGATGCGGGCACCGTTCCCATTGCCGCCGCCACCCCGGCCGGTTGCGGCATTGCCGATCCCGCCGCTGCCGACATTGCGACTGAAGGCACCGTTGGCGATCCCCCCGGAACCTCCGCTCCCGTTCATCGTCACCAGGGAACGGCTAGCCACGGCGTGCCCGGACTGGTTGGCGTTGTTGCTCAGGCGGGCCTCGGACCCGAGCTTGGGGTTGTTGGTCTCGTCGAGCAGGTCGTTGAAGGTCTCTTTGAAGGCCAGGACTCCCGTGTTCTGGCTCCTTTTGGGTGCGGCCGTCTGTTCCACCGGCTCCGCCTTGGGGCGTGCCGGCGCCGCCTGGGTCGGGGCGGGCTCCTTTTTCTCCTCGCTCTTCGCGACCTTTTTCTCGCTCGCCTGCTTCTTCGCTTCTTTCTCTTCCATCGCCTTCTTGGCCGGCTCAGGCCTCTTCGGTTCCTCCCTGACCATCATCGCCAGCCGTTCCGGGATCTGGGCCACGGCCGGACGGACCGCCTTCGGCACGACCACCTGGTGGATGACGATGGCAAGGAGCAGGCAGAGGAGCATCGCGATGAGCTGGGTGCGGCGGAAGCGCTGGTCGGTCTCGGCAGACCAGGGCATGACCGCCTCATGGCTGACCGCGCTGATCTCCCGCATGATGGCGAATTCACTGTCGCGCCTCTCGTCCCGATCGTGCGCCTCGTCGATCTGGTAGTACAGGTAATCGAGCTCGTCGAGGCGTTGGTCAGCCTGCGCCTTGACCTGCGCCTGCCTTTCCAGGATGCCGCGGATCATCTCGTCGAAGCGGGCGATGCGGGTCCGCAGCCGCTCCATATGGCCGGCGGAGTCCTTGATCTCCGGCGACTCTCCCCAGAAGAGTTGACCGGCTTCCAGCTGGTCCAGCCGATCCAGGTGATCGCAGGCTTCCCGCAGGGCGTCGAAACGCATCCGGTCCGCCGAAAAGGTTTCCAGCTCTGCCTCTACCGCGCTTATCTCGCGCTTCAGCTCCGTAAGCCTTTCCCGGGCCAGCTCGATCTTCGCGTTCAGCGGCGCCAATTCCTGCTGTAGCAATGATGTGTTCACAGTATACCCGCTAGCCGTGCGCCGCCTTCTGGATGACGGCAAGGGAGATCTTTCCGTATCCGGAGGCCGTGCAGCTTGTCATTATTTTTTTAAGGATATTGAACGGAATATTCTTGTCAGCCAGGAGCGTGATCTCCCTGGTCCCGTTTTCGGCAACGGTCCTGGTGCCGGCGTTGTCCATGCTGCGCTGGATCTGCGCCAGCCGGTCCATTACTTCGGGAACCGTCCCGACCCGTTCGTCATAAAGGGAAGGAGTGCCGACCACCGGTTCCCCCTGAACGAGCACCGCCTCGGGGGTGACCGAGATGGCCACCGTCCCCCTCGGCTTGGTCTCCACGACCGATTGGGGGAGAGCGAGGTGCTGTTCCGGCATGTCACCGTTGAACGAGTGAAAGAGCAGAAAGAACACCAGGACGGAAAGGACGTCCAGCATCGGTATCAGATTCAGACGTACGTAATGGTTCTTGTTGTTGCGCTCCATGCGTTTCAAACGCCTGCTCTGTCTCATGGCGCGTCTCCTATGGATATCTTGGGAAAGAGGGATGTTTTGACGCCCCGCACCGTATCCATCACCTGGACCAGATAATCGTATTCCACCTTCGGCTCCATCAGGACCGTCGCGTCTTCCTTCTCCGGATATTTGGCTTTCAGGGCAAGGAGCAGTTCGGACAGCTTTTCGAAATCGTATTTGCCGTCCTTCTTGGGGATGGCGGCCTCCACGGCCCGCCCGTTGGCGATTTCCAGCCCCGCCTTGCGGACGATCACCTCGATGGCGAAATTCGGCTTGACGGCAGCAGCACCGCCGGCGCCGGTCGGGACGCTCAGGTCCATGATGGTGATGCTCGTAAAAACGGCGGTGATGAGCAGAAAGACCACCAGGACCGTGAAGACGTCCATCATCGGCGTCAGGTTCAGCAGCTCCATGATATCCGTTGCGACTGACTCTGCCGCTTTTTTCCTTCTAAATCTGGCCATGATCGGCTCCTGTCTAGGCCTCTGAATACTGGCGCTTGGAGAACGTAGAGATAGCGTTGAGCGCCTTTACCGACGCCATCTCCAGGCTGTTCACGATCTTGCCGGTGGTGGAGGTCAGGCGGGCATGGAGCAGCAGCAGCGGGATGGCGGTCATCAGACCGAACGCCGTGCAGTTCATCGCCTCCGAGATACTGGCTGCGAGGAGAGCGGCCTTTTCGGCGGGGCTCGCATTGGCCACCGCGGCGAAGGCCGTAATAAGACCCATGATGGTGCCGAGCAGCCCGAACAGGGTGGCGATGTTGGAGAAGAGCGCCAGGTACGGCGTCCGCTTTTCCAATTGGGGAATGATCTCCATCATGCTCTCCTCCATGGCGATCTCGATGTCTTCCCGCCGCCTGACCGCCCCCTGGCGCGCCAGTCCCATCGCCAGCATCTGCGAGATGGCCGAATCATCCTCATTGACGATCTCACGGGCCCGGTCGAAATCCCCCTGCGCCAGGATCGGATGCACCTCCTCCCAGATCCTGCTGTTCTCCGCCTTGACGCGCTTCAGATGAATCCAGCGCTCAATCGCGATGGCGATGCCGGCCGCGAGCACGAGCAGAATAGGGAACATGAAGAGCCCGCCCATCTGAAAAAACCTTACTAATGTGTACATCTTCTGCCTCCTTGGCTGGTTGACCCTGCCGGGTCGTATGATCCGCGGAATGCGGTGTTTTATTTGATGCTCTCGCAAGCATTTCCCCCTCCCTCGATGGGAGGACCCAAAGGGCCTAAAGGGGCCAGGGGGGAGGGGATTATTTGGTTTTGCTGACGGCGCTGACCTGGTAGAAATCGAGCTCCCGCATAAAAACGTCCCGATCCACCGGCACATCGCGCTCATTCAACGTTCTCGTCAGATTCGCCTCTACGCCCAGCTCGGAACTTTTCCAGGGGACGATGAAAAGCGACATGGGCGCTTCATTGTTGCCGAGGACCGACATACCCCTGAGCGTCTTGGCATCCGAGTCTCCGGGGGCGTTAGATGCAGTCGATCCATTTGGTCCATTTGGTCCATTTGGTCCATTGGATACACTGGGTGCATTTGGTCCATTCGATCCGTTTGGTCCATTGGATCCGGTATCCTCCGCCGAAACCGTGGCGAACGAAAACAGAACCAGGCAGAGGGTGAAAACCAGCTTTCGATACATAGGTTGCTCCGTGGCAGCGACCACCGACCATGCTTAGGGATGGGCGGTTCCGTTCTGCACCCTGGCTGACGCCGTCTTATTGCCTCCCGACCGGGTCTGCAAATCGGCGAGCCACAACTTCACCTGCTGGTCCTTGGGCATCGCCTTGCCGTAGATCTCAAAATGTTCAACAGCACAGGCCGCATCTTTCAGATACAGGTCGCAGAGGATTGCGAGGTTTTTGTGTATCGGATAATATTCGGGAAAAGCTGCGAGCGATTTTTCGTAAACCTGCCGGCTCTCGGCAAAACGCCCCGCTTCACGCAGCAGCAGACCGTATTCGTTGCTCGCCACGGGATGCCCGGGAATCGATTCCAGGGCTTTTTTCAGATGCCGCTCGGCCTGCTCCGGCTTGTTTATCCGGCGGTACGCTATCGCCGCATTGATGTGGGGCGCGGTCATTTCCGGCGACTGTGCGATTACTTTTTCCAGCAGTTCGATCGCCTTGTCGTACTTCGCTTCCCTGATCATGGCGCTCGCCCGGTCGAAGTCTGCACGCACCTGCGGGCCCAGGCCGCAGGATTCCGTAATCACAAACCCTTCACGCCCATCGGTGAAGTGCACCACGGAGGGTCCCGTCGGCGGGGGGGGAGACGGTTGTGCCGCTGCGGCGGGCACGGGTTCAACCGGCGCCACCACGGCCTTGCCCGCGGTGGTGGCGCACCCTGCGAGCAGCGAGATGCCCATCGCCACCAGCAGGAAACCGGCAATCGTTACCGTGCGGGAGCAACTCCCGCGCTCACTTCCCCTCATTGCATCATGCTTTGGCGCTTGTTCCATGTTCATTCCCCTTTAGCACGCAGCGGACCCACTGCGGGCTGCTTCGATGTTTCCGCCTCCGGCGGCACGGCTTGCGGCAGGAGTGGAGGAAGAGGGAAGAGAAAGGTGGCTGCCGCAACGGGATTCTCCCCTTTGATCGCCGGTGCCGCCGGCCGTGCCGGCCTTTCGATTTCAAACGCGTAGGTCTCCAGCGAAGCGACTATCTCACTGTGAACTTCCGGCTTGTCGTATCGGGCGGGCACGAACTTGGCCAGTCTTCCCAGACTCTTGTCGATCCATGAGTTGTAGACACCCATGGAGATCAATTCGAGATTCTTCTCGTGGATATTGATGGCCTTTTCTTCGAACGGATACGCCTGCTCTTCGATTGCCAATTCGTACTCCTGCATTTCCTGGGCATTCAGACCGTCCGGACGCTCGGACTCCGTCAGGGCCTTGCTGAAGTGGGCGTACGTCTCCGCCAGGTAGAACGTCGCCGCGGCCGTGACCTCACCGACTTCGTACTCCACGAGTTTGTTGAACGCCTGGGTTGTTGCCTTCATCAGCTCTTTCTTTGTGCGCAGGTTTGATTCGAACGGCTTCACGAGCCGGACTGCCCTGAACCGGCCATAGGTCTGCTCGGCGAACACCAGCGCAGCCTTCCCTGCCAGGTACCGGGTCCGCGGGGTACGCGCCTTTCCGGCCGCCGCATCGATCGCCACGATCTCCTTGAGCTCGTTCAGGTACCCTTTCTGATCGTTCCCACCCTTCAGGATCTCGGCGATCCTGTTGCGCATCTCCAGGTTGATCTCGACCGGTTGCGGGAAGAAGCCGACGAACCGGCGGTACACGGCGAGGGCCTGCGTGTTGTTCCCCGTCTGCTGATGCAGTTCCGCCGCAAGCATGAGGGCACCTCTCCTCACCTCCTCGTCCGTGAACTCCCTCTCTACGCGTTCATATTCTTTGGCAGCGAGGGCGAGCTGCCCGTCTTCCTTGTAGACATGGGCAATCTTCCTGGTGACCTCCGGCTGCAGCCGGTGGCCGGGGAAGAGCTCCCGGAATCCCGCCAGGACGGCAGCCGCCGCTTTCCACTCCTTGAGCTGGATCAGGGCGGCAGCGGCATCGTATTCCGCATTCACCCGGATCTTCGATGTGGGAGCCATCCGGCCGACTCGCAGGAAGTGGTCCGCAGCGGCCCGATAATCCTTGCGGGCATTGGCCTGCTCCCCCTGCTCGTAAATCGATGCGGCAAGATTGTCGATGAAGCCCGCCCGGCTTTTGTCTTCCGGCGGGAGCAGGGCCAGAACCTTCACGTAGGCAGCCTCGGCCTCGGCATAGCGCTTGAGCTCGTAGCAGGAATGGCCGGCGACGATCCAGGCCGACCTGAGAGTCTCCCGGTCCGCGCCCGGGAATGCCTGGATGAGCTTGCGGGAGGCAGCGAGCGCCTGCTCGTACTCCTTCATGTCGTACAGGTCATCCGCGGCCGCCCCGAGGACGATCGCCGCCTTCTCGTGTTTCGGGTAGGTCTCCGCGAATTTGAGCGAACTGGCCACGGTCTCCCGCCTGACCTTGTCTTTCTCCCCCGGGGCAGCCTCGGCCAGATGTTCCCGATGGGCATAAATGGCGGCATAGCCGGCGGCAGAAGACTTTTCGTGACGAGGATAGTCGTAGGCCGTCTTTTCGTATTCCAGCGCCGCCCTGGCGAAGGAGCGGTTTTCCAGGAGCAGGTCGGCCAACTGGTAGTTGATCGCCGGCGATTCGGCATCCTTCGGGAACGAGACCAGGAATTCCTCGTACCAGTGCAGGGCTTCCCGGAAGTTCTCCCCCTTTTCCTTCACATGCTCCGGGTCCTGGTAGAGCGAGTGGTAGTGGTGGGCGAGGTCGGTAAAGTTGGTCTTCAGGAAACCGAGGACTTCGGGTCGGCTGCCCGGTTCGAAATGTTTCCAGTACTCGGCCTTCAGCCCGTAAAGCTTGGCAAATTGCTTCTTTGCATCGATCACGACAGTGGGGAAGCCGCCGGCCATCTGGATTTCGATGACGCGCATGTGAAACTGCGGCGAGACCCGGTGGAAGGGGTTGCGCTTGGCGAACGCGTTGTAGGCGGCCGCGGCATCGCTGTACCGGCGTTTTTCGAAATAGTATTCACCCAGGTTGCCGTAGACGCGGTCCTCATAGCTCCGCTTGCCATGCGCATCGAAGTACTCCATCACGGAGTCGGCGCCGTGCAGATAGGAGAAGCTCTGGCTGATGACCCGGAAGGTGTCGTCTACACGCTTGCGTTCCAGATCGTCCTTGGTCTGGGCAAAATCGTACCCCGTGGCTACCTTTCGATCCAGCAGCGCGATGAAGCGATGCAGGGCATCCTCATAGAGCTCCTGCTTGTAGAAGGTCCAGCCGAGCTTGTACAGGGCAAGCTCGTAGTAAGGCGACTTGACACCCGTATCCACGATGCTCTTGTAGGCGGCTTCCGCATCCAGGTACCGCCTGCGGACAAAGAAGAATTCGGCCCGCCGGAACCGCACCTCGTCGATGTAGCGGGATTGCGGGAAATCCCGGACCAGCCGGTCCATGACCCCCATGGCGTCCTCTGTCTGCCCCAGCTCCTCATAGGCGCGGGACATCTGGTACAGGACCTGGTCGTTCCCCTTGTACAGCGGGTATTTGTCCAGGAGCTTCCGGTAGAGCGTGATCGCCTCCCGTGCCCCTTTTCTTTCCAGGTCTTCGGTGCCGGCCTGGGGAAGCCCGCCCGGCTTTCCGACCTGCGCGGCGAGCTGCGGAGTCTGGGTCGCCCTTTTTTCAAAATCCGCCTGCGACTCTGCCTGGCCGGATTGCGGCGCCTCGGCGGGACGGCCGGCAGCGACCTTCGGGCTTTGGGCGCGTTCCGGTGCCGACAGCGCAGGTGCCGGGGCCCGTCCGCCGGTTGCCGCCGGGGCATTCAGGTATCCGTATTCCTTCTCGATCTTCAGGTCGGCAAGGCGACGCATCGCCGCGGGAGTGAGCGCCGATTCGGGGGTCTCGTCCAGAAAGCGCTGGTAACCCTCCATCGCCTTATCGAGCCCCCCCTCGATCCTCTCTTCCTTGATCTCCATCTTCATGTTCCGCAGCTGGGCAATGGTCTCCCTGCTGCTCCCCGTTTGGCACGCGGTAAGGATCGACGGAATTGCTAAGACTAAGATCAGGATTCGCTTCATTTGCCAACACTCTTTTCAGTCTGGGCCTTGGTGGCGCGGTCATAGCTGTCGGCTATGGCGAACCGCGCGGTAATCCGGAACTGTTCCAGCCGCTCGCGGCGCCTGGTCAGTTCATCGACGGCCATGGTTTCAAGCATGTTCCCCTGGCGTGCCATCAGGACCTTCACGTTTTCCCGGGCCGACGCAATCCGATTGCGCTCCCGGCGGATCACGTCGTCATACCCCTCGTAGCTTTGCGTGGCGGCCTGGCGGGTACGGACAAAAGCTTCGTACTGTTTCTTCAACCGGTCCACCGCTTCGTTCAGGTCAGCCAGGTCCTTGTATGCATCCGTGAGGCGCTGGTCGTATTCCGTGGAGATGTTCCAGAGGAGTGCCCCCCGCAGCCGGCCGATCCGCTCCCTGGTTTCATCGGGTACCGTCCCGCCGCTGGCAGCCAGAGCCCGTTCCAGACGCCCGATTTTCTCCGTGGCGATCCGCTCCTCCGCCGTGGCCAGGTAATCGGGGCGCGGTGCCGTCAGCATGGCGTTCAGGCGCTTCCGGACCCGCTCCCGTTGCTCCAGGCGCAGACGCATGTGCGCGTCGAGCTCCCTGAAGGCACGGTCGATCCCGGGAAGGAGCGGCTGGTAATACGCCCGGCGCTGCCGGATGATATCCTCGAACGCATCCAGGTCCCTTTCCCACACGCCGAGCTTCGCGTGCAGTTCATGCAGGTCGAGGTAGTTCTTGAGGGATTCCTGAAAATCGTGGGAAGCCATCAATTCCAGCAGGTAGTAGGTTTCGGGCGCTTCCGGGAGACTCCGCAGCTTGACGACCCAGTCGGCGTCCTGTTTCAGCTCTTCCCGCGCCAGGGCCTGAAGAAATTTCCCTTGCTTGACGGACGCGATGGAGGCACCGAGCTTGTCGACTTCCTTGCCGAAGGCATCCAGGGCGTTGCCGTACAGCACTGCCGCCCGCCCATGGATGTTCAGCTTCCCGTAGGCGTACGGCACGGCGAGGAGCGCCTCCTGGACCGCGGGATCGGTGACCTCCCGCTCCGCCAGGATGCTCCAGGGAACCAGCGCCCGCTCATACTGACCGCGAGAGGCATCCGCCCACCCCGAACCCAAGAGGGCCCGATTGGAGAAGGGTCCGCTCAACCGCACCCGGTCGAGGACCAGCTTGGCATTTTCACCGGCATTTCCGTCCAGGAGCTTGTACCCGAGAACCAGGTTCGACTTGTCCTTGATGGCCAACGCGGCCGGAACATCGGTAAGGATCTGGCCGGCACGCTCCAGCGACCCGCGCCCATCCTGCTCCTTTCCTTCTTTTAGCAACGCGATCCCCAGGTTGTAGCCGGCAAACCCCTCCAGCCCCTTGACCCCCTGAAGGTCCTTGAATGCACGTGCTGCTTCGGGGAAACGACCGTTTGCCATCAGGATCTCCCCGCGCAGGAATGCCACATCATCCCGAATAGTGGCGGGAACCGTCCCGCGAATCCGCTCCAGGGCATGGAGGGCGTTTTCCGGTTGATCTTTCCGGAAATAGAGCCGTGCCAACCGATAAATGGCCTCATTACGCACCGGCTCCTCCACGTTCCCCTCGATGACCGCGGTGATGGCGCGCCCGGCCCGCAGGTGCATCCGGTAGCCCAGCTCGAAATCGCCTACACCGAATTCCGCCTGGTTGATGTGGTAAGAGAGGGTGTCGAGGCCGGGTTCATCAACCCTGCGGTGCTGCCCCAGTTCCGTGTCGAGCCGGGCAATGGCATCGAACCACTCCCCCTGAAAGGCATGATAGAGCGCCTCTCCGAAGTAGACATCCTTCAACCCCTTAGAGGTGTAGATATCGGCTGCCGGTGCGGAGGTCGCGAACAGCAGGCACGCCAGTATGAGCATCAACCTGGGCATGGGCTACCAATCCTTCAGGGTGATAGGTTTGCTGCCGATTCCGGTGCCGGCCAGGACGACCCCGACGAGCCTGGGACCGATATTCTTGGCAATCGTGAAGCTCTCATCCTTCCGGAAATCCGAGCCCCCCTCGGATTTTCCCAGAACGGTCACGTGCAAGGGGTGCTCGCCCGTTCTGACGTTGCCCACATAGATGCGCTGTACGCCCCCTTTCTGCAGGGCTTCCAGCTCTTTGAACGTATACAGGTGATGGGCGACCGATTTGCCATCCAGCTCGACATCCACGGCATCGAGCCGGAACTTTTCCCCCTTGGCCACCGACACGAAGATTGCGACCTGGGTGTCGGACGGGTAGAGCAGCTTCTCTTCGAGCTGGTTCAGTTGCGCCGCAATGGAGAGGACATCCGTCTTGATCTCCTGCACCTGCTCATCCAGCCCCTTGCTCTGTTCCTTGGGAGCTTCCTGCGCGTAAGCAGGGAGGGTTACCATGAGTGCCGAAATCCCTAACATGACCATCTTGAGAAGTTTGAACATATTCGCCACCTATCCTTGGGTATGCCTTTTCCGCCCCTCTCCAAATACCCCCTCCCCCTTGATGGGGGAGGGCTGGGGTGGGGGAGCAAGCTGCAGTTTCTGAAAGGTTCCTCTTCTCCCTCCCCCCTGCCCCCTCCCATAAAGGGAGGGGGTGAAGAGCAGGAACTAAATCGTCCCGACAACATTGATGAACACCCCCTGGTGCCGGTAACTCAGGTCGGTCAGATCGTCGGAGAAGTCGCTGAAGTTGTAGCCGCCGCCGACCTTGATGTGGTCGCCCAGATGACGGTAGAGCCCGAGCAGCACGCCCCACCGCCGATCATGGGCATCCGGCAGGTCGAGCAGGCGCCCTTCGACCAGCGCATCCCAGAGGTGGAGCAAATGCCAGTCCACACGCGCCACACCCAGGTGGGCACGGCTGTCGAAGTATTCGGGATTGACCCGGTCCATGCTCACCTGCCCGAGCCGGTACGCGTACTTGCCCCCCACGGTCCAGTGCGGCGTCAGATCGTACATGGCATCGACCGACGCGATGTGACTGCGCTGCAGAACGCCGGCAGTCGCCGTCGTGCTGGTGCCGACGGTCTGCTGCGCTGCCGGCACATTGCAGAAAAAGGTGTACTTGACGAGGACGTTGAGCCGATCATTGTTGACAGGACGGTAGGCATACCCCATCACCGCCTCGATATAACTGCCGTCGAAGAACTGCCCCTGCGAACTCGTGCTCTGGGAATAGTCGAATTTGCCGACGAGCCGCCAGTCCGGGGTCAACTGAAATTTTAAGCTGTTTTTCAAGAGCCAGGTGGTGCGTTCGACGGTGCCGGTGTCCGGCTGCTCCGCATCATCCACCCGAAATTCCAGGGCGCTGGCCAGCTTCAGTTTCGCGAATCCGTAACCGGCGTTCACGCCGACCGCCGTTCTCTTGATCGTGGCACCCGTCAGATTGTCCTGCAGGGTACCGAATTCCGTTTTGGCCCCGAGATTAAGACGATCGGTGGGCGCCAGATCGACGCCGTAGGCATGCGTGAGGCCGGTGGGAACATCGCCATGGGTATAGCGCTCTTCCCCGTAGACACTGGCGCTGTCCGAGTAGCGGGTGCGGAATCCCGAGGTCATGGCCCCCTTGTTGGCCTGCACGCCGTTGTCCGAACGTTCGTTCTCCAGGGTATACGTAAGGTAGATCGTGGTCCGGTCGCTGTAGAGATACTCGGTGCCGAGCCGGCCGGCCATGCCGAGGCTCCCGTCGGAGACCTCGCCGTTCACCTTGAAGCGGTCGGTTACCCGATACGCGCCACCCACGCCGGCCCGGTCGTTGTCCTCGCGATTGCCGGTGACCTGAACCGACTTCTGGCCGAAAACGTAGCCGTTCCAGCGCCCCTTGGAATCATACGCCACCTTCCCCACCAGATCGGTGCGGTCCCCCTCTTCCTGGGTCAGGGGGACCACCTTTGAGCGGTCTTCGCGGCTGTCCCAGCGCCCGCCCAGGCTGAGGGTCCAGTGATCGTTCATCCGGTAATTGGCGTTCAGCTCAGCAGCCAGCGTGTCAAGCCCCTGATCCACGGTCCGCGAGTCGGCCTTGAGATGCAGCCCCAGACGGTCGGTAACGGGCACTTCCGCCGTGCCGCCGACCTGAGTGGTGCGCTGAGCCGCGACCTGGCCGGGCGCCGAATAACCCGCCTCCAGTACCTGGTTGTACAACGTGACCTTGCCCCGCCAGTTCTTGCTGAAATCCTGCAGCCCGGCGCTGGCATCGACCCGGTAAGCGTTGGCAGCCGTACCGGAATCGGCCGGGGTCTGGATGGTGCTGGATGTGTAGCCGCCATCCTGCGAATTCGAGGTGAAGAGATCCGACCCCTGGCTCCGGGCGGTTTCGAGCTTGACCCAGGTAGCGGCGGATTTGCGGACGGTCACATCCGCCCCGACCAGGCTGCTGTCGCTTTCCGCGTTGCCGGTCACGCCGACCTTGACATTGTCGCCGATCCAGTAATGGGCCCGGCCGCCAAACGTCATGGCATTCAGGTCCTGGACCCCGGGGGTGAATTCGTAGCGGACCACCAGAAAGACGGGGTTGCCGCCGATCGTGTCGCTGTGCACCAGAAGGTTGTCGGCCGCCGTCGAGTCCAGGGGCTGGGTCAGCAGTATCCGCCCCTGCAGGTAGTCCACATTGTAATCGGTAACCGGCGTCAGGTTCTTGACGGCCAGCACGATGCCCGAATCCTTGTCGCGGGTCTCAATGCGCACCGCTTCGGACCCTTGCAGGATGTCCTGCCGACGCAGGAAGTACAGGGAGCCGCCGGTTCCCCGAAACTCGTCGCGCCCCGCCACGGTCCCCGGGTCGGCGGCAAAACCGTCGACCATGAAGCGCTTCTCGCCGAAACTGGTGACGCCGGGGGCCTGATAATGGAGGTTCCCGCCGTAAAGCCCCCGGTCCACATGCGCCAGGTCGTTATCGGTATAGCCGACCCTGAAATTGCCCCAGAGGCCGTAGCTCTCATCTTTTTTCAGCTTGACATAGAACTTGCCGCTGGTCGGCGCATCTTCCACGACCGTGCCGTCATCGCCAAAGGTCGGGAAATGATAAACCGGGTCGATGCGCCGGAACAGCGCCTGGGGCGACTTGTCCAGGAAGTTTCTGAAGATCTCGTCCAGCGGCCCTTCCTGCGTATCGGCGCTGGCAGTCACCCCCCAGCCGTCGCCGAATTGGCCTTTCGTGTAGAAGGCAACCCGTCCCTGGAGGTCGATGTCGTTTCTGTATTGCGGGCGGTCCGGCGCGACGAGCGTGGCCGGGCCGGTGGTATTGTTGGCGGACAGGGTCAGGTCGGCGATCCCCACCGTGAACCAGTCGTTCTTCTTCAGGGGGAGATCGCGCAGAAAGAGTTCGCCGTTGCCGGACTTGTCGAGCACGGCAACCTCGACGGTATGCATCCCCTTCGGCAGGATTTCCTCGGCGATGAAACGCCCCTTGCCGTCCACCGGCTCAGGGTATCCGGCCAGCCAGACGCGGTGTTCGGCCGGAATCGTGCTGCCGTAGGCCTGAACGGTCCCGCCGTTGAGCGGAATGTTCCTCTGTGCTATGCGGCTTCCGCCGTATCCGGCCAGCAGTTCCTTCTCCGTGTCCCCCTTGGCAACGGACGGATCGACCTGATCGATCACCCACAACGGCTGGGGCGTGGTCTCGTCGAAATTGCCGTTTGCGTCGTACACGCGGACCAGATATTTGAGCTCCCGGGCCGGGGCGGAAAAGGTTTTGAAATCGGCCCGCCATTCCGCCATCCCTTCGCCATTCATGGGGATGACGGCCAGGGGCGTGTCGCGGACGGACGTGGCCTCGTCGAACAGCCTCACCTCCGCCCGCTTGATGAAGCTGTGGTAGTTGGTGTAGAGGCGGAAGCGGACCAGGTTCTCGGCAAACCCGGATTCGGTCAGGTCCTGATAGCGGATGCTGCGGGGCCAGGCGGTCACGTTCAGCCGTGGCTCCGCCCTCAGGTTGTCGTACTTGAACTCGATCTGTGCGTGATCGAGGGCCACGTCGGTGCAGCGTTCCACGTCCGGAATACTCTTGTTCGGATCGTCGACCGGCTTGCCATCCACCGAGATGCGCATGAGATTGAGGGCGAAGGGGTTGGCCGTATTTATCTCGCGGGTCATGCGGGTGATGTCCACCCCCTCGTAGTCGTTGCGGGCGACAAGCTCGTCATAGACGATCTGCACATCGACCTGCGAGACACCCGACTCGGTGAATCCGGTATTGACCACGTCCGCGGACAGGACATAGCCCCGCCCTTCGAACTCCGCCTGTTTCCCGGAGAGCCCCATCTTCTCGCTCACCGCGATCATGGCCCGGCGGGCGCGCGCCGTGGACCAGCCGACATCGTCGCCGTAGACCGCGGCGGTGCGCCGGTCGAGCCGCTCGTTGCTGATATGGCCGACAAAGCGCAGCCGAACGTTCGTCTTCGACCTGATCTCGTCCATGAGCTGCCGCAACCGTTCGGTATAGGCGACGGGCACAAACGGGTCCCCGTTTTGGAACAGGATCGGAGCAATCGGGCCCGACGGCGGGTCGTAGACCTTGGTGACCGTTTCGGCGCCCCCATCCTCAGGGCAGAGCTGCGGCTCATCGGGGAGATCCTGGAGCGGATCGTCGTGCCAGAACTCCACCTCGACGCGCCGGTTCATCCCCCTCCCCTGGGTTATGTCGTTGGAGGCCACGGGCTGCGACGCTCCCTTGCCGTCGCTTTCGACCGCGACCCTGGACTCCTTGAGGCTGTCGTGGACGGCGAGGGCAACGCGCCGGGCCACCGCCTTCGACAGCCCCGTCCGGTCGCCGTAGATGCGCTCGTCGCGCCCTTCCAGCGGAGCATTGTCGCTATAGGCGATGAACTTGACGACTATGTTATCCTTGCCGCGCAGATTGACCAGCGCCTGCCTGATCTGTTGCAGAAACTCATCCGGCACGGTCACCATGGCCGCGTCGTAGTGCATGGGCGCGATCAGGTTCTTCACGCGGGCGCGGTGGAAATTCCCTTCCTTGTAGCGCATCTTGCAGACCGTCTCGGTGCGGCAGACCTTGACGCGATTCACCTGCGCGGGGACGATCACTTCCTTTTCCACCATCTTTTCGCCGATCTCGTCATACCAGACCTCGACCTCCACCCGCCGGTTCTGCGCCCGGCCGTACTCGGTGGCGTTGTCGGCGACCGGCTTGCTCTCCCCCACCCCTTCATAGGAGATGGCTTCCGCAGGCAGGCCGAGGGCGCGCTGGAAATATTCGGCGACGGTCCCCGCCCGTTCCCGGGACAGGCCGGTATTGTCGCCGTATTTCGCTTTCAGGGGACCGATGAGGGACTGGGGATCGGCGTGGCCGACAAAGTGAAGGCGGACATTGAGGCGGCCGCGCATCTTCTCGAGCACCCCCCGCAGAAGCGCCACATACTCCTCGGGGATGTCGGCCTCGCCGGTGCGGAAATGGATGGGGGGGACCACATTCGCCAGCTTGATGGTCTTCACTTCCTTTTCAGGGACCCGGCGTTTCTCCGTGCGGTCCCCCTGGTCCTGGCTAAAAACCGACGGATCAAGGAGCCAGGGAGTGAGGGCCTGGTCCTTCGGCAGGTGCTGTTCGGTCGTTTCACCGGAGGTAGCTGCCTCTCTCGTTCCCGCGACCGTTTTCACGGTTGCCGCGGGCGCAGTTTCGGCGCAGACGGCGGTCTCCGCTCCGACTACGGACACAAGAAAGAAACATATAAGGAGGATACAGCGCTTCACCATTGCTCCCATCTGCACAAAGAGGCTAATATCCGCTCGGGTTGGCCAGTGCCCGCCCCGACATCTCATACTGAACAACCGGATAACTTTGAGCCACAATGCACAGGGAGCGAGGATCGTTTTGTGACTTACTGCTTTTTGCTGATTTGAAACTTTGTCCAACC
Organism: Geobacteraceae bacterium; assembly: GCA_036518435.1. GTDB lineage: Bacteria > Desulfobacterota > Desulfuromonadia > Geobacterales > Geobacteraceae > JAMPXD01. Next base: position 43,187 of record DATDNF010000047.1, read on the forward strand.
ACCCCCTGGCCCCCTCCTTATCAAGGAGGGGGAATCGCCCCCCTCCTATATTAGGAGGGGCTGGGGGTGGTAAGTTTCTCATTACGGCGGCCCCCCACGGCGCCAGAAGACCTCGGTTTCGATGGTGAGCGGGTATCCCCCGTCCCATTTTCCGGTGATCTCCTTCTTCAGTGCCTTGAGGCGGTCCTCTACCAGACCTCTGTGCTCCACGTCCCCCAGGTACGACAACCGCAGCACCGAGGGCGCTTTCCGCAACTCTTTCAGCAAAAGACCGATCCTCGGCTCCCACTGCATCCGCAGCTTCGTGCTCTTCGGTTCGAACACCCCGTCGGCGACGTCAAGGGATACCACGTGGTGGATGGTTGCGCCGAAGTTGAAGCGGAGCATTTTGCCGCGCGTGGCGCGCTGCACCTGCGGGTTTTCACTGGTCACCCGATAGCCGGTGGGGAGGGTGCGGTCGTCCAGTTTGAGGATGAAGTTGCTGCCTCTGTCCTCGTCCGGGACCGTCGCGCAGTCGATGTGGAAGCGCCCGTACTCGTCGGTGGTGGCGATCAGACCGTTGGCGGTCACGGCACGCACGCCGGGGAGCCCTTTTTCACCGGCATCGGGATAGCCGTTGGCGTTGGCATCGTCGAACACCTTGCCGATGATGTCGGTACAGTCGAAGTCCGGATCGGCAATGACTTGCACGGTCGCGGAGGCAACTCCGGAGGCAACGCTGCCAACGGCATTGTCCATCACCTGGGCGCGGTTCACATATTCCCCCTCGGAAACCCCGGAACCGACGATCATCAGGAAAGTGATGGTGTGAGTCGTGCTGCTGGCGAGTTGAGCGATGCTCCAAATCAGCTGACGCGTGTTCATCGCCGGCTCGATCTTCTGCCCGTCCATGCGGGCAGACCCTGCCACGTACTTGAATCCGAGCGGGAAGGTGTCGACCACACTCAGGTTCTGCAACGCAACTCCCAGCGTGTTGTTGAGGGTGATCGTGTAGGGGACCAGCTGACCGCGCGTCACGTTGACGAGCGCTGCGGTCTTCGTGATGGCGATCGCCGTGTTGAGCGTCGGATCGATAGCGATGTGGTTGTTGTAGATCTGGCTGTATCCCGGCTGAACGTTGTCCAGCGTGAGATGCAGGTAGTACGCCGCACCCGCCCCTACAGGCCTTGAGGCGGCAGCCGCCTGCAGCACCGAGGCGGCCGGCGCCAGATCGGAGGCCTGCGCTTCGCAGTAATTCGGCGTGCCCGGCACCGCATCCGCTGAACTGCCGGGGCAAGCCGGGACAGAGAACGACGCCGTAGCGCTGCTGGAAGTCGGCGGGACCAGTTTCGACACGCCGGCCATGTAGCCCGATGGCGGCGGCGTGACCTGGATCAGGTAGTCCCCGCCGGAAGGGCAAGTTGGATCGCTGAAGTTCAGGTCGAATTTATAATAGCCGCCGCTCGGCGTGACCTGCCCCTGCTGCGCCGGATCGTTGAAACAGCTGCCGGCCAGCGGCATCTTGCTCGATGCCTGAACCATGGTCAGTGTCGCGCCCGCTATCGGCGTACCCACGATCGAGTTGTACACCACGCCGTTGGGAGTCGCCGGAAGGTTCAGATCCTGCAGCACGCCGCCTGCGCCCACGACGATGTTCGAAATGCGCTGCATGCCGTTGGTGAAGGGAGAACTGCACCAACCGAGCATCGCCGTCCTGGCACCCGCACCCGGCGCACGGAAGCGAAGCTCGTATTGGATCGAGGTTCCGGCGTTCGGCGTGACGCCGCTGAAATGGTAGGAGCCGTCGGCAACCGTATATACCGTGCTCAGCAGACGACCGTTCTCGTACAGGTCCACGGCCCAGTTGACGAGGGTCTGCTCGCCGCTGTCCAATGTGTTGTTGAAATTCGCGTCATGCCAAACCAGGCCGTTCAGGCTCCCGCTCCCCGGCATGCCGCCGATCGCGACGGAGGTGCTTCCGCTCGCGGTCTGCGTAGGGGTATTCCAGCTGGCCTGGGCGGTGTTGGCGACAACGCTCCCGGCCGCCGCGGTGCTGTTCAAGGTGACACGGAACCGCACGACAACGGCTCCGCCCGGGCTAAGCGTGCCGTAGGTGGCGCCGTAATTCGCGGCGATCACCGGCGTGGTGAAGCTCACCCCGTTTGCTGAGCCGTTCATGGTCGCTGAATTGGCGACATAGGCGGCCTGAGCCAGGAGGGGGGTCAGGTCATCGGTTATCACCACGTTCGTGGCCGGGACTTGGCCTACGTTGGTGGCCTGGATGGTGTATTCCAGCACGCTCCCCGGCAGTGCGGCGCCGCCACCCACCACCGCCGCGGACTTGGTGATGGAGAGCTGTTGCGCGTTCCCTACCGTGATAACGGTCGGCTGGTAGCCGTTGGTCGGGTTGCCGTCCGAATCGGTCAAGAGCGTCGGCAATTGCGCGGTCGCCACGCTCCCCTGGTTGCTGATGATGGTCCCGGTCGCGACGCCCGGGTTGACCTGCACCTTGAAGGTCACGACGCCCGTACCGCTTGCCGACAGGGTCCCTCCGCTTACCCCCATGCCGTTGGTGAGTGGCGACACGCCGGGGGTGGGATCCGCCACCGCCGCGCCGTTCATCTGCACCGAGTTTGCCACATAGGTGGTGTTGGCGGGAATCGCGTCGGTCAACACCAACCCCGTCGCCGGAGTCGCCCCCGAGTTGGTCACGGTGATGGTGTACTGAAGCGTGTCGCCCGGGTCGACGAGACCGTTGCCATTGACGTCCCCGGCGAGCTGAACGGTCTTCAGGGCGTAGACCAAGGGCAAATTCCCCACCACAACCGTGGTCGGATCGTTCGGCACAGGTGTCGCAGGGTTGTCGGAGGGTTGTTCAGGGAAGGGCCCGCTCGTCGCGCCGGAACCGTCCACAAAGGCCTGGTTGGAGATGAGGGTGCCGGCCACCACGTTCTTGCTGATCTGGACCTGGAATGTGACGGTGGCGACATTGGCCGTCGTCGTCCCCGCGTTCGCGGGCATCGCACCCGCCGTCGGATTCGCGGGGGAGTTGATCAACATGCCGTTCTGCAGTGCACTGACCCCCGCGCTGGGGTCCGCAACGGCCGCCCCGTTCAGCGTGGTGCTCTTGGCCACATAGGTCGTATTCGCCGGGATCAGGTCCCGCAGCGTCACGCCGGTCGCGTTCTCGGTGCCGTCGTTCTTCACGGTGATGGTGTAGCGCAGGGTGTCCCCCGCCATGACGGTGGCACTGCCGGAGGTGATATCCTGCACTGTCTTCAGTACCTGGAAAAACGGCGCCGACGTGATGAGCGTCCGGGTCGGGTCTGCGGTTCCCGTGACGGACGGATCGTCGCTCAACTGCGTCGGCAACAGGGGAGAGCCGATCTGCGCCTGGTTCAGGACGAGCGTTCCGCTGTTGATCACCGGTGCCAGGGTGACCTGGAACTGGATGACCAGCGTGTCGCCCGTCTGCCCTTGGGGAGCGACGCTGAGGCCTGCGATACTCACCAGTCCCGTCCCCTTGGTCCCGCCCGTCGCCGAGGTGAGCGAGGTATTCGCGCCTGCCGGAACGGCGATGAGCTTCAGGGAGCCGGTTGCAAACATGGCGGGGGTATTCAGCTTGTCGAGATCGTCGGTCAACGTGAAGTTCGATGCCCCCAGGGTACCGACGTTCTGAATCTTCAGCGTGTACTGCAGCGTGTCACCCGGTTTGGCGTTGGCTCCTGACTGACCGGTGGTGACGTTCTGGACGGTCTTGGCAAAGGTCAGCAAGGGCGCCTGGGTGGTCACCGTGAAGGCGTCCTGATTGTCCAGTACGCTAGGCGTGCCGTTGGTCAACGGGAAGGTCGAGGTCTGAATGTTCGCAGGTAGAGTGGCGGCCGGATCGGCGCTCAGCCACTGCGTCGCGCCCGCAACGTTGGTCAGGGTAATGCCGCCTGCCGTATTGGGATCGAGCGCGGCGCTGTAGGTGACGATCAGTCGATCCATCGGCGGAATTGCAGCCGCGGACGACTTCATCGAAACCGTGAAGGTGCAGGCAGGCGCACCCGCGAAGCCGACGGTAAAGTCCGTGCCGCTTGAAAGCGCTGCGGAGACAGGCGTAACCCCGTCGGCCTGGTAGATCCGGGCCGTGACGTTGGCCGGCGCGGTGCCGCACATGCTCCCGGTCGGTGGAGTGGTCACGTTCGGCAGGATGTCCGTAAGGGTCGTCTGCCATGCCGTGCTGCCGCCGGTGTTCTGCACATTCAACGTAAAGGTGCCGGGGCTAAGGGCGTTTATCGTCCCCGGACCGCTCTTCTGCATGGTCAGATTCGGACCGACGATGGTGATCGCGGGGCTCGCGCCCGGAGCGCCGTTTTCCTGCGTGCTCGCGGTGTTATTGACGCTATCGTAGGTGTAGGTCGCTGTGTTCTGGAACTGTTTTCCCAAGGTGTTGATGGCGGCATTGCTGAGCACCACCGTGACATTGACGACGACCTGCTGGCCGGCAGGGATGTCGATGCCGCTCGTGGTGTCCTGAATCACCAGATTCGTGGCAGTGCCGGTGTTCACCGGCGTAAAGGTCGGGCCGGACACCCGCTGGACGCTGACAAAACTCATGTCCACGCCGGTAACGGAAGAGATCAGATTGTCCAGGATGCGCACGTCGTACATCGCCGTGGCCTGCGGCACAGCCGGAACCGTGATGCTGTAAGTGAAGGGCTGGCCGATCGCAGCCGTTGTTACCAGGGCCTGCTTCGACAGCGCCGTCGCCGACGCGGTGGTCAGCTGGACGGTGGCTGTGCTGGTGGGACCGTAGACCTGCCGGTTGGTAACTTGGCTTCCGGCCGGCACGTCCTGGCTGTCGAAGGAGTAGTACGTCATGACCTGCGCCTGGTTGTTCAGCGTCATCCCCGCGCCGAGACCGGCGTCGGCCTTGACCTGGTAGACCACCTGCAGGGTCTGGCCCGGCGGGATGGCGTAGAGATCGGGGGAACCGGCGACATCGAAATTCCAGGTCGCCACACCGGTGGGCGCACTGTACGTCGGGGCGAGCGTGGGGAGGGTTGCCGTAACCGCGTTGGTCGCGGTGTTGACCAGGGTGATGCCCGTTGTGGTCACTCCTCCCTGGCGCATCCCCACCGGCAGCGTGTCGGCGAGGACGGTATTATAGGCAGGCGCCGTGCCGCTGTTGGGGATCTTCACGGTATACGTAGTGAGCTCGCCGGCGGTGATGACGGTGCCGCCGTTTGCCGTTGCCGCGCTCTTGGAGACGTTCAGCAGCGGCTGCCAGACATTGATGGTAGCGCTCGTAGTCTTCGGCGTCGCGGCAACGCCGTTAATGGCGTAGCCGAGCGTGGCATTGTTGGTCAGCTGCTGCGCGGTGGGAGACTGGGTCAGCGTGTTCTTCACCACGTGTGCGCGGTACTGGATGAGCAGGGTGTTGTTGGCCGGGTTGTTGTCGACGGCGTTGGTGATGTCCCCCAGGTTCCAGGTGAGCGTCCCGGTGGCGCCCGGCGCAGGCTGGGAGGCCACCGTGTAGGTAAAGTTGCCGCTCCCCGACGCAGGCGCAATACCCACCACGCTGTCGAAGGCGAGCCCGGTGGGGAGGGTATCCGTGACCACCACATTCTGGGTCACCCCTTCGCGCAGGGTCAGGGCGAGGCTGTACACGACCGTGTCGCCGATGCGCAGGGTCGAGTCAGTGCCGGTGCTCGGCGTGGTCGTCCAGGAGTCGGAAACCACCGATTTGGCGAGGGTGGTGGGATCGAACGAGGAAACGGCGGCAGAGGCCGGGCCGGTGCAATAATTGTTCGGCGAGGTCGCATTCGGGCAACCGGCGCCGGTACGCTCCCCCGTGATCGCCCCGGAGAGCGAGGTCCAGTCCACATAGACGCTGTTGGTGATCGGCGCGCCGCTGGTTGTCAGAACACTCACGTTGTAGGTCAGGACCAGTGTCCCGCCAGCCGGGATGTCCAGACTGGTGTCGCCGTTCTGGTTACCCCAATCCAGGGCGCCACTGGCCAGGACGGCGGGAGTCGTCATGAACCCGCTGACCGCAGCGCCGTTGATCTGCGCCGTGGCCGAGCCGGGGACCAGCGCTACGTTCGCCGGGAGGAAGTCCATGACATCGGCATCGTACGCTTCGGCGCTGCCGTCGTTCTTGACGGTGACCGCATACCGGAGTACGTCGCCCGGTGCAGCGGGAGAGGTTATGGATTTGCCCGCCGGCGAGGCGTAGCTCACCGTCTTTGCCGCGGTCAGGTGCGGCTCGACCACCGTCATGCCGGAGGTGGTTGCCGCACCGCCGGTCCCTTGCGTCAGGCTGTCGCCGTTTATCTTGTTAAAGGTATATGATGCACTGTTGGTAAACGTGACGCCGTTGTGGTTGGTAGCGGTGTCCTGCAAGGCTACCGTCACCTGGATGACTGCCTGGCCCCCCGCGGGGATATCGATGCCGGTGTTCAGGTCCTGGATAATGACATTGGTAGCCGTGCCGGTATTGGTCAGGTTCCAGGAGCCGCCGGATATGACCTGGCTGCTCACGAAGGTCATGTTGGCCGCGGAAAGCCCCAGATTGTCCAAAATCCTCACGTCGTACAAGGGGACGTTGGTGGGAGTCGCGGGCACCTTGATGAGGTAGCTGAACTGCTGACCGATCGTCGCACTGTTCTGTGTATTCGCCTTCGACAGCGCGACCGGCGCCTGGATCGTCACCAGGGTGGGATCCCCTCCCGAACCGAGCAGTACCGTGCCGTTGGTGTACGGGTCGTCGCTGGGGCCGGACCACGTCTTGCCGTTGGAGTCGATGCCGGTGAGGTTCGCCTGATTGGAGATAATGGTGCCGTCCGTGAGGTTCGCGTCCAGCGCGGCATCGAAGTCGATCTGGATCTGCGACGTGGTAGTAGCTCCCCCGGGCAGATTGAGGCCGGTGATGGTAATAGAGCCGGTCGTCCCGCCGCTCGGTTGAACGACGCTTGTTGAACCGCCCGCCGGGGTGACGGTAACGTTAGAGATCGAACCCAGCCCGAGAGGCAGGTTGTCGGTAATGGTGATGCCGTTGAGCGCTGGCCAGGTAAAGTTCTGGAGCAGCAGGGTGTAGTGCAGCCTGTCACCCGGAAAAGCCGTGGCGGCCGGGTAGGTGCCGGTGGTCAGGTCCTTGACCGTCTTCTGGAAGTAATAGCCGGAAAGCGCCGCCGTAACCTGGTAGACGTCCTGGAAATCCAATGTGCCCGGCGTGCCGTCGGTGATCGTCCGGTCGTACTCGCGACGGCCGGCATAGCTCGAGTTCGCGCTGAACCACCTGGTGGCGCCGGCAATGTTGGTAAACGTCGTGCCGGATGCGACGCCCGTGCTGTCGAGCTGTGCCTTGTAGGTGATGATCAGACGCTGCGTGGGGGCGATCTTGGTCGTATCGAGCATGGTCAGGGTAAGCTGGCTGGCCGAACTGCTTCCGCCGTTCCAGGCGAGCGTGAAGTCGGTGCCATTTACCAGCGGAGCCGAGATCGGGGTGATGCCGTCAGACGCAAAGATCTGAGCGGTAACTGTAGGTACGGGCGAGTAGGTGCTCATGCCGGCAGGGAGATTGTCGGTGATCGTGGTATTCCATGCGTCGCTCCCCCCGGTGTTCTGGACATTGAGCGTGTATTTCACCTGCGAATCCACGTTGATGGTCGTCGCCGAGCCCGTCTTGGTGAGCGTAAGATTGGGCTCGACGATTGCCATCGGCAACGTGGTGCCGGGCTGCGCCTCGAGATCGACCATGTTGGTCGTATTGATCGGTTTGTTGAACCACATATTGGCAGTGTTGGTGAACTGCATCCCTGCCAGGTTCGTGGGGTTGTTATCGAGGACAACGGTGAGGTCGATCTCGACATTGGATCCAGCCGGGAGCGAAGCCAGGGCCGCATTATATTCATACGAAAAGACGAGATGCTTCGTAGCATCCGACAGAATGCCGGGGTGACTGGCCAGCCATGTGCTGCTTGCCCCGAGCGTCAGCGGTGCGCCTCCGTTCAACGGCGTTCTGGCGCCGGTACCCGGATTCACCAGGTAGGCCGTGTTGCTCACATAGCTGATAGCCGCACCCGTTGTGGTGAGATCGTCGGGGATAACGACATTCGTCAGATTGGCGTCGTCAACGTTGGCAATATACTGGAAGGTGCCCGTGGCATCCAGTTTGCCCAGGAGCGGCACGGTGATCGTATAGGTAAAGGGGACACCGATGGTGGCAGTAGTCTGGCCCGTCGGGTTCTTCTTGGTGACTGCATCCACCGGCACCATAAATGCCTGGCAGGAAGGACTGATGTTGTTGTACCCGCCGGGCGCCCAATAGATCCAGAAGTCCGATTGGGTCGGGTCGTTGCACGACATGTTGCCGTAGTAGTAAACATTCTCGAAAGCGATGTAGTACGATTGCTGCTGGGGAAAGTTAAAATTGATGTTGGTTATCGGGAAACCGCCCATGGACTGCGGAAAGTTCTTTACCGTGCAGTTTATGTCGATCCCGAACGTGGAGGCGGATTGAACGGCGGCCAAGGTAGCGGGGTCATAACCGTCGACGACTCCTTTAACGCCTCCTTCGGAGAACTCGGAGCAGAAAATGCCCGCTGCCTGTGCACGCGAGGCCGCACCCAGCACCAGGAGCAGAAGAGCAACGGCAACCAGCTTGCGCGAGATATGTGACACGGTCAGCTTTACCTGCATGACAATTTGCATCCGCCCTCTAATGAATGTGAATTGCGCCCCTGGGCCTCCCAAGAGCTATCCTGCTGAGTCCGCAAACGAAAAAACCCGCGCCATAGCCGATGATTCGGCTGATAGCGCGGGTTTCACTTGCCCCGTAGGGATGAGACTTACCGCTTTGTTCTATTCAATTGTGCCAGCTGAAATAAGTTCTATTTGCCGGTATAATGCTCTCTTGGCGGAAGCGAAAAAATTATTTCAGGCGTTCCTGCTTCGTCACATCGGATACCCGGTAATCGGCAACATTGACCGTCACCTGGAGATACGGCGCGGAGAGCAGGCCGATCTCCTTCAGGCATTCGGTCAGCTTCCGCTTCCACTCCGGGTCAAGGCCCGGTTTTCGCAAGATCTTCTCCATGTCTCGTAACCTTCCACATCCCGCACTGCGTTTTTTAAATACATTACCTGCACGTACAATAAAAAAAGGAGCACTCTCATCTTCCGAAGATGAGAGTGCTCCTTGAGTCGGTAAAATACCGGTTGCCAGGATGCATATCTCATCTCTTCGGCAACCCGGCTATCCTTTTAGGTCAGGACCCGTGGCTTTGCGTCACCAGATTACGCTGGTTTTGCCCGTTCGGAGAACCATTGCTTAAATCGAGTTATTTCTTTTTATCATATGCCCCAAATGAATAGCAATATTTTTTTTTGGACAGGGCAGAATATTTTGTCACATGATCGAGAAATTGGTGTGGATAACCTTCTGAAGCTCTTCGATGCGCAGGAGGGACAATCTGATGCGTTCCCGCTCCTCGGCGGACAGGTTATATGGGTTCAGGTAATAGGAGCTGTTCTGTATCCCCTTGATCACCTTGATCTGCAGGAGAATGCGGTGCTTGGTCAGGATGTGGTAGGCCTCTTTGAGGCCGCCCGCGGTATTCGCGGAGAAACTCTTCTCCTCCTGCAGCATCTCGATGCGCCTGACGGTGTTGGTGGCGGGTATCCCCTGGTTTATCGCCAGGATGCGGACGTTCATGACCAGCGGTGCCCAGGCGAGGAGCTTCAGGTTGAATTCACCCTTGTGCTCCCCCGAGCCTTCCGTCCAGATCCGCTTCAAAAAGCCGAGGGCCAGCTTCATTTCGGTGGCCGCCTTGGCCATCCCCCACAGGACCTGGAAGTAGTCCTGTTCCAATCCCCGGATGAGGCTGGTCAGGGAATCCGCCAGCTCTTTGTCTCCCGCGACGTAGCGGGCATCGGAAAGAACGATGAGGTCCATCAGGTTTTTCGCGTAGTCCGCATATTCATAGCGGACAATGGCGAGAAGCTTCTTGCGCCACTGGGCGTATGATCCGCGCCAGGTGGGATTGGTCGGCATGATGTCGCCGGTACATTTCTTAAAGCCTGTCGCAGCCAGCCTTTCGACGAGGAGAGTGGAGAATTCCCCGAAATAGCTGTCTGCCTCCTCACCTCCCCCGTCGCCATAGACGATCAGATGGTCCTGATCCGTGATGAGGGTCTGCTCTTCCCTCCCGTCGCTTCCCATGCTGATCAGCGCAAAGGGAACAGGCGGTGAACCTTTGCCTGTTGCAGCCAATTCTTCTTCCACCAGATCGAGAGCCCTGCGTACCAGGAGATCCCGGTACCCGGTACAACTCTTGTGGAGCGCAGGGACCGACTGGATCTTTATGAAACGTTCCATCTCCAGGGTGTTGAGCTCCGCATGAATGTCCATGAGGAGCGGGTATTCGCGGATGTTCGGAATGCTCTCCAGCAGGGCCGATTGCCGCGCCGCCAACCCTTCGGTCCAGTCGATCTCCTGGCCGAGGGTGCCGTGCAGAGCCCGGAGCAACTGGACGGTTTCATCCCGCTCCAGGAGGGGGAGGACCCCCCGCACTCTCTCCATGAGATCGTCCGGGAAAGCAGCCGATGATATGTAGGGCAAGGATTTCTGTGACGGCATGCGCGATTTTCCATAAAAAAGGGGGAAGGCGAACCTTCCCCGATTATATCACAAACAAATGCCGTTTATCAGCAATTAGTGGTCAATGGCCTTGGCCATGCCGATGCCGGTGTTCTGGCGGACGTAAATCTCGTCGAACATCTCTTCCGAGCGCCTGCTCGGGAAGGCCAGGGCAGCGAGGATAGCGGCAATGAAACCGAGCGGGATGGAGATGATACCCGGGTTCTTCAGGTCGATGAGGGGCTTGTCGAGGCCGAGGATCGACGTGCCGTCCTTGTTGGTTTCATAGTCCTTGCGCGCCTTGTCGAGGGTATCGAGGTCTTTTTTCTCAAGCACGACACCCGGCGGCAGAGTGGCCTGCTTCTTCTCGAGGGTTTCGACCATCTTCTTCGCATCGCCGGCGATCTTTTTCGGATAGGTCATGTTGGGGGATACCATCACCAAGGCAATGGAGGCGACGGTGCCGACCACCAGACCGGCGATGACGCCGGCAGTATTGAACTTGCGCCAGAAGAGCGACATCACGACGACCGGCAGGTTGCCGGAAGAGGCGACGGCGAAGGCAAGCGCCACCAGGTGGGCGACGTTTTGCTTCTCGGCGGCGATGCCGATCAGGATGCCGGCGGCGCCGACGCAGAGCGAGGTGATACGTGCAGCCATGACCTGCTCGTGCTGGTCGGCGTGGCCGTCCTTGATCACGTTCACGTAAATGTCATGGGCAATGGCCGCGGAGGCCGCCAGAACGAGGCCGGAGACGACCGCGAGGATGGTGGCGAAGGCAACCGCGCAGAGGAACGCCAGGAGGAGGTCGCCGAAGAACGGGCTGATCTCGCCCCCCATCTTCTGGGCAAGCATCATGGCGGCCATGTTGCCACCCTTGTCGATCTTCATGATCCCTTGGGGGGAAAGATGAATGGCGGCGCCGAAACCAAGCAGCGTGGTCAGGATGTAGAAGGTGCCGATGATGAACATGGCCACGATGACGGACTTCCTGGCTGCCTGAGCGGTCGGAACGGTGAAAAAGCGCATCAGGATGTGGGGCATCCCCGCGGTGCCGAGCACCAGCGCCATGCCGAGGGATATCTGGTCGAGCGGGTTCTTCAGGAAGAGGCCGGGCTCCAGAAAGCGCTGGCCGTAGTCGAAGCCGGGCTGGGCCACTGCCTGCTTGAGGACCACCTTCTGGACGTGCTCGCCGATCGCCGCATTGCCGGCGATGTCGCTGAAGAACTGGATCGGGTTGAACCCTGCCTTGGCGGCAACCAGGACCGACAGGAGGAAGGCGCCGGACATCAGGAGCCCCGCCTTGATGATCTGGACCCAGGTGGTGGCGGTCATGCCGCCGAAGACGACGTAGCCGACCATCAGGATGCCGACGCCGATGATCGCCGTTTTGTACGGGATGTTCAGGAGGAGCTGCATGAGTTTGCCGGCACCGACCATCTGCGCGGTGAGATAGAAGGTGGAGACGGCGACGGTGGAAATGGCGGCCACGGCACGGACCGGCTTCGGCTCGGTGCGGAAGGAGAGGATGTCGCCGAGGGTGTACTTGCCGGCGTTGCGGCACGGTTCCGCCACGATGAGGAGAACCGTGATGTACGCCACGAGCCAGCCGACCGAGTACATGAATCCGTCGTAACCGTACAGGGCGATCATCCCGGAAATACCGAGGAACGATGCTGCCGACATGTAGTCACCGGCGATGGCCCAGCCGTTCTGGGTGCCGGTAATCCCGCCGCCTGCGGCGTAGAAGTCGGCGGCTGACTTCGTCTTCTTCGCCGACCAGACGACGACGGACATGGTAATGGCGATGATGATCCCGAAGATCGGGAGCGTGACATACGGATTGGCCTTCAGCTCGACCTTCTTCTCGGGCGCAGGGGCCGGAACGGCCTGCGCCTGCACAGGGGCGGCGGAAGCGGTCACGGCAGCTGGTGCTCCCGGTGCAGCCGGGGCGGTAGCAGCCGGAGCATCTGCCGGGGCCTTGGCAGGCTCAGCGGCATAGGCAAGGGTGCCCAGGGAAAGGGCCAACGTCAAAGCGGCAAATATCTTTTTCATTCTCTGAGCCTCCTTTACTTGAGTTCATCCACCAACTCACGGGTGAGCCGGTCGAAGTCTTTGTTCGCCACATGGGCATAGTACATCGCCAGACCCCAGGAGACGAAAAACTGGGAAAGAGCGAACAGATACCCGAAATTGACATTGCCGATGATCTTGATCCTGAAGAGGCCCGGCGTATAAGCTGCGCCGATGGGGAGGAGGAAATAATAGATGGTGGAGAATATCCACCAGCCGAAAAGAAACACTGTTTTTTTCCGGTGGAGTTCTACAAATTTGGGATTTTTGGCTATCGCCGCCCAATCATACTGCCTTTCTGCCATGGTAGTTACTCCTTTCTTGTAAAGTTCAACAACTGAGAAGCGGCGTCCCGCTCCAGCCTTCCGACTCTCTGTTCCCCTCTCTCCCCCTTTCGTCAGTTTTTATTCCTTACACCGGCTCAGACTCTGGCATAGCCGAATTTCATTGAGAGCACTTCAGCCCCTTCCATGAGGGAGGGGATAATCTCATTCTCCAGACGGGAGGCCACCATCCGGAAAGAAGGCCCCAGCATGGTCAAAGCACCGATGACTTTTCCGGCGTAATCCCGGACAGCCACCGCCACGCTGATGACTCCTTCACCAAGCCCCTCGCTGTCAATGGCAACGCCCTTCTCGCGGATTGAGTTCAGCTCGTTTTCCAGCCCGGCGAGATCAAAAGACGCCGAATTGCCTTTCCGCCTCTTTCCCGGATTGCCCGGCAATTCCCGCGCCTCAAGGGCCTTGATCGCCTTTCCCGATGCGTTGGTGAAAAACGGGAATCTTTTCCCGACGAGGGGAGCGGCCTTAACCTGCCGGTCGCAATCGACCATGTCGAGGAAAAGCACCTCATCCCCCCTCAGGACCGTCATATAAACAGCCTCGTCATGCTTTCTGGCAAGCAGTGCCATAACGGGATGGGCATGCCTGATCAGGCTGGCACTCTTGAGAAAGCGTTGCGCCAATTCGACTGCGGCGATCCCCAGGCGGTAGCTGCCGCTCCATTCCTCTCTCTCCACCAACCCCCTCTTTTCAAAGGTGGCCAAAAGGCGAAAAGCCTTGTTCCTGCTGACCCCCAACGCGTCAGCCAGAGAGGGAAGCGTGGCATCAGCCGGTTCCGTGGAGAGAATTTCGAGCAAATCCAGGGCTTTTTCAACCGTTAAGACAGCGTATGAGCCTTTATCTCTGAGCATAAAGTCTCCCGTTTACAAAATATTTAAACGGTTGTTCTATATTTTCGTTTACTATTTTGCTAAATTTTTAACACGTCGTTTTATTATTGTCAAGATTATTTTGAAATTATTAATTGTATATGCGTTTAAATTATTAATTTCAATAATTTACAGCATTTAACAACCATATAAATTACATTCTTGCCAATATACGGGCATGCTAGAACAGAGGTTTACATCTTTTTAAACTTTTCACCTCTTCCGGCGCTCGCCGCCACCCGACGGTGCATCCCCGTCCGACTCCGCCGCACGGGCGGAGACGCCATTTTACCCCTTTACAACGCAGATTCTGCCATGCTAATATTAACCGCTTTCAGGCAAAGACGACCGATTATTTCCCGTGAAAAGGAGTTTTTGATGTCCGGACATAATAAATGGAGCACTATTAAGCATAAAAAAGGGGCCGCCGATGCTAAGCGCGGCAAAATTTTCACCAAGCTCATCAAGGAAATATCGGTCGCCGCCAAACTTGGGGGAGGAGACCCGGCCGGCAATCCCCGCCTGCGGACAGCCATCGATAAGGCAAAAGAAGAAAACATGCCGAAGGACAACATCGAGCGGGCCATCAAGAAAGGGACCGGCGGGATGGAGGGAGTAACCTACGAGGAGATCACCTATGAAGGCTACGGTCCCGCCGGCGTGGCAGTGCTCGTGGAGGTAATGACCGACAACAGGAACCGGAGCGTATCGGATATACGGAGCATTTTCACCAAGTGCAACGGGAACATGGGCGAGACGGGCTGTGTCTCCTGGCTCTTCGACAAGAAAGGGCTGATCGTCTTCCCCAAGGGGACCGACCTGGAGAAACTTTTCGAAGTCGCCCTGGAGGCCGGCGCGGAAGATGTAAGCGACGAGGGGGAACAGATCGAGGTGGTGACCGACCCCTCCGCTTTCCTGGACGTGCGCGAAGCTTTGGAAAAGGCGGGCTTTAAGTATGACTCCGCGGAAGTCACCATGATCCCCCAGACCATGGTGAAGTTGGAGGGGAAACAGGCGGAGAGCATGTTGAAAATGATGGACCGGCTGGAAGACAATGACGACGTGCAAAACGTCTACGCCAACTTCGACATTTCCGCTGAAGAGATGGAACGGATGATGTAGATAACAACAAAAAATAAGGTTGCCATGAAAATTCTCGGCATCGATCCCGGCTCACGCATCACAGGTTACGGCATTGTCAATCAGAACGGCAACCGGCTGATCCATGTCGAAAACGGTGCCATCCATACCGATTGCCAAAAAGACTTCCCCTTGCGTTTGCAGAAAATCTACTGCGCCTTGACTGCAATCATCGAACAATACCGCCCGGACGCAGTTGCCGTGGAGAACATCTTCTTCGCCACCAACGCCCAAAGTGCGCTGAAGCTTGGCCAGGCGCGCGGCGCGGCCATCGTGGCCGGCGTCAACGCCGGGCTGCCGGTCTTCGAATATACCGCCCTCCAGGTCAAGCAGTCAGTGGTCGGACACGGCCGGGCATCCAAGGACCAGGTACAGAAAATGCTCAAGGTCCTCCTGAACCTGCCGGAAGTCGCCCAGGAGGACGCCTCGGACGCATTGGCCGTGGCGATCTGCCATGCCCACTCCGCGGGAATCAACGCATTGCGGAGTAAACTGAAATGATTGCCCTTCTCACCGGCCGACTGGCCCACAAATCCCCCGAATTCATCATTATGGATGTGAACGGCGTCGGCTACCGCGTGCAAATACCTTTTTCGACCTATTACGATCTCCCCGACGAGGGTGGCAATATCTCCCTCAACATTTATACCCAGGTCAAGGAAGACGCCATAAACCTTTACGGGTTTCGCACGCTTGCTGAAAAAAACTTCTTTCAACTCCTCATCTCGGTTACCGGCATCGGACCAAAGCTCGGCAAAGACATCCTCTCCAACATTCCAGTAGAGGAGCTTGCGCGAGCCCTCGGCCAGGGAGACCTTGCCAGGCTGTCCGCCATCCCCGGGATCGGCAGGAAGACCGCCGAGCGGCTGGTGCTCGAGCTCAAGAATAAAGTGCTCAAGCTTGATATTTCGCTGCCGGCACGGGAGGACACCAACGCAGCTGCCTCCGCTGCCATAACCGACGACGTCGCCTCCGCCCTGGTCAATCTCGGCTACAAAGAGGCGGTAGTCAAAAAAGCGCTGGCGGACCTGGACGTCACCGAGGGGACGCCGATGGAAGAACTCCTGAAAAGAGCGTTGAAGCTGTTGATGAAATGAGCTTCCCATGACCCGCATTATCGCCCCTGATATAACCGACGACGATTTCTTCGTCGAAAACACCCTCCGTCCCCGGACGCTCGCCGACTATGTGGGCCAGGAGAAGGCCAAGGGTAACCTGCGGGTATTCATCGATGCCGCCAGGGGACGCAAGGAAGCCCTGGATCATGTTCTCCTGTACGGCCCGCCCGGCCTGGGGAAAACTACCCTCTCCAATATCATCGCCGCCGAGATGGGGGTCAACGTCAAGTCGACGTCGGGACCGGTCATCGAGCGTCCCGGCGACCTGGCCGCCATTCTGACCAACCTCGAACCCCACGATGTCCTGTTCATCGATGAAATCCACCGCCTTTCCCACGTAGTGGAGGAGATCCTCTATCCCGCCATGGAGGACTTCCAACTGGACATCATCATCGGCCAGGGACCGAGCGCCCGTACCGTCAAGCTGGACCTCCCTAAATTCACCCTGGTGGGGGCGACCACGCGGGCCGGCCTCCTCTCCTCGCCTCTGCGGGACCGCTTCGGGGTCATCGCCCGCCTCGAATTTTACACCGACGCAGAGCTCGCCACCATTGTCACCCGCTCCGCCCGGATCCTCGGCATCCATATCGAACAGGAAGGCTCGCGGGAATTGGCCTGCCGCAGCCGGGGGACCCCCCGGATCGCCAACCGGCTGCTCCGCCGGGTCCGGGATTTCGCCCAGGTCAGGGCGGATGGAGTCATCACCAGGAGCGTGGTGCAGAACGCCCTGGAGCTCCTGGAGATAGACGAGATGGGATTCGATCACGTCGACCGACTGATCATGCTGACCATCATCGATAAGTTCGGCGGTGGGCCGGTCGGGCTCGACACGCTTGCCGCAGCCATCTGCGAGGAGAGCGACACGATAGAAGACGTGTACGAGCCGTTCTTGATCCAGCAGGGCTTCCTGAACCGTACGCCACGCGGCAGGATGGCTACGCGAACAGCCTATCAGCATCTCGACAGACCCTGTCCCGAAGGACCGCAAGGGAGGCTGTTCTGACCGTGCAGATGGTCTTCGATTTTCCGGTGCACCCCCGCTACGGTTTCGACGATTTCGTCGTCTGCGGCGGCAATGAGCTCGCCTACCGGTTCGCCCTGATGCTGGCTCAGGATGAGACCCACAACCTCCTCTACATCTACGGTCCGCCCGGCTCCGGCAAAACCCATCTGCTGGCCGCTCTCGGCAACAGGCTGATGGCTTGCAGCGATCTCCCGGGGGCCCCGGGAGGAGTGATCCCCTGCATCTCCTTCAGGGAGATCGATCAGTTGTACCACGGGGAATACCCGGCCGAGCAGACTTCCCGGCTGGCGGAACGATTTCAGCATGCACCGGCTCTCCTGATTGACGATCTCCACCTCATCCCCGATAATGTCAATATACGGGTGGAGCTCTGGCAGATTTTCAACGATTTCTTCAATGCCGGCAGAAAAATCGTGGTAACCGGGCTCCATCACCCCCGGGAGCTTCCCACGCTGGATGGCCATCTCATATCCCGGCTTCTCTGGGGCCTCGTTGCCAGGATGGATGTTTCCGACGACGACTCCCGGCGGCTGATCATGAAAAAGCTGGCTGGAGACCGGCAGATATGGCTTCCCGCGGATGTCATCGACTATCTCCTTCTCCGCACCCGCCGCGACATTCCGGCACTCATGGAAGCGCTGGAATCGTTAAGCCGTCATGCCCTGTCAACCGGCCGGAAAATATCCCTGCGACTGGCAAGGGAAGTTCTGGAAGGGAGAGAATCATGAAGATTCTTCTTCACATCTGCTGCGCCCCCTGCGCCATTTATCCTGTCCAGGAGCTCCGCTCCGGCGGCATGGACATTACCGGCTTCTTCTTCAACCATAACATCCATCCATACCAGGAATACCGCAAGAGACTGGAGACGGTGCGGGATTACGCCGCCATGGTTGAGCTGGAGATGATCTACCGGGATGAGTACCGCCTGGAGGAGTTTCTGGGAGCGGTCGCCGGCGAGCCGGATGGGCGCTGTTTTTACTGTTATGCCTCCCGATTGGAGGTAGCGGCAGCGGAAGCGGCCTGCCGCGGGTTTGACGCCTTTTCCACCACGCTCCTCTACAGCAGATACCAAAAGCACGAAATCATCGCAGAACTGGGGGAACGTTTCGCCAAAAAATACGGCGTGAAGTTCCGCTATGCGGACTTCCGTAAGGGATGGCAGAAGGGAATCGATATCTCCAGGAAGCTCGGCCTTTACCGGCAGCAGTACTGCGGCTGCATTTACAGCGAAAAAGAGCGCTACCAGCCGCAGGCCAGGCAATAGAAAGAGGTTGTTCATGTCGGATTTGGGCAAATGGCTGATTGTCTTCGGTCTTCTGCTTGCAGTATGCGGCGTCGCCCTTGTCTTTGCCGGCAAAATCCCCTGGCTGGGGAAGCTCCCCGGCGACATCTCCATCAAACGGGAAAACTTCTCCTTTTACTTCCCCCTCACCACCTGCATCCTTATCTCGGCGCTTGTCTCTTTCATGCTCTGGCTCCTCAGGAAATAAGGCTGCACGTGCCCTGCGCAGCGCTGATCGCCGCAACTCCCCGCCGTTTGCAATTCCGCTGTTTTCTGTTACCTTTACAGTCAAGAAAATCATTACTTTCATATTGGAGGCTACCATGTTTGAGCTGTTCGAAAAGGCTGTTCTTACGGGGCTTGGCGCGCTCTCTCTTTCCCAGAAGAAGGCCGAAGAGATGCTGGAGGAGTTGAAGGAGCGCTACAAGGTGAGCGAGGACGAAGGGAAGGCCTTTCTGGAAAAGATGCAGGGAATGGCAAAGGAAAGCAGGGAACGGGTAGCTGAAATTGCCGAGACCGAAGTAAACAAGGTCATCGGCAAACTCGGTCTGGTTTCCCGCGAAGAATTCGACCGGCTGCAGGTGAGGGTGGAGGCATTGGAAAGGTTGCAGAAGGAAGCCGAATCAGGCGAGCCATGCTGAACCTTGTCCAGTTGAACCGCAACATCCGCAGCGTCAGGCGATACCGGCAGATCGGCAGGGTCCTTTTCAAGTACGGTTTTGACCAGCTATTGGAGTATCTGAACCTGTCGCACTTTATCGCCCGGGGGAAGAGGGTCTTTCGCCGGGATGAAATGAAGATAGCCCGGTTTTCCCCTCCCGAAAGGATGCGGCTGGCACTGGAAGAGCTTGGTCCGTCCTTTGTCAAGCTGGGGCAGCTCCTTTCCACCCGTCCCGATGTTCTCCCGAAAAGCTACATCACGGAATTCACCAAGTTGCAGGACAAGGTCCCTTCGTTTTCCTTCACAGAAGTAAGGAGTCAGATCCGCTCCGAACTGGAGGGGGAGATCGAAAACCTTTTCTCCTCCTTTGATCCGGAACCGATTGCCGCGGCCTCCATTGCCCAGGTCCATCGGGCACGCCTTATTTCCGGCGAAGAGGTAGTGGTGAAGGTCCGCCGCCCCGACATAGTGGAACTGGTGGAAACGGATATCGACGTGCTCA
The DNA here is from genome assembly GCA_036518435.1 of Geobacteraceae bacterium. GTDB lineage: Bacteria > Desulfobacterota > Desulfuromonadia > Geobacterales > Geobacteraceae > JAMPXD01. The sequence goes on from DATDNF010000047.1 coordinate 62,803, forward strand.
TGGGATTGGCGCTGCTGGCGGAACGCCATCTGCCGGGCAGCGATATCTATGATCCCGTGGGCCTCGTACGGGAATTCGCCCGGACGATCCGGCGTGAAATGGACTTTGCCCGTGAAGGGCACACCATTGAAAAGTTCGCCGGGAATTTCGCCGGGGACCGGGCTCTTTATTTCCCCAAAGTATACTGGGAAAAGACCGCCAAGGGACTGCTGACCCTTGAGTACATTGACGGCATCAAGGTTTCCGATCTTGATGCATTGGAACAGGCGGGGCTTGACGGAGCCCTCATTGCCCGACGAGGCGCGGACGCCTTCCTGAAAATGGTCCTGGTTCATGGTTTTTTCCATGGCGATCCCCACCCCGGCAATGTGTTTATTCTGCCGGACAATATCATTTGTCTTCTCGATTACGGCATGGTCGGTCGCCTCGACGAGCAGCTCAAGGGATACCTGATCGATCTCTTGGTTGCCATCATCAGGAGGGACGTGGACGAGGTGATTTCTCTGTTGAGCTATTCCGGAGACCTGCCGGACCAGCTCAACATCCGGGCACTCAAGCGGGACCTCTCGGAATTTATCGACAGTTATTATGAGCTCCCCCTCCAGGACATCGAGGTTGGACGGATGCTCATGGAGTTCATCGAAATCATCACCACTTATCACATTAAATTCCAGCCAGCCCTGATGCTCCTGATTAAAGCACTTGTTACCATTGAGGGGATGGGACGGGGACTCGACCCCCGGTTCGACATGATCAAGCACCTACGGCCATTCCTGGAAAAGGCCATCAAAGAGAGGATTTCTCCCCAGCATTTGACAAAGGATATCCGTGAACATTTAGTATCACTCGCCCATCTCGTCAAAAACCTTCCCAAGGACCTGAAGGAACTGCTCACCCGGATAAACCGCAATAAATTCAAAATCGACCTTGAACACAGGGGGCTCGACCGGTTCATCCAGGAGCTGGACAAATCGATCAATCGCCTTTCCTCCAGCCTCATCATAGCAGCGCTCATCGTCGGCTCATCGATCATCATGCAAACGAACAAAGGGCCGCTCCTTCTCGGTTTTCCCGTATTCGCCTTTCTCGGTTATACCATCGCGGGCTTGATCGGTTTATGGTGGGTCATCGCCATTCTTCGCTCCGGCCGGCTTTAAATCCCAAGCCCCATCACCTCTTACTCCTTGAAATAATGCCGGCTATCATATACATTTGCGGGTATGAACCCTGAAAACAAAGCGACACCCCCTCTGAAAAAAGAAATTCTCCCCCGTGCAGAAAAGAAGAAACGACAACGGGAAGGATTCATCATCGCCTGCTCCCTCCTGTTGATCATCCTCCTGACCTGGGCCGAAATCCGCCTCGCCACATTACGTGCGGCTGTTCCGCTGGAGAGCAAGATCTTTACCTTTGGCCTCATTAACATCATTATTCTTCTCATCATCCTCCTGATCTATCTGGTCTCCCGAAACGTCGCCAAACTCCTGGTAGAAAGACGACAAAACGTCATCGGCGCAAAACTTCGCACCAAACTGGTACTTGCTTTCGTCGGTCTTTCCCTTGTCCCCACCATGCTCCTCTTCTTTGTGTCCGCGGGTTTTATAACAAACAGCATCCAGAATTGGTTTAGCAAACAGATCGAAACATCCCTGGATGAATCGATGGAGGTTGCCCAGACTTACTATAAGACCTCCGCTGCCAACGCCCTCTACTACGGCCAGCAGTTGAGCGAGTTAATAAAGGAGCAGAAGCTTCTCAATGAGGAGAATCTTCCTGCCCTGAAAAAACTCATTCCTCAGAAACAGAATGAATACAATCTTGGGGTCGTGGAAGTTTTTTCCTCACAGCGTGAAGAACTGGTTCGGGCAGCGAATCCTAGATTGCCCCTCGGCGAGTTTACCAATCCATCATCTGAAGACATCAAAAATGGGCTGCGCGGCAAAGAGCTCACGCAGGTTAATTCTATCGGGAGGGCCGACCTCATCCGGGGAATCGTGCCGATTCACTCTAACTGGAACCCTAATGACGTGGTCGGGGTCGTCGTGGTGAACTATTACGTCCCCTATTCACTGGTCAGCAAGATGAAGGAGATTTCTGCCTCCTACCAGGAATATCGGCAGCTCAAAATCCTTAAAAACCCGATAAAGACCTGGTACATTTTAACGCTGTTTTTTATAACGGTAGTAATCGTATTTCTGGCAATCTGGTTCGGGGTTTATCTGGCAAAAAGTCTCACCATACCTATTCAGGAATTGGCAGATGCTACCCGTCAGGTCGCCGACGGAAATCTGGACATTCACCTAGGAGAAAAAAGCACCGATGAGATAGGGATACTGGTTACGTCATTCAATAAAATGACCGAAGACTTGAGAAATCACCAGCTCGCACTGAAAAATACCCACGAAGAGGTTATTAGAAGCAACCAGGAACTGGAACAGCGCCGGCGCTACATGGAAACGGTCTTGAAAAATGTCACCGCTGGGGTCATCTCCATTGACAAGGAGGGAGCGCTGACGACCGTAAATACCTCGGCAGAGCGGCTCATGCAAATAAAAGCCGTCGAGGTGCTGGGAAGGAACTTCCGCGACGTTCTTCACGCGCAGCACCTGGACGTTGTCAAAGCGATGCTCCGTGACATGGTGATGGCTAAACAGGATACCATCAGTAAGCAGGTCACCATTCCGTTAAAGGACACAAAACTCACTCTATTCCTCAACCTGACCGTTCTCAGGGATGAAAACGGAGAATTCATGGGAACAGTAGTAGTATTCGACGATCTGACCCAGCTCATAAAAGCACAGCGAATGGCGGCATGGCGGGAAGTGGCACGACGCATCGCTCATGAGATAAAAAATCCGCTGACTCCAATCCAACTATCGGCTCAGCGGCTGAGAAAACGCTATCTTGTCCGTTTCGGCGAGGACGAAACGGTTTTTGACGAATGCACCGAAACCATCATAAAATCCGTTGACGAGTTGAAAACCCTGGTCGATGAGTTTTCCAATTTTGCCCGCATGCCCGCATCTCAGCCAACCGCCAACAACCTGAACGACATAATCAGGGAAGCTCAAACGCTTTATCAGGAAGCGCATCGCAATATCGCCTTTTCCTTCCATCCCGACGAATCACTGCCTCAACTACAGTTGGACCGTGACCAAATCAAGCGTGTGCTGATAAATCTTCTGGACAATGCAGTTGCCGCCATTGAGGGAGAAGGAAGAATTACCATCGAGAGCAGTTACAACAAGGAATTGCAGATGGCAACCTTTATAGTTTCTGACAGCGGCCATGGAATAGCTCCCGAGGACCGTGCCAGGCTCTTCGAGCCATACTTTTCTACCAAGAAAGCCGGGACCGGACTTGGGCTGGCGATCGTCAACAGCATAATAGCAGATCATCACGGCTTTATCCGGGTAAAAGATAATCTTCCGGAAGGAACTAAATTCATAATTGAGCTTCCAGTCAGTAACGCTTGAGATCAGTATCCCCCTCATCAATTTCTTTTCAGGTAAACTAAGTTGACACTGTATACTTAGTTTACCTCCTTCAATTCTACCTTATCAGACCTGCCTCTACAGCGCTTTTGACCCATTTATGCGTAAACTCAATTTACACTTCTAACCTTCAGATTGAGACGTGCTCTCTGTAACATGCTGAAGCAGCATCAAAACCACATCTGGCATATTTTGTGCTGTTTGAAACGTATTTACCTGATGTCCACAGGAAATATAGTACTAATAGGAGGTCTAAAAATGAGGGTGCCGCTATTTACTATTTACGCCAAGAACGCCGGAGTGGAAATCAGTCCCTACGAAAAACGGCAGGAGAACAAACCGCGCGAAGGGCGGATTTCTCTTCGATTCTTCAAAATGGAGAGCGGTGCCCAGCAACTCCGCTTTGTTGCCGAACCATGGGAAGGTTTTGAGCTGTACCGCATGCTCAATAAAGTTTTCAGGGAAGGGGGAAAGGAAATCCTCACGCATAAGTTCGAGGGGAGCGAAGGGGAGATCATCACCAAGCTGACGGTCGAAAAGTACGAGAGAAATAACAAGGCAGGATACGCATTGGTTATCCAGCGCGGCGACGATAGCATCAATGTCGCCGCTACCGCCGGCAATTTCCTCTATGCCGCTGAATTCCTCAGACACCTGTCACTGACAGAAGCATGGGTAGAGCAGCCGGGACCGGGAAACAGAGCCTGATTTCGCGCTGCATAAGCAAAACGCCCCGTGTCTCAACGGAGACGCGGGGCGTTCAAATAAATTCCCGGCGGCGACCTACTCTCCCACACAGCTGCCCGTGCAGTACCATCGGCCCAGAGAGGCTTAACTTCCGTGTTCGGGATGGGAACGGGTG
>DATDNF010000048.1:0-73736 GCA_036518435.1 Geobacteraceae bacterium
ATTGTTTGATTTACATCCGAAGGAGGCGACATGCGGGCTGCGTTTCTGCCATTTTCCATACCGACCATAGGGGAAGAAGAGATCAACGAGGTCGTCGATTCCCTGCGCAGCGGCTGGATCACCACCGGCCCGAAGGTGAAGCGTTTCGAGGAGGCGTTCCGCGCCTACGTCGGCGCCCCCTACGGCGTGGCGCTCAGCTCCGCCACGGCCGGCGAGCACCTCGTGCTGCTGGCACTCAAGATCGGTCCGGGGGACGAGGTGATCACCACCCCCATGACCTTCGCCTCCACGGTGAGCATGATCGTCCTTTGCGGGGCCACGCCGGTGCTCGTGGACATCGAGCCCGGCACCCTCAACATCGACGCCGGCCGCATCCGCGAAAAGATCACCGCGCACACCAGGGCAATCATCCCGGTCCACTTTGCCGGTCAGTCCTGCGACATGGACCCCATCTTCGCCCTGGCACGGGAGTTCAATCTCACGGTCATCGAGGACGCGGCCCACGCGGCCGGCACCGAGTACAAGGGACGCCGCATCGGCTCCTTCGACTCCATCTCCATCTTCTCCTTCCATCCCAACAAGAACCTCACCACCGGTGAGGGGGGAATGGTCTGCACCCCGGACGAGGCCCTGGCCGAAGAGATATCCCTGCTCAAGTTCCACGGCATGAACCGCGAGGCGTGGAAACGCTTTGCCGCCAGCGGCACCCCCAACTACGACATCGTGCTCCCCGGCTTCAAGTACAACATGATGGACATCCAGGCGGCCATCGGCCTCCACCAGCTCCCGAAGCTGGACGGCTTCATCGCCAGACGGACGGAGATCGCCGCATTCTACAACGAGTCGTTCGCCGATGTGGCGGAGATCGCCGCACCGCAGCTCGCCCCGTACGAGCAGCGGCACGCCTGGCACCTCTACACTCCGCTCATCCGGGTGGAAAAGCTCGCCATCGACCGGGACCGCTTCATGGCGGAACTGAAGGCCCTCAACATCGGCAGCGGCCTCCACTACAAGGCGATCCACCACCACGCCTGGTACCGTGAGCACCTTCCGGTGCCGGAGGGGACCCTCCCCAACGCCGATTACGCCTCGGACCGGATACTGTCCCTCCCCCTCTTCCCGAAAATGACCATGGATGACGCCCGGGACGTGGTGGAGGCGGTGAAGACGGTGATCGCGCGGAACCGAAAATAAACTTTGTAGGGGCGCATGGCATGCGCCCAGGGCGGACGCCGTCCGCCCCTACAGGAATAAACCCATGCCCCACAAACCGTACATCTCCATCGTCGTCCCGGTCTACAACGAGGAAGGAAACCTCCGCCCCCTGTTCGACCGGCTCTACCCGGTCATGCAGGGTATCGGCCGCCCCTTCGAGATCGTCTTCACCAACGACGGCTCCCGCGACAACTCCCTTGCCATCCTGCGGGAACTGGCGGCACAGCACCCCGAGGTGCGGGTGATCGAGTTCAACGGCAACTTCGGCCAGCACATGGCGATCCTCGCCGCCTTCGAGAAGAGCTCCGGGGAGATCGTCATCACCCTCGACGCGGACCTCCAGAACCCGCCGGAGGAGATCCCCAAGCTGGTCGCGGAAGTGGAGAAGGGGCACGACGTGGTGGGGTCCATCCGCCAGAAGCGGCAGGACACCCTCTTCCGCAAGGCCGCATCCCGGATCGTCAACATCACCACCAACAAGATGACCGGCATGCGGATGAGCGACTACGGCTGCATGCTCCGCGCCTACCACCGGAACGTGGTGGACAACATCAACCGTTGCCAGGAAACCACCACCTTCATCCCGGCCCTCGCCCAGACCTTCGCCGCCACCCCCTCCGAAGTCCCGGTCGCCCACGCCGAGCGGGCCGAGGGGGAGAGCAAGTATTCGCTCTACAAGCTGGTCCGCCTCAACTTCGACCTGATGACCGGCTTCTCCGTGGTGCCGCTCCAGCTGTTCGCCCTCATGGGAATCTTCACATCCCTGTTCAGCGTCGCCTTCGCCATCTTCCTCCTGGTGCGGCGCTTCATCGTCGGCGCCGAGGTGGAGGGGGTATTCACCCTGTTCGCCATCCTCTTCTTCTTCATCGGCATCACCATCTTCGGGATCGGCATCGTGGGGGAGTACATCGGGCGGATCTACCAGGAAGTACGGCGAAGGCCGCGGTATGTGGTCCGCAGGACATACGGCTTCGAGGAGCAAGGCTCTAGCCGCCGTTGATGCTTTCAAAAACCCTGTCGTCGCACGAAGACACAAAGACACAAAGACACGAAGATGGGTAAAACTCGAATCCTGGAGCTTTTCTCTGTGACTTTGTGTGACCATACAGGTTTTTGTTTTTCGCTTAGGGCCTCCAGCAGTCCCATGCGCTTATTTCCATAAAGGGCAAGAAGTGGCACTCAATTCCAAAATAGTCGTCTGCGCCTACCACAACGTCGGCTACCGCTGCCTGGAGGAGTTGCTGCGCCAGGGGGCGGAAGTGGCGCTCGTCTTCACCCACGAGGACTCCCCCACCGAGGAGATCTGGTTCCAGTCGGTGCGGGAGCTGGCGGAGCGGCACGGCATTCCGTACCTGACGAGCGACATCAACGAGCCGGCCAACGTGGCGCGCCTGAAAGAGATCGCCCCCGACTTCATCCTCTCCTTCTACTACCGGAACATGATCCGGCCGGAGGTGCTGGATATCCCCCGGCGGGGCGCCCTCAACCTGCACGGCTCGTACCTCCCCAAATACCGCGGCCGGGTGCCGGTCAACTGGGCGGTGATCAACGGCGAGACCGAGACCGGGGCGACGCTCCACTACATGGTGGAGAAGCCGGACGCCGGCGACATCGTCGACCGGGAGCGGGTGGCGATCCTCTTCACCGATACCGCCTTCGACGTGTTCGGCAAGGTGACTGACGCGGCGGCAACGGTGATCGCCCGCGCCTGGCCGCTCCTGCGGGACGGAAACGCGCCGCGCATCCCGATGGACCTGAAGAGCGGGAGCTACTTCGGCGGCAGAAAGCCCGCCGACGGCCTGATCGACTGGACGCGGAGCGCCGTGCAGGTCTACAACCTGGTCCGCGGCGTCACCCATCCCTACCCCGGCGCCTTCACCTACCTGGACGGCGGGAAGATCGTCATCTGGCAGGCCTGGCCGGTGGAGGGGAGCGCCGATCCGGGCAGCATAGTCTCCACGGAGCCGCTCCTGGTGGGGACCGGCAAGGGGCTTCTGGAGATCAGGTCGCTGCAGGTGGAAGGGGAAAACGAGATTTCGGCAACAGCCTTTGTTGCCGCCAACAGGCTTGACGCAGTCAGGTTTCAGAATTCTTAAAAATCAACCGGCTTCGAGAAAGGAGTCGTATGCAAGGCGCCCGAGCACCGGGGCCGAGGCGTACCCATGGGTACGTTGAGGTCACGGCGCACAGGGGAACGCCGCAGACGGCCCTTTATCGGAGCCGTTCACAGGAGAAAGCACCCATGAAAGTATTAATCCTCGGCGTCAACGGCTTCATCGGCAATGCCTTGACCAAGCGCATCCTCGACACCACCGACTGGGAAGTGTACGGCCTCGACATGGCGACCGACAAGCTGGAGCACTCCATCGGCCACGACCGCTTCCACTTCCTGGAGGGGGACATCACCATCAACAAGGAGTGGATCGAGTACCACATCAAGAAGTGCGACGTGGTGCTGCCGCTGGTGGCCATCGCCACCCCCGTCACTTACGTGAAGGACCCGCTCCGGGTCTTCGAGCTCGACTTCGAGGAGAACCTGAAGATCATTCGCCAGTGCGCCAAGCACAAGAAAAGAGTGATCTTCCCCTCCACCTCAGAGGTGTACGGGATGAGCCCGGACCGGGAGTTCGACGAAGAGAGCTCGCCCCTCATGCTCGGCCCCATCAACAAGGAGCGGTGGATCTACTCCTGCGCCAAGCAGATGCTCGACCGGGTCATCTACGCCTACGGCGCCCACGAGGGGCTGCAGTACACGCTGTTCCGCCCCTTCAACTGGATCGGCCCCAAGCTCGACTCCATCTCCACCGCCAAGGAAGGGAGCTCGCGGGTCCTCACCCAGTTCCTGTACGACATCCTGGCGGGCGAGCCGATCCAGCTCGTGGACGGCGGCCACCAGCGCCGCTCCTTCACCTTCGTGGACGACGGGATCGACTGCCTGATGCGGATCATCGAGAACAGGGACGGCAAGGCATCCGGCGGCATCTTCAACATCGGCAACCCGGCGAACGACCTCTCCGTCAGGGAGCTGGCGGAGAAGCTGATCGCCCTGGTCGGCGAGTACCCCGACTACCGGGAGAAGGCGGAGAACTGCAAAATTGTCGAGACAACCTCCGGCGCCTTCTACGGCAAGGGGTACCAGGACATGCTGAACCGCGTCCCGTCGGTCAAAAACGCCAAGGAGCGGCTCGGCTGGGAGCCGAAGACCGCCATCGATGACGCCCTGCGCAAGACCTTGGATTTTTACCTGGTGCAGGAGCGGGAGAAGATCGAGCATTTGCTGTAAACTGATATATCGTCAACCATATTGCTTAAAAGGCCGCTTTCGGAAAGGAAGCGGCCTTTTTTTCTTATTGAATAAGGGTAGCTGGCATGTTATTTTTTAAGAAGTTATTTGGAATTTCAGGAAGTTGCAGACTCGGCCGCAGTCCGGGCGGAAAAAGCAGAGCGTACAATTATGTTCCAACCGGGGCTACGACCCGCCCGAAACCCTGGCGGGTCAAACCCAGGCAAGCGTCGCGCCGAAAGACGGGGCTTTTTACGCTGATGGCCGAGGAAACAAGGAGGCTACGGTTACATTATGAAATATTTCATGCTCATCACATCCATGCTCATGCTGTTTTCCACCCTTGCCTTTTCGGAAGTATTCAAATGGACGGATCGAAACGGGACCGAAAACTTCACCGATGATCTCAGCAAGATCCCGTCAAGGTACCGGAAGAAAGCAGTCCCCATCGGCGGCACTGACGACGATTCCCGCTATACCCAGCCGCAGGGCGGGGCCCCCGCTACCCGCGGCAGCGGCACCAAACCGCCTGCCGACACCCGTCGAGCGAAAAAATCGGCCGATGACGGGAACGATCCTGCCGATAAACCTGTACCGGCCGTGCGTAACCAGACACCAGTGGATGCGTTGGCCCGTGAGTTGCTGCAGAATGCCGTGAGCGACCGGGACAAGGCCTACGCCGCCTTCAGCTGGATCAGGGCGAACATCACCTATGACAACGCGACAAAATGGCAACGAAGGTACGGCAATACGGGTAACGATCAAAGTCCGGATGGCGTGCTCGCCTCAAGGAGAGCGGTATGCGAGGGGATGGCAAACCTCTTTTCTGCATTGGCTGCCAGAATGGGACTGCAAAGCGAGGTCGTGCTCGGCAAAGCCAGCGGCGCGCGCCAGGAAAACCACGCGTGGAACGCGGTCATGGTGGATGGACAATGGGGACTTGTGGACATCACCAGGCACAGCTTCCTGAGCCCTCCCGGAGAGTTCCTGGCTCGACATTTCCCCTTTGATCCGCGGTGGCAGCTGATAGACAGGCCGCTGACATACGAGGAGTGGCTTAAACGGTAGGAGGGGGAAGCATCCGGGCCAAAATCCCTCTTGTGTTCCCGCCACGATCAGGGTAGAGTGCAGACACCATGGACCAGCCGATCATCGCCCTCAAAGTCGACGTCGACACCTACATCGGGACCCGCGACGGCGTGCCCCGCCTCCTGGAGATCATGGAGCGGTTCGGCATCCGCGCCACCTTCTACTTCTCCATGGGCCCCGACAACTCGGGAAAGGCGATCCGTCGCATCTTCACCCGCAAGGGTTTCCTGCGCAAGCAGCTCAGGAACAAGGCCCCCTCGGCATACGGCATCAAGACCATGCTGTACGGCACCCTCCTCCCCGCCCCCATGATCGCCGCCTCGTTCCCCGACGTGCTGCGCCGGACGGAGGCCATGGGGCACGAGGTGGGCATCCACTGCTGGGACCACGTGAAGTGGCACGACTACCTCCCCTGGCTCCCCAAGCCGATGGTCGCCCTGGAGCTGGGGCGGGCGAGCGCCCTGTTCGAGGAGATCCTGGGGCGCCGGACGAGTACCACCGCCGCACCGGGGTGGACCGTGAGCCCCGACTCCCTGGAGATACAGGACGCCCTCCGGCTCTCCCACTGCAGCGACGCCCGCGGGTACGCGCCGTTCTACCCGGTGATGGCGGGCAAACGGTTCCGGACCCTGCAGATACCCACCACCTGGCCGACCGCGGACGAACTCCTGGGGGAGAACGGGATCACCGCGGAAACCATCAACGACCACTACCTGACGCTCCTCAAGCCGGGGCTGAACGTCCACACCATCCACGCCGAGCTGGAGGGACGGGGATTGGCAGACCGGTTCGCGAACCTTCTGGAGCGCCTGCTGGAGCGGGGCGCCCGCTTCGCCACCCTGGCGGAGGCCGCCGCGGAGTTCGGTCCTGCTGCCGCGGACGCCCGGCTCGCGATGGGAGAGCTTCCCGGGCGGGCCGGCAAGGTGGCCATCCAGGGGGAGCGCCGGGAATAGGCGTGCAACTGCCTGCTACCTTCCCCTGGCGTACGCTGCCGGGGAATAGCTGCTCATGAAGACGTTGAGAAGGTTTCCGGTCGCGTTTCGGAATTCCAGCAGCTCCACCCCGAACCCCGCCGGGAACTCCGGCTTTTTCCGCGCCCCCCTGCCGTTCACCCAGGCGACCCTTCCGGTTGCCTCGACAGTCGCCGCCGGGTCGTCCGGCAGGGAGATGGATATCTCCAGCGGCGTCCCCTCCCGCACGTCGTGCTCGGTCGCCAGATAGATGCCGCTCGCGCTGATGTCCTCGCTGGTCGCGGAAGAGGTCCTGCCGTTCAGCCTGAAGGACACCCGGGTCCGGTACGGCACCCTCACCCTGCGCCGCGCCCCGTCCGGCGAAGAGCGCCCTCCCCTCCTCTCCAGGTGGGTCCTGGTATAGTAGCGGACCAGCGCCTCCACCATCCTCTCTTCGAAGTGGCTGCCGACCCCCTCGCGCAGCAGCGCAAACGCCCTGTCGATGGCCATCGGCTCGCGGTAGTGGCGCTTGGCGGTGATCGCCTCGAAATAGTCGGCGACCGCGATGATCTTCGCCCCCAGCGGGATGTCCTTCCCCGTCAGCCCGTGCGGGTAGCCGCTCCCGTCCACTTTCTCGTGGTGGGCGCCGGCGATTTCCGGCACTTCGCAGTATATCCCTTCGAAATGTATCTGGGAAAGGATCTCGCTGGTCCTGGCGGCGTGGGTCTTGACGATCTCGTACTCCTCGCCGGTCAGCCGCCCCTCCTTTTTCAGGATGGCGTCCGGGACCCCGATCTTGCCGTAGTCGTGAAGCAGCGCGGCCACCCGGATCATCTCCCGGTAATTGCCGGGAAGCCCCAGCTCGCCGCAGATCCCCAGGGCGTATTCGGTGACCTTCTCGGAATGGCCGGCGGTCAGGGTATCCCGGGCATCGATGCTGGCGGCCAGGGCCTGGAGGATGGAGTTGAACTGGCGCATCCGGGTATCGATCAGCTCGGCGTTCCGGATGCTGACCGCAATGACCGAGGCGATCCCCATCAACAGGCTCAGGTCGCTCTGGACCAGGAGGCGCTTCGACTTCACGTTGTCCACGGCGAGGATGCCGATGGAGGTGTCCTCCCGGACGATGGGGCAGCAGATGAACGCACGGGTCCCGAGCTTCTTCGCGAAGGCGAGGCTGCGCGGCGGCAACCCCTCCCCGATGTCGGCCAGGTCGTTGACCAGGTACGGCTTCTGTTCCCGGAAGGAGAGGACGAAGACCCCTTTCGACCCGGGGCTGTCCAGGGGGAAGGAGAGCTTGTCGAACAGCCCGAGCTCGCGGTCGGAGTAGCCGAAGCCCGCCTGCAGCTCCAGCCCGGTCCGTTCCGGGTCGGCCAGGAGGATCAGGCCGCGGTCGTAGTCGAGCCGCTTTTCCAGGATCTGGATGACGCTGGCCAGGATCTCCTCGGTGGTGGTGTAGGTGCTGAGCGCCCTGCCGATCTCGTTGGTCATCAGGGCGTTGTTGTAGTTGACGTTGATCTGCTCGAAGAGCCTGTCGATGGAATCCTTGGCGCCGTCCAGGCTCTTGTGCAGCTCCCTCTTCTCGCTCCGCTCGACCCAGAGCGACAGGAGGAAGACGGCCACCGCCGAGGCGGGGAGGACCCCCGCCAGCGCCCCCCAGCGCCCCCCGGCCGCGAGCGCCGCGTTGATCCCGAGGAGGAGGAACGCCGACCGGTTTCTCGCCCGGCGCAGCGTGGCGAACAGCGGCATGTCCCAGGTGATGACGTAGCGGCACACCTTTGCCCCGGCGAACATGCACTCGGTGTGGCGGATGTCGGGGAGCCGGCAGCCGAACATCAGGACGACCGCCTCGAAGAAGCCGATCCTGTTGGCGCACTGGAAGAAGCGTTCCCCCCCCTCGGCCAGGGGGGTCACGGTGATCTCGACGCTGTTGGCCGAGATCTTGCGCGAGCTGTAGACCGCCGACCGGGTGAAATTGGACGCCGCCCTGCCGACCAGGGCAAAGGCGTTAGCCGGGTCGATCAGCCCGAGGGCATACTGCCTCAACACGCCGAGGGCCTCGGGAGAGGCCGCGTATCGCCCCGCTTCCCGGGCGATGTTGGGGTTGCCGGTCAGATGGACCAGCTTCTCGTGGAAGCGGTCGATCTGCGCCTGGCTGAACCAGTGCCCCTGGTCCGAGATTTCGTACAGCTTCATCCCGGCATGGTCGATCAGCTCGCCGATGTTGACGTGGCCGTACCTGCTCTTGACCAGCTTGATGTAGGCATCGATGATCCTGCTGTTGTAAAGCTGGCTGTCGTTCACGGTCCCACTCTTGTAACGGGGAATGAACCCTGCCGGGCTCCTGGTGCTCTCAGTGCGGGGAAAACGTACCACAAACCGCCACCTATTACAAGCCGTTAAACCGGGAAAGCCGCGGTTTTCTCGGGTGATAGTCCCTTCCGGCCCCGCGCCGGCGCGATGTTCCCGGCGTGCCACATTTCGGTTGTGTTATCGCGAGGCACATGCTATGTAACCGGTATGTCCCGTAACGACACCTCGCCGTTCGCCCCCTGCCGGCGATACTTCCGGCTCGACCGCCGCGACCTGGCCTACCTGACCTTCATCATGGAGGCCTACGAGGGGCTGGCGACCGTCACCACCCTGGAGCCGAAGGAGACCCTGGTCAGCATCACCACCCTCTCCTCCCGTGCAGCGGAGCTGGATGGGCTCATCACGGCGCTCCGGGGGGAAATAACCTTGACCGAAACGGCGTGCGCCGCCGAAGGAGGCACCTGCCATGCTCGACAACCTTGATGTATCCCGCATACTGCGCCGCGCCCTGGCTGGCGGGGGGGAGTTCGCCGACATCTACTTCGAGGAGGGCGCCTCCACCGCCGTGGTCTGCGAGGACGGCAAGATCGAGAGGGTTCTGGCCGCCACCGACCGGGGGGTGGGTATCAGGGTCATCTCCGACCTGCGGACCGCCTACGCCTACACCAACGAAATAACCGGGGACTCCCTCCTCTCCCTGGCGGAGACGGTCAGCCGTGCGGTCAGGGGGAAGGCGTTCGACCATCCCATCGACCTGCGCGCAAAGGCCGTGGGCGCCGGTTTCCCCATCGCTATCCCACCGTCGTCGGTCGGCCTGCAGGACAAGGTAGCCGTCGTCACCAGGGCGGAACAAGCCGCACGGGGCGCGGACAGCCGGGTCCGCCAGGTGATGGCGCTCTACCGCGACGGCACGGTTCGCTACCAGATGGCCAATTCCCTCGGGGAATTCATCGAGACATACCGCACCGGCACCGTCTTCATAGTCCAGGCGGTGGCCGCCGAGGGTGAGGCGATCCAGACCGGCTACGAGCCGATCGGCGCTTTCCGCGGCTTCGAGATCTTCCGGGAGAGAGGGCCGGAGGAAATCGCCCTGGCGGCAGCGCAGCGGGCGGTCATGATGCTGTCGGCCCGCAAGGCGCCTGCCGGCCCGATGCCGGTGGTCCTCTCGGCGGAAGCGGGAGGGACCATGGTCCACGAGGCGATCGGCCACGGGCTGGAGGCGGACCTGGCCCAGAACGGGCTCTCGGTCTACACCGGCAAGATCGGCACGCAGGTCGCGTCCCCGCTCGTCACGGTGCTCGACGACGCCACCATACCCCACGCCCGTGGCTCTTTCTCCTTCGACGACGAAGGGAGCCCGGCCCAGAAGACCGTCCTGGTGGAGAACGGCATCCTCAAGGGGTACCTGTACGACCGGCTGACCGCCATGAAGGACGGCTGCGCCTCCACCGGCAACGGAAGGCGCGAATCGTACCAGTCCAAGCCGATCGTCCGGATGTCCAACACCCTCATCGCCCCGGGCGACACCCCGCCGGAGTCTATCGTCCGCGAGGCGCAGCGGGGATTGTTCGTCAAGAAGATGGGGGGAGGCCAAGTCAACACGGTGAACGGCGACTTCGTGTTCGAGGTGTCGGAGGGGTACCTGATCGAGAACGGCGCGATCTGCGCCCCGGTCAGGGGTGCGACCCTCACCGGCAACGGCCCGGAGGTGCTGAAACGGATCGTCCGGGTGGGAAACGACCTGGGCTTCGGCATCGGCACCTGCGGCAAGGACGGCCAGGGGGTGCCGGTGGCGGATGCCCAGCCGACGCTCCTGATCTCCGAGATCACTGTCGGCGGGGCGGCTTGAGGAAGGCAGGATCAACCTTAATCAATTCAGGGAGGACGTCATGTCGCTGAAAGGAACTCGGACGGAAAAGAACATCCTCACCGCCTTCTGCGGAGAGAGCCAGGCGAGAAACCGCTACACCTATTACGCCGCCAAGGCGAAGGGCGAAGGGTACGTGCAGATGGCCGACATCTTCGAGGAGACCGCCAACCAGGAGCGGGAGCACGCCAAGCGCTTGTTCAAGCTGCTGGAAGGGGGGGAGGCGGAGGTCACCGCCGCCTTCCCCGCCGGCATCATCGGCACCACCGCCGAGAACCTCAAGGCGGCGGCCGGCGGAGAAAACTACGAGCACACCCAGATGTACCCCGGCTTTGCCGCCATCGCCCGCGAGGAAGGTTTTCCCCAGGTCGCCGCGGTCTTCATGGCGATCGCGGTGGCGGAGAAGCAGCACGAAAAGCGCTACCTGGACCTCCTGGCAAACATAGAAAACGACCGGGTCTTCCGGCGGGATGAGCCGGTGGTCTGGCGCTGCCGCAACTGCGGCTACCTGCACGAGGGGACCGCTGCCCTGGACGTCTGCCCGGCCTGCAGCCACGCCAAAGCGCACTTCGAGCTCCTGGGGGAGAACTGGTAGCTCCTCGGGAAAGGCCGCCGGAACCCCTCCGGCGGCCTTTTTCTTTGACACCGCTCGAGGCCGACCCCACCACGTGCGTGCGTCAATGGGGCATTTTCCGTACTCCCTCTTGACAATTCCCTTGGCAAACCGGTATAAAGCTGTTCATGAAAAAGATCCTTCTCGTCAATGCCGTCATCGCTTTTTTTGACGGGAACAAGAGTCTCCTGAACAGGTCGGAGTTCCGGACATTAACGGCCATCACGGGCAAAGAAGCGCTCCAGGTCCATCGGCAGGAACAAGTAGACCTGATCATTGCCGAAGTGAATATGCCCGACATGCGGGGGGATGAACTCTGCGCGCAACTCCGCACGGAGAAAGACCTCAAGAACGTCTCGGTCATCCTTGTCTGCCGCGACACGCCGGAAGATCGTGCCCGAGCCGCAAAATGCGGCGCCAATGCCTGGATAACGAAACCGATCAACCCGGAGAAGCTCCTGGAAAGCGTCGGCCAGCTCCTCGCCGTCTCGGCGCGCAAGGGCTACCGGGTTCTCCTCAAGGCCCATGTCAACGGCGAGCGGGAAAACATACCGTTCTTCTGCACTTCCCACAACATCAGTGCCACGGGCATCCTGTTCGAGACCGACAAGCTCCTCAATCAAGGTGACCGGATCACCTGCGTATTCTATCTCCCCGGTGCATGCCAGATCACAACCGCCGGTGAAGTGGTCCGCTCATTGAAGATGCCGGACGGCACCCTTAACTACGGTGTCCGCTTCATCAACCTGGCATCGGAATCCCGTGGTGCAATCGAGAGATTCGTTACCAATTTCAACCGCAACGCCTGAGGACATTCAATACCCGAAGCCGTCAGCCGGTCAAAAAAAGAAAGGCGGCCGATCGGCCGCCTTTTGCATCCCACGTCTCACTCTTCGCAAACCTTCACCGCCGTGATGAACACCGGCTCCACCGGCACATCGCCGTGGCCGGCCTTGCTCCCGGTCTTCACCTGCCTGATGGCGTCCACCACCTCCATCCCGTCGGTCACCTGGCCGAAGACCGCGTAGCCGAACAGGTCGGGGGTCTTCCCCCGGTGGTCGAGGAAGGCGTTGTCCACCACGTTGATGAAAAACTGGGCGGTGGCGCTGTCCACCACGGAGGTCCGGGCCATGGCAAGGGTGCCCCGCTTGTTGGAGAGTCCGTTGGCCGCCTCGTTCTTGATGGCGAACTTGGTCTTCTTCTGCTGCATGTTTTCGTCCATCCCGCCGCCCTGGACCATGAAGTTGGCGATCACCCGGTGAAAGATGAGGCCGTCGTAGAACCCGTCCTTCACGTAGGAGAGGAAATTCCGCACGGAGATGGGGGCCTTGTCCTTGAACAGTTCGATCGTGATGTTCCCCATGGAGGTCTCCATGAGTACCCGGGGATTTTTCTCTTCGCTCATTGCTCGCTCCTTTACAGGTGTCCCGCGAGGTCTGCCCGCCGCATGGGACACGAGGTTAGTTGTCCCCGGTTTTTACCACAAATTAACGGAAAGGAGAACCGTTTTTCGCGTCAACCCGCGTCGGCTCTTGCAAACACGCCGGCTTGCGGTTATAGTGTTACTGCCCGGGCCACGACGCGCCCGCACCATCACGAGAAGGGAGACGACCATGAGCATGATCGGAAAGGCGTTTTTTTCAACCCTTGCGACTGCACTCCTGCTGGCCTGTCTTGCCGCGGGACCTGCCGGAGCGGCCCCCCTCTCCTATGCCGCGGATACGATGCAGCAGCAGGGACGGATGCCGGCGGCAAGGGTGGGGGAACCGGCACCGAACTTCACCCTCGATGCCGTGGTCAACAAGGGATTCAAGAAGGTGAGCCTCGCCGACTACCGGGGGAAGTGGGTGGTCCTCTTCTTCTACCCCCTCGACTTCACCACGGTCTGCCCGACGGAGATCAGGGGCTTCAACGAGGCGTTTGACCGCTTCAAGGAGAAGAATGCCGTCATCCTCGGCGCCTCGGTGGACAGCAAGTGGTCCCACAAGGCATGGATCGGGCGGGGCGACCTGGGGGAGCTGAAGTACCCCCTCCTGTCCGACCAGAAGAAGGAGACGGCATGGAATTACGGCATCCTGGACGAACAGGAGGGGGTGGCCCTGCGGGGTCTCTTCATCATCGACGACAAGGGGGTGCTCCAGTATATGTCGGTGAACAACCTCGCGGTCGGCAGGAGCGTCGAGGAGACCATGCGGGTCCTGGAGGCGCTCCAGACCGGGGAGCTCTGCCCGGTGAACTGGAAGCCGGGGGACAAGACCCTGGGGAAATAGGCTGAAGACCCTAACAAGAGGTAATCGATGAACCGACCGAACAGACTCTTCCTGTCCACCCTCCTGTTCCTTATCCTCGCCCCTCCCTGCTTCGGCGCGGGGCTGGCGGACAAGGTGCGGGAATACACCCTGAAAAACGGCATGAAGCTCCTCCTGGTGGAGCGCCACACCTCGCCGACGGTCGCCGCCTGGATCCGCTTCAAGGTGGGGAGCGTGGACGAGCGGAGCGACGAGCGGGGGCTCGCCCACCTCCTGGAGCATATGCTGTTCAAAGGGACGAAGACCCTCGGCACCACCGACTACGCCGCGGAAAAACCGCTTCTCGACAAGATCGAGGAGACCGCCCGGCTGATGATGGCCGAGCAGGCCAAGCGGGACAAGGGTGACCAGGCGAGGATCGCCGAACTGAAGAAGGAGCTCGACCGGCTGGAGGCCGAAGCGGAGAAGTACGTGGTCAAGGAGGAATTCTCCGTGATCTACTCGCGCAACGGCGGGGCAGGCTACAACGCCTTCACCAGCAAGGACGGCACCACCTACCTGATCAATCTCCCCGCCAACAAGCTGGAGCTCTGGGCCGCCATCGAGTCGGACCGGATGCAGAACGCGGTGCTGCGGGAATTCTACACCGAGCGGGAGGTGGTGACGGAGGAGCGGCGCCGCTCCGTCGAGGCGGAGCCGATGGGCAAGCTCTGGGAGACCTTCCAGGCGACCGAGTTCATGGCCCATCCCTACGGCCAGCCGACCATCGGCTGGATGTCGGACATCAGGTACCTCTCCCGCACCAAGGCGGAGGCCTTCCTCCACAAGTACTACGGCCCCAACAACGCCATCGCCGCCATCGTCGGGGACATAGACCCCGAGGCGACCATTGCCCTGGTGGAAAAATACTTCGGCGCCATCCCGCCGAAGACACCGGTCGGGCCGGTCGACACGGATGAACCGCCCCAAGCCGGGGAAAAGCGGATCGAGGTCGAGGGAGACGCCGAGCCGCAACTCCTGATCGCCTTCCACAAGCCTGCCATCGCCCAGCCGGACGACTACGCGTTCGACGTGATCGACATGCTCCTCTCCGAGGGGAGGACGTCGCGCCTCTACAAGAAGCTGGTGACGGAGGAGCAGCTTGCCACGGACGTGGGGACCTTCACCGCTCCCGGCAGCCGCTACCCCAACCTGTTCGTGATCGAGGCGACCCCCCGCGCCCCCCATACCGTCAAAGAGGTGGAGGAGGCGATAGACCGGGAAGTGGAGCGGCTGAAAAGCGAGCCGGTCACCGAGCGGGAGCTGCAACAGATCCTGAACACGCTGGAATACGAGGAGTACCGCCAGATGGGCTCCAACGGGGGGCTCGCCCGCAACCTGACCGAGTACGAGGCGGTGGCCGGGACCTGGCGCTACCTGATAGAGCATCGGCAAAAGGTGGCGGCCGTCACCCCTGCCGACGTGGTGCGGGTGGCCCGGAAATACCTGGTCAGGGAAAACCGCACCGTCGGGTACATCACCAAGAAGGAGGAGACGCAGCAATGATCACCATCTTCACGAGGCTCTTCCTTCTGCTCGCCGCCGTTCTTCCCATCGCCTCCTGCGCCGCTCCCGGACAGACCGCAAACCCGCGCACCATGACCTTTCCCCCCCTTAAATTCGAGGTGCCGCGGAGCGAACGGGCCGTCCTGCCGAACGGCTTGGTGATCTATCTGCTGGAGGACCACGAACTGCCGCTGGTCAACATGACCGCCTACGTCAAGGCCGGCAGCATCTACGAGCCGGCCGACAGAACCGGCCTCGCCGGCATCACCGGCGCCGTGATGCGCAGCGGCGGGACCGCGGAAACACCGCCTGAAAAACTGGACGCCGAACTGGAGTTCATGGCGTCCCAGATCGAGTCGAGCATCGGCACGGATTCGGGAAACCTCTCCATGGCGACACTGGCGAAAAACCTCGACCGGACCCTGGAGCTCTACGGCCAGGTCCTGATGCGCCCTGCTTTCCGGGAAGACCGGGTGCAGATCGCCGTCAACAAGAGCGTTGAGGCGCTGCGCCGCGAGAACGACGACCCGAAGGGAATCGCCGACCGGGAACTGCACATGGCCCTCTACGCGGGACACCCCCTGGGGCGCCACCCCTCGATCGGCACCGTCAGGAAGATCAGCCGCGACGACATTGCGGCGTTCCACCGCCGCTACTACCACCCCAACAACATCATCCTGGCGGTGTCGGGCGATTTCAGGAAGGAGGAGATGCTGGCCAGGCTGACCAGGCTGTTCGGGGGATGGGAGAAGCAGAACACCGACTACCCCGGAGTGGGGGAACCGGCACCGGCGGCGAAGCCCGAGACCCTGTTCGCCAGGAAGGACGTGAGCCAGACCGTGATCCGGATGGGGGAGATGGGGATCGACAAGAACAACCCGGACGTCTACGCGCTCAGGGTGATGAACTACATCCTGGGGGGAGGCTTCACCTCCCGCCTGACCCAGGAGATCCGCTCCAACCAGGGGCTCGCCTACAACGTGGAGAGCGAAGTCAACGTGGGACAGCGCTTCATCGGCACCGTCACCGCCGAAACCGAGACGAAGAGCGAGTCCACCGTCAGGACGATCACCCTGCTGCGCGACATCATCGCCGGCATGACCGCCGCACCGGTGACCGACCGGGAACTCTCGCTGGCCAAGGACGCCATCATCAACTCCTTCATCTTCGGCTTCACCAGCCCGGGCGTTGTGGTCAACCAGCAGGCGCGCCTGGAGTTCTACGGCTATCCCAAGGGATACCTGGATAACTACCGGGACAACATCGCCCGGGTCACCAGGGATGACGTACTGCGGGTGGCGCGCACATACCTCCACCCCGACAGGATGGTCCTGGTGGTGGTGGGAAACGACAAGCGGTTCGACAAGCCCCTCGCTACGCTGGGGCCGGTCCGGGATATCCGGCTGGACAACGGGAAGTAGGAAAGGAAAAAGCCCCCGCCGGAAACGGCGGGGGCTTTTTCATGCCTGTAACGTTTTGCCGGACGCAGCATGCTGCGCCCGCCCCTACTGCACCGCAACGCTCCGCTCGGGAGCCCTTCCCTTTGCCGCCGGCGCTCCCGTGCCGGCAGTACCCGGCAACGCCTGCTTCTTCTCGGCAAGCCGCTTCTGCCTGGCCGCTTCCGCTTCCCGCCGGACCCGCTCCCGGGCCTTCTTCAGAGCCTCTGCAATTATGGCGACTGCCCGCTTCCGTTCTTTTTCGAGCGCCGCCCGCTGTGCCGGGTCATGTGCCGCCGCGTCCAGCCGGCTTGCCCCCCCCTGCCGCGGCTGCGGCGATACTGCGGCGCTGCTGCCGGTACCGTGGCTGCTCCCCCGGGAAGCGCTCCAGCGGTACTCTTCCGCGTGCACCGCCCCGTACAGCCCGCCCGCCGTTATCAGTACTATGATTGCCCGCTTCATGATCCTCCCTGCGCGATGGAAACCCGCACCTCTGCCGGTTGAAATGCCGACAGATTCCTTCTTTCCAAGAATCGTACCGATTCTGAAAATGTATATATTTCGGGAGATTCGGCTCTAAAAGCAGTGACTGCGGGGGGCGTGAATGGTAAACTAAGTTGACAGTTTTCTTCGCCAAGGGACGCGAAGCCTTGTCAGCGTTGCATCCGGAGAAACGTCAACAAAGTTTACCGCGTAAACTTTGTTGACAATCTTCCCTCCGCTGCGTCTTTAGACGTGGCTTGCAGCGACAGGAGACAACGGGGAGAAGCTGTGGTATGGTTGTCCCGGAGGAGACCATGGCCGAAAACCCCGCACGGATACAAGAGATCGCCTGTCAGCAGGTCCTGCGCGGGGATTCCTCGGTTTTTTCCGCCCAGTGGCTGACGCTTCACCCCCGCCACGCCGGGGCCGTCGCCCCGGAGCGGCTCCTGGAACGGTACCTGGCCCACGTGAGGCGCGTTACCTGCTCCCTGGTACGGCCGGCACGGAGCGCCGAGGGGATCGACTTCAGGCTCCTCGCCACGCGGCTGAACCTCCTCTCGTTCGGCACGCCCGGCGTCGCACACGAAGGGATGACCAGTTCCGTAACCCTGCGGATCAGCGGCGGCTGCCTCGTGCAACCGCGAGAATGCGGCCGTGGGGAGCTCTCCTTCATCGCCGAACCGCACGGGGAAGGGATCAAGGTCGAGGTCCGGATTGCCGGTTACTGCCCCCTCCTGCTCGGCAGCCGCAGGCCGTCGCGCGGGCGAAAACTCCTCTACCGGCTGACCCAGGCCCTGCTCCACAAGGTCGTGACGGTCGGGTTTCTCGTCCGCCTCTACCGCGAACGGGAAGGGCGCGCCAGGCGCGTCAGGGTGGTCAGGGTGGGGGGGGACGGGGAGAATATCTAGGCCTGATCCGGTTGCAAACACCCCCGCCCATGGTACTCTTGTCAGTGACGCCAATGCCGCAAAGGAGAATGTGCCATGAAAGAAACCGACTATACCGGTGTCTGCGAGAGAACCGAACGGAAGGAGGAGCGGGTCAGGCTGCGCAATGTGAAGACCGGCCGGATCGGCCTCTCATTCGGCTGCACCATGGAAGGGGAAACGATCCAGGTGGAGTTGGAGAACGGCGAGTTGGACAGCTGGTCTCCCGAGGATTGCGAGGAGGCGTGAAAGCGAGGGGATAGTGGAGAAGCGCACCTGCAAGCGGCTGCCGACCCGGCTGGGGTGCTGGCTGGTGGAAACGGACGAGGCGCTTTGCTGCGGCACCTACGAGATCTCCGAAACGGGGGTCAGCGTCCATTGCAGCAACCCGCCGCCTCCGGGACGGACCGTGAGGCTCCAGTTCTTCACCCCTCTCTCTGCGGAGGCGGTCACCGTCTCCGCAGAGGTGGTCTGGAGCACCTTCGAGCCGGAAGGGGCGATGGGGCTCCGCTTTCTCGACATGGACGAGGCGACGCGCAACGTGCTCAGGGACCTGATGCGGCGGCAGAAGCGGAAACCAGCCTGATGAATCCGGAAAAAGCTCCAGATGCAAGGCTTGCGAGTCCCGAGGCATGAGGCGTAGTACCCTCTGGGCATAAACAGCGCTACGCCGCAGTGACGAGGGGCGAGCGTAACGCAGCAGATGGATTTTTTCCGGATTCATCATTCCTTGGAGTAGAGGACCGCCACCGCCCGGGCCTGCTGCTCGCCGACCGATACGTAGCCGTGGGGAATGGACGAATCGTAGAAGATGCTGTCCCCGGGGAGAAGCCGCATGACTTCTTCGCCGTAGTGGAACTCCAGTTCACCCGCCAGTATGTAGAGGAACTCCTCCCCGTCGTGGTTGTAAAAGCTGCCGGCGTCCCACTCCTGCATCTCGAACTCCACGAGAAACGGCTCGATCTGTTTCTGCCTGAGGCCCGGCGCCAGGGAACGGTACCGGTACCCCTGGAGCGCATCGCTTTTGGGGCGCCGCCGGGAAAGCGCCCCCTCCTCCCCCCTGAGCAGCACGTATTTGCGCCGGTCCCCTTCGTTCTCGAAGAAGAAATGGATACCCACCCGCAGCCCCTTGGCGATCTTCAGCAGCGTGGCGAGAGGAGGGGTGACCTGGTCGTTTTCGGTCTGGGACAGGAGCGGCTTGGACAGGCCGGTCAGGTCGGCAAGCTCCTGGAGGGTGAGCCTCCGTTCCTGCCTCAGCTTCCTGATCTTCTCCCCCAGCCGCAGTTCCCTGATTTCCGCTTTGATGTCGTTCACTGAAAGCTCCTCCTAAGGGTTTTATAAGCAAAAGAGCGCGGCAGGTCAAGGAGTGATTTTCACCGGGGGAAAGCGGGTTGACATCCCGCAATTTTTTGGCTAAGCTCACCGTGATTCTCCGTGCAATTTCAAATTCTTAGCGCTTCTGCGAGGTCTCCGATGAAACTCTCCCGTATCCTGGCATTCGCCATGCTGCTCGTGCTCCCCCTCACCGCCTGCAAGAAAAAGGAACAGCCGTATTTCTACGAGACGACCCGCAAGGGAAGCGCCGAAGCGCCGGTCAAGGAGGTGCCGAAAGACATCCTCGCCACCCAGCAGGCCTTCTCCAACGTGGTCAAGGCGGTCAACCCCTCGGTGGTCAACATCTCCACGGTGAGCAAGAAGAAGCTCGTCCAGCCGTTCTTCGAGCTCTCCCCGTTCTTCGACGACTTCTTCGGCGGCAGGCAGCAAATGCCCCGGTACCGCCGGGAAAGCAGCCTGGGATCGGGGTTCATCATCAACAAGGAAGGGTACATCCTCACCAACGACCACGTGGTGAAGGATGCCGAGAGCATCCGGGTGAAGCTCTCCAACGAAAAGGTCTACGACGGCAAGGTGATCGGGGAAGACTCCAAGACCGACCTGGCGGTGATCAAGATCAACGTCAGTGAAGATCTCCCGACCGCGGTGCTCGGCGATTCGGACAAGCTCCAGGTGGGGCAGTGGGCGATCGCCATCGGCAACCCGTTCGGGCTCGACCGGACCGTCACCGTGGGGGTGATCTCCGCCACCGGCCGGGCCAACATGGGGATCGAGGCCTACGAAGACTTCATCCAGACCGATGCCTCCATCAACCCGGGGAACTCGGGAGGGCCGCTCCTCAACATCTACGGCGAGGTGATCGGCATCAACACCGCCATCGTGGCCGCCGGCCAGGGGATCGGCTTCGCCATCCCGATCAACATGGCCAAGCAGGTGGTCGGCCAGTTGATCAAGAAGGGGAGCGTGACCCGCGGCTGGCTCGGCGTCTCCATACAGCCGGTGACCGACGAGATCGCCCGGTCGTTCGGCCTGCAAAAGGCCGCAGGCGCCCTGGTGAGCGACATCATGTCCGGCAGCCCCGCCGAGAAGGCCGGTTTCAAGCAGGGGGACGTCATCACCCGCTTCGCCGGCAAGGAGATCAGGGACCCGCGCCAGCTCCAGATGATCGTGGCGGACATACCGGTCGGCCGGAAAGTGGAGGTGGAGCTCTTCCGCGACGGCAAGCCGCTCAAGCTCACGGTGACCCTCGCCAGCTCGGAGAGCGCGTCGGCCCTCAAGCCGAAGTCCACCGCGCCCCAGTCCGGCTGGTTCGGCCTGACGGTGGAGGAACTCCCCCGCAACATGCGCGTCAGCGGGCTCGCCGGGGTGATCGTCGCGGAGGTCGACCCCGAGGGGGCCGCTGCCGAGGCGGGCATCCAGCAGGGGGACCTGATCGTCTCCGTCAACCAGAAACGGATCGCCAACCTTGCCGACTACGCCAGGGCCATGAAGGAGGCCGACCGGAAAGGTTCCGTGGCCCTCCTCGTGAAGCGCGGCGACAACAGTATCTACTTTGCCCTAAAAATTAGGTAGGTATCCGGCGAAAAATCCTGTATAATGCCGAATCTCAATGAAATCAGGCCGAACTCCCCCCCTGCGGGGGAGAACGCCCAGGGGAAATACATGAGCCTTATCGACAATCCCGACCAGGCCAGAAGACTTGCCCGGGCCATCATCTCCGATGTGGCCCTCTACAACCGGGAAAAAGTGGAGGAAGGGATCAGGAACGACACGATTTTCGAACTCCTGACCGACGAACTGGAAGAGGGGCGACAGCATTTCATCTCCCGGGTGGCCCCCGAGATCGCCTCCTCCAACGTATTCGACCTCGCGGTGGTGGATGTGCTGATCAAGCGGGCGGGAAAGATCGAGTCCGCCATCTGGTAGCCGGTTGACAGGAGTAGCTGCACGAGCGGGGCGCGGTTGACAAATCGCGCCTTCGTCGTTTCATCCCGGAAAATATGGAAAATATCGACCTGACATATCCCGAAGGCAGCGAGCCTGAGCGGCTCGACAGCTTCGTTGCCCGCTCGCTCGGCTCCGTCACCCGTTCCACCGTGCAGAAGCTGATCGACGAAGGGCTCGTGACCGTCGACGGGACACCCCAGAAAGCTTCCCTGAAGCTGAAAGGGGGGGAACGGATCTCGGTCCGCATCCCTCCCCCCAAGCCCGCCGAGGCTGCGCCGGAGGAGATCCCCCTCGATATCCTGTACGAGGACGACGATGTGGTGGTGGTGAACAAGCCGCCCGGCATGGTGGTCCATCCCGGTGCGGGGACCAGCGGCGGCACCCTGGTGAACGCCCTGCTCGCCCACTGCCTGGACCTCTCCGGGATCGGCGGCACCCTGCGCCCCGGCATCGTCCACCGGATCGACAAGGATACCTCGGGGGTCCTGGTGGCGGCGAAGAACGACCGGGCCCACCAGTCGCTCGCCCACCAGTTCAAGGAACACACCATCAAGCGGGTCTACCTCGCCCTCATGTACGGCTCGCCGAAGGGGGAGAAAGGGAAAATCGAGTCGGTGATCGGCCGCCATCCTACGGACCGGAAGCGGATGTCGGGGAAGGCGCGCAGCGGGAAACACGCCGTGACCCACTGGCAGGTGATCGGCCGCTACGGCAGCATCACCCTGGTGCGCCTCCGCCTTGAGACCGGCAGGACCCACCAGATCCGGGTCCATCTCTCCGAGGCGGGCCATCCCCTGGTGGGGGACCCGGTCTACGGCGGGAGCGGACGACTCGCCGGCATCACCGATCCGCGGCTGAAGGCGCTCATCAGGGACCTTGACCGCCAGGCCCTGCACGCCAAGACCCTCGGCTTCATCCACCCGGCCACGGCGCAATACCTGGAGTTCGATACCGAGCTGCCGGAGGACATGGGGCGGATCGTCGCGTACCTTGAAAAGGAGTTTTGTCAATGAAAATGACCCATGCCGGCAAGGTCCACTACCTGGAGCCGGAGCTGTTCGCCATGGCGGGGATATCCAGCCAGGGCTTCACCACGCGCCACGAGGGGGTATCGCGCCCCCCCTACAACTCCCTCAACCTCGGCACCAACACCCTCGACAACTCCCACAGCGTCCAGGGAAACCGGAGCATCCTGGCGCGTGCCTTCGACACCCGGCTGGAAAAGGTCGTGACCGTCACCCAGGTCCACGGCACCGATCTCCTGGTGCTCGACGCCCCGAACCCGGACTATTCCCATTTTCTGAAGCTGGAATGCGACGGGATCGTCACCAACCAGCGCGGCGTGATGATCGGGATCTGCGTGGCCGACTGCGCGCCCATCCTCCTTCTAGACCCGGTCACAAAGGCGGTGGCCGCGCTCCATGCAGGGTGGAAGGGGACCGCGGGCAAGATCGCCCGGAAGGGGGTGGAAACCCTCGTATCGCTTTTCGGCGCCAGCCCGGCGGACATCCTGGCCGCGGTGGGGCCCGCCATCGGCCGCTGCTGCTACGAGGTGGACGCGCCGGTCAAGGACGCCTTCAGCAAACAGGGGGAGGGCTGGGGGGAGTACGCCGTCGCGACGGACGACGGCAGATGGCAGCTCGACCTGCCGCTCGCCAATGTGCACCAGCTCCTGGAGGCGGGCCTCGCGCGGGACAACATCGAAACCACCGAGCTGTGCGTCTCCTGCGAAAAGGATACCTTCTTCTCCTACCGGCGGGATGGGGGGGAGACCGGGAGGCAGATGGGGTTCATCATGCTGAAGTAAGGGAAGGCGGCTTTTCCGCAATACATTGATGCATCTTGCTTTGCTGCGGATATCCCCACTGGTAGACTCCATGTCCAAACGCTGGAAAATCTTCGCCGTCCTTGCCCTCATGTACGTGCTCGCCTATTTCTACCGGGTCTCCATGGCCGTGGTGGCCAAGGACCTCTCCCGGGAGCTGGGGCTGGACGCGACCCGGCTCGGCACCCTGTCGAGCCTTTTTTTCTACGTGTACGCCTTTGCCCAGATCCCTCTCGGTCCGCTGATCGACCGCCTCGGCGGGCGGCGGATCATCATCCTATCCGGCCTCCTCACCGTCTGCGGCACGTTCCTGTTCGCCCTGGCGCCCGCCTACCCGGCCGTGCTGGCCGGGAGGGTGCTGATGGGGATCGGCACCGCCTGCGTGCTGATGGCCTCCCTCAAGATCTACGGCAACTGGTTCTCACCCCATGAATTCGCCACCATCTCCGGGTTCATGGTGGCGATCGGCAACCTGGGGAATCTTTCGGCCACGGCGCCGCTTGCCCTGGCGGTCTCCAGGTTCGGCTGGCGCCATCCCTTTCTCGCGGTCGGCACGCTCCAGGCGGTTGCCGTGGCGCTGGTCGGCTTTCTGGTGAGCGACGCCCCCCGGGCGGGCGAAGGGCCGTTGAAAGAACCGCTCTATGCAGCTCCCCCCTCCCACGGGATCATCGAGGGGTGGCGGACCGTCTTCGGCAACCGCTCCTTCTGGCTCCTGGCGCTCCTCGCCTTTTGCTGGTACGGCAACTACATGGTGCTCCAGGGGCTCTGGGGCGGGCCGTACCTGATGGACGCGCTCGGGCTTTCCCGCGCGCAAGCAGGGAACGTGCTCCTGTTCACGTCGCTCGGCTTCATCGCCGGCTGCCTGGTGGTCGGTCGTGTTTCCGACCGGCTCCTGCGATCCCGCAAATGGACCCTCCTGGTGGGACAGGCGGCCCTGCTGGCCCTGATGACCCTGATGCTCGGCCCTGCCGAGGCGCTCTCCCGGCCGCTCCTTGCCTGCGCGTTCTTCGCCGTCGGGGTTGCCGTCTCCTCCGGGGTGACCATCTATCCCATGATCCGGGAGATGTTCCCGGCCGGGATCTCCGCCACCGCCATGACCGCCCTCAACTTCTTCGTGGTGATCGGCGCAGCGGCCGTGCAGCAGGTGATGGGATTCGTCGTCGGCCGCTTTCCCCGCACTGCCGGGAGCTATCCGCCGGCAGCCTACCACCAGGCGTTCCTCATCCCGATTCTCGGTCTCGCCTGCGCCGTCGCCCTCTTTTTCTTCGTGAAGGACACCCACCCCGAAAGGACGTGAAAAGTCTGGTCAAACCGGCCCGATTCTGCTATAAGAGCGGGAAACGCCCTTGTTCCCCCGTGATTTATACTTTGTACAGGAGGCTTCGAGATGTCCAGGTTCTTTCACGGCATCATACTCATGGCGCTGCTGCTCATGAACGTCGGTTGCGCCCACAACTACTATAACGTCCCCCGGGAGTCGTACGAGAAGAAGGTGCGGGTCCTCGGCGTCGCCCCCTTCTTCGTGGACGGCGACTCCGATGTCAGGCCGCCGGAGAGGGAGGCGGTCATTGCCCTGATCAACGATCTGAACCGGAAAAACGAGGCGGAACTGGTCGCCCGTCTCAAGGACACCGGCGTCTATCTGGCGGTCCGGATGCCAGACGCCCAGGCCGACCAGCTCTTTTCCTCCCTCTTTTTCCGACGCGAGCGGCGCTCGGACGCGGGGGTTCTCTACAACAAGTATTTCTTCAAGCAGGACGCCGTGAAGGAGTTCATCGTAAAGAACAACCTGGACGCCGTCATGCTGGTGACGGTGAGCGGGCTGACCAGGACGGACAAGCTCTACTCCAGCAACTACCTCGCCTACCTGGAGTCCGACTGCAACTACCTGATCATGACCGCCCAGATCATGGATGCGGACGGGAACGTCCTGTGGGAGTACCCCAATTTCCAGGACCGGCTTCGCCCCCTGAAACCCCTGCTGAACCTGCAGTATGCCGATTTCGACGAGGCGGACGCCAACGTCACCGACAAGGTGGACCTGAAATTCAAGACCCTTCCGGGCATAACCAGGGCATTCGAGAAGCCCGCTTCCTACGCCCTGCTGAAAAACGGCAAGATCTCCAGGCTGTACAACGCCCAGTTCGACGAGATGGTATCCCTGCTCGAGCCCGAGTTCAAGTTCCCGTGGGAGAAGGAGGACAAGGGGGGTCAGCCGGGACCGGAGCCCCGGCAGGCCACGAGCGCAGCGCCGTCACCGGCGCCGAAGGCCGTCGCGGTGGAACCGGCCAAGAGCGAACCGGCCGCAACAGCAGTTACGACCGATCCTCCTCCGCTCTCCCCCGGGGAGATCAAGACCGACACGCTCAAGTAAAAAAAGCCCGCTCCGGACAACCGGCGCGGGCTTTTTTCCGTTCAATGTTCGATGTTCTACGTTCGACGTTATGATTCAAGACCTTGAACCTCGAACATTGAACCTTGAACTGTTTTTTCGTACTCCGCGGCATGATAGGAGCTGCGCACGTAGGGACCGCTCTCCACGTGGGCAAAACCCATGGCCAGCGCCTTCTCCCGGTAGATCTCGAACCGCGCCGGCTCGATGAAGGCGACCACCGGATGGTGCCGCTTGCTCGGGGCGAGGTACTGCCCCACCGAGAGGAACGAACAGCCGACCCGGCGAAGCTCCTCAAAGACCGCGAACAGCTCCTCCTCCGTCTCCCCCAGGCCGACCATGAGGCCAGACTTGGTCTTCAGGGAGGGAGCCGCGTCATGGAGCGTGGCCAGCACATCCAGGGAACGGCGGTAGTCGGCCCCTTCCCTGATCCGGTAGAGGCGCGGCACGGTCTCCAGGTTGTGACCGACAATGTCCGGCGCGGCCTGCGCCACCGCGGCGAGCGCCTCCCGGTCTCCCCTGAAGTCGGGGACCAGGAGCTCGATCGCGGTCCCGGGGGAAGCCTCCCTGACCGCCGCCACCGTGGCGGCATAGAGCCCCGCCCCGCCGTCCGGCAGGTCGTCCCGGGTGGGGCTCGTAATCACGACATGGGAGAGGCCAAGGCGGCGGATCGCCTCGGCCACCCGGGCGGGCTCTTCGTGATCCACGGGAAGCGGCGTCTCCTTGGCCACGTTGCAGAAGGAGCAAAGCCTCGTGCAGATCCGGCCGAGGATCAGGAAGGTCGCCTGCTTCTGCCGGAAACACTCGGTGATGTTCGGACACATCGCCTCCTGGCAGACCGTGTGGAGGTGGTGGTCGCCCAGCATCCGCTCCATCTCGGCATGGGCGGACGGGTTGATTTTCTTCTGCAGCCAGTCAGGCTTCCGGGTTATCCGCATACCACCCCCACTTTCGGGTTCCTTCCGCCATCCGCCCGTCTCTCCTCCCGCAACCGGTCAACCAGTTCCTCTTCCTCCCCCGTCAACCGGTCCGGCTGCAGCCCGGAGGCCACGGCCTCGCGGAACGCCCCGGCCACCCCCTTTTTCAGCTCGTCGAAGGACAACGCCACCCCGCATTCCCGAAGCGCCACGGCTGTTTCGGAAAGCCGGGGCAGCCGTCCCAGAAAGAAGCCGCTCCCCTCTGCGATGCGGTTCTCCAGGGGGATCGAGCCGTGCTGGAAGATCACGTTCTTCAGCCGGCGCTGGGCATTGCCGCCGATCTTCCTCCCCCCGATCAGGATATCGTAGCTCTCCTTCCCGGCAAAACAGACGGGAGTCCGCTCCCCCAATCCCGCCCCGACCGGTGAGTGGTCGACCGCATAGCGGGGGTCAAGCCCGAGCTGCCGGTAGCAGCGGAGCAGAAAGGACGTCAGCACCCGGAAGGAGTCCTTAACGGAGGAGACGGGCGGGATGTGGTGCGGGGCGCAGACGATGGCATAGGTGAGTTCCCCGGCATGGTAGACCGCGCCCCCCCCGGTGATACGCCGTACAACCGGAACCCCGGCTGCCGCGCTCTTTGCCAGGTCGACCACTTCGTCGGGCCTCTGGAACCTGCCGAGGGATATGGCGGGCGGTTCCCAGCCGTACAGGCGCAGCACCGGCCGGGACCGTGCCGGGTCGAAACCGGCGAGCAGCGCCTCGTCCACGGCCATGTTGGCGGGACCATCCAGGGGTCCGGTATCGATCAGTCGCCAAGGAAACATGGAATAACGATACTATGTTTTCCCCGGGAGGGGAAGGGTTTTTCACGGCAGGATCGAGCGTGGCCGTGGGAACGCTTGCGGAAACCGTTCCGACGGGGAACGCCCTCAGGACAGGGGCGCAGCCGCACGAGGCAAAGGGTGGACCCGGCTGAAACGCTGCTCGATATTGCGGACCATCTCCAGGGTCGCCCCGCCGGGGTTGTAAATCTTTCTGCGGCTGTCCCAGGTGACCAGCCCCTTGTTTTCCATGGCGACCAGCAGGAGAAGGACCTCTTCCCTGTCTGTTTTCAACCTTTGCGCAAGGGCGTTGATGCTAAGTTCCCGTTCCCCGTTAGCCACTATCTGCAGAAGGTCCAGGGCCTTCTCGGTAGCCTGGATGGTTTGCTGCCGCTTTTCTCTCAGCATCTGCATGCTCCTTTGAACCGGATCAGCGACATGGCCTCGCGCATGACGGTGGAGACGCTCTTGTTGGTCTCCTTGCAGACCTCCTGAAGGGCCTCCAGCTCCTCGTCGCTGACCCTGATCGACACCACATTGTATCGGGGGTTTTCCTTCATCGCACCCATCACCGTCTCCTTGACCATGCGAGCCACGGCCTTCCCGCCGGGCGCCATGTACTTGTTTCGCTATGCGAAATTCAGTTTCTTTTTTAATATTCTTATACACCAGCCATCCCAATTTGTAAACAAATAATTGCATGAACAATTTTTCACTTTCAGCCGACCCGGCGCCGGGCATTGCCGGCTGCACGACACAGCGGCCCCCTCTTTTCCAAAAGAACGGTTTTATAATTTCACAGAGCAAAACTATATTTCGATTTTAAATTGTGTTTGACATACCTTTTCGTTTATGCAAACCTTCTTCTGGATTCACGGGAATACCCTTTCGGAGAAAGCGCACATGCCGCACGGCAACGACAAGGAGGCAGCAGTGGCAAAGGCCAGGCCCGACGATACCGACGAAAATGACCGCCAGATGGTCCGCGCCCTGGCCCGGGGGCTGGAGGTGCTGCGCTGTTTCAAGCCGGGCGACCGTCTGCTGGGGAACCAGGAGATCGCCGTGCGCACCGGCCTGCCGAAACCGACGGTCTCCCGGCTGACCCATACCCTGACCAGCCTGGGGTACCTCAATTATTCGGAGCGGTTCGGCAAATACTATCTGGGAACCGCCGTGTTGTCGCTCGGCTATTCCCTGTTGGCCAACATGGACATCCGCCAGATCGCTCGGCCGTTCATGCAGGAGCTTGCCGAATACGCCCAGGCCTCCGTTGCGCTCGGCGTCCAGGACCGGCTGAACATGATCTACATCGAGGCGTACCGGAGCAGCGCCACCGTGACCCTGACCCTCGACGTCGGATCGCAGATACCGGTCGCCACCACCTCGATGGGACGGGCGCTGCTCTGCGCCCTGCCGGAACGGGAACGGGAGAGCCTCCTGGAGCAGATCCGCATCAGGAACGAGGCGAACTGGCCGCGGATCAAGGCCGGCATCGACCAGGCGCTGAAGGATTACGAGGAGAAGGGGTTCTGCTTTTCCCTGGGGGAGTGGAAAAAGGACGTGCATGCGGTGGCGGCCCCCCTGATTCCGGCCGACGGTTCGAGGATACTGGTGTTCAGCTGCGCCGGCGCGGCATTCCAGTTGCGCCGGCACATGATCGAGGACGATATCGGCCCGCGCCTGTTGAACCTGGTGACCAACGTCAAGGATATCCTCGACCGCCAGTGAAGCAAATCCCTCCCCCGAAGCGAAAAAAGCCGCCCCTGCCAGCAGTCGTGCTGACGGAGCGGCTTTTTAGCCTTTAACTCAAAATTCAAAGCTCAAAATTCAAAACTGCTCAATGGGCCTCGCTCCAGTTGTGGCCGAAATTGGCGTCCACCTTGAGGGGGACCCGCAGCTTTACCGCATGCTCCATCTCGTGCGTCACCAGCTGCTCCATGGCAAGCCGCTCCCGTTCCGGCACCTCGAACACCAGTTCATCGTGGACCTGCATGATGAGCCGGCTGTCGAGGCCCTCCCGCCGGATACGGGCAGCGACGTTCACCATCGCCTGCTTGATGATGTCGGCCGCCGACCCCTGGATCGGGTAGTTGACGGCGTTTCGCTGGGCAAAGGCGCGGACGTTGCCGTTGCCGCTCCTGATGTCGGGGATGGGAAGGCGCCGGCCGAGCAGGGTGGTGACGTACCCTTTTTCCTCCGCCTCTTTCACGCAGTTTTCCAGGAAGGCGTGGGCACCGGCGTGGCGGGCAAAGTAGTTGTCGATGAATTCCCGCGCCAGCCTGGGCGCGACCCCCAGCTGCCTGGCCAGGCTGAAAGCACCCTGGCCGTAGATCACCCCGAAGTTGATGGTCTTCGCCTGGCGGCGCATTTCGGGGGTGACCATCTCCGGGAAGAGCCCGAACACCTCGCTGGCGGTCCGGGTGTGGATGTCCTCGTCCCGGGCAAAGGCGTCGCAGAAGACCCGGTCCTCCGAGAGGTGGGCGAGCACCCGCAGCTCGATCTGGGAGTAGTCTGCCGAGAGGAGCAGGCACCCCTTCTCGGCGATGAAGGCGCGCCGGATCTTGCGCCCCTCCTCGCCGCGGATCGGGATATTCTGCAGGTTCGGCTCGGACGAGGAGAGTCGGCCGGTGTTGGTCACGGCCTGGTTGTAGGAGGTGTGGACCCGGCCGGCGGAGCCGTCAGCCAGCCTGGGGAGGGCATCGGTGTAGGTCGACTTGAGCTTGGCGAGGCTCCGGTACTGGAGGATCAGCCGGACGATCTCATGCTCCTCGGCCAGCCCCTCCAGGACAGAGATGTCGGTGGAGAAGCCGGTCTTTCCCTTGGTCTTCTTGCCGGTGGGGAGCCCCATCCGGACGAACAGGGTTTCCCCGAGCTGCTTGGGGGAGT
Organism: Geobacteraceae bacterium; assembly: GCA_036518435.1. GTDB lineage: Bacteria > Desulfobacterota > Desulfuromonadia > Geobacterales > Geobacteraceae > JAMPXD01. The sequence goes on from DATDNF010000048.1 coordinate 30,093, forward strand.
TGATGTTGAACTCGCAGCCGGCCAGCGTGATTATCTCCCGCTCCAACCCTTCGAGCTGTGCCCCGAATCCCTCTGAGAGCTTGTGCAGAAGCTTCAGGTCGAGCTTTACCCCCGCCAGCTCCATCTCCGCCAGGATCTTCACCAGCGGCATCTCCACCTCGAAGAAAAGCCGCTCCATCCCCAGCTCCGCAAGGCGCGGCAGGAACAGCCGGTGGAGGAGGAAAGCGGCGTCGGAATCCTCGCAGGAATACGTGGAAGCCTTGTCCACTTCCACGGCCGAGAAATTCCTCTGCTCCTTCCCCGTACCGGCCACTTCGGCGTAGGAAATCATCCGGTGATCGAGAAACTCAAGCGCCAGGGAATCGAGGCCGTGGCTGGAGCGGACCGGGTTGAGGAGGTAGGAGGCGAGCATGGTGTCGCACCAGATCCCCTCCATCTCGACCCCTGCCCGGCGCAGCACCTGGTAGTCGTACTTGAGGTTCTGGCCGATCTTGCGAAAGCGCGGGTCGGTCAGGAGCGGCGCGAACCCCGCCAGCACCTTTTCCGGGGAGAGCTGCTCCGGTGCGCCGGGGTAACGGTGGCCGACCGGGATGTAGAACGCCTCGTGGTCGGAGAGGCTCACCGATATCCCGACGATCTCCGCTTCAAGCGTGTCGAGGCTGGTGGTTTCCAGGTCGATGGCGAAACTCTCCGCGCCCCGGAGTCTTTCCAGGAGGTCCCGCAAGGCGGCCTCGTCCAGGATCGTCCGGTACAGGTCGGTAGCGAGGGTGGCGGCGCTGGTCAACTCCTTCATCAGGGTCGTGAAACCATATTCCTTGAAGAGCGCCCCCAACCGCCGGTTATCGGGCGGCGTCGCCGCGAGGGCGTCATAGCTCCAGGCGAGCGGGACTCGAAAGTCGACCGTGGCGAGCCGGCGGGAGAGGAGGGCCTGATCGGCGAACGCTCTGAGCTTTTCCCCCATTTTCCCCTTCACTTCGCCGGCCCGTGCCAGAAGCTCGTCCAGGGAGCCGAACTCCTGGATCAGCTTGATGGCGGTCTTCTCCCCGATGCCGGGGACCCCGGGGATGTTGTCGGAGGTGTCCCCCGCCAGCCCGAGAATGTCGATCACCCGTTCCGGTCCGACACCGAACCGCGCAGCGACCTCCGGGATGCCGCTCTCCTTCTCCTTCATGGTGTCCAGGAGGCGCACGTTGCCGGTGACGATCTGCATCAGGTCCTTGTCGCCGGTCACCACCACCACCGCCATCCCCCGCTCTTCGCATTCCCGGGCGATGGTGGCGATGATGTCGTCCGCCTCGAAACCGGCCATCTCCAGCGCCGGTATGTTGAAGGCGCGCACCATTTCCTTGATCGGGGCGAGCTGGGGAACGAGGTCGTCCGGCATGGCCAGCCGGTTCGCCTTGTAGGCAGGGTACATCTCGTTGCGGAAGGTCTGCCGGCCGGCGTCGAACACCACCGCCACATGGTCGGGCCTGCGCTCCTTGAGCACCTTGAGGAGCATCTGGGTGAAGCCGTACAGGGCATTGGTCGGAAAGCCGGTGGGGGAGGAGAGGTGGCGGATCGCGTAGTAGGCCCGGTAGATGTAGGACGAGCCGTCGATCAGGTAGAGGGTCGGTTTTCCCGTCATTACCGCCCCTCCTCCCGGATGAAGATCACGAACGCCATGCTGGGCCGCTTCTGCGACTCCCGCATGGCGAAGTGCATTCCGTCGAAGCGCCATCCCTTGGCCGTCCAATCGTTCAAGACCTCTTCCAGCATGTCCTCGGAAACCATGTTCACTTCCACAACCTTGTACGTCAGCACGAAACTGCACCTCCATCTGATTTCTGAAGGAATAGTAGCCGATAACCGCCGTCGGTTCAAGGTAAATAGTCCCGTTTCCCGGTCATCTTTTGCCGCCGGCACGGTTTGCATTTGCCGCGGGATTTGCTACACTGATTGCAATAGGAAGGAGGTGGTACGGACACATCTCGTAACGGCCGGCGTATGTTACTATCAACCGCAAAAGGAGTTCGTATGACAAAAAGAGAAGAGGACACCATCGAGCAACTGGCCGAAGAAGCGGAAGTTATTCTCGACACCGACTACGAGAAAAAGGACCTGAAGGAAAAGAGGGGCGTCACCAAGCAGATGCTCTTCGACGGCTCAAAAAAACTCAAACACAGGATACCCAAAGGGGTAAAATCGTCCTAACGATCATAAAAACCGGCTGAAGACCGGAACGGAAATGCAGCCGAGGGGGAGAAAGCTGACAAAAGCTGACAGTTTTCTCCCCCTTGACTTTGCAGGAATGCTCATTATCTTATACGTAACCCGAGACAAGGAGGAATGACGGATATGGCGATCGTGAGGTACAACCCCTTCAGGGAACTGCGGACCATGCAGGAGCAGATGAACCGGCTCCTCGACCTGGCGTGGAACCGGGAGGCGGGCGAAGAGCTCAAGGAAGGGACATGGCAGCCGCCGGTGGACATCTACGAGGACGAGGAGAGCGTGGTCATCAAGGCCGAGGTCCCCGACATCGACCAGAAGGACATCGAGGTGCGGATCGAGGAGAACACCCTGACCCTGAAGGGCGAGCGCAAACTCGACCAGTCCATCAGGAAGGAGAACTACCACCGGGTCGAGCGTTACTACGGCCCCTTTCAGCGCAGCTTCTCTCTCCCCGCCACCATCGACCAGGAAAAGGTCAAGGCCAACTGCGAGCGCGGAGTGCTGACCGTCATCCTTCCCAAGAAAGAGGAGAAGAAGCCGAAACAGATCACCGTGGAGGTGAAATGAATCAGGCGGAAGGCTGAAGGGGAAAGCCTTTCCTCAGCCTTCGGCCTCGTTGCCTGTTTCGTTCATGCTCCCGGTCCGGTACCCCTGCAGATCGAGGGCCACGTAGGTGAAGCCCGCCGACCGGAAGAACGCGACCAGGGATCGCCGGAAGACGGGCTCCAGGAAACGCGCCATTTCCCCTTCCGCCGCCTCGATCCGGGCGGTGTCGCCATGGTACCTGACCCGGTACGTGGCAAACCCCGCCTCCCGCAGAAACTCCTCGCAGCTCTCCACCATGGCGAGACGCTCCGGCGTAATCTCGACCCCGTAGGGAAAGCGGCTGGCAAGACAGGCATAGGCCTGCTTGTTCCAGGTGGGAAGCCCCAGCTCCCGGCTCAGCTCGCGGATGTCGCCCTTCCCGAGCCCCGCCTCCAGCAGGGGGCTCCTGACCGCCAGTTCCGCAAGTGCCCTCCTTCCCGGCCGGTAGTCGTGGAGGTCGTCGGTATTGCTCCCGTCAACGATGAAGGCGTACCCCATCTCCGCGGCCCGTGCCGCGCACAGCGCGAAGAGCTCCCGCTTGCAGTGGTAGCAGCGATCCTTCGGGTTGGCGGAAAAGCCCGGTATCTCCAGCTCGTTGGACTCTACCACCACCTGCCGCGCGCCGATTACCCCGGCAAGCTCCCGGGCCGCCCGGAACTCCGACTCCGGGTAGGTGGGCGAAGTGGCGGTGATGGCGCAGGCCCGGTTGCCGAGCAGGTCATGGGCGACCCGGAGCAGGAAGGTGGAGTCCACCCCCCCGGAAAAGGCGACCAGCACCGATCCCATATCGCGGAGTATCTCCTTCAGCTTCTCGTATTTCTCGTGCACTAAATCCATTGGTTCTCCAACAAAAATGCCCCGAAAGGGGCATCATGTAGGGGCGAGGCATGCCTCGCCCTTTTTTATCGTTCCAAATTCAGGGCGACGCATGCGTCGCCCCTACCTTCTCGTGAAATCCTTAATCAAAGACTCCAGTCGACAAATACCGCTCTCCCGTATCCGGCAGTATCACCACCACGTTCTTCCCCTTGCCGAGCTTTTTCGCCGTCTGCAGCGCGGCGACGAACGCGGCGCCTGACGAAATGCCTACCAGCAGGCCGGCTTCCAGGGCAAGGCGCTTGGTGGCGGCATAGGCAGCCTCGTTGCTCACTTTGGCGACTTCGTTGTAGATCCTGGTGTTCAGCACGTCGGGGACGAACCCCGCACCGATCCCCTGGAGCTTGTGGGGGCCCGGCTCGCCGCCGGAAAGGACCGCGGAATCGGCCGGCTCGACCGCCACGATCCGGACCTGGGGGTTGAACTCTTTCAGCACGTCGCCGACCCCGGTGATGGTGCCGCCGGTCCCCACGCCGGCCACAAGGGCGTCGATCGAAAGCCCGGCCATGGCGTTGATGATCTCGGGGCCGGTGGTCCTGCGGTGGATATCGGGGTTCGCCGGGTTCTTGAACTGCTGGGGAAGGAGGTACCCATGGGTGGCGGCCAGTTCCTCGGCCTTCTGCACCGCGCCCCGCATCCCCTGCGCCCCCGGAGTGAGCACCAGCTCGGCTCCGTAGGCAGCCAGCAGCCTTCGCCGCTCGATGCTCATGGTATCGGGCATGGTCAGCACGACCTTGTACCCCTTCACGGCGCAGACCATGGAGAGGCCGATCCCCGTGTTGCCGCTGGTCGGCTCCACCACCGCTCCACCCGGCTTCAGGCAGCCGTCCCGCTCCGCGGCCTCGATCATGGAGAGGCAGATGCGGTCCTTGATGCTCCCGCCCGGGTTGAACGCCTCAACCTTGGCGTAAATTGCCGCCGAACCCGGCTCCTCCAGTTTCTCAAGCCTGACGAGGGGGGTATTGCCGATCTGCTCAAGAATATTCGTGCTTTTCTCAACAGGCATGTCAGCTCCTTTAATGCGGTCACTAAATGTAATACATGAACCTGTGGTCCTGTTCCCGTTTCAGCCCCATGGACTGCCCCCTCTCGCAGAGGGTCTTCAGGGTCAGGGTGGCAAAGTAATCGTTCAGCCTGGTCGTCGCCTCGTCCCAGACCGTCTGGGTAACGCAGCACCCCTCGAAGGTGCAGGCGTTTTTCTTCTTCCTCTTGCCGGCAATGCAGTCCACCAGGACCATCCCCCCTTCGGTCGCCGTGACGATGTCCTTCACGGTGATCTCCTCGGGGCTCCTGGTCAGATAGTACCCCCCCTGGGGGCCGCGCTTGCTCTTGAGAATCCCCACCCGCTTGAGTCCCTGGAATATCTGTTCCAGGTAGCGGGGGGAAATGTCCTGGCGGCGGGAGATGTCCTGTATCTGGGCGGGAAGGTTGCCGGAGTTGTAGGCAATGTCGAACAGCGCCCGGAGGCCGTACCGGCTCTTCGTCGAAAGCTTCATGGGTTTTCACCTCGGGTTGGAATTATTTCAGATATACGATTTCACAGCCAATTTGTCAAGATCATAAATTAAATAACCATTAGTTCTCCGTTCAAAACAACAGCTTTAGCCGGACCGCCATCCCTACCAATGCTTCTGCGGCGGCTCCACCCGCTCCAGGAGGCGGATTTCCCCGTCAACCACCTGGAAGACGTCCCCGAACTCGTTGGTCCACTTGTCCCCCTCGGCAAGCGGATAGGGGACCTCGCGGCTGCCGAGGAACACCTCGTCCTCGCCGATGTAGGTGTACCATTCCAGGCTGCCGGTCATCCATACCTTGTTTTTCAGCTCCATCGAGAACCTCCGTGCCGTTTTTTTGATTCATGATAGCACCAAAGGCCATGAAAGGGCAAGCCGACCCGGTTTTTGCTTGTTGCCGCCACGCTTTTTTGCTATTAGTGAGTAGAAACTTTCTCGAAAAAGGAGTCATCCCGATGAAATTCACCAAGATGCACGGGGCAGGCAACGACTATGTCTACGTGAACTGTTTCGCGGAGCGGGTGGACAACCCGGAACAGGTGGCCATACAGGTTTCCAATCGCAATTTCGGCATAGGTTCGGACGGCCTGATCCTCATCATGCCGTCGGACAAGGCGGACGTCCGGATGCGCATGTTCAACGCCGACGGCTCCGAGTCGGAGATGTGCGGCAACGGCATCCGCTGCGTGGCCAAGTATGCCTACGACCACGGCATCGTCGCAAAGAAGGAGATCACCGCCGAGACCGGCGCCGGCATCCTGACCCTGCAGCTCTTCGCCAACGACCGGAACAAGGTGGACAAGGTGCGGGTGAACATGGGGCGGCCGCGCCTGACCCGGGCCGAAATACCCATGCTCGGTGAGCCGGGTGCCCAAGTGGTCGACGAGCCGCTCAACATCCTCCATACCACCTTCCGGATCACCTGCGCCTCCATGGGAAACCCCCACTGCGTCATCTTCGTCGAGGACGTGGCGAATTTCCAGGTGGAAAAGTACGGACCGCTCATCGAAAACCATGAGCTCTTCCCGCGCCGCACCAACGTGGAATTCGTGGAGATCGTCTCCCCCACCGAGGTGCGCCAGCGCACCTGGGAGCGGGGAGCCGGCGAAACCCTCGCCTGCGGCACCGGCGCCAGCGCGGTCTGCGTGGCCGGCGCACTCAACGGGGTGACGGAAAAGCGGATCCTCAACCACCTCTCCGGCGGCGACCTGGAGCTGGAATGGGCGGACGACGGCCATCTCTACATGACCGGCCCGGCGGTGGAAGTCTTCTCCGGGGAGATAGACATCGCAGGGTGAGCTAGCAGAACAATTCACGAATCACTAGGACTGGTTTTGCCAACCGGGCGCGAGATTTCGGCCAGATCGTCGCCGGCCCGCAGAAGGTTCGCTGAGGCGTAGCAGCGCTACGTCGAAGCGGGGCTGCGAGGACACGGCGGCGAGATGGGCGGAAGACCGCGCCCGCCCTTACGCGTGGGGCAGCCATGTCGCTCAAGGACATCATCGTTCACCTCGACCGGGGGCCGGGTTGCACGGCGCGCTTCATGGCGGCCATCGACCTCGCCCGCAAGCACCGGGCCTGCCTCAAAGGGCTCTACGCCATCGACCATCCGTTTTACTCTCCCCAGTCCGTCCTCGAGCGCGACTATGACGAGGTGCGGAACTTCTTCGTCAACGCCTCCTCGAAGGCCGGCGTTGCGGCCGAGTGGCTCTATGTGGACTGGGGGGTGGTCGGCGTGCCGCTGAGCGACATCATCACCTTCCACGCTTACTCCACGGACCTGCTGATCATCGGCCAGCCGAAAGAGAGGCGCGCATTCCGGCGCGCAAACCATGAGTTGCCGGAACGCCTGATCCTCAGCTGCGGCAGGCCGGTCGTGGTCTTCCCCGCCGACGGCAACGCCTATCAATTCGGGGAAAAGATCCTCGTGGCCTGGCGGGGGGGGAGGGAATCGTCCCGCGCCATCCATGACGCCCTGCCGCTCCTGCAAGGAGCCTCCCACGTCGACATCGTCGCCGCGGTTTCCGGAGAAGCGGACCGGGACCGGGAAAACGCGAGCTTGGCCGCCCTTGACGTTCATCTCGCCCGGCACGCCATCGAATCCCGCACAACCGTGATCGACCGGGAGGGGCACTCTGTCGCCGACATACTCCTGGAGCGGGTCCGGGAGGGAGGAGCCGACCTCCTGGTCATGGGCGGATTAACCAGCAACGCGCGCGGGGTGCCGAGCCTCGGCGCCCTCGCCCGCGAGCTGATGCGCCGCATGACGGTGCCGATCCTCTTCTCCCACTGAGAAAAACCATCCGGAGAGACTTTCCATGACCGACTGCCCCATGTGCTCAAAGTGGCACGCCGAACCGGACCTGCGTATCGCCGAATCGGAGCACTGCTACATCCTCCTCAACCGGGATCAGTTCTTCCCCGGCTACACCTTCGTCTTCACCAGGGAGCACGTCACCGAGCTGTTCCACCTGGACCGGCGGACGAGGCAAGCCGTGCTGGAGGAAGTGACCGCCGTCGCCGCCGCCCTTTACAACCTCTTCCAACCGGCTAAAATGAACTACGAGCTGCTCGGCAACATGGTCCCCCACATGCACTGGCATCTGGTCCCCCGCTTCGCGGGCGATCCCCTCTGGCCCCGCCCGATCTGGGCGGAGCCCCACGAGGAGGTGGTCTTGTCGCCTGCGGAGTATGAGGAGAGGATCGGCTCGATTCGGAAAGCAATTCTTGCCACGGAGACACGGAGACACGGAGAAAATTTTTAAAAGGTTCTCTTGTTTTTCTCTGCCCAGTGGCAAAAAGAGGTTTACATGACAGATTATCTCGGCGCCCACATGTCCATCTCGGGCGGCATATTCAACGCCCCCGACCGGGGGGTGAAGACCGGCTGCGGCGTGATCCAGGTCTTCACCCAGAACGCCAACCAGTGGCGCGGGAAGCCGGTCTCCGACTCGGACGCCGCACTCTTCCGGGAGCGGTGGGAGGAGTCGGGGCTGCATGAAATCGTCTCCCACGACATCTACCTGATCAACCTGGGCGCCCCCCCCGGCGAGGTGCGGGACAAGAGCCTCGCCGGCTTCCGGGAGGAGATGGAGCGCTGCAGCAGGCTCGGCATCGCAAAGATCGTCATGCACCCCGGCGCCCACACGGGGGACGGCGATGATGTGGGCATCGCCCGGATCTGCGAGGCATTCGAGGCGCTCTTCCCCGCGGTCCCCGAGTTCACCGGGAAGGTGCTCCTGGAAACCACCGCCGGCCAGGGCTCCAACGTGGGGTACCGCTTCGAGCACCTGCGGGCGATCATGGACGGCACTTCCTTCCCCGACCGGTTCGCGGTCTGCTACGACACCTGCCACACCTTCGCCGCCGGCTACGACATCACCAGCGCGGAGGGGTACGCGACGGTCTTCTCCGACTTCGACCGGGTGGTCGGTCTCGACCGGCTCCAGGCGTTCCACGTGAACGACTCCAAGAAGGGGCTGAACTGCCGGGTGGACCGCCACGAGCACATAGGCCAGGGGGCAATGGGAATCGAGCCGTTCCGCCTCCTGGTGAACGACCCGCGCTTCGCCAAGGTTCCGAAGATCCTGGAGACCCCCAAGGGGGACGACGACGAGATGGACGCGGTGAACCTCACGGTGCTGCGGGACCTGGTAAAGAAGAAAAAGTAGGCTGCAAATTTTTCTGATTTCTGATATACTGAATTCAGAATTTGGAGGAAGCCATGAAAGCAGCCAGAAGCTCTGTCAGCGAGATCAGACAGCGCGGCCAGTTGACCATCCCCAAGGATATACGCGAAGCGAGCAAGCTCGAAGAGGGTCAGGAAGTTTCCATCATCCCGCTGGGGGCGAGCTTCCTGGTCACCCCCAGGCGGCTTGATCTCGACGAGGCGCGGCGGCAGATCAGGCGCATCATCCGGACCACGGGCCTTGCCGCAGCCGACGTGCTCGCAGGGCTGGAGGAAGAGCGCGGCGAACTGTTCGAGGAACTATATGGCAAGAAAGCGGCCCGCAAGTAGGGTATTCCTCGATTCGAACGTCATCCTCTCCGGCCTCCTTTCCGACCGGGGAGCGCCGCGCATCATCCTCGACCTGGTCTGCCTCGAACTCGCCACGCTGAAAGGGCTCACCGGGGCCTACAACCTCATTGAAATTGAGCGGAACCTCGCCCGCAAGTTCCCCGCACTCGTCCCCGTTTACGAGCAGTACCTCCCCCGCCTCAATCTCGACGTCGTGCCGCTGCCGACTCGTGAGGAGATCGCATCCCATCTCGGCGTCACGGCTGACAAGGATGTGCCGGTCCTCGTCTCGGCGCTGAACGGGCGGGCTGATTTTCTGGTCACCGGGGACAACAAGGATTTCGGCCCGCTGAAGAAGCTGCGGAAATTCCCGTTCAGGATAGTCACGCCGGCGGAGTTCCTGGCGGTTGCCGGCGAGGTGATCAGCGCCGGCATGGGTTAGCAGTTTCTCGCAAAACCCGGGTAACAATGAGGGATCAGAGGTCCACATTCCATTATCCAATGTCTTGTCTAACGTGAAGCTTTGCCCCTTGCGGCCCTTTCCCCGGAGTGAAACCGATGGCAAAATTTAAACGAAGCACACTGGGCCTTATCGCAGAAATGGTTCTCCACCTCAAGGCTTGCGCAAACGGTTTTGAGGTGTTCGGCATGGACAGGGTTGGCAGGAAAGTGGTCCTCGTCCGACGGAAAGATCCGGAAGCATGCCTGGTGGATGCCGCCAGCGCGGCACAGGCCCTGGCGGACTTCAGGAATAAAACCGTGCAGTTGGATATCCAGTCGGAGAGGATTGAAGAATTTTACCCGGAAAGGAGTACACAATGCGCACAAACATCGTCTTCACCCTGACCGGCCCCGACCGGGTCGGGATCGTCGAATCCGTCACCAGGCTCCTCCTCGACCACGGCGGCAACGTGGAATCGAGCCGGATGGCCCGGCTGGGGGGCGAATTCGCCATGCTGATGCTCGTATCTCTGCCGCCGGAGCAGCTCTCCGGCCTGGACAGGGCCGTGGAGGGGCTGACCGCCCAAGGCTACAAGGTGACCACCAGCCGGACCGCGCCGGGACACGCCGAGCCGCCCCCCGGCTGGCTCCCCTTCCAGATCGGGGTGGAAGGGGCCGACCACGAGGGGATCGTCCACGAGGTCGCCCGCTACCTCTCAGAGCGCGGCATCAACATCGAGTCGATGGAGACCGGCGTCACCCCGGCGCCGCTCAGCGGCACCCCGCTCTTCACTATGACCGCGCTGGTCGCCGTCCCGCCCGCCCTGGCCGACCAGGGGTGGCAGGCGGCCCTGGAAGAAGTGGGGAACCGGCTGAACGTGGAGATCACGGTGACGGACTTACGGTGACAACAGATGGCGGCACAGCAGGACAGGGTCATTGTGGTAGAATAGAGGAGAAACCCAAAAGCGGCCTCACGCGACGACGCAACGAACGCAACGTAAAACCAGGCTTACCTGTCGGAACATTCATCAGATTGGTTCGAGTGTTTGGATTTCGTCGCGTCGTCGCGTGAGTAACTGCCGTTTAAGGTTTATAAGGAGTCCGGAATGAAAGAAAAAATCGAGATCGTCCAGACCGACATCACGCGGCTGGCGGTGGACGCCATCGTCAACGCGGCCAACAGGAGCCTCCTGGGGGGCGGCGGGGTGGACGGCGCCATCCATGCGGCGGCGGGTCCCGGACTGTTGGAGGAATGCCGCACCCTGGACGGCTGCGCCACCGGCGACGCGAAGATAACGAAGGGATACCGGCTCGCCGCAAGACACGTGATCCACACGGTCGGCCCGGTCTGGCACGGCGGCGACAAGGGGGAGCCGGAGTTCCTCGCCTCCTGCTACCACCGCTCCTTCGAGATCGCCCGCGAGAACGGCCTCACGTCCATCGCATTCCCCGCCATCAGCGCCGGGATCTACGGCTATCCCATGGAGAAGGCATGCGAGATCGCCCTGACGGAGACGAAAAAAGCCCTGGAGAAATATCCGGAGCTGGAACGGGTGGTCTTCGCCCTGTTCAGCGCCGATGCGCTGGCCATCTACCAGAAGACCTTCGCCCGGCTGTTCGGCTAAAACGACTTGGACCAGAGGGCCAGCAGGCTCTCCCCGTCAGGACCGTTCCGGAGGATGCCGGTATCGTGGGCATACTCCAGGTAGAGCTGGGAATGCCAGGGAAAGCCGCTGGTGATCCCCACCGAGAAGGTCTGCCCGCGGTCTTCGGAGAACTTGAGGTTCCGCTGGGTGAGGATGTCCCGGTTGGCCCAGGTGAAGGTTTCCCGCAGGTGCAGGTAGAGGAAGAAGAGGAGCTCGCGGCGGTATTCCACCGTGCCGACCACGTAGTCCGAAACCGGGAACTGGTTGAACATGGCGCCCGGGTAATTGATGCGCCAGAGGTCGTCGGTCTCGTTGGGAAACGGCCCGCCGCCGATCCGGAAGGCGGAGAAGCGGTCCAGGTTGTGGCCGGGAGCGAACCCGCCGTAGGCGCTCACCAGCAGCCGGTTGCGTTCCGACAGCCACGGGATTCCCGCGGCGCCGAGCAGATAGCCGGAAAACTTCACGTAATCCCTGGTATTGTCCCCCTTGAACAGCGAGCCGCCATAATTGGCGTCCGTCCAGTCGTTGCGCCTGGTCAGCTCCACGTCCACCCCCCCCGCCCATCCCGTGTGGGGAAGTTCCATCAGGTTGCGCCGCACCCCGTCATAGCGGGCCCGAAAGCGCATCCCGTGGACGAATGTGTCGGGCGGGAGCCGGACCGTGCTTCCCGTCTCCGCCACCGGATGCGAATAGAGATAGCCGGCATGGTAGAAGAGCTGCAGCCGCAGGTCGTTGTCTTCCTGAAAGGGGGCCACGGGCCAGCGCAGGCCGGCGCCGAGCCAGGCGGAGGCGGTCCCCCGGACGAGGGAGCTCTCCGTGACCTCCTTGCCGTCGACGATCTCTTCCTGGGAAAAGGGGACCGTGTCGTTCTCCAGATGCCCCAGAAGCTCGACTCTCCCGAAGCTGCGGGCGATGTCGCATTCGTTCACGAAGAGGGAAACCACGGCACGGGCGCGGGACCTCTCCCAGCGGTGCCGCCAGTACAGGGCGGCAAACGGCATGGCATCCTCCCCGCCGAGCCGCGGGTGGAAAAAGATCCCCCCCAGGGTGATGGCCCGGGTATTGTCGCGGTTGCGGGGCGGGATATGGATGGAACGTCCCAGAAAGGTGATGTCCTGTTCCATCCCGGCGAGAGGGGTATGGTATGCCGCATCCGGCACGGGTCCGGCGTCCCGCGCCGCGCCGGACGGGGTATCCCCGGCAACGGCGACAGCGGCCCGGATGAGGAGGCACGCGCAGACCAGGATAACCGCCGGGACGCGCGAAGATAGATTGACAGGGATGCGGGTTCGCACGTATAACTGGAGATAATTCATCGGCAACACGACCTCACGCGCGACAGGACGGCAATCAGCATGAAAGCGGTAATCCAGAGGGTCAGCAGCGCCCGGGTGGACGTGGAGGGAGAGACGGTCGGCAGGATCGGCCGGGGCATCCTCGTCCTCCTCGGCGTGGAGAAGGGGGATGGGGAGCGGGACGCCGACCGGCTGGCGGACAAGATCGTCAACCTCCGCATCTTCGAAGACGACGCGGGCAAGATGAACCTGGCGCTCCGGGAGATCGACGGGGCGCTCCTGGCAGTCTCCCAGTTCACCCTGGCGGGGAACTGCGCCAAGGGAAGGAGGCCCTCCTTCGACAGTGCCGCCTCGCCCGCCGAGGCAAACCGGCTCTACGAATACTTCGTCGCCCGGCTCAGGTCCCTGGAAGTGCCGGTGGAAACCGGCATATTCCAGGCGATGATGGCGGTTTCCCTGGTGAACGACGGGCCGGTCACCTTCATCCTCGAAAGCCGTGAAAAGTAACGGGCGAATGGTAACCAGTATACGGCTAAAAACCGTTCTTGACAACCTGTACGCGGCCCGCTCCCAAACCCACCTGGCCAACGACCCCCTCTCCTTCTGCCATCGCTACCAGGCCCCCGAGGACCGGGAGGTCGTGGGGCTCGTCGCCTCGTGCCTCGCCTACGGCAACGTGAAGATCATCCTGCGGACCCTCGCCGCCGTCTTCGGCAAAATGGGCCCCTCCCCGCGAAAGTTCGTGGAAACGTTCGAGCCGGAGCGGGGCCTTGCCCTGTTCGCCGGGTTCAAGCACCGCTTCAACGATGCCCGCGACCTCTGCGCCCTACTGCTGGCCGCGCGCACCATGCTCGACGAGGCGGACACCATCGGCGAATTCTTCCTCGGCTGCCATGACAAGACAGCGGACGACATCACCCCGTCCCTCACGGAATTCAGCGCGGCGGTGCGCGCCATAGACTACTCGGCGGTGTTCGGCAGCCGGGAAATTCCCGCCGGCTCCTATTTCTCCTTCCTCTTCCCGTCCCCCGCCTCGGGAAGCGCCTGCAAAAGGCTCTGCATGTACCTGCGCTGGATGGTCCGCCCCGACGACGGAATCGACCTGGGGCTATGGCGCGGTGTTTCCCCCGCCCAGCTGGTCATCCCGGTGGATGCCCATATCCAGCGGCTTTCCCGCTATCTCGGCCTCACCCGGCGCAAGCAGGCCGACTGGCGGATGGCCCGGGAGATCACACAGGCACTGCGCAGGCTCGACCCGTCCGATCCGGTCAAATACGACTTCGCACTCTGTCACCTGGGTATATCCGAGGGGTGCGACGGCAGAGACCGCCTCAGGTGTACGGCCTGTCCCATCGCCGAGCTGTGCGAGGCGGGGACATGACCGGGGAACCGACCGTCCTGTTCGAGTCGCTCGACCGGCGGCGGGACACCGCCTCCTGCGCATTTGAGTGCCTCATCGAGGAAATCGTCGCCCACTCTGCGGCAGAGGTGGTTTCCGCCCTTCGGCGGGTCGAGGCCGCCGTCGCCCGGGGGCTCCACGCCGCCGGATTCATCTCCTACGAAGCCGCCGCCGGCCTCGACCCGGTCCTCACCGGCCATCTCCCCGGACCGCTCCCCCTCCTCTGGTTCGGCATCTTCGCAAAAAAAACCGCCCCGAAAGCGCCCCGCGGGGGGAGCACCGCCCCCGAAGCGTACCGGACGGAAGATTGGTGCAGCGACCTCTCCGACGGCGAGTATGTCGCGGCGGTCGACCGGATCAGGGAATACATCGCCGCCGGCGACGTCTACCAGGTCAATTACACCCTGCGCCGCCGCTTCCGTTTCTCGGGCGCCCCGAAAGCCTTCTACCGGGAGCTGTGCCGCTCCCAGCAGGCCCCTTTCTGCGCCTTCCTGGATATCGGCCGCTACCAGGTGCTGTCCGCATCGCCGGAACTGTTTTTCCGGCTCAGGGAGGGACGCCTCACCGTCCGCCCCATGAAGGGGACCGCCCCGCGGGGGAGGTGGTGGGAAGAGGACGAGGAGGTAAAGAAGAGGCTCAGGGAAGACCCGAAAGAGCGGGCGGAGAACCTGATGATCGTGGACCTCCTGCGCAACGACCTGGGGGTGGTGGCGGAAACCGGTTCGGTCCGGGTCGAGTCCCTGTTCGACCTGGAGACCCTCCCCACCCTGCACCAGCTGACCTCCACCATCACCGCCGGGGTGAAGGAGGGAACAGGGCTCGCCGAGATCTTCAGCGCCCTCTTTCCGTGCGGTTCGGTGACCGGCGCCCCGAAAAAGCGGGCCATGGAGATCATAAAAGAACTGGAGAGTTCGCCGCGCGGCATCTATACAGGCTGCATCGGCTATGTATCGCCAGGAAACATTGCGAATTCGTTCGAGGCGGTCTTCAGCGTCGCCATACGGACCGTCCTCCTCGACAGCGCAACCGGCGAAGGGGAGCTGGGGGTGGGAAGCGGCGTCACCTGGGATTCGAGGGCGAACGCCGAGTTTGCGGAGTGCCTCGCCAAGGAGCTCTTCGCCCGGGAAAGCCGGCCTGAGTTCCCGCTGATCGAAACCATCCTGTGGGAGGAGGAAACGGGGTATTTTCTCCTGGAGCGCCACCTGGAAAGGCTCGGGCGTTCCGCCGCCTATTTCGGCTTCACGTTCCGCCCCGGCCCCGTCCGGCAGGCCCTTGACCGGCGTTGCGCATCCCTTGCGGGAAGCCACAAGGTGCGGCTCCTCCTCTCCCGCCGGGGGACCTTCACCATCGAAACCGAGCCGCTTCCGCCGGCGCAGCCCGACGCCGTCCTTTCCGCCGTCATTGCCCGGACGCGGGTCGACTCCCGCGACCCCTTCCTTTACCACAAGACCGGCAACCGCGCCCTCTACCGGGAAGCGCTCGCGGCGCGCCCCGACTGCGGCGAAGTGATCTTTCTCAACGAACGGGGGGAGGTGACCGAGGGAACCACCACCAACGTCGTGGCGAAGCTCGACGGCAGGCTGGCAACTCCGCCCATCCGGTGCGGGCTCCTGCCGGGGGTGTTCCGGGAGGAGCTCCTGGAACTGGGCGTGATCGGGGAAAGGGTCATCACGGGGGAAGAGCTGGAGCACGCCGAGGAGATCTACCTGGTCAATTCCGTGCGGAAATGGCGGCGCGCGAAACTGGCATAAAGCGAAAGTGCGGAAGGTGAAGACTTTACTTCTCCGGCAATTAAATATGACAACCCTGCTGTAGGGGCGCTGCTTGCCGCGCCCCGATTGGGCGGAGCAAGCGCCGCCCCGACCTTGAGATATTTAATTGCCGCTGCATTACTTCGCCACGCTACACGAAATAATGGCTCACGTCGAACTTGTAGAGGTTGGGATCGAGGGCCTCCACCACTGTCCTGCCGCACCCGTGGCTCGCCAGGTCGACGAGTTCTCCGTCCTTCTCCTTACCCCGTGCATCCGCGATTATCTTGACCCTCGGCGCATTCCACTTCTCGGGATCGGGATTGTTCTCCATGACGACGCACAACTCCTGGCTGTCGAGGAGCAGGAGCGCCCCGACCGGATAGATGCCGACGCAGTTTATGAAGAGTTTCAGGATGATCGGGTCGTAGGCCTTCCCCGCCCGTGACAGCATGAAACGCAGCGCCTTGTCCGGCGGATGGGGAATTCTGCTGTAGACCCGCGACGAAGTGAGCCCGTCGTAACAATCGGCGATGCTGATGATGCGGCCGTACAGGCTGAGCTTCTTGTAGGGGAGCCGGGGATAGCCGGAGAAATCGCAGTTCAGGTGGTGCTCGAAGGCGCCGGTGACGATCCGGGCGCTCAGGGCATCGAGCCCCTTGAGCTTCATCAGCTTTTTGACCCCGAGCAGGGGGTGCTTTTGCATGACCGCCCATTCCTCCCGGGTAAATTCGGTCGGCTTGTTGAGGATCGCCAGGGGGATCTCCGATTTGCCTATGTCATGAAAAAGGGCGGCCATCCCCAGCTCGCAGAGCTTGGGCCTGGAAAGGCCGATCCGTTGCCCTATGGCGAGGGCGAGGATGCAGACGTTGACGGAGTGGTTGTAGGTATACTCGTCGTGGCAGCGGATGGTGGTCAGCCCGATCAGGTTCGTCTCGGCGGCAAGGAGCTGGTCGATCATGGTCTGGACGACCCGCTTGGACTTCCTGAGGCGGAGCGTCTGCCCCATCTTGGCGTTGTCCATCACCTCCGAGACCGCGTGCACGGTCTGGTAATAGATCTTCCTCGACCGCACCCTGTTGTCGGTCAGCTCGGCCTCGTCGAAATCCTCGTACCCCTCCTCGTCCCCGCCGAGACTCTCCAGTTCCACATGGACGACCATCCGCTGCTGCATCCGCTCCATGAATTTCAGGAAGGTCTGGGGTGCGGGGATCGGCTCGATCTCGTTGAAGATGTAGACGAACTTGCCGATCTCCTCGGCGGACACCTGGGGGGTAAAGCTGATCCCCCCGATCAGGTACCGCTTCATTTCGCTCATGAGAAACATGAAGGCGTCGAAACCGGCGGCATCGGGTTTCAGCCGGAGCTCTCCCAGGAGCAGGTAGCCCCGCTTGACCCTGAGGGAGGCCTCCTCGTTCCTGCCGTGGATCTCCCCGATGATCCTGAGAACATTGGCGATCGGGGCAGTGGTGGCCGCATGACCTTCGTTGTAGTTCTGGGCCGTCTTGATCAGGACAAAAAAGTTGGTGACCAGGGCCTTGCCGAGCCGGATCATCTCCTTGTCCAATTGTTCCGGTCTGATATCCGATTCCATCGAAGCCTCCTACGGCCCGGTAACGCTCTTTGCGGTTTCGGCGGTCATCGTATCGATGGCCTGTGCTATAATCTCCCGCACCTCGTCCCCCTTGACGGCATTCGCCTCCTCAAGGAGCTTGACGGCCGCACTGCTGCGCACCCGCGTCAGGCCGGCGACGGCACAGATCACCGACTCCTTCTCCCTGGACTTGTTGAACCAGTACTTTTTCATCAGCATCTCCCTGAACATGGGGAGCATCTGGTCCGCGCCGAGTTCCCCCATCGCCTCGAACACCGCCTTCTTTTCCATGAGCTCCTTTTCGGAAAACTGGTCCGACGCAGCGAGCGCGGCAATGGGCTTGAGGGCGAACGTGCATTTGGAGCCCCCCAGCACCTGGAGCGCCCTGACCCTGATGGCGCTCGACTCGTCCCGGAGAAACTTGAGGATGTAGGTCTTCGCCTTGGCTTCGGGAATCCGTTCCAGGTAGTTGAGGACTTCCCGCCGGATTCTCGGCTCCCGGTGGGAGATGAGCCCCACGATCCGGTCGAGGGCCGCAGAGCTGCCGATCCGGGTCAGGATGAAGATCATGTTCCGCGCCACGTACCACCGCTGGTCCGACAGGAACGGGAAGAACACCTCCGGCGTTTCATGGCCGATCTCGATGAGCACCTGGATGATGACCCTTCTCATCTTCATCTTTTCCACCATGGCGAGGAGTTCACAGATCCGCTCGATGGCAGGCTTTCCGAAGAAATGGAGGAATTCCAGCAGTTCCTCCGGGTCGATCGCGTCCGTTGCATCGATGGCCGTGGCCAGCACCTTCAAGGCCCGCTCGGAGAATATCATTCCCATCGCCGTGGCGATCATTTCCCTGTTGGAGGGTGAGATGTTCTCGTTTTTCGCCAGATTCCCCAGGAACCTGACGAGACTGAACAAGTATTTCAGTTCCCCCGCGTTGGCGAGATTTTCGGTCATTTTGGCCATGATCTCCAGAAATTCGCCGAACAGGACCGGGTCTTTTTCGCCGATGAGGATCGAGGTAATGATCTGAATCACCTCGTCCAGGGGTTTTCTCTTCTCTTCGGCATCCCGCGCCTTTTTCAGCCAGTCCGCCTCCTCATCGGTCAGGGTGAGGATCTTCTGGGGAATCAGCATGGGAGAGGAGGGGGGAACGTTTACGGAAGAGATCGATTTGTAGATGCCGGATATTTTATCCTGCTGCGATTCGAGCAGGGGCGACCCTCCCCCCGCTGAATCGAACTCCAGAAAGTCCTCGGCCAGAATATAGGTGAGGTGGGGAAGGTCCTTTTCCCAGAGCAGGGTGACGATGTCGTCGTCCACGTCGCTCGGCCGGTCCTTCCCGACAATATCGAGGAATTCGCACAGCTCGCTCTCCTCGAGCCCCTCGCTGAAGATGATGAACCGAATCCCGTCGGAATACATCTTGAACGCCATGCTCTCCTTGGGATCGCGATTCTCGTAGACGATTTTCCCCTTGTACCGCAGCTCGAACTGGTCGATATCGAGCATGTATTCGCCGTAGAGGGAGAGATGCTTGCCGATCCTCGTTTTCAGCTCCTCGACGAACCGGGCAAGGAGCGGGTTGTTCGGCAGATACATCCTGAACCCCTTGGACGTCTTCACGATGGCCTGCATGACCTCGGCGGCCAGGGCAATCTCTTCCTTGCTTATCTCCGTGGCTTCCACTTCGGCCTGCCCGGCGGCTATCTCTTCCGACATGGGGGACGCTCCTTGAATAAAACGGGGCCGTTGGCCTGTCCCGCATGCGGGGACGGCATGGGACCGTTTGTTCCTATATACTACATATTTACAAAAGTTTCCACAAGCTCCTTG
Organism: Geobacteraceae bacterium; assembly: GCA_036518435.1. GTDB lineage: Bacteria > Desulfobacterota > Desulfuromonadia > Geobacterales > Geobacteraceae > JAMPXD01. Next base: position 49,265 of record DATDNF010000048.1, read on the forward strand.
TTCTCGGGGAGCACCTTTTTCCCCTTGCAAAGCCGATTTGCGGCGGGCACGGAGGAAACGCAAAAATTAACTTGTAATATCCGCTGATTTTTGGCAATATAAAGTGTTCATCCCAAGACGGGCGCACACGCTCGTCTTTTTCTTTTTACATTTTCTCAGCAAGGAGTTACCCGAAATATGCAGGAATCCATTCGGAACATCGCCATCATCGCCCACGTCGACCACGGCAAGACCACCCTGGTGGACGCCATGCTGCGCCACGCCGGGGTCTTCCGGGAGAACGAAGCCATCACCGAGCGGGTGATGGACTCCAACGACCTGGAAAAAGAGCGGGGGATCACCATCCTCTCCAAGAACCTGTCGGTCCACCACGGCCGCTACAAAATAAATATCGTCGACACGCCGGGCCACGCCGACTTCGGCGGCGAGGTGGAGCGGGTCCTGAAGATGGTCGACTCGGTGCTGCTGCTCGTGGACGCCCTCGACGGCCCCATGCCCCAGACCCGGTTCGTCCTGAAGAAATCCCTCGACCTGGGACTCAAGCCGATCGTGGTGATCAACAAGGTCGACCGCCCCGGCGCCCGGCCCGCCGAGGTGGTGGACATGGTCTTCGACCTTTTCTGCGAATTGAACGCCACCGATGAGCAGTTGGACTTCGCCATCGTCTACACCAGCGCCAAGCTGGGCTACGCCATGCTCGACATGAATGCCGCCTCCAGCAGCATGGAGCCGCTCTTCGCGGTGATCGAGTCGAACGTGCGCCCCCCGGCCGGCGACCCGCACGCACCCTTCCAGATGCTGGTCACCAATATCGACTACAACGATTATATCGGCAGGATCGCCACCGGCAAGGTGTTCAACGGCAAGGTAACCGCCGGCGAGACCATCGCCCACATCAGGCGGGACGGCAGCATCGTGAAGGGGCGGATCTCCAAGCTCCTCGGCTACGAAGGGCTGAAGCAGGTGGATGTGGCCGAGGGGTGCACCGGCGACATCATCACCGTCGCCGGTTTCGACGAGGTGGGGATCGGCGAGACCCTGGCCAGCGCGGAAAACCCGATCGCGCTCCCCTACGTTTCCATCGACGAGCCGACCATTTCCATGAACTTCATCGTCAACAACTCCCCCTTTGCCGGCCGGGAAGGGAAGCTGGTCACCTCGCGCAACATCCGCGAGCGGCTCGACAAGGAACTGCGCACCAATGTGTCGCTCCGCGTGGAGGACACCGCCAACGCCGACACCTTCAAGGTTTCCGGCCGCGGCGAGCTGCATCTCTCCATCCTGATCGAGAACATGCGCCGGGAAGGGTTCGAGATGGCGGTTTCCAAGCCGGAGGTGATCTTCCGCGAGGAAAACGGCAAAAAACTGGAGCCGATGGAATACCTGGTGGTGGACGTGCCGGCGGAATACCAGGGGGCCATCATCGAGAAGATGGGGCCGCGCAAGGGAGAGATGGTCGCCATGAGCCCCATGGGCGAAACCATCCGCCTCGAATTCGCGATCCCGGCCCGGGGACTCATCGGCCTGCGCGGCGAAGTGCTGACCGAGACCCGCGGCACCGGCGTCCTCACCCACACCTTCCATGACTATGCGCCATACAAGGGAGACATCCCGGGCCGGAAGAACGGCGTGCTGATGGCCATGGAGCATGGAGAAACCACGGCCTACGCCCTGGATTCCCTGCAACCGCGCGGCATCCTCTTCATCGGCGCCGGCGTGGAGGTCTACGGCGGGATGATCATCGGCCAGCACGCCAAGGACAACGACCTGGACGTCAACCCCTGCAAGGGTAAAAAGCTCACCAACGTCCGCGCCTCGGGCTCCGACGACGCCATCAAGCTGACGCCGCCGCGCAACCTCACCCTGGAGCAGGCGCTGGAGTTCATCGACGAGGATGAACTGGTGGAGGTGACCCCCAAATCGATCAGACTCCGGAAGAAGGAGCTCGACCCGAACAAGAGGAAGCGCAAGGGGTAACTCCGGGACATTCGACTGACGAGCGGAAGGCGGGGAGATGATCCTCGCCTTCTTGTTTTTCACGGACAGTGCCGATCTTGCGCAAGCCCAATATCCCTGTTCTCAAGGGGGTCACGTCCCAAGGGCTAACTTAGCATTGACATTCCCACCCATTTCCTCTAATTTTCCCCGTACGGCAATTAAAATCGTTCCAGGAGAATGTATGCCCTTTCGCACCATTGTCTGCCTTTGCCTTTTGGCCCTGCTGGCCGGCTGCGCCACCATTCGTCCCACCCCCCCCACGCCGGAGTCCATGTTCCAGGAAGGGGAAAATTTGTTTGCCGCCCGGCATTACGAGGACGCCATCGCCCAGTGGAAAAGGGTGAAGGAGAGCAACGCCCCGCCGGAGCTGACCGCACGGGCGGAGCTCAAGATCGCCGACGCCCAGTTCGCCCACAAGAACTACATCGAAGCGGCGGCAGCCTACGAGGACTTCCGCAAGCTCCACCCTGACCACGAGAAGGCCCCTTACGCCCTCTACCGGCTCGGCCTCTGCCACTTCAACCAGATCGAGAAAATCGACATCGAGCAGACCCCGGTGAAGAACGCCGTGACCATGTTCGAAACCTTCCTCAAGGAATATCCGGCGTCGGAATACGCCGCCGATGTCCGGGCGAAACTGGAGAACTGCCGGGACAAACAGCTCCAGTACGAAATCTACGTCGGCCGGTTCTACTTCAGGACTGACAAGTTCCAGGCCGCCATCAATCGGCTGGAAGGGGCGCTGGCCCAGTTTCCCAAGTCGCCGCGCCATGACGAAACCCTCTTCTACCTGGGAGCGGCCTATCTGCGCAGCGGGGAGAAAGCCAAGGGGGAGCAGGCGTTCGCCCGCCTGGCCACCGAATTTCCGGCCAGCAAGTACATCGTCGAGGCAAGAAAGCTCCAGAAGAAAAAGTGACCGTAATGGAGGCGCCACGCCTCCCGAAAAGAACAGCCCGGACCGCAGTAGTGGCCCGGGCTAACCCTCCCCCGCCGGGGGGGAGGGAATTGGTTTTGAGCGTTGATTCATGGAGTTGCAGGTTCCTAGAACTCCACCTGCACCCCGGTCGGGTCCTTGAACTCGAATTTGGGCTCGAACCTGAGTTTCTTCGCCCCCCTCTGGTCCAGGTATTTGTTCAATTCCAGATCCACCCTGATCGGCACGTTCACCCCGGCTTGGGCCAGGGCCTGGCGGAGCAGCGCTTCGGCCTTGGTGGCGAATGCGGTGGCGTCCCCCAGCACCCGCATCGCCTCGGTCGGGTTGTGGAAGCCGACGGAATTCTCCGCCCCGACGAATAGGCAGCGGTAGAACGCCTCCTCGTAGTAGTCCTTCGCCTTGTCGTACAGCTCCTTGTCGATCTTCTTCCCCTGGGCCTGGGCCTTGTGGGCGGTCTCGAACAGCTTCGCCACGGTGGCCGTCGCATAGCCGGAGCGGAGCATGAGCGACACGGTCCGGTCCTGGATGGCGATCACCTGGTCCCTCAGCCATTCGGGGCTCTGGGCATGGCACTGCCCGCACGCCTTGAGGTTGTTCTTCAGCGGGCTCATCACCCGGTGGTCGGAAACCTTGTGCGAGCCGCTCTGAATGGCCGGCATGTGGCAATCGGCGCAGGTGACCCCCGCATTCCAATGGACGCTGTTATTGGAGAACATCTCGAACTCCGGATGGCGGATGTATCCCATCTTGAACCCGGTCACCCCCTGCTTCCACTCCAGATAGGCGGGGTCGCTCCGGATCTTCTTGATGATGTTCTCGATGGGGATGTTCCCCCATTTGCTGCCCTGCCAAGGAAAGAAGACCCCGACCGATTTCATCTCCTTGTCCTTTACGATGTCGTAGGTGACGTGGCACTGGGCGCAGACCAGGCTGCGCATCTCCTGGGGGGTCAGCTTCTCGGGGTCCTTCCCCATGTCCCGCAGCGCCTGGCCAAGGGTGAAATCCCGCGAAATCCGCAGGGACATGTCCGCGCTGTTGTGGCAGTCTATGCAGGCGACCCCCAGGGTCCTCTGCTCAGCCGGGATCTTGGCCAGCACATCCTTGTAGGGGAGCCTGAAGTAATCGATCCCCATCTCCTTCTGCAGCCTGGGCGCATAAGGGGTCTTGCAGGTCAGGCAGACGCCGCCGGCCTTGACCCTGGAGGGATCGACCTCGAGCTGGTCGCGCACCATGTGGGCATGCCCGCGCGGCTCGTTGTACTCCACGCCGAACCCCCAGCCATTGAACAGGAGCGCCATGTAGGGGAATTCCGACAGCTTGTCGTAGGTGACGCGGTCCGCGTCGAACCCCCGCTTGTACTTGCTCACCCCCGGCCCCGCCGGCTCTTCGGTCTTTTTCCAGAGCGCGTACTGGTCCGGATACGCCTTCCCCCATTCGGCGGGATCGATGGTCCCGTCGGCGACCTGGACCATCTTCATCTGCTCGGCCCTCATCGGCTCCGTCTTCGGCGGTGTGCAGCCGTTCCAGACGAGCATCGCTCCCGCCACCGCCAGGACTGCCGGTGCGAACAACAGTTTTCTTTTCATTCGGCCCCCCTTTCCTCTCTCAATGAATGTAAGCCTCCTCGTCAATCTCCAGACCACGCTTCTTCGAACAAAATTGATCAGAACGGGGCGCCCCCTGTCTCGAACTCCCGGTCCAGCAGCTGGACCTCTACCTCTGCGCCGGCCGCAAGACAGGCGCCGGGGTGGAGCAGGACCAGGGCGTTCCCCCGGGTGAGCGACGAAAGCCTGGCGGAACTCTGGTTGCCGGTGGTCGTCACCAGGTAGCGGCCATCCGCCAGGGTGACCAGGCCGCGCACCAGGTGGGGGCGCATCCCCCGGTTCTCCACCTCCTCCTCGATTGCGGCCCGGACCCGCGGCCGGAACAGGCGGCGTCGCCCCGCCATCTTCAGCAGCGCCGGCCGGACGAACTGCTCGAAGGCCACCATGGCGGCCACGGGATTGCCGGGGAGAGCAACAACCGGCTTTCCCCCGATCACGGCGAAGGCCACCGGCTTTCCCGGCTTCATGGCAACCTTGTGGAAGAGGAGCGTGCCGCCGAGCGCCTCGATCGATTCCTTGACGAAATCCCGGTCGCCGACCGACACACCGCCCGTGGTGATAAGCAGGTCGGCATGGAGCCCCGCAGCGATCTTCTCCATGGTCGCCTCCCGGCTGTCCGGGGCGATGCCGAGCATCAGGGGGACCCCCTCCGCCTCGATCACCTGGGCCGCCAGGCTGTAGCTGTTGCTGTTGATGATCCGGCCGGGGGAGAGGGGAGAGCCCGGCTCCAGGAGCTCGTCACCGGTGGAAAGGATGGCGACCTGGGGACGGCGGAAGACCTTCACCGCCGTCTTCCCCGCGGCTGAAAGGATGCCGATCTCCTGCGGCCTCAGGACCGCCCCTGCAGCCACCGCCACGCTCCCGCGGCAGAGGTCTTCGCCCCGCGGCCTGACGTGACTCCCTCCCTTCACCTTGCCGGCGAGTCGGACCAGCTCCCCGTCCGTCTCCGTCTCCTCCACGGGAACGACCGTGTCGCAGCCCGGGGGGAGCGGCGCGCCGGTCATGATCTTCACCGTCTCGCCCGGTCCGACCGGCAGCGTCCGGTGCCCGCCCGCCGGCAGGAAGCCGGCGACCCGCAACGGCCCGCCGTTCCAGGCGGCAAAGGCAAAGGCATAGCCGTCCATGGCCGAGTTGTCGGCCGGCGGTATGTCCCACGGCGCCACCTGGTCTTCCGCCACGACCCGTCCGACCCCCTGGAGCAGGTGGACATGCTCGGTGGTCAGGGGGGCTGTCCGCTCAAGAATGATGTGCTGGGCTTCGCCGATGCTGATCATAGTCACCTCTATGCGAAAATTGTGGTCATCCTGTCCGTTACCGCTCTCCCTCCGGGGCGGGCCTCTTGGTCGATGGCGCGGAGACGATGGCAAGCGCCTTGGGGGTGACGGGGCAAACGGCGACACACGCGCCGCAGCCGGTGCATCTCTCCCGGTCTATCCCGACGCCGCTCCCCGGTTCGAGGGTGATCGCCCCCTCGGGGCAGCGGTCGAGACACGAGAAGCATCCTCCCCGCCGCGCCAGGCACCGGTCGTCGCAGGCCACGGCCACACCCGCATCCTGTCTGACGAGGGTGGCCGGGTCGAGCAGCGCTTCCCCCAGGGACCGCAACCCCCGCCGGAGAAACTCTTTTCTGCTCAGGTTCATCGCTTCTGCTTCCCCGGTTTCGCCTTGACCTCACCCCGCACGTGGCACTGGGTGCAGGCCTTGCGCTCGGGGTGGGGGGTCACCGGCGCCCCTTTCTTTCCGGTCTCGTGGCATTTCAGGCACTCCCTGGCCGTGTCGGTGTCCGCGACCCGGTGGGGAATGACCGGCGGCTCACCCTCACTCTCCATGATCTCCCGTTCCGTCGGGACCCCTTCTTCGGCCAGGGCCGGGAGCGCCAGCACTTGCAAGAGAGCCGCCACTGCCAGAGCTCTGCATAGATACCCCATATCTCTCCTCCTCTTATAGGTCCTATGTGTCCTATAGGCCCTTGAAAGAAGCCTTTACGCCTTCTCGACCTTCACCGCGCACTTCTTGAACTCCGGCTCCTTGGAGATCGGGTCGTAGGCGTCGATGCAGAGTTCGTTGATCAGCTTGGTCTCGTCGAAGAAGGCGACGAATACGTTTCCCTTGATCGGTTTTCCCCTGCCGTTCAGCTCGGCGGGGAGGACGATGGTGCCGCGCCGCGAGCTTACCCGCACTCTGTCCCGGTTCCTGATGCCGAGCTTTTTCGCATCGTCCGGGTGGATCTCCACCACCGCCGCCGGATAGGCCCGCTTCAGCTCCGGCACCCTGCCGGTCATGGTCCCGGTGTGCCAGTGTTCCAGGACCCGGCCGGTGGAGAGCCAGAAGGGGTACTCCCTGTCGGGAGATTCGGCCGGGGGCTCGTAGGGGCGCGCCCAGATGACCGCCTTCCCCTCATCCTTCTTGTTCTTGTAGAACTTGAGCCCCTCACCCTTCTTCACGTAGGGATCGTATCCCTCGACGTAGCGCCACGGGGTCTCCGTCCCGTCCACCACCGGCCAGCGCAGCCCCCGCACCTTGAAGTAGGTCTCGTACGGTGCCAGGTCTTTGCCGGTGCCCGTGCTGAACTGGCGGTACTCCTCCCACATCTCCTTCTCCACGTTCTTGTAGGGAAAGAGATCGCCGTGGCCGAGGCGCCGCGCCAGCTCGATGGTCTGCCAGAGGTCGTTTCGCGCCTCTCCGGGAGGATCGACCAGCTTGAACCACTGCTGGGTGCGGCGCTCGGTGTTGCCGAACACCCCTTCCTTCTCCACCCAGGAGGCAGAGGGGAGGATCACGTCGGCCAGCTCGGTCGAACGGGTCGGGTAGATGTCGGAGACCACGATGAAGCGCCCCTCCTTGCGGGCCGCCTTCCGGTACCGGTTCAGATTGGGGAGGGAGACGAAGGGGTTGGTGACCTGTATCCACATCACCTTGATCTCCCCCCGGTCGAGTGCCCTGAACATCTCGACCGCGTGGGGCCCCGGCTTGGCCGGGATCTTCGAGGCGGGGACACCCCAGATCTTCGCCGCCTTCTCCCGGTGCTCCGGGTTCATCACCACCATGTCGGCAGGGAGGCGATGACCGAAGGTCCCCACCTCTCGGGCGGTGCCGCAGGCAGAGGGCTGGCCGGTGAGCGACAGGGGATTCTCGCCGGGACGGCCGATCTTGCCGGTCAGCAGGTGGACGTTGTAGACCAGGTTGTTCGCCCAGGTCCCCCGAGAGTGGTGGTTGAACCCCATGGTCCAGAGGGAGTTGACCTTGCGCTTCCTGTCGGCGTACATGTGGGCCATCTCCACGATGGTCTTGACCGGCACGCCGGAGAGCCCGGAGACGTGCTCCGGGGTGTAGGGCTTCAGGAACTCCCGGTACTCCTCGAAGGTGATCCCCGTCGGCTCGTCGTCGAACTTGTACTTATCCTCCAGGCCGTAGCCGATCCGCTCCTTCCCCTTCTTAAAGACCACGTGCTTGCTTATGAACTCCTCATCGTACAGCTTCTCCCTCACGATCACGTGCGCGATGGCATTCAGGAGCGCCAAGTCGGTCTGGGGCTTGAAGGAAACGAACATGTCGGCCATTTGGGAGGTGCGGGTGTAGCGGGTGCCCAGGTCGATGATCTTCACCTTCGGATTCTTCAGCTTGTTGTCGAGCAGCCGCGAGTAGAGGACCGGGTGCGCCTCGGCCATGTTGGCCCCCCAGAGGAAAAAGGTATCCCCGAGATCCAGGTCGTCGTAGCACCCCATCGGCTCGTCGCTCCCGAAGGTGGACATGAAGCCGGCCACCGCCGAGGCCATGCAAAGCCGGGCGTTCGGCTCGATGTTGTTGGTGCCGATCCCCGCCTTGAGGAGCTTGGCGGCCGCATATCCCTCGAACACGGTCCACTGGCCGGAGCCGTAGATGGCAACCGAGTCGGGGCCGTGCGTGTCGATCGACTCCTTGAATTTGGCGGCGATGAGGGTCATCGCCTCCTCCCAGGAGGCCTCGACGAATTTGTCCCCCTTGCGGATCAGCGGCTTTGTCAGGCGGTCCTTGCCGTACAGGACTTTGGAGAGGAAATACCCCTTGACGCAGTTGAGCCCCTTGTTGACCGGCGCGGCCGGGTCACCCTTGGTGGCGACGATCCTGCCGTCCTTCACCCCCACCAGCACCCCGCACCCCGTCCCGCAGAACCGGCACGGCGCCTTGCCCCAGGTGATACCCCCCACTGCCGCTTCCGCTCCCTCCGGTTCCAGCCGGCGCAGATTGCCGGCGCCCGCCGCTGCAAAGGCGGCAGTCGCTGCGCTCGCCTTCAGGAACGCGCGTCTCGTCCACTCCATCGCTCTCTCCTTTCCACCTTCGTTGGCCTCAAAACCTTTTTCACCACGAAGACACTCAGGACACGAAGTTAACTTCTATCATACGTTGTTTTCTTCGTGCTCTTCGTGTCTTCGTGGTGGATTTTTTTACGGTACTTGTGCCTGGCTGTTTTCCGGGCAGAGGTCGGAGAAATCATGGTAGGCGAGCCGCACGTCGATGACCCCGTCCACCCGCATGAGATCGCTCACGATGCCCACCTCGCCGTCCACGCTGTCCGCCTCTATGACCGCCACGATCTGGCCGTCGGTGAGCACCCCGTGGACCTCCACGGCCCCGTCGAGGGCCACTGTTTCCGAAACTTCCAGGGCCTTTTCCGGCCGGCACCTGATCACCACCCCCGAGATCGGCATGGGTCGCCTCCTGTTGGAACGATTGTATTGAGAACCTGACAGAAAACCTTTTTCACCACGAAGGCACGAAGAGCACGAAGAAAGTCGTTTCTTGCCTCCAGATTGCTTCGAGATTGCCTGGATGACAAAATCTTGAAGTAATCGCGGGGTAATCGTGAGGCTAATTGGTGGATTCAGATTTTTGTATTCTATTAATCTTAGCAGAAAATACGGAACCCGCATGGCCTACGCCTTGACGTAGGTCAAAAAAACGGAAAATTTCCCGGCAGGGGAATCTCTCCGGCATGCGGAGTACTATTTACCTGTCGCCGCATTCATGTATAATAGCTACCCAGCACATTCAAGGAGGCATGCATGGCGGAAGAAAAGAAAGAACCCTGGCTCAACTGGCTCGCCCTCACCACGGTCATCCTGGCGGTCTGCGCAACCCTCGCCACCTTCAAGGGGGGGGGCTTCTCCACCCGGTCGGTGATGAGCCAGACCCGGGCGTCGGACCAGTGGTCGTTCTACCAGGCGAAGAGCATCAAGGGGTACATCTACGAGATGCAGAAGGACAAGCTGGAGCTGGAACTGAAGGGGATGGGCGCAAAGTCGCCCCAAGCCGGGGACTACCGGCAGAAGATCGAGGAGTACGGCAAGAAAGTCGCCAAGTACGAGGGGGAGAAGGCCGCCATCCAGAAGGACGCGAAGAACTTCGAAGAGGTCCGGGACGAGGCGCAGAAGCACTCCCAGGCGTTCGGCATCGCCGTCATCTTCCTGCAGATCGCCATCCTCCTCTCCTCCATCGCGGCGCTCCTCAAGAAGAAGCTCGTCTGGCTCCTGGGGCTGGCGGTGGGGATAGCCGGGATCGTCTCCTTCGCGAACGGCTTCTTCCTCTTCTTCTGACCGGCGCCTCGATGACTCCAACGCCCCGCCCGGCACGGGCGCTCCTCGTCCTGTGCGCCGTCGGCTTCACCGGCTTCTTCGCCTCCTACCTCCGCATCCCGGTCCTCCCCCTCCTGGCGGCGTCGCTCGGGGGGAACCCCGGCCAGGTGGGGGCGATCAACGCCGCGTTCATGCTCTCCGCCGGGCTCCTCTCGATCCCGGCGGGGATACTCTCCGACCGGGCGGGCCGGCGCCCCGTGCTTCTCGGCGGGCTGGGCCTTCTCTCCCTCTCCTCCTTCCTGATCGCCCTCTGTGCGACCCCGCAGCAGATGGCGGCGGTCTACCTCCTGTTCGGCGCCGGGCTCGCCGCCTTCGCGCCCACCATGATGTCGCTGGTCGCCGACACGGCCCCCCCCGAGCTCCTCGGCCGGGCCTACGGCTGGTACACCACCGCGGTCTACGCGGCCATGGCCTGCGGCCCGGCTGCCGGCGGCTTCCTGGTCCGGGGGGTGGGGCTGCGCGGGGTGTTCCTCGTCGCAGGCGGGTTATTGTGCCTTCTCTGCGCCGCCGCCCCTGCCGTCACCCCCCTCGACTCGGCGCACCGCGGCTCAGCGCCGCTACGCCACCTCCCGGCCACCATCCTGCGCCTCCTCGCCAACCGCGCGCTCCTCGCCTCCCTTTTCGCCACTCTCGGCGGCTGCTTCGGCTTCGGCATGTTCATTACCTTCTTCCCGCTCCACGCCCGGGCCAGCGGCCTCGGGCCGGAGCGGATCGGCCTCGTCTTCGCGGTCCAGGCGATCGTCAACGTCCTCTCCCGCATCCCGGTCGGCCGGCTGGGGGACAGGACGGGCAACCGGGGCGCCCTGGCCGCCGCCGGGTTCGTCCTGATCGCCGCGGCCACGGCCCTCATCGGCGCCTGCACGACGGCGCTCACCCTCTCCCTCTGCGGCGCGCTCCTCGGCACGGGGATGGCGATCGGCTTCACCGCCATCGGCGTGATCATCGCCGCGGCGGTGGACCGGCAGTTCCGCGCCCTGGCGATGGGGCTGTACAACTCGTGCATCTACCTCGGGATGATGGCGAGCTCGGCGGTGATGGGCGGGGTGATCCATGCGGCCGGCTACCGGGTGGGCTTCCTTGCCGGCGGCGGGGTCGGAGCCGCGTTGACGCTGCTGTTCGTCGTGCTCTACCGGAGAGGGGCCGAGAACGGCCGTTAATTCTCCTTTGACATGAATGCGGCATCGTACTATATTCCGCGATAATTAATGGATGCTATTGAAACCCTGTGGGGGAAATGTCCACGACGGCGGGTAGTGTATCGTACCGTCAGCAGGATTGTCGTTCGTTTCCTATGGGAAGGGCAAAGATACTGTCAGGGAAAGCATGTGATAGTAGATGCCTACATAAAAAACAGAGTAGCTGAAAACGCTGGCCTTGGCCGGTCAATAACTAGAGAAGCACCCATGATACTTTCTGAATCTGTTTTTGATGAGCAGCGGTGCCGACTGCGTGACCATGAACGCATATCAAAAACCACCGGCCTGAACCGAGTCGGCGGAGGTGCGTTCGGATTGGTTTTCGTGGTGATAGGAGCCTTGATAGCCTTGCTGGGTCTCGGGGTCATACCCGCGAATCCGGAGAGGTTCAACGTCCCGCACAGTATTGTCACCATTGCCGGCGTAATATTTGCCAGCAGCGGCGTGTTCTTCTGGAATATGGTCTGGCAGGAACAGCGTCAGATCAGGAGCCGCCAAAACCTAGCAAAGCAGCATCCATATTCGCTCGCCTTTGCCGACTTCCCCTGGGAACCGACAGGAATAACGAAATCTCCATGGAGGAAGGCAACGACAGGTTTGCTCATTGTCACCTCCATGTCAGTATTTCTGATCCCCTTCAACTGGTGGGCATGGTTTTCGGAAGATGGAGTACTGTTGGTCAAATTTATCGTGGTCATATTCAACCTTGCACTGGTGGTTGTAATCATCAAGCTCATTCAAGTTATTCTGGTTGCGCTGAAGTATGGTCAGAGCCGTTTGGAGTATCCAGCATTTCCGGTCGTGACCGGACGATCTGCCGCACTCAGGTGGTTTCCCCCGGCGGGACTCAGCCATGCGACGAAGATTACGTTCGTGCTGCGGTGCGTGGAGGAATGGATGGAGTCATTCGGGTCGGGAGACAACAGGACCACGGAAGTCATCCATGAACAAAAGTGGGCGGCGACGCGTATGACAGTGGGACCCGTGGCATGTCGGCCTGATTATCCCCTCGACTTGTTGTTCGATCTGCCTGCAACGGTACCGAGCAGCAGGCTGGCCGACGAGTTGAAGATTACGTTCTGGGAACTCGAGGTAAAAGCGGAAACTGAAGGTCTAGATTTCCAGGAGAGGTACCTCGTGCCGGTCTACCCGAACGCAACCATGGGTGCTCTTTAAAAAAGAGATAAAAGAACCAAAACCCCAATCTCAATAATTTTTCCTGACTCACGGCTGGACCAGCCCAAATACCAGCCGGTCAGCCTAGCGTTGAACAAGACCTGACAGTGCCCAACAGTTCAAACAGCGCCCGTGACTCCGAATATGACCCTGGAAATCAAGAATCGAGGAACATCGTGAAGTGTCCGAAGTGCAATTTTGATCACCCGGATCAGCCTGCCGAATGCCTGGCATGCGGGCTCATTTTTGCAAAATACGCCCTCCGCATGGAGACCGCTCAACTTGCGCCGCTACCGGTCGTGACGATTGAACCCGCCCCGGCCTTGGTGGCGGACGACGCGGAGTTGGAACTGAAGCTGCGATGGTTCGCGCTCCCTGTGGCGCTCCTGGTTGCCTGGGTCGTCACCGGTTCCGGGCTCAAGATGGTCCTTCGGACCTTCCTGAGCATGTGGGTGCACGAAACGGGGCACGCCATGGCCGCATGGCTCTGCGGTTTCGGTGCGTTTCCCGGGCCGTGGTTTACCCCGGTGTTCGAAGACCGCTCAGTCCCGGTGACCGTGGTGTTTGCGTCTGCGGTCGGATGGCTCGTATACCGCGCCTGGACGGAGCGGCGTCTTGTTTTGGCAGGTACCGGTGTCGCGGTGTTACTGGTGCAGGCGGCGTGCACCTTGCTCCCGCCTCAGCGGGTGCAGGCGTTCATCATATTCAGCGGTGACGGGGGATGTTTTGTCCTGGGAACGCTCCTGATGGCCTCCTTTTACGTCCGCCGGGACAGCCGGATATTTCAGGACGGTCTCCGATGGGGCTTCCTCATGATCGGTTCCGCAGCCTTCATGGACGCCTTCAGGACCTGGTGGGGAGCGCTACAGGACGTGGACCGCATCCCCTTCGGGGAAATCGTGGGGGTGGCATTGAGCGACCCGACCAGGTTGACCGATGAGTTCGGGTGGTCGCTGCAGGACATGGTCCACCGGTACGAATGGCTGAGCATGGCCTGCTTAGCGATTCTCGCGGTTATCTATGCCAAGGGGATCATGCAGGCCCGCGCCTGGACGGGCGAATCCAGAAGACCTCCTTCTTCATCAACTTCATCTCATCCCGAATGACAACTATTCCCCTGGCATGGCTGGGGTCGGACCAAGCTAACCGGGGATAGAAGGAAGACAAAAGGCCCACATTTGACAAAACGGGGCGAAATGAGGTTGAGGTAACATGTGGACCCCGTGAGCTTTCCTCGGTTCAAAACATTCAGGGCGCGCCGTGCATGAGCAGCGCGCCCTGAATGTTTATCTTCGGCATGGTTGCGGCATTACTGGACGGTGATCGTTTTGTACGTCGAGCCCATAAAGGCAGTTGTATTGGCTGCAGGATTCAACCTGTTTGAATCCTGCAGAAGTTCCACGCTGACCGTATATATCCCCGGCGAAGCGATGACTACGCCGGGAATACTGACCTGTTTCGTCTCACCCGCCTTTATAACCACCGTGTCGGCCGGGTTTTCTCCGAAAAACGGATGCCGCTTGCAATAGATTGTCTCCTGGGAAAAAATCTCCTGCCCCGATACGTCTGTAATGGAAACCTTCGCTCTCATGAGCCTGATAAGCTCTTCGGGAACCGAATGCCCGACACCGTTATTGGCAAGCGTGAAGCTGATGTCAAAACCCGCGCCGGCCGAGACAGTTTCGGGAACAACCGGCTCTGAAATGGCGATCGCCTTTTTGATGAATGAAGGGCTGTTGTAGCCGAGGAAGACATGGCTGCCGTCCTCCATGTGGCACTGCTGGCAGGTTTTGCCGCCTTTGTAGTCGTTGAGCCACTCCACATACGTTGACATCATCCCCATTTTCTCATTGTGGCAGGCCGCGCAGAAGACCGGATCCGCCAGATCCTTCCCCCCCACAATCTTTTTGCCGTCGAAATGGCAAGAAAGGCAGTTTGTCCCCTCTTCCGGGTTGGCGGGCCGCGATGCGGGAATATCGTTGACTTTATCCACCACAGCCAATGCATTCCCCCCCTGGTGGCATCCCTGGCAAAACTCGTGCATCGATTGATCCATCATCCCCAGCATGCCCGTGTACATGGGCTCTGTCGAACCGATAGCATGATACGATCCCACGCCCACCGTTTTCATGTCCGACCCGGCGGCAAAGCGCCACTCAGCAAATCGCGTCGCGTGACATACGCCGCATTCCGCTGAATGAGTTTCAAAAGAAACACTGATCCCGTGGTGAACTGTTGCCCGGTGATCTGCCGACACCGAAGCAGCCTCGCTCGTTCCGGCCACCGACACCGAAACAGCCAGTACCATCGCCAATAACACATGCATTACCGCTTTTCCCGTCTTCATTTGATCTCCTTTTCCCGTTTTTATGAAGTGCGATCCGGATCTTCATTCGTTTTGATCGGGCTCGATTGGCAACGGCCCGACCCTGGAATGCCGCTCCGTTTCGCTGACCTCCCGCAATTCCCGGCATGCCGGACCAATAGCATAAATTTATTTAATTATCAATGTCAAATTAATGTACATTATTTTTCAGCCTCTGGATCAAGACGGATTATCTGCCGTTTGGGCGGCTGCCGCTACTACTGCAACAAATGGACACCGGGCCGGATTCGCCAAATCCTGCCGCCGATTGCCAATTCCCCGGCAAAGGCTATACTTTCCCTGTCCGAAGCCTTGAACGGGAGGGAAAAGATGGACTTCACTCTGACCGAACGGCAGCAGAAGGTACGAGACCTGGCGCGGGAGTTCACCGAGCGGGAGATCATCCCGTTCGCCCGGGAAAACGACGCCCATGAGCGCTTCCCCGCCAAAACCATCCGGCGGATGGGAGACGCGGGGCTCCTGGGCGGGGTGATCCCGCAGGAATACGGCGGCTCCGGGTTCGACCAGGTGAGCGACGCCCTGATATTCGAGGAGGTGGGGCGCGGCGACTCGTCGGTCCGGACCACCATGTCGGTGCAGGTGTCGCTGGTGGAGCAGCTAATCCTCCGCTTCGGGAGCGAGATGCAGAAGGAGAAGTACCTCCCTCCCCTCTGCCGGGGGGAGATGCTCGGCTGCTTCGCCCTCACCGAGCCGGGAGCGGGGAGCGACGCGGCGGGGATAACGACGCGGGCCGAGCACAGGGGGGACAGCTGGGTGCTGAACGGCACCAAGACCTGGATCAGCAACGGCGGGGTGGCGGACGTGGCCGTCGTCTTCGCCCGGACCGACCCAGCCCCGGGGCACCGGGGGATCGGCGCCTTCCTCGTGGAAACCGGAACCCCCGGCTTCACCGCCATGGAGATCAGGGGGAAGCTGGGGCTGCGGGCGTCGAACACCGCCGGGCTCGCCTTCAAGGAGTGCCACATCCCGGGCGATGCGCTCCTGGGAGAGGCGGGGGACGGCTTCCGGATCGCCATGGCGGGCCTGGACAACGGCCGCTACGGCGTGGCCGCCGGCTGCGTCGGGATCATGACCGGCTGCATCGACGCCTGCGTCGCCCATGCGCGGGAGAGAAAGCAGTTCGGCCGGCCGATCGCCTCCTTCCAGTTGGTCCAGGAGATGATCGCCCGGATGGTGGTGGACCGCGACGCAGCTCGGCTCCTGGTCTACCGGGCGGGGGAGCTGAAGGACCGGGGGGTGGAGAGCACCCTGGAGACCTCCATCGCCAAGTACTTCGCCAGCGAGGCGGCGGTCCGGGTGGCCACCGACGCCATCCAGATCCACGGCGCCTACGGTTACTCCAACGCCTGCCCGGTGGAGCGCTACCTGCGGGACGCCAAGGTGGCCACCATCTACGAGGGGACCTCCCAGATCCAGAAGCTGATCATCGGCGAGCAGGTCCTGGGGGTGCGGGCGTTCACCTGAGCTTCACCGGTTGACAGGAAGGTGCGGCCGTACTATCATGTGGTTTTCATTCCACTGAACGAGGCGGACCATGACGCTTGACCCGCAGAAATTGCGCATTGAGGGAGCATACGAGCAGAAGCAGCAGGGCTACTACATGCAGCGGGTGAAGGTGCCGGGGGGGGTTCTTTCCGCTGAGCAGGCGCTCAAGGTGGCCGAGATCGCCGAGCGGTTCGCCCGCGGCGCCCTTCACCTCACCAGCCGTGCCAGCATAGAGCTCCATTGGGTGGAAGGGGATGCCCTGCCGGAGATCGGCCGGATGCTCGCCGCCGTGGGGCTCACCTCACGCGGGGCGTGCGGCGGCGCGGTCCGGGGTATCGTCTGCAGCACCCCCTTCCTCGAAGGGTTTCCCGCGACACAGGTCCTGGCGCGCAAGCTCCACCACCATTTCACCCAGAACCCCCACTTCGAAGGGCTCCCGAAAAAGTTCAAGATCGCCGTCAACGCCGGCTCGCGGGACTCCCGTCACCTGATCCAGGACCTCGGGCTGGTGCTGGCGGGGACCCGCGAGGGCGAGGCGCACTACGACGTCTGGGCGGCAGGGGGGCTGGGACGCGAGCCGCAACCCGGCTTCCTCCTCGAGGAAGGTGTGCCGGAAGGAAGGATCATCCCGCTCGTCGAGGCGGCCGTCACGATTTACCGGCGCCACACCCCGCAGGGGAAGCGCCTCAAGCACCTGGTCAGGGAACGGGGAGAAGATGGCGTACGGGCACTCATCCGGGAAGAGCTTGCGGGCAAATCACCCCTCCCTCTCCCCGACGGCTTCCCCAAGCAGCTCACCCCGACGGCGCCGGCACCGGTGGCGGCGCCCCTGGAGGCCGGGGTCTTCGCCGGCGAACTGTCGGCCTCCCGATTGGCCAAGCTCGCGGAGATCGCCAGCCGCCATGCGGAAGGGTTTCTGGTTCTCACCTGCGAGCAGAACGTGGCGTTCCTCCTTCGGGAGGATGCCCGACAGGAAGCGGCCCTGGCCCTTGCCGAGGCGGGATTTCACGGTACCGCCCGCGAGGAGCGGGTCACATTCCGCGTCTGCCCCGGCAGCCACGAGTGCCGGATGGGGCTCGCCCCGACCCGCGACGTGGCGGCGAGCGTGCTGGAAGCCATGGGCACAGAGGGAGAATGCCTCTCCTGGGCCATGTCCGGCTGTCCCAACTCCTGCTCCCAGCCCCAGCTCGCCGAAGCGGGGATCATTGCGACCAGGCTCGTCAAAGATGGGGACGGCGAGCGCCAGCCCCGTTTCGACCTCTACCGCCGCAGCAGCGCCGATACCTTCGGCACCCCGGTACGAGAAGGTCTCCCCCTCGGCGACCTTCTCGACGCTGTACGGGAGCTCGGCTGATTCCCCACCCCTTCAGCAGGCCCGCACCGCCATCGCCATCCCACCCCCGCCGCCGAGGCAGAGGGTAGCCAGCCCGAGCCGCTTCCCCCTCTGCCGCAGGGCATGGATCAGGGTCACGACGAGCCGCGCCCCGCTCGCCCCGATCGGGTGGCCGAGGGCAATGGCGCCGCCATGGACGTTGACGATGGTGGGATCGAGGCCGAGCTCGCCGATCACCGCCAGCGCCTGGGCAGCAAAGGCTTCGTTTTCTTCGACCAGGTCAAAGTCGGCGAGCTTCAGGCCCGTCTTTTCCAGGAGCCTGTGCACCGCACCGACCGGGGCGATCGGATACCATTTCGGATCGACGTGGGCAGCGGCCCAGCCGACGATCTCGGCAAGCGGCGAAAGCCCGAGCCGAGCCGCCTCGTTCCCCGACATGAGGATGAGAGCGGCCGCACCGTCATTCAGCCCCGGCGCGTTGCCGGCGGTGATGGTTCCGTTCTCCGCGAAGGCGGGCCTCAGGGCCGCGAGCCTGGCGAGGGTGGTATCCCGGCGGATGGTTTCGTCCTGCTCGACTACCACCTCCTCGTCCCCCTTCCGCACCCGCACCGCCACCAACTCCGCCGCAAACCGGCCATTGTCGGCGGCTGCAGCCGCCTTCACGTGGCTCTCCATGGCAAAGCGATCCTGGTCCTCACGGCTGATCCCCCGCTCTTGCACGGTCAGCTCGCAGAGCGCCCCCATGTGGGCCTGGTTGTAGCAGTCCCACAGCCCGTCACGGACCATGGCATCGACCGCCGCAGCGTCACCGAAGCCCTTTCCCCGCCGCATCTCCGGCAGCAGGAAGGGGGCGTTGCTCATGCTCTCCATCCCGCCGGCCACCACGATCCTGGCCTCGCCGAGCTGTATCGCCTGGGCGGCAAGTGCCACCCCCTTCATCCCCGAGGCGCAGACCTTGTTGACCGTCACTGCTGCCGTTTTAGCCGGCAGGCCCGCCAGGAGTGCGGCCTGGCGCGCCGGACTCTGGCCGATCCCGGCAGAGATGACGTTTCCCATGATGACTTCGTCCACCCAGTCGGGAGGTATCCCGCTTCGCCTGACGAGTTCCGCAATCACCCGGGCCGCGAGCTGGGGGGCGCTTGCCGACGAGAGCCGGCCGAGCAGCCTTCCCGACGGTGTCCTCAGGGCAGCGACAACGACGACCTTTTCCATGATCCCCTCCCCGCTGGCGGCCGTTTCCACCGGCGCCTGCGCATTCGTTCCGGTCCCTAACAATGTACCGCAATTCGGCCGCGCCGCCACTTACCTTGCAAACTTTCCGTTTCGCACTATAGTGTTGGTAACAACGCTCTTGGAGGTGAAACGATGGCACCACGCGACAAAAGCGGCATCCGGCCGGGAACAGGGTCACGCCGTCCGTTCCTGCTCGTCCCCGGGGGGGGACTCGCGCTCGTCGCGGTGATCGTCCTGGCAGGCGCCGGGTTCGGCTACCGCCTCGGGCTGTGGCAATTCCGCACCGGCTTCGCGCTTCTCAGGTACGGCGCATGGTGCGGCCTGGCCGCGGCCGCGGCATCGCTGGGCGCCCTCATCGCGGCCGGCAGGAGGAGACGATTTTTCGACGCCATCCTGGCGCTGGCCGGGCTGGCAATCGGGATTGCCGCATTCTCCGTACCTCTCCAATGGAAACTGACCGCTCAACGTCTGCCGCGCATCCACGACATCACCACCGACGTCGGCAACCCGCCCCAATTCGTGGCGATTCTCCCTCTCCGCAAGGATGCCCCCAATCCGGCCGCATACGGAGGAGCGGAGATCGCGATCAAGCAGCGGGCCGCCTATCCCGACCTGAAAACCGCGGTACTCGACCTCACGTACCCCCAGGCCTTCGATCAGGCCCTCGACGCAGCCCGCCGGATGGGGTGGAAGATCGTCGCCGCCGTTCCCGCAGAGGGGCGGATCGAGGCGACCGACACCACCTTCTGGTTCGGGTTCACCGACGACATCGTGATCCGCGTCACTTCCGCCGGCAATCGTTCCCTGGCGGATATCCGCTCGGTCTCCAGGGTCGGGGTGAGCGACGCGGGGACCAACGCCAAACGGATTCACGCCTACCTGCGGAAACTGACCGGTACGGGGTGAATGAGGCGGGCGAACCCCCGCCCTCCCGTTGACTCCCGCCTTTCCCGTGCTAAGCTTGTCTCCATGGCCGAATACATCATCGATTCAATGACCGTGAAGCGCATCGAGGTCCTCGATCCCCGGGGCAACGCGGACGAGGCGCTCCTCCCCCCGTTTCCCGACGAGGAAATCAGGCGGATCTACGAGCTTCTCGTCCTGGCCCGCGCCTTCGACGAGCGGGCGCTGACCCTCCAGCGGGAGGGGAGGATCGGCACCTACCCCTCCATTCTCGGGCAGGAGGCGGCCCAGGTAGGGAGCGCCCTCGCCATCGGCAAGGAAGACCGGGTGTTTCCCTCCTTCAGAGAGATGGGGGCACAGATCGCCCTCGGCTATCCGATCCCCCTCCTGTTCCGGTACTGGGCCGGGGACGAGCGGGGGATGCGGTCCCCCGACGACCTCGATGTCTTCCCGATCTGCGTCTCGGTGGGGACCCACCTCCCCCACGCGGCCGGCGCAGCCCTGGCCGCCCAACTAAGGGGAGACCGGTGTGCCGTGGTCGCCTATTTCGGGGACGGCGCCACCTCCAAGGGGGACTTCCACGAGGCATTCAACATGGCGGGGGTGTTCGGGCTCCCGGTGGTCTTCATCTGCCAGAACAACCAGTGGGCCATCTCCGTGCCGGTTGAGCGGCAGACCGCGGCAAAAACCCTCGCCCGGAAGGCCTGGGCCTACGGCTTCGAAGGGGTCCAGGTGGACGGCAACGATGTCTTCGCCGTCTGCCGCGCCACCGGGGCGGCGCTGGAGAAGGCGCGGGGCGGCGGGGGGCCGACCTTCATCGAGTGCCTCACCTACCGCCTCGCCGACCACACCACCGCCGACGACGCCAGCCGCTACCGGCCGGATGCCGAGGTGGAGGAATGGCGGAACAGGGACCCGCTCCTGCGGCTGCGCCTCTTCATGGAACGGAAAGGGCTCTGGTCGGATGCGGACGAGAACGAGGCCTGGGAGCGGGCACGGGGAACCATCGACGAGGCGGTCCGGGAAGCGGAAAGCGCCCCGCCGCCGGAGCCGGGGGAGATGTTCGATTTTGCCTGCGCAAACTTGAGCCCGCGGCAGCAACGACAGCGGGAAGAGCTTGAAGTCCGACAGGTCCGACAAGTCTGATCGAGGTTTTACCATGCAAATGAACATGGTCCAGGCAATCAACCTCGCCCTCCGGGAAGAGATGGCGCGGGACGACCGGGTGGTCCTCCTCGGCGAGGACGTGGGGAAGGACGGTGGGGTGTTCCGGATCTCCGAGGGGCTCCAGGACGCTTTCGGCCCGCAGCGGGTCATCGACACCCCCCTCTCCGAATCGGCGCTGGTCGGGGCGGCGATCGGCATGGCGGCCTACGGGCTTGTGCCGGTGGCGGAGATCCAGTTCATGGGGTTCATCTACGCGGCAATGGACCAGATATTTTCCCACGCAGCCCGGCTCCGCAGCCGCTCGCGGGGGCGCTACAGCTGCCCGCTGGTGGTGCGCACCCCCTACGGCGCCGGGATCAAGGCGCCGGAGCTCCACGAAGAAAGCACCGAGGCCCTCTTCTGCCAGATGCCCGGGATCAAGGTGGTGGCCCCCTCCGGTCCGTACCTTGCCAAAGGGCTCCTCCTCTCCGCCATCAGGGACCCGGACCCGGTCATCTTCCTGGAACCGACCAGGCTCTACCGGATGATCCGGGAGGAGGTACCCGAAGGGGAGTACGCCGTGCCGCTGGGGAAGGCGCGGATCGCCCGCGAGGGGGGAGCGGTGACCGTGATCGCCTGGGGAAGCATGCTGGAACGGGCTATGAAGGCCGCGGAAGGGTACGACGCCGAGGTGATCGATCTTCTCACCCTTTCCCCCTTCGACGCGGAGACGGTCCTCGACTCGGTGAAAAAGAGCGGTCGGGCGGTCATCGTGCAGGAGGCGCCGCTCACCTGCGGTCTCGGCGCCGAGCTTGCCGCCACCATCGCCCAGGAGGCGATCCTCCACCTCCGGGGGCCGGTCCTGCGGGTGGCGGCCCCCGACGTGACAGTCCCGCTGGCGAAACTGGTGGACCACTACCTCCCGTCGGTGGAGCGGATCAGGGCGGCGCTGGACGAGATTTTGAAATACTGACAAACCAGGGACAGCAAGGACACTCGGGACGAAGAGGACAAAGTGAGGTCATTTATGTCCTTTTGTGCCCTTTACGTCCTTTCTGTCCACAGGAGCCTCTCATGCCCTATGACTTCAAGCTCCCCGACCTCGGCGAAGGGATCACCGAGGCCGAGCTCAGAAAATGGCTGGTTCGCGAAGGGGACCAGGTCGCCGAACACCAGGGGGTGGCGGAGGTGGAGACCGACAAGGCGGTGGTGGAGGTCCCCTCCCCACGCCGGGGACGGGTGGTGCGGCTCCACCAGGCGGAAGGGGCGATGGTCGGGGTGGGCGCCATCCTCCTCACCATTGCCGAGGAGGGGGAACAGCTGCACGAGGAACGCCCCCGCTCCGCGGGGATCGTCGGCACCCTCCCCGAGCCGGAAGAGTCGGCGCCGCGCAAGGAGCCGCTTGCCACCCCGCAGGTGCGGGCACTGGCACGGGAAATGGGGATATCCCTGGAAGGGATGACGGGGAGCGGCCCGCGCGGGAGCGTCACCCGGGAAGACCTCCTGGCCGCTACCCCCCCCGCGCAAACCGCGGCCGGCGATTACGGGACCGTGGAGCGCCTCCCCTTGCGGGGGATGCGCCGCACCATCGCGCGCAACCTGCTCCAGTCCCAGCGGCAGACCGCCTTCGTCACCGCCATGGAGGAGGCGGACGTCACCGAGCTCTGGGAGCTGAAGAGCCGGGAAGAACGGGAGCTCCTGAGCCGCGGGGTCCACCTCACGTTCCTCCCCTTCATCATCAAGGCGGTGCAGCACGCCCTCGCCGAACACCCGCTGCTGAACAGCTCGGTGGACGAGGAGCGGGGGGAGATCGTCCTGAAGAAGTACTGCAACATCGGCATCGCGGTCGATACGTCGGACGGGCTGATGGTGCCGGTGATCCGGGATGTGGCGGCCAAATCGGCGCTGGAGCTCGCCGAGGAGCTGCAAAAGCTCGGCGAACGAGCCAGGACGCGCACCATTACCCTCCAGGAGCTGAAGGGGAGCTCTTTCACCATCACCAACTACGGTCATTTCGGCGGCACCTACTCGACCCCGATCATCAACTACCCGGACGCGGCCATCCTGGGGTGCGGCAGGATCGCCGACCGCCCCTGGGTGGTAGCCGGCGCCGTCCGGGTTCGCAAAGTCGTGCACCTTTCCCTCACCTTCGATCACCGGGTAACGGACGGGGTGGACGCCGCGCGCTTCCTCGTCAAGGTGGCGCGCTACCTGGAAGACCCCGCCCTGTTGTTCATCGAGAGCATATAAAAATACCCATTGCCCTCCCCGCATTTTTATGTTACTGGTAAAATAATTTTATTATCACTAAAAACAGGAGCAGCCATGAACATCCATGAGTACCAGGCCAAGGAGATCCTGAGTGCGTACGGCATTCCCGTGCCGCGCGGCCGGGTGGCCCTCACCTCGGACCAGGTAGAGCGCGCCGCCAAGGAGATGGGGGGGCGGTGCGTCGTGAAGGCCCAGATCTACGCCGGCGGCCGCGGCAAGGGGGGGGGCGTCAAGCTGGTCCATCACCCGGAGCAGGCGCAGGAGCTGGCAAAGGAGCTGTTCACCCGGAAGCTGGTAACGCCCCAGACCGGCCCGGAAGGGCTCAGGGTGCGGCGCATCCTGGTGGAAGAGGCGGTGGAGATCGCCCGGGAGTTCTACCTCTCCCTTACGCTGGATCGGGAAACCTCCCGCTACTGCCTGATCGCCTCGGCGGAAGGGGGAGTGGAGATCGAGGAGGTGGCGCAGAAAACGCCGGAGAAGATCCACGTCCTCTCCATCGACCCGTTCACCGGGCTTCGCCCCTACCAGGCGCGCAAGATCGCCCTTGCCCTGGGGCTCAAGGGGAGCGTCTGCGAGGACTGCGTCGACCTGATCCTCAACCTCTACCGGGCCTGCCTGGAGAAGGACTGCTTCCTGGTGGAGATCAACCCGCTGGTGGTGACCAAGGCGGGGTGGCTGATGGCGATGGACGCCAAGATCAACTTCGACGACAACGCCCTGTTCCGCCACCGGGAATACCCCGACATGCTCGACTACTCCCAGCTCGACACCCTGGAGATCAACGCCGGCAAGTACGACCTCTCCTACATCAAGCTGCAGGGGAACGTCGGCTGCATGGTGAACGGCGCGGGGCTTGCCATGGCGACCCTCGACGTCCTCCAGGAATTCGGCGGCGAGCCCGCCAATTTCCTCGACGTGGGGGGGGGAGCCACCCGGGAAAAGGTCGCCGAGGCGTTCAAGATCATCCTCCAGGATTCCGACGTCAAGGGGGTGTTCGTCAACATCTTCGGCGGCATCATGCGCTGCGACGTCATCGCCCAGGGGATCATCGAGGCGGCCTCCGAGGTCCACTGCACCCTCCCCATCGTCGTGCGGATGGACGGCTCCCAGGTTGAGGAAGGGAAGCGGCTCCTGGCGGAATCGGGCCTCAACGTCCAGACCGCCGACAATCTGGGGGACGGGGCGGCACGTATCG